>CAVOXM010000007.1:695000-696578 GCA_963700435.1 uncultured Flavobacteriaceae bacterium
AACTATCGAATCCCCTATATTTAACGAAAAAATAAATGGGATCACAAAAAAATTACCGGATCGTAGTGCTCATCCTGGTCGTCTTTTTTGTGATATCCTTTCTCACCAATATTCTGGGTGCGCTCAATCCGAGCGTTTCCTCCAGTTTCATGCTTACCGAAACCATGGCCGGTTTTTTGCCATTCGCCTTTTTTATCGCCTACGGCATCATGTCGATTCCCTCCGGATTCCTGCTCGAGAAATATGGCGCAAAGAAACTGATGGTGGTGGCCTTTGCCCTGTCCCTTTTCGGCGCACTCCTTTTCGCCCTCTTCCCAACCTTCGGTGTTTTTTTGATCGCCCTGTTTTGCATTGGTACGGCCATGGCCGTTTTACAGGTCGTCATCAATCCCCTGCTAAGGGTCGCGGGAGGGGAAGAACATTATGCCTTTACCTCGGTCTTGGCACAATTGATTTTTGGGGCCGCCTCTTTTCTAAGTCCACAAGTATATTCCTGGTTGGTTTTCCATTTGGGCGATAAGGCCAGTGCCCAAGGTTGGCTCATTCGAAACCTATCACAATTGTTGCCACCAGGGATGGCATGGGTTTCGATGTACTGGCTCTTTGCCGTGATCAGCCTGGTCATGATATTCGTGATCTTGATCACGGTATTGCCGAAAGTGGCGCTTACGGAGGAGGAAAGGGTGGGGACCAAGGAAAGCTACTTTGACCTTTTTAAAAAGAAAGCGGTGATCTTGTATTTTTTTGGAATTTTCTCCTATGTGGGCGTGGAGCAAGGGATTTCGTACTGGATGTCAAAATATTTGCAACTATACCACGGATACGATTATGAGACCATCGGGGCGAACGCCGTGGGCAATTTTTGGGGACTGATGACCGTAGGGGGCATTGTTGGACTGCTCCTGCTTAAATTAATGGACAGTAAAATCGTGTTGAAAATTTTTACGGTCTTGGCCATTTTGAGCTTGGCGTTGGCACTCTTCGGATCATCCGGGATGTCACATGTCGCTTTTATGGGTTCCGGTTTTTTTCTTTCGGTCATGTATCCCATTTTGATGTCGTTGGCCCTCAATTCGGTACGATTGCACCATGGTTCTTTTACGGGCATCCTGATGACCGGTATCATGGGCGGGGCTGTGGTACAGGTCCTGATCGGGGCAATCAGTGATCGGGTCTCTTTACAGGCGGGGATGATGCTTATTTTTGTGGCCCTGGCCTATATCCTGTTCCTTGCTTTTTGGGCCAGGCCCCTGATCCGTAATAAAACGATTCGAATTTGACATCGACCATCCAACCACTAAAATGGTGGTTCTTTTGAACAACGGCACCAATCAAAAGGAGACCTTCCCAACACTGGAAAAGGTCTCCCCATCAGCAATTCAAATGATAAATTATAGTCTAGGAAGATCTCCTTCCCCCTTGAGGGGCAGGAGCGATGATCCCATCAAATAGGTGTCGATATAGTAGGCGGCCTGTCGGCCTTCCGAAATCGCCCAAACGATGAGCGACTGGCCCCTTCTCTGATCACCGGCCACAAATACGCCGGGAACATTGGTCATATAATCTTTAATGGAAGCC
>CAVOXM010000008.1:0-264547 GCA_963700435.1 uncultured Flavobacteriaceae bacterium
GGGTTGGCCGGCGCGACGATGTCGAAGGTATCGGTGATGGTACATCCGCCCGCGTCGGTGACGCTCACGGTATGGGTGCCGGTACGGTCGAGCCCCGGGAAGACGTTGCTCGCCTGCGGCCCGAGGATGCTCAGGTCGGGTTTCTGCACCTGGTAGCTGTACCCTCCCCATCCGTCGGTGGCGGTGATGGTCACCGACCCGTCGGCCGAACAGGTCAGGGGCGATACCACGAAGGTAAAGGCCAACGGCAATGCGGGCTCGCTAACGGTGATGGTATCGGTATCGGTACAGAGGGTGGTCTCGTCGGTGACCACGATGGTGTAGTCGCCCGCGGCAAGGCCGATCAGGTTGATGGTCGCGGCCGATTGGCCCGTGATGGCCGCAGCCCCGTTGATGGCATAGGCATAGGTGGCGGCAAACCCGCTCACGGCGAAGTCCACTGCCCCGTCGGACGCACCCACACAGGACACGTTGTTGACGAGTGTGCCGGCCACGGTTATCGGGGCGACCGGGTTGATGGTAAGGTTCTCTTCATAGAAGCAGCCGTTGGCATCGGTGACCCTGAAGGTATAGGTGTCGGGGCCCAGCCCCAAGAACACGTTGTTGTTGCCGTTGTTCACGGCCGCCGGGGCGATGATCTCATAGGTGATGGCCCCGGTTCCGTCGGTGACGGTCAGGGTCACGTCGGAAGTCTGTGCGGGACAGTTGGGCGCCGTTGCCGCAAAGGAGATGTCCGTTGGGGGGTCCAGGGCCGGGATGATTACCGCAGGGGTCACGAAGGTACAACCGCTGGCGTCGCGGACCGTGATCGTATAGGTCCCATCGGTAAGCCCGGTAAAGGTATCGGAGGCCACGAAGTTGATGCCGTCGATGCTGTATTCGTAGGGCGCGGTCCCGCCGGTGACGTTCTGGGCCTGCACCGTCCCGTCCTGCAGACAGGTATAGGTCTGGGTAAGGACCGCATCGGCGTCGATGGGGTTCGGGGCGGTAAGGGTCACACTGTCGGTGTAGGTA
Source organism: uncultured Flavobacteriaceae bacterium (assembly GCA_963700435.1). Taxonomy (GTDB): domain Bacteria; phylum Bacteroidota; class Bacteroidia; order Flavobacteriales; family Flavobacteriaceae; genus Pelagihabitans. The sequence goes on from CAVOXM010000008.1 coordinate 1,015, forward strand.
CATCCCTTGCTGTCCTGTACCGTATAGTTGTAGGTGCCCGCGTTAAGCCCGGTGTACAGGGTCTGTGCGGATAGCCCGGCCCCGTCGAAGTCGACCTGGTAGGGCGCCGTCCCGAAGTTCGGGTCTATGATGATCTCCACGCTGCCGTCGGCGGCCCCGTCACAGGAGGGGTCGGTGGCATTGTGGGCGGCCACGGGATTGGTGATCGGGTCGATCACCACGGTGGTCTGCGCGGTACAGCCTTCGCTGTCGGTGACCAGGAAGGTGAAGGATCCGTCGACGGCGGTGGTATGGCTAAAGGTGTTGCCGACCACCGGCGTGCTGGCGCCCCCGTTCACCTGGTAGGCGAAGGCGGCGTATCCGCCGTTTATGGTGATGTCGATGACCGCGTCCGGGGTGCCGGTACAGTCGAGTTCCTTGGTCAAGGTGGCGGAGACAGACAGTTGCGGTGCTATGGTCACGGTATTGGAGGTCCCGCTGCACCCGTAGGCATCGGTGGCCACCACGGTATAGGATCCGGGCGTGAGGTTGTTGAACACGTTCCCGGCCTGTGACGGTGCGCCGTTCAGGCTATAGGTATATGGTGGGACGCCGCCCGCCGCATTGGCGGTAAGGCTCACCCCGGTCGCGGGATCGTAGCACAGGTCGGTGGTCGGGTCCAGGGTCACGGTCGGGTTGGCCGGAGCGGCGATGTCGAAGGTGGCCGTGACGGTACATCCGCCCGCGTCGGTGACGCTCACGGTATAGGTACCGGTAAGGTCGAGCCCCGGGAAGACGTTGCTCGCCTGTGGCCCGAGGATGCTCAGGTCGGGTTTCTGCACCTGGTAGCTGTACCCTCCCCATCCGTCGGTGGCGGTGATGGTCACCGACCCGTCGGCCGAACAGGTCAGGGGCGATACCGCGAAGGTAAAGGCCAACGGCAATGCGGGCTCGCTAACGGTGATGGTATCGGTATCGGTACAGAGGGTGGTCTCGTCGGTGACCACGATGGTGTAGTCGCCCGCGGCGAGGCCTATATGGTTGATCGTGGCCGCCGATTGTCCGGTTATGGCCGCGGCCCCGTTGATGGAATAGGCATAGGTGGCGGTAAATCCGCTCACGGCGAAGTCCACTGCCCCATCGGACGCACCCACACAGGAGGCATTACTGACCAGGGACCCCAAGACTTGGATAGGGGCGACCGGGGTAATGGTAAAATTCTCTTCATAGGAACATCCGTTGGCATCGGTGACCCTGAAGGTATAGGTGTCGGGGCCGAGCCCCAAGAACACGTTGTCGTTGCCGTTGTTCACGGCCGCCGGGGCGATGATCTCATAGGTGATGGCCCCGGTCCCGTCGGTGACGGTCAGGGTCACGTCGGAGGTCTGTGCGGGACAGTTGGGCGCCGTTGCCGCAAAGGAGATGTCCGTTGGGGGGTCGAGCGCAGGGATGATCACCGCAGGGGTCACGAAGGTACAGCCGCTGGCGTCGCGGACCGTGATCGTATAGGTCCCATCGGTAAGCCCGGTAAAGGTATCGGAGGCCGCGAAGTTGATTCCGTCGATGCTGTACTCGGTAGGGCGCGGTCCCGCCGGTGACGTTCTGGGCCTGGACCGTCCCGTCCTGCAGGCAGGTATAGGGCTGGGTAAGGACCGCATCGGCGCCGATGGGGTTCGGGGCGGTAAGCGTTGCACTGTCGGTGTAGGTACATCCCTTGCTGTCCTGTACCGTATAGTTGTAGGTGCCGGCGTTAAGGCCGGTGTACAGGGTCTGTGCGGACAGCCCGGCCCCGTCGAAGTCGACCTGGTAGGGCGCCGTCCCGAAGTTCGGGTCTATGACGATCTCCACGCTGCCGTCGGCGGCCCCGTCACAGGAGGGGTCGGTGGCATTGTGGGCGGCCACGGGATTGGTGATCGGGTCGATCACCACGGTGGTCTGCGCGGTACAGCCTCCGCTGTCGGTGACCAGGAAGGTGAAGGATCCGTCGACGGCGGTGGTATGGCTAAAGGTGTTGCCGACCACCGGCGTGCTGGCGCCCCCGTTCACCTGGTAGGCGAAGGCGGCGTATCCGCCGTTTATGGTGATGTCGATGACCGCGTCCGGGGTGCCGGTACAGTCGAGTTCCTTGGTCAAGGTGGCGGAGACAGACAGTTGCGGTGCTATGGTCACGGTATTGGAGGTCCCGCTGCACCCGTAGGCATCGGTGGCCACCACGGTATAGGATCCGGGCGTGAGGTTGTTGAACACGTTCCCGGCCTGTGACGGGGCCCCGTTCAGGCTATAGGTATATGGCGATACGCCGCCCGCCGCATTGGCGGTAAGGCTCACCCCGGTCGCGGGATCGTAGCAAAGGTCGGTGGTGGGGTCCAGGGTCACGGTCGGGTTGGCCGGCGCGACGATGTCGAAGGTATCGGTGATGGTACATCCGCCCCCATCGGTGACGCTCACGGTATAGGTACCGGTAAGGTCGAGCCCCGGGAAGACGTTGCTCGCCTGTGGCCCGAGGATGCTCAGGTCGGGTTTCTGCACCTGGTAGCTGTACCCTCCCCATCCGTCGGTGGCGGTGATGGTCACCGACCCGTCGGCCGAACAGGTCAGGGGCGATACCGCGAAGGTAAAGGCCAACGGCAATGCGGGCTCGCTAACGGTGATGGTATCGGTATCGGTACAGTTGGTGGCCTCATCGGTGACCACGATGGTGTAGTCGCCGGCGGCAAGGCCTGTGAGGTTGATCGTCGCGGCGGATTGTGCGGTGACGGGCGCCCCCCCGTTCACGGAGTATGCGTAGGTGGTCGCGAACCCGCTCACGGCGAAGTCCACTGCCCCGTCGGACGCACCCACACAGGAGGCATTACTGACCAGGGACCGGCCAAGACTTGGATAGGGGCGACCGGGGTAATGGTAAAATTCTCTTCATAGGAACAGCCGTTGGCATCGGTGACCCTGAAGGTATAGGTGTCGGGCGCCGAGCCCCAAGAATACGTTGTCGTTGCCGTTGTTCACGGCCGCCGGGGCGATGATCTCATAGGTGATGGCCCCGGTCCCGTCGGTGACGGTCAGGGTCACGTCGGAGGTCTGTGCGGGACAGTTGGGCGCCGTTGCCGCAAAGGAGATGTCCGTTGGGGGGTCGAGCGCAGGGATGATCACCGCAGGGGTCACGAAGGTACAGCCGCTGGCGTCGCGGACCGTGATCGTATAGGTCCCATCGGTGAGCCCGGTAAAGGTATCGGAGGCCGACGAAGTTGATGCCGTCGATGCTGTACTGGTAGGGCCGCGGTCCCGCCGGTGACGTTCTGGGCCTGGACCGTCCCGTCTGCAGACAGGTATAGGGCTGGGTAAGGACCGCATCGGCCGAAACTAGATCGATAGGACCACCGATGGTGAAATTTTCCTGAAGATCGCAGGAATTCGGACCATTGGTCTGAACTATTTCCAAAAGGTAATTGCCTGCGGGCAGATTCGTAAATGTGCCTGAGGCATTGGTAATCGTCGTATTATCCGGATATGTTAAAAAATAGGTTAAGGTAAAACCGTTACTGTTGGTGACGTTGACCGAAATGCATCCGTCCTCAACGCCGAAGCAGGTTTCATCGGTGAAGGCAGTGGTATGTCGATTTCCATCTCGGTAAGGGTTACCGTATTTGAAAAGACAATAACAGTTGTTATCATCGACCACAACAAAGGTGTAATCACCGGGAGCGGTAATCTCAAAAATCAACACTGGCTTGGTATTCCGAGGAGGGAATATCCTGAACCGTTGGATAGGAAGTTATCGTGGTTCCACCTTCATCCACATAGGTCCAAATCGCGTAGGAATAAGGCGCTACCACCACCGGTAGCTTCCATGCGAACAACCCCGTTTCCACAGATAATCTGCTGGGCAACTCTAGCATTCAGGGTCCAGATCGTCCTCATCGACAATGGTTACCTGCTCGCTATAGAAACAGCCGTCGTCGGTGCGGGCAATGGCAATATAGTTACCGGGATTCAGGTTGCTAAAGGTGAAATTGTTATCTGGTTGGGCGGCTTCATTATCGACCAAAGTTCCCAATCCGCCATTGGAACCATCATCCAATCCGAATTTCATATTCGTAGTTGGGTTCGACATTGGATACTTGAAAGTTTATAGATCCAAGTGCAATACAGGTCGCCGGCGTGGTGCTGACCGCAACTTGAAAATCCCGTTCCAATATGCCAATGTCCGGAGTACTAAAGATACAAGCACCTGGTATCGGTATTCCGGAACCATCCAATTGGGTGACCTCAATGCGGTACCCCCCATTTTGTCCAGGGCCAAAATCAAAGCTTGGACCATTGTTTGCGCTAAAGGGTGTCAAGATGGCATTGGTCGCCGCGTCAACCAATTGATATCCATAACCGTTCCCCAGATTGGTAATGGTAATATTACCAGGGGTGGTACAGATGAATATCGTTCTTGTCGTACTGAAGATCGAGGGTATTCTGAAAAACGTTGAAATAGAATCGATTGGTACAGCCATTTTGATAGGTAACGGCCAAGCGGTACTTGCCTTCACTGGCTACCGTATAGTTGTTCCCGGCGCCTACAGGGCTCCATGTACAGGAAAGGTCTTTATTGGCACAATCATCGCCTACTGCGGCACAACTGGCCTCATCCAATTTTTCCCAGGTCAAGCTTTGGGCGTCTACAATATTTACCTGTAAAAGTTTGGTGTCATTGATGCCACAAAGAAATAATTTGGGCAGCAACGATCCATCGGTGGAACAGGTCACGATTTCACCTTCAATGTCATTCGATGGGTCGGCATCGCCGTTCACCGAATTGAAATAGGTAATAATGGGGTTGGCTTGGTTCGACCCATAAGGCTCTACGGTAATGATTTCCTTAAATCCTTTACAGGGGTCGGTGGCGATTTTATCGACGATATAGGTGCCCAACTGGGTGACCACCATGGTGCTTGGATCATTATCGGGATCGCCGTCGTTTAGCACGGTATCCGAAGCATCGATCTGGCCATTGTTATTATCGTCCCTCACCCAATCATAACCATCAAAACCATCACCCGCATCAAGGAGTACACTACTGCCGCAGAGTTCAACGGTTCTGTTGAAATTACATTCGGCCAAGTCGTCCAGCAAAAAGTTAGTCGCACCGGGCACCACGAATCCGCAACTGTCGAAGTCGGAAACACTAGGGTCATCGGTGATCTGGGCCGTATTTTCAACCCCTTGGTAGGTGGCGATAGGCCAGGTTTTGGATAAGGTCGGAACAGGCATTTACAAAATCAAAACAGTTTTCGGCTACCTGCACCCGCATGCGAATGGTATATGCCGGATCGCCCTCTTCAACACGGTTGTTGGGAACGGTAAAAATTACGGTCCTGGTCCCGGCATCATAGCTATAGGTGACTCCGGGAGGCAAAACGAAGTTCGACTCGTCCAAGGTCACATTGATGGGCAAGTATATCCCTAATGGTAAAATTGGCAGCATCATCGTTACCGATGTTTTGGAACGACAGCACATAATCCAAGGGTCTGTCCCAAGGTTTACCCCTTGGCCCGTAATATCGTTCCCGCCAATATCCTCAACGCGTTTTTCCAAAACGATGTTGGGGGCAATGATCTCCACGTCGAACGAGGCAAAGAAAATATCGTATTTGTCTTGTGAGGAACTGGCCCTTAGGATGGCACTGGTGGCATCGTTCGGGATGACGGTATTGAAATTATTGGCGATCTGCATAAGGTCAACATCCCACCCCAAGGTGTTGACACTGTTGGGATTACGGGTGGTAACGATGGCATCGAATATGGTGATGTTTGAATTAAAGAAATTATTGGTGGGATTCTGGGTGTTGCCCAAGGCCGTAAACGTGGGTAGGCCACCGGCCCTGATCGATAATCCGTCTCCTGAAATTTTGTTGTCCCCTTCAAGGGCCGCAACGCCGATATTGGCATTCACGGGAAAAGGTGCGGGTAGGGTCGTAAAACCGTTGACGGGAATGTCTACCGTTTCCCCCGATTTAATACCGGCATAACCATCAAATGTGGTGATGAACTTACTTCCGGGCAGGTTCGGGTTTTCATAGACCACGACCATGGTCCATCCCCCAGAGACCCCGCCGGATATGCTGCTTCCGGTACTCACCCTGATATTGCCCACAAAATAATCGCCGTTGGGATCGGGCATGGCCGAGACCAAGGCGGTAATGTCTTTGTAGCAGGCGTACGGACTATAATATCCAAAATCGGCATCTCCTGCACCATCAAAAATGATTTCATCGGCGGTGATGTCTTGATATGCGCCGCCGGGGAGACTAAATTTGACCTGATTGATGTTGCTCCTGTTGGCGTTGACATATACGGCCGACCAATAAAGTCCAGCATAGCGGACCTTTGGAACAGCCCGAGTCGGGAATGTCGAGTGTGGCACTGCTCGAATTGAACGTTGTTGCATTGCTGTCAACGTCGATGTACTGCATGTTTAAGATTATCGTTATAATCGGAAGCGTTGCCGGTATTGTTATAGGGGTCGTTTGGGGTTATGGCGGGGTAACATACCCTGTCTTCGGCCACTTCCCACACAATAGGCAGCTTGTTGGGCGCTGACGATGTTGTTCGCTATAAAGGTGATTTCTCCGCGGATATCATTTTCATATCGCACGTCAAAATTATTCTTTGACCTGCGAAAAGGCTGTAAAACCGCCTAGAAAAAGAAAGCAAATCAGTAGGAGAAACTTGGGAGACTTAATTTTCATCTGGTAAGCAAGTTTGGTTTTACAAGCAAGCATTTATACAATGGTCTTTCAATTGGGTTTGGCTAACGTTCAAATTTTAAGGCAATTGTTAATAAAAAATGCCATGAAACGGAAACTACCAACCACAAATATTCACCTTATTCATAAGCCTTAGAACTTAATGTTGTGGCATGGTCCATTTATGTTGTGAAATACGATTTTAACAAGGTTTGAATTTGTCAAACACCCTATTTTTAAGGGGTAGATTGTAATTCTGAAGGCAATCGAAAAGAGGAAAGAACAACAAAATCGCATCCTTGGAGAAGGAAGAATCCAAGATTAATTGAGTGGAATTACTACAATTTGTGATGCTTAAAATTGACCTTGATAGGATGTTTAAATTCTAAATTGATCGGCAAAAAAAGAATTTGTCACCCATATAAAAGTAGTGATCAATGTATACGAAAAATGTAGTATTGACGCGCCACTATGGAGTGAATTCCTTCGAATTAAAAAGTTCCGAGACTTCCAAAAGATAGGGGACATCGATTTCAAAATGATGGTTCACAATGGGCATTGCGATCCCAAGAATCAATTGGAGCCAGCCTTGTTGTAGAATGGATTTAAACCGAATGATGGATTGGCCTGTCTAAAATAGGTTATGCCAATCGGTTTGGTTTCACGCGCATGATCCACATTTTATCGTTATAGGAATCATTTAACCTTGTATAGTAAGAAATCAGGGCATTGTTCCATGATTCATGTCGCTTGAGGTACACATACCGCCAGTTGTTTTCGGGATTGATGAAGTAGCTTGCGCTCAAGCCATAGGAATTCAATAAGTTTGATAAATCGGCTGGCGTTGTTCGGGTTGGCAAAAACATTGGCAATGATGTAGAATCCAGACCCGACACCATCGATTTTGTAGGTTTTGGAATTGACCTCATTGGCCGAACCTTGTCTTTAACGACTACATTTTTTCGTAACACGTCTACCTCGTATTTCGAAGTTTTCTCTTTGATTTTTTCAACATTACTGGCATAGGCCTCGTTGGTGTATCGGTTATCGACGTTCATGATCCATTTGGCGCCGCTATAGTTGCCCCCCAAGTCGCTCTTGTAGGCATTCGCCGCATCTTCCCAGGTATCATACCTTTCGAGATATACATATTTGAGTCCGTTTTCAGGGTTGTCGATATAATTCGATGCGATTCCTTTTTCGTTTAACCCCTCCATGAACTTCTCCATGTATTGTCCACCTTTATAGACATTTGCGACGATGTAATAACCATCGGCCACGCCTTCAAGGTTCTTGAATTTTCTACTTTTTATAGCAACTTCTTCCTTGGAAGACAACACCGATTTCCTTGGTGTTTACTTTGTCTATGGCTGCAGTCGGTCTCTGCGGCGTTTTTTCAGCAGCGGCAATAGCATCTTGTTTTACAGGTCGCGTCGTTTCTTTCATTCTTCTTAGCTGCATTGTCAGTTTTCCCATCTATCGGGCACAAAACCATCGTTGCTGGTGTTTTTGGCCAGGGCTTGTAGGCTTTTCTTGGCCAGCTAAAAAGAGGTCTTCCGCCTTGTTTTCAATATCCGGACGTTGGCCATTGGTTTCCTGTCGCACCATTTTCATGACCAATTCGAATCTTCGCTCCAAATCTTTCTGTCTGTTGGCTTCCAGTGAATCTTGACGGAACATCAGCTCCGCGATAATGGCATCATTTTCAGCCAGTTTTCTTTTGAGTTCTTCGATGTCCTCGTTGTCCGCTAGGTCGTTCTGGTCGATTTCCCCCGTTTCTGCAAGATCATCATTGCCTTCTTCAAGCATGACCCTGTCTTCGGTAAGATTAGGTGTGAAGGAATAGGCGAACGATATTTCATGCGTCACTCCCAAATTATCAAAATCGTTGGCCAAGCCTTTTTCCATGGTATATCCAAGGGAAAGTCGTTGATTGATATTGAAGCCCACCCCTGCCGACGCTCCGTAGAAACTGTCGTAACCTCCCTGTAACCAACCTAGTTTCGGTAGGTCTAAGATAAGACTGCCCCCGAGTGATAGATCACTGGCGTTGTTCGACCTCGCCCTTTGGCTGTTCATTCGAACACGGCCCAAGGGCATCAATCGGGCACTTTCCATAATTCCGGAACCTGACTCGAAAGTGTGGGTGTACTGTAAATGGGCCGAATAGGCCTTGTCCCCGAAATCGGACAATGACTTGCTGGTCTTCAAATTATATTCGATAAGGTTTTCCGCATAGGCGCCAAAGTCGAACTTACCATAGGATAGGTTAAAGCCAGGCTGGAACGACAATATATTACTGTCTTCGGTGCCGTTCAACAGAAAATCGTTGGGGTCAATGACATCCACATTATTTCTGTCGAGACCTGTGCTGTAGTATGCAAGGTTGCCCCCAAAGGTAAAATTGCTTTTATCGCTAAGTTTGATTCCGTAGGCGTAATTGGCCAAAATCCCTATGTTCGAAATGGGACCTATTTTTTGGGAGTAAAGGCTAAGGCCCAACCCGCTGCGATCTCCGATTCGGCCGCTGTAGCTCAAAAAGTAGGTTTGGTCGTTATCCTGAAATTGTACCGATTGGTTTCTGTGTAACAGATTCACATAGGACTTGTCTTCACGAACGGTGGAGAAAGTAGGGTTGATTAGAAACCGGTTGAACTTTAAAAGGTTCTGTGGCGCGACACGGTATGGCAAAATGGGATCATCTTGCTGTGCTTGCACAGTGGTCGTTAGGGCTTGAGCGGCCAATAACAATGGAAGTATGTATTTTAAAAGCTTCATTTCGGATTTATCGAATAACTGTTATGGTGCCTTTTTTAAGGGTTGTTGAGGCGTTCTTCACCACGTAATAGAATACCATATTTTGACTTTGGAACGACATGGAGGATGAAGGCCAGTTGTTTTGGTACCCCATTACGTTGAGCACTTCCGCGCCCCTATCATTGTAGATAATGACGTTAACATCGTTCTTGTTGGAATAGGAATTGGGAATGATCCATTGATCGTTCGCTCCATCCCCATTGGGCGTGATAACGTTCGGTATATTGAAAAGATCTAAATACACTGCAGTCAATGGTTTGGTCACCTCACAGTTATCGATACTTGATACCAGAATGTATTCCCCTTCTTGGGTAAAGGTCATGGTATCGCTATTGCTCATTAGGTTGTTGTTGGCATCAAACCACTGATAAGTTGTTCCTCCCCTTGCCGTAACCGTTTTCGAACTGCCTTCCGGAAATACGATGTCACCGTCTACATCCAATTGTATAAGACTGTCATCAAATGTTGTAATGGTGATTTCATTCGATATCAGGTCACATCCATTCTTATCTATAATCAATCGGTATATTCCAGGGGATACCACCTCCAAAGCAAGGTTGGCGGTATCGATCGAGGATCCATCACGCTCCCAAGAGAAGGTTTCTCCAGTTAGGTCGGTTGCAGTGGTAATACTGATGGTTTCCGTGCCATTGCAGTAAACGGTACCCGTGCTGCTGATCGTTAAGGTTTCATTGGTCAATAGTTGAACCGATAATGCATTCGAGGTATCGGAATACGTGCTCAAAGTGGCATCTAAAGTATAGGCGCCATTTTCATTGGTGTTCGTTAGACTGATACTTTTTGCAGTCTCCCCGGCGACATTTGTTCCGTCTTTTTTCCACTGATAGGTAAATGAGTCTTCCAGGGAAGCGGTAACATCGGTTTTGCTGCCATTGAGTGCAACTGCGTTGATGGTACTGACCTGCAAGGACCATGCTGGTGCTGACACATGCGGTGTAGGCGGAGGCATAATCAACGATAACTTCAAATGAATTGGGAACGGTTACGGTGGTACTCTCCGAATTTTTCTTCGTTCCCGGACAGGTGCCACCATTTTGGGTGACTTCAACGTAATAGGTGCCCTCTTGGGTCACCGATAAACTGTTGCTATCGGTACCGACCGGACTGCCATTTCGGTACCATTGATAGTTTGGGGAACTTGCTGTGGTAGTGGCACTCAAGATTTGGGATTGTGATGGCAACACCACAAGGTTCGCCGCATTGTTTCGCGCGACGGTAAAACTGTCTGCATTGGTCATGGTTACGGCCGCAGAGCGTTCATTACAGATGCCGGTGGCCGATATCTCGACCTGATAGTCGCCTTCAAATCCGGCCGTATTGGCATTCACGGTATAGATGTGCGCGGTTGCCCCAGGTATTGCCGTATTGTCCTTATACCATTGATAGGCCCAGGATGGATCGGTAAGATTGATACTGAGTACTTCCGTATCCCCTACACATAGTGATGTCTTGGAAGGAGGATTGATCGCGATTCCCATTCCGGAACTGCCTATGGTCACCATAGTGAAATTCGAATCGGTATTTCCGGAACCTGTGCATATCACCCCATAATCGATAAAGGCCTGGTATACGCCATTGGTATCTGCCAACACAGATGGGCCAGTTGCAGCAAGGGTGGAACCATTTCTCTGCCAAATGTATTGGTATGTGTTCGGGTTCGCCACATTGTCTACCTGCATGGTCACGGGACCGGTACTACAGACGTCGCCTGAGGTGCCGTCGCCATTCGGACTGATATGAAGATTGGTTACGACATCCATGTAATACATATTGTATGCGGCGGATTCGGAACTTGTTTTGGGCGGACTGGTGCTTCTGACACGAATTTTGTAGCCGGCGCCCCTAGTATTGGTGGGAATCGAAAATTCAAATCCTGGGTTTTGCACAATGGCATTGCTGCTTTCCCTGGCCAATTCTACCGGGGATGCAAAGCTCCCGGAAGCATTCGATAATTCCAAGATCCATTCATTGTCAAGGTTGGGCGTTCCCACCCAAGAAACCGTGGCGTAGTATTGGTTAAACCCACCGTTGGCCCCTGCGCAAATGGCGCTCCAAGGAGAATTCCCCGGTAAATTGGGGTTATCGGCCGGCTGTGGGGCATTGATCAATACCTGGGCCGAAGCCATTGAAGTGAACAACAATAGCAACGTCAACAACGAAAAGGAATTACGTTTGAATAGTTTTGTTCTCATAAGTAGTAGTTTTGGTTCTCTACCCTCGCTATCGTTATGATTCGGGTTGGGGGAAAACGGTTCATATTTCATTTTTAGGTTCAATTCGCTTTGCCCCAACGATTTCAGTACCTTAATTCGGTATTGAACAACAAATATGTCATATAATTATGCGGTGTAAAATTTATTGTTGTAGCCTCTCCCAAATATGTTGTGAAAAGTGATTAATGTAGGGTGAGCTACGAATATCGCCTGCCATATTACCATTTTCCCTACTTTTGTGCCTTCAAAATGAATATCATGGGCGAGGTTGAAAGAGCTCTCAATTTTATAGAGCATATCATAGAAGAAGATTTAAAAAATGATTTTCCCAAGGAAGCATTGCGATTTCGTTTTCCTCCGGAACCTAACGGATACCTTCATATCGGCCATGCAAGCTCCATTTGTCTGAATTTCGGCCTGGGGTTGCGGTATGGGGCACCCGTAAATTTGAGGTTCGACGATACGAATCCTGCCAAGGAAGAACAGGAGTTCGTAGATGCCATAAAGGAAGACGTCACCTGGCTGGGCTTTCAGTGGGATACTGAACGGTATGCTTCTGATTATTTCCCACAGCTATATACCTGGGCGGTGAAGTTGATCAAAGAGGATAAAGCCTATGTAGACAGCCAATCCTCTAAAGAAATGGCGGCCCAAAAAGGCTCTCCCACTGAGCCCGGTACCGCCGGTCCTTTCCGAAATCGATCGGTGGCCGAAAATCTGGAACTGTTCGAAGGGATGAAATCGGGCAAGTTCAAGGAAGGAACCCATGTGCTTAGGGCTAAAATAGATATGTCCTCCCCGAACATGTTGATGCGTGACCCGATCATGTACCGCATTCTGCACCGGGCCCATCACCGCACAAATACCGATTGGTGTATTTATCCGATGTACGATTGGACGCATGGGGAAAGTGATTATATAGAACAGGTATCCCATTCGCTCTGTACCCTGGAATTTGCCATGCACCGTGAATTGTACGATTGGTTTTTGGATCAAGTGTATGAGTCAGGAAAAATAAGGCCAAAGCAAAGGGAATTCGCCAGGCGCAACCTGAGCCATACTGTGGTCAGCAAAAGAAAATTGGGGCAATTGGTAGATCTGGGAATCGTCACGGGCTGGGACGACCCGAGAATGTCGACGATCTCGGGACTGCGCAGAAGGGGCTATACTCCTGAATCGATCCGGAATTTTGCGGATACCATAGGCATTGCCAAACGTGATAACCTGATCGACGTATCCCTCTTGGAATTTCATGTTCGGGAGCATTTGAACAAGATCGCACCTAGGGTAATGGCAGTTTTGGATCCGGTAAAAGTGGTACTTACCAATTACCCGGAAGGGAAAGAGGAATGGCTGGAAGCGGAAAACAATCCAGAGGATGAGAGCGCGGGAACAAGGCAATTGCCCTTTTCGAGAACCCTTTATATAGAAAGGGACGATTTTATGGAGGAGGCGAACCGCAAATTTTTTAGATTGAAACTGGGCGGGGAGGTGCGGCTGAAGAACGGATATATCATCAAGGCTGAAAGTTGTGAGAAGGACGGTAATGGTACCATTACGGAAATTCATTGTACCTACGATCCAAAGAGTAAGAGCGGTAGCGGAACCGAGGAGAGTTTGCGCAAGGTAAAGGGCACCTTGCATTGGGTTTCCATTAAACATGCCATTGAAGCTGAAGTGAGATTGTACGACCGACTTTTTACCGATGAAAGTCCGGACACACATAAAGACAAGGATTTTCTGGAATTCATCAACCCAAATTCATTGGAAGGCATCACCGGATATTTGGAACCGAACTTTGCGGACGCCAAGGCCGGAGATCGTTTTCAGTTTCAGCGATTGGGATACTTTTGCATAGATTCCGATAGTACTGCCAAAAAATTGGTCTTTAATCGAACCGTGGGATTGCGTGATACTTGGGCCAAAATCATGGAGAAATAATAGTATAGGAATTCTCTATATAAAATCAAAAAACAATTGGCAAACTCTATTTTATTTGACTGCTTTATGGCCTTTTGGTTCCCATATTTGGATGCTGCCCTAGGAAAACCCTATCACATGGTCTTTGCCATCGCCAAAAGCTTCCCAAATCGATTTATGCCCTTTGAAGCATGATAGGGGGCGGACCAATCCTGTAGAATTCCATTTGTTCAAAAAAAGAAGCCCCTCTTCCCTGAAAGGAAAAAAGGGCGTACAAAACAAACCGACGGCTATTCCTTCTTTTTGGTATTCTTTCCTTTCATGCTTTCCCCGATCAAGTTGCTTGCCGTAAATGAGGCTACCATATTATTGAGCATATCGCTCCCGGCTTGGGGGGAGTTTGGCAATAGAATCAAATTGGCATTCGTATGTTCCCCTATCGATTGGAGGGTATCGTAATGCTGTGTTACTACGATAAGGGCCGATGCTTCCTGTGAGTTGATACCCACCTTGTTCAATACTTCTACAGACTCCTCCAGTCCCCTGGCGATTTCCCTGCGCTGATCGGCAATCCCCTGCCCCTGTAACCTTTTGCTCTCCGCCTCTGCTTTCGCTTTTTCGACAATAAGAATGCGGGCCGCGTCACCTTCGAACTGTGCCGCTATTTTTTCGCGTTCCGAGGCGTTGATCCTATTCATGGCTTCCTTCACCTGTGCATCGGGGTCGATATCGGTGACCAAAGTCTTGATAATGTCATACCCATAATCGAGCATGGCCTCCTGCAATTCGGCTTTCACCGCGATCGCTATATCGTCTTTTTTCACGAAAACGTCATCCAGTTTCATTTTGGGAACTTCGGCCCTTACCACATCGAAAACATAAGAGGTAATCTGATCATGTGGATATTCCAATTTATAGAAGGCTTCATAGACCTTATCTTTCAAAACAACGTATTGAACGGATACTTTCAATTTAACGAAGACATCATCCAACGTTTTGGTTTCTATGATCACGTCCAATTGCTGAATCTTTAAACCTACTCGGGTCGCAATTCGATCCACTAAGGGAATTTTCATTTGCAATCCGGAATTGCGGATGCTTTGAAATCTGCCAAAACGTTCAATAATCACCGCGGTCTGTTGTTTTACGGTAAAAAAAGAAGAAAAAAGAATAACAAGCCCAAACAAGAGCAGTGGAATAAGAATAAAACTTCCCATGGATATCTGTTTAAATTAATCGACTCAAGATAGCATTACTTAATGAAATCAGTAGCGTTTTTATAGGTTTTGTTACAAATCCACTGAATGGAGAAGAAAATATTCCGGTGCAGGAATAAGTGCGGTTTCGTTCAGGCGGTTTGAAAGGTTTCGATTGCCTTTTGTATCCTACCAATGGTTTCCTCCTTGCCCAATAGTGCCAGGATATCGAACAAATGTGGTCCTTTCAGGTCACCAACAATGGCCAACCGCAGTGCGGGCATCACCTTTCCAAGGGGCAATTCTTCTTGGGAAAGCCAGGCTTTTACATCAGCCTCAACACTTTCGGAAGAAAATGAATCAAGAGAAGTCAATAGGCCCGCCAAACGATTCATTAATCCGGGGGTTTCGGTTTTCCATTGTTTTTTGACAGCGGCTTCGTTATACTGCTTGGGCGCCCTAAAGAAATATTCGCCCAATTCCCAAAAGTCGGAAACAAAGGTCGCCCGTTCCTTGATGAGCGAAACCACCTTGAGGAGATAATCTTTATCATTCAAAACAACATCTTCTATTCCCTTCTCAATAAGCAAAGTTCGAAACGAGTGGGCCAGCTCGGCGTTGGCTGTTTCCTGTAAATAATGCTGATTGTACCATTTGGTCTTATCTGGATCGAAACGCGCGCCCGACTTATGCACCCTTTCCAAACTAAAGACCTGTACCAGCTGGTCCAAACTGAAAATTTCCTGTTCCGTTCCCGGGTTCCATCCCAAGAGGGCCAAGAAATTAACCACCGCCTCAGGAAAATAGCCGGCTTCCCGATAGCCAAGGGAGTCGTTCCATGAAAGCGGAAGAACCGGGAATCCCAATTTTTCCCCGTCTCTTTTGCTTAATTTCCCACTGCCCGTGGGCTTGAGAATTAAGGGTAAGTGAGCGAATTGAGGAGCGGTCCATCCGAAGGCATCATACAACTGTTGATGCAAGGCCAGCGAAGGCAACCATTCCTCTCCTCGAATGACATGGGTGATCTGCATAAGGTGGTCATCGACAATGTTGGCCAGATGATAGGTGGGCATGCCATCACTTTTAAACAATACTTTATCGTCGAGCGTGTTGGTATCGATTTCGATCTCGTCCCCTAATAATATCGTTCAGAACCAATTTCTGGTCGGGTGGGGTCAAAAAACGGATAACGTGCTCCTCCCCTGCCGACAAACGTTTTGTTACTTCTTGGACAGACAATGCAAGTGAGTTGTCCAATTTGAGTCGGTTGTGCCAATTGTAAATAAAAGTCTTTCCTTTTTCCTCATGGTTTTTTCTATGGTAATCGAGCTTTTCATTAGTATCAAAGGCATAGTAGGCCTTCCCCGACTGCAATAGCTGTTCGGCAAATTTTTGATAGAGGTGTTTCCGCTGCGATTGCCGATAGGGACCAAAAGGCCCTTCCTTGCCCGGACCTTCGTCAAAGGGAATGCCGCACCAGTTCAGGGAATCTATGATATACTGTTCCGCCCCGTCCACATAACGGTTATGGTCGGTATCTTCAATCCGCAAGTACAAATTGACCCCCAGTTGTCTTGGCAAAAAGGTAATTGAAAAGTGCGGTACGTACGCCCCCAATGTGTAAGGGACCGGTTGGACTTGGCGCAAAACGCACCCGTATTTTTTGGTTCATGCTACAAAATTAGGGGACAAAGTTACGAAAAAGCAATGCGGACAAAGGGAAGATGTGATTCTTAAAACTTAGGCGATGGAAATAAGGCCTTGAAGCAAGGTGTACTTATTCCTTCATCTCATCGGGAATCCTAGGGTTCATCAACCTAAACCATAATGGAGGCAGGAACGACAATACCATAGAAGTAGGATATCCAAAGGGCATTTGCGGGAGAAATATCGTGGTAATCGAGCAATTGATACTTTTTTGAAGACTTATAATGGTGGTCACTATGGCGTGTTAATTCATAAAGAACGATACGGCCTATCACATGGTTACTGTTCCATGAATGCACCTCCCTAACCCTTTCATAACGACCAGAATCTAATTTTTTACGAGATAGGCCGTAATGTTCAATGTAATTTACGGTTTCCAGCAAGAGAAAGCCAACAATGGCGGCACCAATGGCAAAAACGACACCGGTGATACCAAAGAACATAAATAAGACTTGCTAAATGTGAAATTTCAATGATGGTGTACCAAAACATGTCATTTTTAGGGGAGAAGCGACCTTGGTCATCTGTTTGTAACAGTTTTGACTGCAATTTCCAGGCACTAATATATTGCCGACTTACCGAGCTTAACCAAAAGGAATATACCGATTGGTTGTATCGTGCACTGGCCGGATCTTCCTTGGTAGCCGCGTTTGCATGGTGCCCATAATTATGTTCTATGAAAAAATGCATATAGAGCGAGGGCAACAATAATAACTTCGCCAGAATCCGGGATCCAATATCGCTTCTATGGCCCAATTCATGGGCTACGTTGATGCCGTTCGTGCCAAGAACAATGCCCGTGGAAAGCATGAGGCCTATAAATTCGAAAGTAGAATGGCCGTGATTGGCCACATCCCAAAGGCGCATAGAACAATAAACCATAAACAATCGGAATGTTGAGGTAAAGCATCCAATCGAAAAGCTTCCTTTGTTTCTTTTTCCCCTTGATTTGTGCGACCATCATTGCCTGCAGTTCTGTGGTAAGAGCAGTTCCAGAATCGGAATAACCACAAAAGCATAATCGGGCGTAATATAACTCCAGTTGCCCTTTAAATCGAAAGCAATAACGGCAGAGATGGGGAATGGTGAGCGCGGCCATATACTTTAAATCTTTCATCATGAGCTTTTAACAATTTATTGACGCTTAAATTGGTGATATCAAGTATCTTGGTATTAAATATAGCGCAAATTGAATATTTATCACAATATCGTTAAGAAACTGGAACAGTTTACCAGAAAGTATTATACCAAAATGTTGATTAAAGGGGTCTTGCTTTTTTCGGCATTGGGATTGATTTCTTTTGTGATGATTATGACGGTGGAGTACTATCTATGGTTAAATTCAGAGGCAGGCTTATATTGCTTTTGGCACTGGTGGGATGGAATTGTTCTTATTGTTCAAGTACATCCTTACGCCCTTGTTCTATCTTTTTAGGATTAAAAAGGGAATAAGCAACAAACAGGCCTCGTTGATGATTGGGAAACATTTTCCTGAAGTCAACGACAAACTTTACAATCTTTTGGATCTTTCGGAAGACCAAAAGCGGTCGGAATTGCTGTTGGCAAGTATTGAACAGCGTTCCCATTGGCACTTAGCATGGTACCATTTGCCAAGGCCGTGGCTTTCAAAGATAATTTGAAATACGTGAAATATGTTTTTAGTACCATTGATTATATTTTGTATTGATTGCCGTTAAGTGGTAACCTTGGTCTTTTTTCGGTTCTGCGAAATCGGGTGGTCAATTATGACTTGGCCTATGCACCACCAGCTCCGTTCCAGTTTAGGATGTTGAATAGGAGCTAAGGGCCTTGACACAAAACCGTTACGCTTACAGTTGACAACATTAGGGGAAGTTCGACCCGATGTGGTTTCGATCATCATTGATGGGAAGGAAACCGTGCTTGCCGGAAAGGGATGGGATATTGGAGTACACTTTTGATCCCCCATTGAATGCCGTCGATTTTTATTTTTTGGGCAGTGGGATTAAATCGAAGGAGTATACGTTGGAAGTGGTAAAAACACCGGCCATACAGGATTTTAAATTAACGTTGGATTATCCGGCATACACCAATAGACCAAAAGAAACCATGGTAAGCAGCGGCAATGCAAGATTTCCGGAAGGAACCTCGGTACTTTGGGAAATTATGGGACAGCATACCGACGACATACGATTGTTGGCAAATGACACTGCCATTACCTTTGCCAAGACCGGGGATAGATTCGAATTGACCAAAAGGATTTTCAACAGGTTTGCCTTATACAATAGCTACTTCCAATCGCAATGTACGGGACTATGAGAAGTTGGACTATCGTTTCGATGTGATTAAGGATGCCTTTCCCACCATTAAGGCGAAGGAAGTGATCGATTCCTTGAATCCCAATATCCGATATTACCTGGGCGAAGCAACGGACGATTACTTGCTGAAGAGTATAAAACTGATTTGTTACCCAAAATGACCAACCAGAAGCCGGCAGGAAGATGCTTAATGGAAACGCCAAATGCAATTTCAAGCAGTTCTACTATACTTTTCCTTCGGACTTGACTTAACCGAGGGGATTGATTATAGTTTCTATTTCGAAGCGACCGACAATGACGCCATTCATAACGGGAAAAGCACCAAAAGTCAGGTGTTTTCGCTGGCTTGCTAGATCAGGACCATATAAGGGAACAGGAGTTGGCCACACAACAGTTGCTGATTAAGAACATGGACCAATCCCTCGAAAAGTTCAAGGAACAAAAGGAAGCCGTTAAAGATTAATCAATCAAGGACAAAAGGAAAAGGACCAACTAAGGTTCAATGATCAGAAACCAGATCAAGGACTTTTTGAAGAAGCAGCAACAGCAGGAAGGTATTGATGCAGAAGTTTAGCAAAGAATTAAGGGAGAATCTGGAAGAAGGCGATAAGGACGACAAATTGAACCAATTATTCAGGGAACGCTTGGAACGACAGGAGCTCGAGGCCAGAAAAAATGAGAAATTATTGGATGAACTCAACAAGGTAGCCGATAAGATCAATAAAGAGGATTTGGCCAAACGACTTAGAAGATATCGGGAAAGAAACAACAGAATAATCAACGTAGCTTAGAGCAATTATTGGAGCTGACCAAACGGTATTATGTGAGCGGAAAAGGCCGCCCAGCTGGCAAAGGATCTGGAAAAGCAATCTGGAAGGACAAAAGAATTTGGCAGATACTGTAGTTGGCAGGGATTTTCCACTTGACGGAACAGCGCAAACTCAATGAGGAATTCAAAATGATCGAGAAGGAACTCGAATGAGTTCAAATGACAATAGAGATTTGAAGAAACCGTTAGCGCTACGATATTGATAGAAAAAGGCAGAATCGATAGAAACGGACCAAAAGGAGGCCATAGATCAGATGGAGCGAAGCAGAATGACGGTAGTGAATACTTCGGCAAACAAGACATGAAGGAAAAGCCAGGAATCGTCTTCAAAAAGACAGAAATCTGCCGCACAGAAAATGAAGGAGATGTCGGAGGCGCTGGGTGAGTCGGCTTCGGGCGGAGAGGGCGGATCGTCTACTGAGGAAGACGCTGAGATGCTTAGGCAGATTTTGGATAATTTGATCACTTTTTCTTTCAAACAGGAATCGCTCTTTGAGAGTTTGGAAGAATGCGAATCCTGAGCTCGCCCAATTTTCGGGAAGGGTAAGGGAACAAAAGGAACTAAGGGAATTGTTCGGCTATGTCGATGACAGTCTTTTTGCGCTTTCGTTACGACAAGCGGAAGTGTCGGAATTCGTGAATGAGCAAATTACGGAAGTATATTACAATATCGATAAATCATTGGAAAGTATTGCGGACAATCAGTTATACCAAGGAGTATCTTATCAGAAGTATGTGTTGAACGCCTCCAACAGTCTTGCCGATTTTTTGGCCAACTTGCTCGATAATATGCAACAGAGCATGAAATTGGGACAGGGTTCAGGAGAAAGCAAGGAAGGGTTTCAGTTACCGGACATCATCAAAGCGCAGGGAGAACTCAAGGAGAAGATGGAAGGCATGGGACAGTCCGGAAAGGGCAAACAGGAAGATGGCCAAGGTGAAGCGCAAAAAGGCAAGGGACAGGCCCAAGGTGAAGGCGAGAATGGCAAGCAGGGTAAAGAAGGCGAAGGAGGCGAGAACGGGACCCAGGGCATGGGTAAGGACGGTCCTAACGGAAGCGATGGCAAGGGCGTGGGGAATGGGGGTCAAGGTCAGGAACAGCCTAATGAAGCCGAATTACGTGAAATATTTGAAATTTATAAACAGCAGCAACAACTCAGACAGGAATTGGAAAACCAGCTTCAGGATATGATCAACAACGATGATCGTAAACTTGGGGAAAAGATATTGCGCCAAATGGAAGATTTTGAAAATGAACTTCTGGAAAATGGCGTTACCAACAGCGGATTGTCAAAAATTAATACCATTCGTTATGAATTGTTGAGATTGGAGAATGCAGCAATGAAACAGGGAAAAAAGCCGGAACGTGAAAGCAATGCCAATCAAAAGGCTTTTCAGAATCCAATAACCACAAAACCCTTGTTATTAGAGAATTATCGCAATGAAGTGGAAATTTTACAAAGACAAGCATTACCTTTGCGGCAAAATTTCCAACTTAAGGTAAAGGAGTATTTCAAAAGCAATGATTGAGTTTCATTATGAGATTGATTTTAAAATAGATAAGGAGCCAGAGTATAGAAGTTGGGTGTTAAGTATTTGCGCTTCGGAAAATTATGAGGCGGGAAACTTGAGTTTTATTTTTTGTGCTGATGACTATTTGTTGGAGCTCAACAAGAAATATTTGAAGCATGACACCTATACCGATATCATCAGTTTTGATTATTCGGAGGGCGGTACAGTTGCTGGAGATATTTTCATTTCCGTAGAAAGGGTAAGAGAGAATGCTGAGTTGTTCGGCACAACATTCCGGGAAGAACTGTGCAGGGTAATGGCACATGGGGTACTTCATTTGATGGGCTTTAAGGACAAATCTAAAAGGGACATTGAAATTATGCGGAGTAAGGAGTTCGAAAAGATTAAATTGTTCCACGTGGAACATTAGTGTTTTAGCCTATCAAAGGATTACAGTAATAACGAATGGGCGTTGGGTCCCCCAAGGTATATTCGGAAGCAAAACGGAAAGTGATGTTTAACGAAGGGTATGATGTAATTGTGGTAGGGGGGGGACATGCCGGCGCAGAGGCCGCCGCCGCCGCTGCCAATATGGGTTCAAAAACACTTTTGGTGACCATGAATTTGCAGACCATTGGGCAAATGTCCTGTAATCCTGCCATGGGAGGTATTGCGAAGGGACAAATCGTGCGGGAAATAGATGCCCTAGGGGGCTATAGCGGCATCGTGACCGACAAGTCGGCCATACAGTTCAAAATGCTCAACAAATCAAAAGGTCCCGCGATGTGGAGCCCGCGCGCTCAGAACGATAGGATGCGGTTTGCGGAAGAATGGCGTTTGGCCCTGGAGAATACTCCAAATGTTGATTTTTATCAGGAAATGGTTTCGGGGATACTCATAGAGAACGGTAAGGCCGTTGGAGTGCGCACGTCTTTAGGTGTTTGGCCATAAGGTCAAAATCGGTGGTCTTGACCAATGGCACTTTTTTAAACGGACTCATACATATTGGGGAAAAGCAGTTGGGGGGTGGAAGGTCAGGGGAAAAGGCATCTACAGGAATTACGGAACAACTGGTCTCCATGGGTTTTGAAAGCGGCAGAATGAAAACGGGAACACCGCCCAGGGTAGACGGAAGGTCTTTGGATTATTCGGTGATGGTGCCCCAGCCCGGTGATGAACATCCTGAAAAATTTTCCTATTCTGATAGCACCCAAGCGCTCAAAGTGCAGAAGGGATTGCCATATGACCCATACCAGTAGCGTCGTACACGACCTGTTGAGGGAAGGTTTTGACCGTTCCCCGATGTTCAATGGCAGCATTCAGAGTATTGGACCACGATATTGTCCCTCCATTGAAGATAAAATCAATCGATTTGCCGACAAGGACAGCCATCAGTTGTTCGTAGAACCGGAAGGATGGAATACCGTAGAGGTTTATGTCAACGGTTTTTCCACCTCACTACCGGAGGAAGTCCAGTTCAAGGCATTGCGATCGGTAAAAGGATTCGAAAAGGTAAAATTTTTTAGACCGGGCTATGCCATTGAATATGATTATTTTCCACCTACCCAGTTAAAACATACCTTGGAGACAAAGTTGGTCGAGAATCTTTATTTTGCCGGACAGATCAATGGCACGACCGGACTACGAGGAAGCCGCTTCGCAAGGTCTTGATGGCAGGGATTAATGCGCATTTAAAAATATGTGGAGAAGGAACCTTTTGTACTTCAAAGAGATGAGGCATATATCGGTGTGTTGATCGATGACCTGATAACCAAGGGGACCGAGGAGCCCTATCGAATGTTCACTTCCGGGCGGAGTATCGTACTTTACTTAAGGCAGGATAATGCCGATCTTCGTCTAACACCGAAGGGATTTGAAATTGGATTGGCAAAGGAAGATCGGTTGAGAAGAATGGAGGAAAAAATGAAAAAGTCTGATTCCCTGGTGAATTTTTTCAGAGAAACCAGTGTGCAGCCAGATGATATCAATCCAATTTTGGAGGAGGTCGACTCTGCCTTGGTACGGCAGTCCGACAAGATGTTCAAGGTGTTTTCACGGCCTAAGGTAACGATGGACGCATATGCTACAACTGGAAACGGTTTCGGATTTTGTCGCCGAAAATGAAATGGGCAGGGAGGTGATGGAACAGGCTGAAATCCAGGTGAAATACTCCGGATATATCGAAAAGGAAAAAAACAATGCGGATAAATTGCAACGGCTTGAGAATGTCAAAATCCCTACGGATTTCGATTATTCAAGATTAAAATCGCTCTCTTTTGAAGCGAGGGAGAAATTGAATGCCATCCGTCCCGTGACCATCGCACAGGCCGCGCGGGTAAGCGGTGTAAACCCATCTGACATCAGTGTTTTATTGGTATATTTAGGGCGATAGTGGCAAGAAGTTCCACGTGGAACAATTCGTTTGAGGGCCATGATTCCTTATGATTCAACAAATAACAAATAAAGCATATTATCGCCTAACATTGTGTATTGTTTTAGATCGGGGGGGTCAAAAACTTCGAATCAAATTCTATTTCAAATAGCTGGTTTGGTATCTTAAATCGTGTTCCAATGCATCGTGTCCTTGCTTTCATGTTCCTATTGCTGGTGGCAGGTTCCTGTATTCCTTTGAGAACCGCACCAGAGATTGCGGACTATAGGGTGACCCGCGGAAAAAAATTTAACCGTAAGCTGCCCCAACGGGAGATGTATATTTTTAGGGACACCAAAGAGGCGGAGGCATTTTATAATTATGTGGATGTGAAGTATGGCTTGAACCATCAAAACGTTTATGATGATGTTCCGTTTATGTTGGAAGGGACTCAATTTTTCTTTTCCTTTTATGAGGTGGAAATCACAGACAAATCCCTGAATTTATTCCCAGCAATGTTCGACCTTTTTGTTGGTGGGGCCTTGGGATGGGAACAACCCATTCTGTCCGATGATTGGGAAGTGGTAGATAGAAAGGGCAATTGGTTTGTCGCCATTGAAGTGTACAATGATTTTGAAAAGGACTGCCTGTCGTCGACCTCACTTTCCAGACCATTGGTTTTAAATTATCTTACCAACTTGAAAGACGACTATATCTCCCATCAGAATATTTTAGAATCCCAAGATGAACATTAAAGACCATGCCGTAACAGGGGAACGCTTTGAGCTGGTTTACGATAAAGCCATGGATCTATGGCGAACATCGCCCCAACCGGTGGATCTGTCGCCTTATTACGATAGTGACGGATACATTTCACATACCGATTCCAATATATCGCTCGCGGATAAATTGTACCAGCAAGCAAAAAGAATAAGCCTAAAACGTAAGCTCCGTTTGATTAGACAAATGCGCCAATGGCACGAAAACACTATTGGATGTAGGGGCCGGTACCGGGGATTTTCTTTTGGAGGCCAGGCAAATGGGTTGGAAGGTCGAAGGGGTCGAACCTAGTGAAGTGGCAAGAAAAAGGGCTGAAGCAAAAGGAATGGTACTACGGCCGGAATTTCAATAATTATGGCAGTGAAAAATTCCAGATCATCACCCTATGGCATGTGCTGGAACATATGCGTGATGTTGAAACCCAAATCGAACTTTTGGCATCGCTACTGGAACCGGAAGGAACCCTGATCGTTGCCGTCCCCAATTTTAAATCCTATGATGCAAGAATCTATGACGGTTATTGGGCGGCCTATGATGTGCCCCGACATTTATGGCATTTTTCAAGGGATGCCATTACAACCCTATTTTCTCGCCACAAATTAAAACTGATCGATACCAAGCCGATGATCTTTGATGCGTTCTATGTATCACTACTTTCCGAAAAATATAAAACCGGGAAGAACAATTTTTTCAAAGCCATGTTCAATGGCCTTATTTCCAATATCAGCGCCTGGAAATCCAAGGAATATTCCTCGATCATTTACATTCTTCAAAAGGAGTAGCATATACGATCATTGCTAAGCTTCAGCAATTCGGGTTTATGTCAAGGCAAATGTCAATAGGAATCCAACGGCGGGCCAACCTGATGCCCAAAACCTATTTAGAGCACGCAGGAGAGACATAGACCAGTGAAAAGACATTACCCCCCCCCTGATTTCAAAATAACACGCGCTAAGGCATGTAATTTGAGCCGAAAACCAATAGTTTATGTCAATTGACTGTGCCTGTTGCCATAAACAACTCTTATGATATCCAAAAAGCGTCCATCCTAAAGAAGAACCCATAACCAATTAAAAAAGGAGATACTTCCCTTGGCATTGAAAAAGCTTTCCTATTTTTGCCGCACTTTTAAATACACAAACAAAATAGTTAAAGATGAAAAAATTAATCTTAGCAGGCTTGGTCTTAGGCCTGATGTCTTGTCAGCAACAAAAGATAGGGTTTGTCGACAACGTCAAATTGATGGATAAGTACCAAGAGAAAATCGATGTGGAGACCAAGTTCAAGGTAAAGGCGGAGGCTTTGACCAAAAAGCGGGATAGTATTTCACAGGCCTTTCAATTGGAGGCCCAAGCTTTTCAGGCCAAGGCACAGAACATGCCCCAACAGAAAGCACAGGAAGAATATGGCCTGATCCAACAAAAAGGACAGTTCATCGGCCAACAATTGCAAAGGGAAGATCAGTTGCTGCAATCACAGGGACAGACCGAAATGGATACCATTGTGAGCAAGGTAAAGAAGATCATCAAAGACTACGGGAAGTCCAATGGCTATGCCTACATCCTGGGTGGCGGTGACGGCGGCAGCGTACTCTACGGTACCGATGCCAATGATTTGACCGATGAAATTGTAAAAATGCTCAACGAAGCCTATAAAAAATAAGCTTTTAAGTCCCTCTTGAATTGAAAAGGCCCCAAAAAATCTAACTTTTTTTGGGGCCTTTTTTATCCTTGAAGTAGAAATACCAAAAAAATAGCTGGAATAAAATAAACCACCAAGGTTTGTGCGCCTTGGTAATCCTTTGCGATTCGTTGCCCCAATAAAAGCATCAACAAGGTCAGGCAAGACAAGATTGCCCCGTAAAAAGCGATTGTGGTATGCCCATTGATGATGATATCCCAAATCCCGATCATACTCAATATTCCCGTGAGCAATTCCGAGATCATCACTATGCCCAGCAACACGGGAACGACCTGATGAAGCGATGTTTTTGAAAAGTGCTCCTTCAACCAGCCAAGATTTCCCTTCCAATCGATCAATTTGTCCGATCCGCTTTGAATAAAAGTGATGACAAGAAAAAGCAACAATAAAATTTCAGGGGCATTCATCAAGTGGGTGGGCATGGCTTGCAATTTAAATTACTAATCTTTAGTTTTTAGGCCGCTTTTCGGTGGAGCAGGCGGGTTAGTTTGATCGATAGGTCGGTAAATACGATTCTTGCATTTCCATTTCGTTCGATATGGTAAATGGCATTTTCAAGCTCTTGTGAAATTTCAGCGATATTGTTCTCATGAACAAAGGCAGCGAATTTTTCAAGTTGAAAACCATCGTCATGTACCTTCATATAGGCCAACTCGTTTACGTTGTAATTGATGAGCATCGCTTGACGGATGACCGATAGGCAATAGCTCAAAAATTTTTTCTGTGTTTCCCTTCCCGTGGCGGCAACCTCCTCGCTCCATAGAATAAGTTCATGGATTGCGGCCTTGTTCCCCTTTGACTTAAAGGCACTTCGAACCCACTGTACAAACCATTTGTCAAAAACCAGGTCTTCCGAATTTTTGTTCATCAGGTCCAATGCCTTGTTATAATTGCCGTTTGCCTCATGGGCCAAACGCAAGGCCTCCGACCGTGTCAAGCCCTTTTCCTGAATGGCATTGGCTATGGTTTCTTCAGGCAATGGCGGAAAATGAAGGATTTGGCAACGAGATCGAATGGTTTGCAAAATTTGTTCCTCTTCCTCGGTAATCAAAATAAACACCGTTTTATTGGGAGGTTCTTCGATCAGTTTCAACAGTTTATTGGAAGCGGCGCCGTTCATTTTATCGGCCATCCAAACCAACATCACTTTGTAGCCTCCCTCATAGGATTTCAGGGACAGCTTTCGCAAGATTTCCTGCGCCTCATCGACCCCAATTTGACCCTGTTTGTTTTCAATCCCGATCATTTGGTACCAATCGAATAGGTTGCCATAGGGGTGTTCATGAATAAATTGCCGCCATTCTTTCATGTAATGATTGCTGACCGCATGACTTTTCACCTTAGGACTATTGGAGACCGGAAATGCAAAATGTAGATCTGGATGCGAAATGGTTCCACACTTGGCGTTACAGGCTTCGTCGGGGCCCAAATTTTCGCCATTTTTGTTCCCACATATAAGGTATTGGGCATAGGCCAAGGCCAAGGGCAGGGTACCACTTCCTTCGGGCCCAACGAATAACTGCGCATGGGATGTCCTACCCGAATCGGCGCTGCTGACCAAATGATTTTTGAGGTGGGCGAGCCCAAGGATTTGCTTGAATAGCATGTTCCAAAGATAGCGGTTTTAAGCAAATTCAATCCGTTTCAAAAGGCTTTTAGGGCAACAAATCGATAAGGGCGCCTGTTAAAGAAAGCCATAAATAAAAAAAGCGGCCATTTCCTCGCAAGTTTTGCTTTTTCGCACCCAAATAAACCACTTCAGCTTTTACGCCATCCCCAAAAACCTTTACATTTACCACGCAAAAAACTACGAGCATGAAAACTATTGATGATTTTAATTTCAAGGACAAAAAAGCGTTGGTACGTGTTGATTTCAATGTGCCTTTGGAGGGTAATTTCAAAGTTGCCGACACGAATAGGATTGAAGCGGCCAAGCCAACGATCATCAAGATACTGGAGGATGGGGGAAGTGCCGTGCTGATGTCCCATTTGGGGAGGCCCGACGGTGCGCCAAAAGCAGATTTGTCATTGAAGCATATAGTTGATACAGTATCCGAAATTATTGGGGTTGAGGTAAAGTTTATTCCCGACTGTGTAGGGGAAAAGGCAGAACGCGCCGTTTCCCAAATGCAACCGGGGGAAGTATTGTTGCTTGAAAACCTGCGTTTCCACAAGGAAGAAGAAAAAGGAAACGAGGCCTTTGCCAAACAGCTTTCCAAACTGGGAGACATCTATGTCAATGACGCCTTTGGAACCGCACATAGGGCGCATGCATCGACTACCATAGTGGCCCAATTTTTTCCAGGCAAAAAATGTTTCGGGTATTTGATGGCCAAAGAAATAGAAGCCATTGAAAAGGTCATGAGAACAGGGGAAAAACCAGTTTTGGCCATTTTGGGCGGAGCAAAGGTGTCCTCCAAGATCACGATCATAGAAAATATTTTGGGTAAGGTCGATCATTTGATCATCGGCGGGGGAATGACTTTTACTTTTGTAAAAGCACAAGGGGGAAAGGTGGGAGATTCCATTTGTGAAGACGATAAAATGGGACTTGCCTTGGAAATTTTGAAAAAAGCCAAAGCGAAGGGGGTTCAGGTTCATCTTCCCGTAGATGTTTTGGCTGCGGATGCCTTCGACAACAATGCAGCCACCCAGATTGTTCCTGTCGATAAAATTCCGGAGGGGTGGCAAGGTCTGGATGCCGGACCGAAAACATTGGAAAATTTTCGGGCAGTGATATTGAAGTGCAATACCATTCTGTGGAACGGCCCCATTGGGGTATTTGAAATGGAGCGATTTTCAAAAGGAACCATAGCCATCGGCAATGACATAGCAGAAGCCACAGAAAAGGGAGCATTTTCCCTGGTCGGTGGAGGAGATTCCGTGGCCGCGGTGAAACAATTCGGATTCGAGGACAAGGTAAGTTATGTGTCTACCGGCGGTGGCGCCATGTTGGAAAGCCTGGAAGGCAAAGTCTTGCCGGGAATCGCCGCAATAATCGAAGGATAAAGGCGTTATCGATTAAAGGCATCGAAGGATCCAGAGGAGCGAATTAAGGTCAAATGTTTTATTCTTTCAAAAAAAAACACGATTTTAGGGGTCCTTCGAAAATTTCAATCTTAACAACACAACACAAATGACAAAGTATTTGTTATTGCTCCCTACCTTGCTGCTGGTCCTGACCCTAGGCGCGCAAGAAAAGGTTTCCGAAGGGATTTCCAGTCCAAATAAGCCGGTTGTGGCAATGAACAATATCGCAAACGATACCTTGGCCATGGATTTGCAGAATTTGGAGCAGATGGACCTTATGGACGCCGAATCTGACCAAGAGACCCCTTTTTTATTGGCCCAAGGAAACGGCATCGGGAAATATCATTTGCACGACCATCCGCAAGCGGCCCTATACGACAGTCTATGGATGAAGGAACTCCAAGGAGCCGACGCCCTTTTTGATGACATGTATGAGGAAGTCCAAAATATCGAGGTCAACGAAGATGCCGATGTGAATGCCGTTGCCTTGGAAGAAACCTATGTATACGACCTTCCCACCGACACCTTAAAGGCAAGACTCGAAAGACTCAATCAAAAAACACCATTCAATGTTGTTTACAACGCAGCACTTGAGAACGTGATCAAAACGTTTTTGACGCGAAAAAGGGGATTGATGGAGCGCATGCTTACGGTAAGTCAATTTTATTTTCCGATGTTCGAGGAAGAATTTGACCGTCATGATATCCCATTGGAAATGAAATACCTCTCCATTGTAGAATCGGCGCTCAACCCAAAAGCAAGATCCAGGGTCGGCGCAACCGGACTGTGGCAATTCATGTACGGCACGGGGAGACAGTACAAACTTTCGGTGACCAGTTATGTCGATGAGCGCAGCGATCCCATCAAGGCGACCAAGGCTGCCAGTGAGTTTCTCTCCAGGCTGTATGATGTATTTGGGGATTGGGACCTCGCTTTGGCAGCATATAACTCTGGCCCAGGGAATGTGAACAAAGCGATTCGACGGTCTGGCGGACATCGTAATTATTGGAACATCCGTCGCAATTTGCCTCGCGAAACAGCAGGATACGTGCCTGCTTTTTTGGCGACCATGTATATCTTTGAATATGCGGAGGAACACGGCCTCAAAAGGAGGAAAATCGAGAGGCCCTTTTTTGAAACCGATACCGTGCATGTGAAAAGCCTGATTACTTTTGAACAGATTTCCGAATTGGTCGGGATAAGCGTTGAGGAACTTAAGATCTTGAACCCTTCCTATAAACTCAACGTAATACCTTATATCAAAGGAGAAGAGTATACGTTGCGCCTTCCAACAAGTGCCATGGGCAAGTTTGTGAACAACGAGGTACAGATTTATGCCCATGTGAAAAAGGAATTGGAAAGTAAGGAAAGCCCGCTTCCCCAGTTGGTAAAAGAAGCCGAGGATAGCCGGATAAGATATATAGTAAGAAGTGGCGATTTTTTGGGTAGGATCGCACAGCGCTATGGGGTAGGGGTGAGTCAAATCAAAGAATGGAACGGACTACGGAGCAATAATTTACGGGTGGGCCAACGCCTAACGATCTTTCCAAGGAATTATGTAGCGCCCGCCACAGTGACCAAAACAACAAGCACCACAGCAAAGGGTCCCCAGCCTTTTTTGCCAGGTACCAAGGTGCATACGGTTCAGAGCGGCGACTCGCTTTGGACCATCTCAAGAAAATATCCGGGTATTTCTGTGGAGAATTTACGAGAATGGAACGGTATTAGCGGTAACAATCTACAACCGGGCACAAAATTGAAACTGTGCGACTGTTCATCGTAAATGAATCCAAAGAATGAAAATTAGCAGAACACTATTCGCATTTTTACTATTCATCTCCATTTCTTGCAAAGAAGGATCCAAACAAAGCTATCTTCCGGGCAGTATCGGCCCTATCAACGCCCTGGCCGTGGTCATGGAGAACGATCTTTGGCAGGGTGAGGTTGGAGATCATGTACGGGAATATTTTGCGGCACCGGTCTTGGGATTGACCCTTGACGAACCCCTCTTCAGTATCAATCACTTTCCACCTAAATCATTCACCGGCACCACGCGCAGTTCAAGGTCGATATTATATGTACAATTGGACACCCTGAATATAGCGCACATAAAATCCGATGTTTACGCCACACCCCAAAAGGTAGGGGTTATCAAAGGCCGTACAGAGGAGGAAATCATCCAAAATATTGATAAAATGGCAGGGGAGATGATAATTTCCTTTAAGGAACAGGAGATTCAGGAGTCGCAAAAAAGATTTTTGAAATCACTGAACAAAGAGGGGGTTCTTGAGGCAAGGTTCAATATTTCCATGAGTATTCCTTCCATCTATAAGGTGGGTAGACAGGAAAGCAATTTTGTATGGATCGATCGACAGATCCAAAAGGGAACCATGAATATTGTAGCCTACACCGTACCCTGGAGCACTTTCACCAACGATTCGACCTTGGTACGGGATATTGTAAAAATGCGGGACTCCATTGGCCAATTGTACATCCCTGGCCCCGATGTACCCAACAAAATAACCTATATGCGCACCGAACCTGCTTTTGCACCCCATGTGTTTCCCATTGAGGTTTCGGGAAGGAAGGCGTATGAGGTAAGGGGGTTATGGGATATTGCAAATTATCCCATGGCGGGACCTTTTTTGACCTATATCATCGATGACCCCGAACAAAACAGAAAAATGGTCGTGGAAGGATTCACATTTGCACCGGCCACCGAAAAAAGGGATTATATGTTTGAATTGGAAGCCATCCTAAAGACCATAAAATTTAACGTTGCCCCCAAATAGGCAATCGTTGGTAAAAAGTAAAAGGCGGGCCATGCATTACATGGCCTGCCTTTAATTTTTATGGCTTGGCAAACAAATGTTGTTCTAACCAAATGTAAAGCCGGTAGAAAGCCGAAATGCAAACGCATAGATCACTACAGCCAATAAAAAGAAACAAAACCAGGAGAAAAACCTAAAATACTTGTTCAGCAGCTTATAGGTCCAATCCCGAAATGCTTCAACATAAATTTCCCTTACGAGTAGTAATTTACTCATATACCGTTCTTTTAGAGTTTACTGAAACAAAGATGTCAAATACGACACTATTTGGTTGAATTAATTGGATGAACTGAGGTTTATATTCGTTGATAAAATTGGCCAATTGTGAAAGTTGGATGAAGGGTGCATTATAATCGACAAGCAGTGGTTTTGGGAACACACCAA
Organism: uncultured Flavobacteriaceae bacterium; assembly: GCA_963700435.1. Taxonomy (GTDB): domain Bacteria; phylum Bacteroidota; class Bacteroidia; order Flavobacteriales; family Flavobacteriaceae; genus Pelagihabitans. The sequence continues at coordinate 33,334 of CAVOXM010000008.1, forward strand.
CTAAGGCATTGGCGGTCAAGGCGATATTTAACGATCGGGAAAACCGGAAAGGAGCCTCGAGAGCGGCAAGATTAAAATATGGCTTCAGAACGGGTTACCATTCAAAAAACAAAAAAGCACCTATTTCAGGTGCTTTTTCTTGGTTAGGTTGGTTGGTTTTTAGTCGAATGCAAAGCCTGTTGAAATTCTGAACACAAATGCATAAAGCATAATGACAAAGCTTGCGAAGCAGAACCATGAGAACACTTTAAAATAGGATTTGATAAATAGCGATCCTAGGTTTTTAAAGGCCTCCATGTAAATTTCTTTAATAAGTAGGGCGTTTTTCATTTGGGTTGATTTGGTTTTGGTTATATCGATATAACGCAAAATCAAGGATTTAGGTATTTCATCGGATATTTTTGTTGTGTATCGATGAATTGCTGTGGTAAAACCGGATTTTGGCCCCTGCACTATCCTTCCAATCGCAACTGGAAATCGCTTAAACATAAACATACCGTAAAGTATATTCAATACTTTTTATAGGCGCGGGATACGATTTGGCATAACGAAGCGATAAATTGAACAAGTGCTGCACGCTCGAAGACTAAAGGAGGGGACATTAAAAAGTAATAACTAAGGGTATAAATGGGAGTAGGCGATCAACACCAATTAAAAAGCCGTGCTACGAATTATTGCAACAAGGCTTTGTATGGTTCTTTTCCGAAACTACATATTCACTATGATGAATTCGGAACGCCTATTGAGGAAGTGTTCCTGTTCGGTGCATTTGATCCTTCCGTTACAGCCGTTGAGTAAGCGTTCTTCCCCAAAGCCTTTCGCACTTTCAATTCGTCTCGCCTCAATGCCTTTGGAGATGATATATTCCCGGGTTGATTTGGCCCTTTTATCGGATAGGTATTTATTGTAGGTCGCAGTTCCCCGCGAATCGGTATGCGATTCGATACGGATTACCATCGTTGGATATTCGCGCATGACCTGTACCAACTTATCAAGTTCAATCGAGGCATCCTTTCGGATGTTGGATTTGTCGAAATCGAAAAAGATCATTTCGGTCTTTAACTTTTTAATGCCATCTTCCAGGGCGATCATTTCTTGCAGGCGCTTCATGGCGACATCCACTTTTATCCTCGCATTATCCTCTGTGGCAATTTCGGTAACCTGATCAAAATATTCTCCATAAGTGGTTCTAAGGGTGTATTTCGTATTTCCTTCAAGGTCTTCAAAAACGAAACTGCCGTCATCTTCGGTCACCATCTCTTTGAGTTTGATACCATTTTCATCCAATAGCTCCACAAGGGCTTTCGGCATGATTTCACCGGTAACAATTTCGGTAACCACCCCAGCGATCGCATTTTCGTTTTCGGGAATCTCTTCGACCACCAGCCGTTTAAAGGAATAGATATCATCATCTCCTTTGCCACCGGCCCTATTCGAGGCGAAGAATCCTTTCTGGGTTTCTTCATTCACGATATAGGAAAAGTCATCCAATTTGCTGTTCACGGGCTGCCCAAGGTTGGTTGCCTCACCGAATCCCCCATCTTCGCCAATGATGGCTTCGTAAATATCAAGACCGCCCAATCCTGTATGGCCGTTCGAGGAAAAGTATAATTTTTCATTGTTGATGTAGGGAAACATTTCCTTCCTTTCGGTATTGATCTGCGGGCCTAGATTTTTTGGTTCTGAAAATGTACCGTTCTCCAGCACGTCCACCACGAAGATGTCAGTTTCACCAAGGCTCCCGGGCATATCTGATACAAAATACAATTTTTTGCCATCAGGGCTTAACGCAGGATGTCCGGTTGAATAGTTGTCGCTGTTAAAGGAGACCTCCGTGGCTTCCGTCCACTCGCCATCCGCCTTCGTTGATTTATAAATTTTTAGGTGATTGACACCATTTTTATCGCGTTTCAGTTTCTTGCCAAAGTTGTTCCTGGTAAAATACATGGTGGTGTTGTCCGGGGAAAAGGTTACCGAGGCTTCATGGTATTTGGTGTTGATTTTTTTGGAGAATTTAATGGCGTTTTTTAAGTCTTGTGACTCCTCATTGATTTTGGCAACATATAGGTCTAAATACGGCTGATCGTTCCATTTATACCTTCTGGTATTTAAAAACGAAGAATCTTTGGCGGAAGCATATACCACTTGATCGTCATTGTAGTACATGGGGGAGAATTCCGAGTATTTGGTGTTGATGGCCAAATTCTTGATTTCGAATTGGGGTGCGGCATTCAGAATGTTGTCCAAAACAACCTCATTGGTTTGCCGTTTGGCATCCCGTGGGTCTTTAAATTTGGCGGAACCTGCTTCACTCATTTTCTTGTTGTAGAGGCGCATCAATTTTTTAGCCCTGGCGTATTTGCCGGTACCTTTTAAGGAATGGGCGTACTTAAAGGTGTTATCGGCGGAAAGTTCATCCCCATAGTGCTCATAAAGTTTGTTGTACCATTCATAAGCTTTTTCCATATTGGTATTATAATAATGGGCATCCGCGACCTTTTGAATGACTTCATGGGAAGGACTCCCATCTTCCTTCCTTAAAGCCTCTTCATACAGGTCGGCAGCCTCTGCATACCACATTTTGTTAAAATATCCGTCGGCTTTTTGGACAAGCTTGCTTTTGTTGGAAGTCCCGGCGTTTTGCGACAATATTTGGGTCGACTTTGGGGCACTGAGCATATTATAGGTTACCTCTTCTACGTCAATTGTTGGCTCGTCCGAGCTTTGCTCGATCTGGCTGGTTGACTTGGCAGCTGGTTTTGAAGCAGGTGAAATGTCGGCTTCTCCGTTATCGACTTTCATGATCCAAATGTCTTCGCGGTACCTGCCATCAAATTGTGAGGTGCAGCCGGCTATGGCCTTGCGCCAGTCTTGTTGGTATTCCAGGAAGACATAATTAAGACCATTCGAGGGATTTTTGAAAAATCCCGCCTCAAAGTCTTTTTTGTGGAGTTTTTTGACCGTTTTCTTTAGGTTTTTACCATCGCTGAAAACCCCTGCAATGACATAATAGCCCGCAGGTATGCCTTCCAGATCTTTGATGTTCCTGTGGGCAATATTTGCTCTTTTGGCGGCCACTTCAAAGGTGGGGTCGTTTTTTGAATCGAAGGAGGGTGTAGGGTATGCTTCTGCACTGGCAATAGCATTTCTTCCGTCATTCACCTGGGAATGCGTCAAAAAAGCCAACATCAGAAAAGAAAGTGTCAGTAGGTTTCTCATGGTTCAGGAGCTGAGCGATGCCCGGGTTCTCAGTGATTTCATCATATCGATCGGGGCATTTGGCTCGCTTTTGAATTTTAAGGACATGGCCAAAGGCCAATTCCTATGATTTTATCGATTTTACGGCGCATTCATCGATTTTGCCGTTTAGTATTAACGCACAATTCGTTAATATGTTATACCAAAAATATTCGGTTGAAAACAACGAATGCGAAACTTTGGAAATCCTAAGTAACGTATGTCCCCACACATATGGCATATCCTAAAAACGCCTATTTTGATTTATCTTGTTCTGCGGATGTGGTTTTGTTGTGAAAGTGACCATTTCTGTAGTGTATGGCTATGATTTTGAGGTGTTGTTGGCAACGGAACCCCTCCATCGAGGCATGGGGGATGGGCTTGACAAACGAAGACCGCATGATAGGGGAAACTGCTTTTATGGTTGTGCAGCACAACTGGAATACAACATTAAAACCGAACGGTATTAAAAAGTAAAGAAAAATAAAAAAGCCCCTAAAAAAGGGGCTGTTGCTTATAACTTGGTGTTATTCTTTTTTTTCAGGTAATTTTTCATCCTCTTTGGAGGCATTTTTAAATTCTTTGATGCCACTTCCCAGGCCGCGCATAAGCTCAGGGATTTTTTTGCCACCAAAAAGCAGCAGCACCACCACCACCACCAATATTATTTGTGGTGCACCGATTGCCAAAAATGTATGTAAAGCTGTCATAGTTTATGATTTAATGGATATCAAAGATACTAAAAAAGTTATTAGTTTGTTGATAATACTAACGTTGTTGTGCCTTTTAAATTGTTTGGACAAAAAATCGTTGCCGTTCGTATGGGCTACTACCAAAGCATAGCGTTGAAATTCATAAAATTTTAAGGCATTTCCTGTAATATGCAATAGTAAGTTTATCTTTGTGGGGCAATGGCAAAAAAAGTAAAAAAAAGAGGGGAAATCAAACGGAAATTGCTGCACAAATACCGTTTGGTAATCCTGAACGAGAATACTTTTGAGGAGAAAATTTCTTTTAAATTAAGCCGATTGAACGTTTTCGTCTCCGGATCCCTTTTTATCATTGGGCTCATAGGGCTGACGACACTGTTGATCGCCTTTACCCCCTTACGTGAGTATATTCCGGGATATTCTTCCACCAAACTGAAAAGGCAGGCTACCGAACTTACCTACAAAACGGACTCCTTGGTAAGAACTTTAAATTATACCAATAGGTATTTGGAAAATGTAAGAATGGTGCTCCGAGGGGAAGTGGAGAACAATGAAATGAACAGGGATTCGTTATTCGAACAATTCAAATTGGACCCGTCATCGCTCGACCTGTCTCCCATAAGACAAGATTCGATGTTAAGGGCCGAGGTTGCCCTGGAGGACAAGTACAATCTTTTTGAACGGAGCACGGATGGATCTTCCATGGTATTTTTCCCACCACTGAACGGAATTATTTCACAGGAATATGATGCACAAAAAAAACATTATGCGGTAGACATTGTAGCGCCAATGGATAGCCCGATCAAGGCCATTGCGGACGGAACGGTAATTTTTGCGGAGTGGACCGCAGACACCGGACACGTGATCATCATTGAGCACAAAGAAGGCTTGTTGAGCGTTTATAAGCATAATGGCTCCCTGAGCAAGGCCCAGGGCGATATGGTGAATTCGGGAGAAGTCATTGCATCAGTAGGTAATACGGGGGAGTTCACAACAGGCCCGCACCTTCATTTCGAACTCTGGAACAATGGTGTTCCCGTAAATCCAACGGATTATATCGATTTTAATTAGCGCACATGTCCTTTAAATCGTTCGCAGCCAAAATCTTTGCAGGATATATAGCACGCAAGACCGCCCATTGGGCCGATAATCCCCTTGCAGCCCAAGAAAGGGTTTTCAGGCAGCTCATCGATAGGGCTTCCTTCACCACATTTGGTAAAGACCATGATTTCGCTGCAATCGAATCCTATGACGATTTTGCAAACAAAGTGCCGGTAAGGGATTACGAAGAACTGCGGGATTATATCGAAAAGACGGTCGACGGCGAGCGCGATATTCTGTGGCCGGGACAACCCATCTATTTTGCAAAAACATCGGGCACTACATCGGGTACGAAATATATCCCAATCACCAAAGAATCGATCAAATGTCAGGTCGAGGCCTCCAGAAATGCAATCCTCAATTACATTCATGAAACCGGAAACGCATCATTTGTAGACGGCAAAATGATATTTTTACAGGGGAGTCCAGTACTTGATCAAAAAAACGGTATTCAAACGGGGCGGCTTTCAGGGATTTCGGCCCACTACGTCCCAAAATATCTGCAGAAAAACCGATTGCCGAGTTGGGAGACCAATTGTATAGAAGATTGGGAAACCAAGGTCGATGCCATTGTTAGGGAAACCATCGATCAAGACATGACCGTAATAGCGGGTATTCCATCTTGGGTACAGATGTATTTTGAAAAATTGATTGCGAAATCGAATCAAAAAGTAGGGAAACTATTTCCAAATTTTCAATTGTTCATTTATGGGGGCATCAATTTCGAACCCTATCGATCGAAGTTTGAAGATTTGATGGGAAGAAAAGTAGATAGTATTGAACTCTTCCCGGCCAGTGAGGGTTTTTTTGCCTATCAGGATACCCAGCGCGGTAAGGGCTTGTTGCTCCTTTTGGACGCAGGCATATTTTACGAATTTATTAGGGCCGACGAATTCTTCGATCCGCAGCCAAAAAGGGTTACCCTGAATGCCGTTGCGCTCAATGTGAATTATGTGATGATCATTTCCACCAATGCGGGACTTTGGGCCTATAATCTTGGGGATACCGTTCAGTTTGTTTGCTTGAAGCCTTACAGGATAGTTGTTTCAGGACGAATTAAACACTTTATTTCCGCCTTTGGCGAACACGTGATCGCCAAGGAAGTGGAGGAGGCCATGCAGGATGCCATTTCCCAAACCGATGCCGAGGTGAATGAGTTCACGGTGGCGCCACAAATTAATCCTCCGGGGAGCGAACTGCCCTATCACGAATGGCTGGTCGAATTTGAAGCTCCGCCGACCGATATGCAAAAATTTATCGAAGTTTTGGATACCACCCTACAAAAACAGAACAGTTATTACTACGATCTAATAGTGGGAAATGTTTTGCAGACCTTAAAAGTAACTGCGATCGAACAAGGTGGATTTTTGGCTTATATGAAATCAATTGGAAGACTGGGCGGGCAGAACAAGGTGCAAAGACTTTCGAACGACCGCAAGTTGGCCGATGCCCTGTTAGCATATAAAGCGGTGTGAAAGGAAAACGTCCTTGTTAAAAGCCCGTACGTAGTTGGCCCCTTTAGGGCGCCTTACTTTGATTGCCTGTCCTTTAAAGCGGTATCGAAGACCCATTTATCGGCATACATGCCATAAACCAATCCGATTTCATTTTCTTGAACGTATTTTTCGTCCTTTCCCAAATCAAAATTGACATTGTAGACATATACTTTTACGCCCTGATTTTTCAGGGCCAACAAAAAGTCGGTCTCTTTGGGCACGATTCTTCTCGATAGGGCAACATATTTTATGTTGTTGATGGCAAGATACTCCAATTTGTCGCCTTTGATTTCGCCAAGGGTTTCCTGGGAGATCATCGCGTTGATCTGGTTTTTTGCCGCTTCTTCTACCGCCATAAGACTAAAGAGCTCCATAATGAGCCTTTTTTTGTCCACAAAACTATTGGCAAACCGTATGGGATCGTTCACCTTGTCGGTAACCAAGATGGCATCGGGATGGGCGGAGAACCATTCATTGATGCGTTTCATATCCAGGGTGGTATAATCACCATAAATTTTATGCTTTAAAAATTCTGCATGGTTTACCGGCAGCTCGCCTTCAAAATCGGTGAACCTGGCCCACATGTTCCAGTCGTGTGCCGCAATATATTGTCCGTCCTTGGTTTCATTGATGTCCAATTCGAATAAACGGAAGCCTTTTTTGTAATTTTCATTCAAGGCTTCAAGGGAGTTGGTTGAGGCGATGCCATTGACCGATCCGCCCGCATGGGCAATATAACGGTCGATACTGGGCTCAAAGTCGTAGGTTATCTTAGGGAAATAGGATCGATTTTTAAGCAAGGATTTTGGGACTGCCAAGCGGAGCGTAATCGAAAGTGGGTCGGTCTTTTCTTGGATGGTTCCCCCAAAATTGTCCATTACATATGCATGACGGGCTTTGAGGCTTCCCAAAACGGGGAACCCGAGTATTTTAAGCGTTTGCGAATATTTTTGAAGCTCATTGGAGGCAGAATCATGGGCAAGTATCGAAAACTTGGCACTGTCCTTGATCATGTTTTTCAAAACATCGATAAACTGTTGTGCATCCGTTTCACTTCCGTAGGTGTCATAGGTTTTGAATTCAAAACTGTTGGCGGCCGTAAAGTGAACAATGGTCAGGCCCCGATCGATCCCTTCAATTACGCCATTCACCATAAAACCGCTCTGTTTTTGGGCATTGAATCCGTTGCTGTTGACTTCCAGTACGGCATTTTCATCTATAATATCCCCAACGCCGTTGGGGATTGTCGCGATGAGTGTAGACAACATGGCTCCATTTGCTTTGCAAAAAGCTGCGCTGACCTTTTTGTCGGAATCAAAATTGGCATAACAAGGGGGCAAAGCGAGCCCAAGGAGGATGGCTATAAATCCTTTTTTGAAGGAGCTACGGTTTCGGTTTGTTTTGTTGATTTGCATATCTTTTTGCGAAAACACTGAATGTCATCAGCAATAGGAACGTAAAGGCGGCATTCATATTGTGGCCGAAGGGATATAACTGCTTTGAAAACAAGGCATTTGCAATGATCGGATATGATAGACAGATCACTGGGGCACAAAACCCGTTTCCTTAGGGGCAATGACGGAAAACCACGGTTAGTCCAACACAAAAGGCTGGGAAAATCTTAATATTTAATTGTAATTTTGCTCGAAATTCTACAATGGGCAAGACAACCGACACCACCCGTGCGCAAGAATCCACCAATGCCATTGAACGCCTGTATATCACCATGCGGCATTTGTTCAATAGGGGGTTTTACAAACCCAATGGGATTTCAGGGGAAACCCTTAAAAATGCCCTGCTGCAATTACGTCCGGAAATATATGGGAGTATTGCGGAGGAAAAGGCAGAATTGAACGGATTGACCTATGTACTGGAACGTTTGCCCGAAGGTATAGAGCAATGCCGATTCATCAACCTTACTTCTGACGAAGGTTATACCAAATCCCATTTTGTGGCCATCATACCGCCCAAACGTCGGCGAAATTGTTATCGTATCGATGAGGAACAGATGAACATTGAAATCACCCGGGGGCGGTCTGATATCTATGATATTTTAACACATTTGACATTTTTGTTCATCGAATCGGAAAAAATTGCAAAGCGGGTACTTATTGAAGATACCGACAAAACCATCAGGGATTGGAGAAAGTTGGAATTGGCGGTCAAAAAATCGAAATTGACCCAGGCCGAAAAGGAAGTGGCACTGATCCATACCGCATACATTTTAGGGCGTTCGTTTGAGGAGGTAATGGAAACCTATCAAAAATTTGCCTCAAAACGCGAACCGGAACGTTTTTTGCAAATTGTGTATTGGTTGGGTAAATTGGCCATTGAAGAGGAGGTTACCGGCGAGAAAAGGGCGATAACCTTTAGCGCCTTGTTACGGGAACGGCTGGGGCACCATATACATGGTGAACGTTGGGCTGACACCATCAAAGAAACCTTGGCCGCGAAGGGGTTGTTAAAAAGGCCCATCCATATTATCAGCGCCAATATGCATAGCGTCATGAACTCTCTTTTCGCCAGAAATGCCTTAAAAAAGGAGTTTCCCACCAATGGTTCCCTTGAAATTTATGAGGCCTTGAGCATGCCTTCCAATTTGAAATTGAGAAATAAGGTCATCCAGTTCGCTGAAAAAAACGGAATGATCTCGATAAATGATGTTTCAGGCACCAATATCGACGTACAAATATTTGATATGGCCCGATTGGGAGAGGCAAGTTGCTGTTATGATCTTCCCGTTGGGATTTCCCAAGAAGAAAAACCTGTTATCTTTGTGATGGACTATGCCTTTGGGGAGCAGGCCTATGAGACCATCGATGAATTGTTGAAACCTTTCGGCGGTCATAAAAAGAAAGAGATATTTCTGAATATTGAATCGATTTCGATTATGGGCAAGGCAGGCATTCTTGAGGGTGGCAAAGGGGATTTAATGATTCCTACGGCCCATATTTTTGAGGGGACGGCCGATAATTATCCGTTTAGCAACGAGTTATCTGCATCCGATTTTGAAGGCAATGGTTTAAAAGTGTATGAAGGCACCATGGTTACCGTGTTGGGGACCTCTTTGCAGAATAAGGACATCTTAAAATTTTTCCATCAATCCACATGGAACGTAATCGGGCTGGAAATGGAAGGTGTACATTATCAAAAGGCGATCCAATCGGCCTCGAAAATTCGCAAAAGCATACGGGAAGATGTGAAAATACGGTATGCCTATTATGCTTCCGATAATCCTTTGGAGTCGGGGAGTACCCTCGCATCGGGTGGCTTGGGCACCACGGGGGTAAAACCTACCTATCTGATCACGGATAAAATTTTGGAACAAATTTTTAAATCTTAAATATGGCAAACGACTTACCGCCTAGTACCCCAACAAATTCAGGAGAAATAGATTTAGGAAAGCTCCTGCACTTGTTCAGAAGCGGATTCAATCGTATTTTTAAGGGCATCCTACGTATTTTTCGCTATCTCAAAAAGAATGCCCTCAAATTGGGCGCCTTGATCGTGGTCGGGGTCATCATAGGCCTTGTGCTCAATTTGATAGTCGATAAAAAACTGAAGACCGAGGTTATCGTAAAACCAAACTTTGAAAGCAAGGACTATTTGTATGACGTTGTTGAGGAGATTCAAGCGAACATCCTTTCCAAGGACACCCTGTTTTTTAGTGGTTTGGGCATCGATGTGAATGGCATGCGCGGCTTTGAAATCGGCATTGAGCCCATTGGAAATGTGGAGCAGGATAAGGAAACGGTTAAGGAAGAAAACGACTATCTTGAGATTTTACAGAACTACAAGGACAACGATTTTGTATTGCAGGTCATTCGTTCGGAAATCCTCAAGAAAACCATACTTACCCATAGGATAACATTTTCCCATAAAAACCCGATAAAGGGAGAGGAATATGTTCGAAAATTGATTGACTATATCAATGCCAATCCTTATTTCAACGAACTCAGGCAGGCATACGACAAAAATGCCCAAGAGCGTATCACAAAAAATACCGAGCTGGTGAAGCAAATCGATGACCTGGTGGCAAGTTATACCCTGCAGCTTTCTGAAAAGTCAGATTCTGCCTCGAATCAGGGGGTGGTACTTTTCGATCAGGAGAAGAGTTTGGATGTCCCCGGCCTTTTAGGCCTAAAGAATGGGCTTCTCCGGCAAATAGAGCAAAAGCAGCTCGAACTGGTAGAGGAAAAGCAAGCCATCAGTATCATCAATTTTGGAAAAACGCAGGTGGTCAAAACACAATTCCTGAACAAAAGCTTAACCATGGTGCCCTTGATTTTATTGGGGGGCTTTTTCCTATGGTCCCTTATTGGTTATCTTGACAGGAAATCGAGTGAGCTGGGTTGAAAACCGTATTGCCGATAGGCATCTATTAATTTAAAAATGTTTTTCTATGAATATTCTAATTACGGGAGGAGCTGGCTTTATTGGCTCCCATGTAGTGCGGCGCTTCGTAAGAACCTACCCAAAGTATCAAATTTTTAACCTCGACGCGTTGACCTATGCCGGCAATTTGGAAAATTTGAGGGATATTGAAAACGAGGCCAACTATCATTTTGTAAAAGGCGATATCGTAGAAGCGGACTTCATCAATAGCCTCTTCAAAAAACACCGTTTTGATGGCGTTATACATTTGGCTGCCGAATCACACGTTGACCGATCCATAACCGATCCCTTGGCATTTGTTCGGACCAACATCATCGGGACGGTAAATTTGCTGAATGCGGCAAAGGCCCTATGGCATGGAGACACCTCGAACAAACGTTTTTACCATATCAGTACCGATGAGGTATATGGCTCACTGGGGGCAGAAGGGCTCTTTTTGGAGAGTACACCTTACGATCCGAATTCGCCTTATTCGGCTTCCAAGGCCAGTTCCGATCACTTTGTAAGGGCCTATGGCGAAACCTATGGCCTGCCTTATGTAATCACCAATTGTTCCAATAACTATGGGCCCAACCATTTTCCTGAAAAACTGATTCCCCTATTCATCAACAATATTATTGGGAATAAGCCATTGCCGGTGTATGGGGATGGTAAGTATACCCGGGACTGGTTATTTGTGGAAGACCATGCCGTTGCCATCGATCTGGTCTATCACAAAGGTAAAAATCACGAAACCTATAATATCGGAGGTTTTAACGAGTGGCAGAATATCGATCTGGTGAAATTGCTGTGCAAACTGATGGATCAAAAATTGAATCGGCCTAAAGGATCTTCGGAAAAATTGATCAGTTACGTAAAGGATCGGCCGGGACATGATTTGAGATATGCGATAGATGCGGGTAAAATCAATAGGGAACTGGGTTGGAAACCTTCCGTTACCTTCGAACAGGGCTTGGATTTGACCATCGATTGGTACCTCAAAAATACCGATTGGTTGAATCATGTAACCTCGGGGGATTATCAAAAATATTATGAAAAAATGTACTCCTAAGGGTACTTCCCATTAAACGATACATTATGAAGGGAATTATATTGGCAGGGGGTTCCGGAACCCGATTGCATCCGTTGACATTATCGGTCAGCAAACAACTCATGCCGATTTACGACAAGCCGATGATCTATTATCCGCTGTCTACCCTTATGTATGCCGGAATCAGGGAAATATTGATTATTTCTACCCCGAAAGACCTTCCCCTTTTTGAAGATTTGTTGGGGGACGGAAGAAAATATGGCTGCCATTTTACCTACGCGGTGCAGGAAGCCCCCAATGGCCTGGCAGAAGCCTTTATCATAGGCGCCGATTTCATTGGGAAAGACAAGGTAGCGCTGATTTTGGGAGATAATATCTTTTATGGTTCCGGTTTGGCAAAATTACTCCAATCGAACAACGATCCCGATGGAGGCATCATTTACGCCTATCGGGTACATGATCCGGAACGTTACGGGGTGGTTGAATTCGATCATGAGGGCAAAGTAATGAGCATTGAGGAAAAACCAAAGGAACCTAAATCGAACTACGCCGTGCCGGGAATTTATTTTTATGACAACGAAGTAGTGGAAATAGCAAAGAATATTCCCCCTTCCCATCGTGGGGAACTTGAAATAACCGATGTGAACAAAGTGTACCTGAAAAAGGGAAAGCTTAGTGTCAGTATCTTGGACCGAGGCACCGCTTGGCTCGATACCGGTACTTTCCAATCTTTGATGCAGGCCTCCCAGTTTGTGGAGGTCATTGAAGAACGACAAGGTTTAAAAATTGGCGCCATCGAGGCCGCCGCTTACGAAATGGGCTATATCAATAAGGAACAATTTAAAAAGTTGGCGGAACCCTTGATGAAAAGCGGTTATGGAAAAAACCTTTTGGGAATCCTAAACAAGCATCTATGAAGGTTACCGAGACCAAGTTGAAAGGCTGTTTTATATTGGAGCCAAAAGTTTTTAATGACGATCGCGGCTATTTTATGGAATCTTATAACGAAGAACTGTTCAATGCCGCGATTGGCAGGAAGGTTCATTTTGTGCAGGACAATCAATCTTTTTCCACCAAAGGGGTCGTCCGTGCCCTGCACCGTCAAATCGGGGAACATGCCCAGGCTAAATTGGTAAGGGTGCTACAGGGCTGTGTTTTGGATGTGGCCGTGGACTTGAGAACCGATTCGCCTACCTATGGCCAACATGTTGCCGTGGAACTCAGTTATGAAAACAGGAAACAGCTTTTTATTCCCAGAGGTTTTGCGCATGGCTTTGTGGCACTTTCCGACACGGTCGAATTCTTTTATAAATGCGACAATTACTACAATAAAGCGTCTGAAAGGGGTATCATTTATAACGATATTACTTTGAACATCGATTGGATACTGCCCCAGGAACAATTGATCATTTCGGAAAAAGACACCATTTTACCCACCTTTGACAAAACCGTCCTATGAAGCACGTATTGGTTACGGGAGGAAAAGGGCAATTGGCGACCTGCATCAATGACCTGGCGCAAGAGCTGGTCGATTACACCTTTATTTTTGTGGATTATGATGAATTGGATATCACAAAAAAAGAGGAAGTCACTGCCTTTTTTGAAATGGAAACCATCGACTTTTGTGTCAATTGTGCCGCCTATACGGCAGTGGACAAGGCAGAATCCGAGCCCCAACTGGCCAATGCCATCAATAGTGAAGGGGTCAGGCATTTGGTGGAATCCTGCCTCAAACACAATGTGAAGTTGATTCATATTTCGACCGATTTCGTGTTCGACGGAAACCAATCCACGCCTTACGGCGAATCCGATATGACCAATCCATTGGGGGTGTACGGCCAAGGGAAATTGCAGGGAGAAGAGGCGATCATTTCCAACTTAAGGAAATATTTTATACTTCGGACATCCTGGTTGTATTCGGAACATGGGCATAATTTTTTGAAAACCATGTTGCGATTGGGCAGGGAACGGGAGCGCTTGAGCGTGGTCTGCGACCAGATCGGAACTCCTACCTATGCTGGAGATTTGGCCAAAGCGATTTTGCACATCATACAGAATAATACTAATAAGTATGGAATTTATCATTACAGTAATGAGGGCGTTGCCAGCTGGTACGATTTTGCACATGCCATTTTTGATTTGGGGAAGATAGACTGTGTCTTGATGCCCATCAAAACAGAAGCATATCCTACCCCAGCGAAACGTCCTGCGTATAGTGTGATGGATAAGTCAAAAATCAAGAAGAACTTAGATATTGAAATCCCTTACTGGAGGGAGAGTCTTGTACATGCCATTAAGAAAATGGATCATAATCAATAATTTATGAAATTAAAGGAGTTGGGTTTTGATGAGAGGAATCGGGTATATATCAATACCGATAAAGTTATTGACTATAGCGATGGCGAAAAAAATGAAGAATATATTTTCGATTCTTTAAAAAATGCAAAGGATACTTCAATTTATTCCATGGAATTGTTCACTTGTATAAGGGATTGGAGCAGTGAATATCATTTTACTACATACAGATCCAATATTCTTAGGCCTTTAAACATCAAAAAGGGCCATCATGTATTGGAAATCGGTGCCGGTTGTGGGGCAATCACCAGATATCTTGGGGAAACCGGGGCCAAGATAACGGCGGTTGAAGGCAGTTTGTCACGGGCCAGGTGTATCGCGGAACGCTGCAGGGACCTCGACAACGTTACCGTTGTTTGCAGCAATGTTGAAGATATCGAATTTGAAGAAAAGTTCGACATTGTTACCTTGATAGGTGTCTTCGAATATACCGCTAAGTATTCCAGTCGAGACTACCCTTTTTCTGCCGCCTTGGATAGCTATGCAAGTTTGCTGAAGCCGAATGGGGCATTGGTAATAGCAATCGAGAACAAGCTGGGGTTAAAATATTTTGCAGGATTCAACGAGGATCATTTTGCTAAAGCCTATTTTGGTTTGGAAGGTAGATATGGAGCAAGGGATATTACCACATTTGGATATGATCAAATAAAGGAGATGCTGGGAGCAAGTGGCTTTGGAGCCACAAAATTTCTTTTTCCATTTCCTGATTATAAACTGCCCAAGGTGGTTATAACGGACCAAGGTCTTGACAGTAAAGAATTTAATGCTGCCGATCTGATCCGGTTCACGAAAGACAGACATTATAATCCCCGCCCTAAGGCAAATTTGCTGAATGAATACTTGGTATGGGAATCAGTGGCGGAAAACGGATTGATAAAAGACCTGTCCAATTCCTTTTTAATAGTCGCCACCAAAAATGAAACCCAGGAATTGGTAGACGACTCACTTTTGTCGCAATACTATACCTGTAACCGATATGAGCCGCACAATACGGCTACGACCTTTTATTCCACACAAACTAAAGGTGTTGTGGTTCGCAAAAATCATCTTGGTTCGGTTGAAGGAAAGAAAGCCATTGCCGGCATATCGCATGACCTGGATGGGGAAACCACCTATATTCCGGGCAGAAATCTACATCACTTGATCACCGGGGCCTTGCTGAGAAATCAATACAAAGAATACGAAAGATTAATGGCGAAATGGGTCGATTATTTAAAATCGTTCGCAATGGTCGACATGGGTTCCGATACCAATTTGGTGAAACCGGACTATTTTGATGCATTGCCTTTCAATATAATCGAAGACCACAACGGAAAATTGCACCTTTTTGATCAAGAATGGCACATCGAAGAAAAGTTTGACCTCTCTTTTCTTATGGTTAGATATCTTAGCATGCACAGAAGAAATAAGGAAGTTTATGGGGAATATGCCAACGATTTCGGCAATTTTTTAAATAAAACACTTAAATTCTGTGGATTAAATCCACTAAGTGTCAGCACCCTAAAACAATACAGAAGCCGAGATGAAACCATTCGAGCAAAAATAAACCGCGTGGGGGGTCTAGCGCCATTGCAATTAAAGAAATCATTGGTTTTTCTTATGTTGGCCAAGCTGAAGGAAATCAAGGCATATTTGTATTCAGGGCGGTTTGCCCAGCGATAAAATGCGTAGCAATATTATATTGGTATCGGAAGCAAGAAAACAGCAAAAGTAATGTCACGGCAACTACGGTTCAATAATTTTCGTTCCAAGATTAATGGCGCCCTAGCCTTATTTGTGGCATTTACCTTGCTATACTGTTCAAAAACGGAAGATCACGAACCATTAAGTATTCAGATCCAGCACAATCGTCAACAGGATTTCTCCCTCTGGCAATTGGGGGCCTTTTTTGAAGAGGTCCAAATGGGTTATTTGCTAAGAACCGATGAAGGAAACATCATCGTCATAGATGGCGGAGGAACCGCGACTGCACCGATATTGCAATCCTATTTAAAGCAATTGGGCGGACGGGTGCATACTTGGATCATTACCCATCCCCATACCGATCATATGAACGCGTTATTGGAGATCCTCAACGACAAAGCCATAGGCATCGACCGTATTTTGCATGTGGCGCTGGAGGATGCATGGGTTTTAAAAAATGAAAAGGACAACTACGATACTTACAAACGCTATGTTGATATGCTAAAAATCTCGACGGTTCCTAAAATTGACATGGTTGAAGGAGATCGGATTATGTTGGGAGATGGCGTAAACATGGAAGTATTGGGAACTGGAAATCCGGATATTGTGGTAAACGCGATCAATAATTCTTCCATGGTTTTCAAGATAAGCAGTAAATCAAAGTCGGTTTTGTTTTTGGGCGATTTAGGGGATTTGGGGGGGAATGCCCTCCTCAATTCAAAAGTGATCGATAAATTAAAGTCAGATTATGTGCAGATGGCCCACCATGGCCAAAGAGGGGTCAGCAAAGAATTCTATTCAACGGTAAATGCAAAATACGCCCTTTGGCCCACTCCAAAGTGGTTGTGGAACAATCAATTGGCAGGTAAGGCCGAAGGTTCCGGGACCTGGAAAACCTTGGAAGTTAGGGCATGGATGAACGAATTGAATATTCAAAAAAATTATGTTTCCGGTTTAATAGGGACGGTACAAATCGATTGATAAGCAAACCCTGCTATGGCGACCATTTCCAAAAATATTTTCTGGTCTACCTTTACTTCTGTTTTGCAACTGTATACGGGCAGTGTGGTTTTTATTGTCCTAGCCAAATTGATGTCGGTAAATGATTTCGGCATCCTCAGCTTCGGTTTTTCCCTGAATGCCTTGGTGGTGATTGTGGCTGATTTTGGTTTTTCACTCATGGTGATAAAAGACTTTCCGAAACTCCAACAGGGAAAGGGAACTTATCTGACGAATAGTATCCTCGCAAAAACAATCCTTTCGGCCGCTAGCTGCGGTGTTTTTTTTGTTTACTTGATTATATTTTACCAAGGGGAGTGGTTGATCATAGGTTCACTTTATGTTTTATTTGCGGTATTGGCTTCGTTTATCATTTATCTGCAGGCCATTTTAAGGTTAAATAATAAATTCGGAGCATATACAGCGACCAATATTGTCTATGCTATTGGCATCAGTTTGGTGGTGTATGCCTACTGGCAATGGAATTTAACATTGAAACAACTGGTAGGCTATTTGCTTTTGGCCAAAACGGCACAATTGCTTTACGCGTTGTTTATATGTCGGAGCACTTTTAACCGATATAACCTTAAGACGAGCATGGTCGCAAAACTCATTAAAAATAGCTGGTCATATGGGGTGTTCAGTATCTTGGGAATCTTCTATTTCATGATCGACACCCAAATAATTTCCATATATCTGGGGGCAAAAGAGGTAGCATTATACCAGTCGGTATTCAGAATTGTGCTGATTCTCATGCTTTTTTCAGATATCGTGACCAATGTGTTATTGCCCTATCTGTCGTTTAAATTCCATCAAAGGGAGGATTTGTCAATATTGGTTTCTAAACTCTTTCTATACCTGTTATTGCTAGGGTGTTCCATTTTTCTCGCTTTTACCTCTTTCAAATCAGAGCTAATGGGCTTTTTGTATCCTCCTGCATACCAAGAAGCGCTCCCACTAATCTTACCATTCTCTTTGGTCCTGATTCTGAGAACCGTTTCCTCATTGTTGGGCAATATCCTCACCGTTTCGAACCAGCAGGTTTATAGGGTGATGGCCGTTGGCAGCTCCCTGATCGTTAGTTTGGTCTTGAACTTGGCTTTGATACCGCTATACGGCATTATAGCTGCGGCTTGGACCAGTGTAGCGGTCCATATCATATTATTTGGGATGTATTCATTGTACGGTAAAAGGGAAATCCCTTCTTTAAGAATGTTTACACGAACGAATCTTACCACCATTGCCATTACCGGTTTGATATATTGGGTTTTGCTCCAATTTTCGGAAACCACTTATGGTGTTTTGGCCGGTTGCCTTTCGCTATGGTTTTTAGTGCTTTATGTTATCATGAAAAAGGACAACAATTTTATATTCCTGGAACAGGTGCTGCGTGAAAAGGGGGTAGGTTAGACAAAAAACTTAACTGCTATTTTGGAATTTTTATAGGCATTATTTCTTAATATTAACCGATTTTTCATATCGACTGAATTTAGCGGGTATTATCAAGTATGGTTAGAGAAAAATGATCAAAATCCTCAAAAATCCTTTTTACATATATACCGTTAGCTTCCTATTGGTATTCTTTGTTTATAGTTTTGGCTGGTCCACCCTTTTTCCTAGTTTGTCGATTACATTGATTTTGTTTTTTTTCACTACGTTCCTTGTCTCTTTTTGTATTGGATTCATTGTCGACAAGGCAAAGCTTATACGGTTTTCGAAGATTAACGAAGAAAAGTCGAGATATAGGAGATTCGTAATCTTGATTTTCATCGGATATTTAATAGAGTTTGTTTATTTCAGGGAAATACCATTGCTGAATGTCATAAGAGGTGCGGAGGGTACGGTTTATTCCGAATTCGGCATAAAGGTATTTCATGTTGTTCTAGTTACCTTTAATTCTTTCTACCTGGTCTATCTTTTTCATTTGTACTTATCGAAACCGACCAAAAAAATCCTGTTCTACTATGTACTTTGTTACATACCCCCCTTACTCGTAGTAAATAGGGGAATGATTATTATTGGCGTACTTACTTGTTTTTTTGTTTTTGTACTGTCAATGAAAAAGGCAATTTCGCTTAATAAATCCATATTCCTCGTTTTCATGGCTTTAGCAATCTTGTACATTTTTGGCTTTATCGGCAACTTCCGATCGGGCGGTGGAGATTCTGAGTACATACCTAAAGAAAGTAATGTTACAGATGAGTTTTTGGAATCGGATATCCCGAACGAATATTATTGGACTTATCTCTATCTCGGATCCCCATTGGCTACATTTCAATACAATGTGAATTACACAAAAGAGGTAGATTATAATGTATTTAGCCTCGTTACCATGGAATGCCTTCCCGATATAGTATCAAAGCGAATAGCATCTATTTTCGGAATAGAGAAAAGGGGCCAATTTCAATTGAGAAGATGGCTCACGGTTGGCACAATTTATTCGAAGTCTTATTCGTATGCGAAATGGTTGGGGCCTGTAATCATGTTTCTTTTTTCGATTTTGGCAATCTTGTTTCTTTTGGTATTGGTCCCAAAATCAAGTAAATACCACGTAACTGCTATTGCGATAATCTCTACATTAACATTTTTGAACACCTTTGACAATATGTTTTCGTTTAGCGGCATTTCTCTCCAATTGTTTTATGCCGTACTTTTCTCCTTGTTGGAAGGGAAACGTTTGGTTATGGGCAGTTTGGCAGAAAATCCAATCTAAGTGCAGTTGATTCTAAATGTTGTATTTCTTATAATTCAAGGTATTGGCGATAATATTTACCAAATCAGCAACTACAGGTAGCAACCGGAATGCAAAATTTTAGAAAATTCGGATTTACCAATAGGGTCATTGTCTCAATGGTTCTCGCTTTCGTTTTAAACACGCTGATATCGAATCATTTGAAATCGATTACGACCCGTGGGAACTATGAATTACAGGTATTAACGACGTATTCTTCCGATGGTTTTCTTCAGCTCTACTATGATGTAGGCAATGGCTATAGTGATAATGATTTGATTTCAATAGGAGTTGAAAAAGGAAAGAACGAATCGAATTTTTCATTCGATCTGGAGCCACACGAGCAACTGAAATCGCTTAGGTTCGATTTTGGATGGAACCCGAAACTTGAAAAAGTAGAAATACATGAGGTTAAATTGACTTCAGGTCAAAAAAAGCTTTTTGCTATAGCGGAACACGAAATTTCGAAACATATTTTCTATGAGAACCATGTGGACAACATTTCAAAAACTGGGTACGAGTTAGACATTGATAATTCGGTAGCACCTTTTGATCCTTCGATATATTTCAGGCCTATAAATGAATTCATCTATCCCAAGTGGCAACGGATTTTAATGCTTGTCGTACCTTGGTTGGTTCTTTTTTTCCTTCCTTTTATAAAATGGGTAAAAGAGAAAATAGCAAAAGATCAATTCGACTTGCTCTTGATCGGACTATTTCTTGTGGCATTATCCTTAAAAATAGCGTGGGTAACCTTCACGGCACTATTGTTATTGGCCTATGCAATCTTCACGTATTATAAAAATCGGAAAACATTCAAAAAACCTGTACAGTTGCTTATGGTTCTTTTATTTTTCATTCCTTTTTTATTTCTGGGGGAAGGTGATTTTTCGAAATTGACGATTCCCTTGGGCTTTCTCATTTTTGCGCTTATTTCTTTATTGACCGATTTTATGGATAACATTGATGAAATTAAAAAGATATATGTAGCAGTATTTTTTATAATAGTATCGGTTACACTTGTGAGTTGGGCGATGCTTATGTTATATGATGGGTTTTATTACGATATTGGCCTAATCAATTACTTCACTGAAATCAAGACCAATGCCCATGCAACGATGTATTGGTTATACTACGCCCACACGACTTTTCTTTCATTTTTCATAATTATTGGGGCGATTTTTTGCCATGAGCTGTATCAGAAAAAACTAGTTGATCGTTTTTATCTTATAGTATACCATATTTTGGCGCTGTCGGCACTAGTGCTTTTGGGGTCACGATTTGCACTTTTTATGGGAATTTCTGTTCCCTTTTTGGTGAGATTATCACCAAAACACTTAGCTAAGTGGTTAATTCCGATATGGGGGTCGGTCTTTGCGGGCATCCTATTTTTTATTGGTCATCTTGATTCGAGAAGGGAACAACTTTGGAAGGTTTCTTGGAATGCCTTTAAGGAGAAAATTTGGTTAGGGCATGGTACAGGAACTTCAGAGGGTATTTTACAGAATCTAAAGAGAACAAAAGTAGCGGGCTATGACAACATACTCGAAATGAATCATTCCCATAATCAGTTTTTAACCTACCTACTGGAAAATGGTCTTTTGGGAGCCCTGTTGTTCGTAATGGCGATTCTAGGGGGGCATTATTATTTTGGGAAATACCATAATAAAACAATGTTAGTCATTAGTTTTATGTTACTATTACTGATGATCGTCGAATCACCTTTCCGTACCACCACTTCATTGTACGGCATTGCATTTTTGTTCGCTGTATTTTCTCGTGAAAAATATACATCTTCAACGCGTTAAGTTTTTTTGGGAAGGGTGAAATACTGGAAAGCACTTTCTTTGTGAGACGTTCAAGGCGAGAATTCCTGTAGCCATTTATCGGCATACATGCCATACACCAGTCCTATTTCGTTCTCAAGAACATATCGCTCGTCTTTACCGGCATCAAAATTCACCTGATAGACATATACCTTTATATCATTTTCACGGCATTTTTTTAGGAAATCGGTTTTAGGAACGATATTTCTACGCGAGATGCCGACATAATGGATTTTGTTTTCGACCAGATAGGTTACCACATCTCCCTTTATTTCCGATAGAATCTTTTCTGAAACTAAAGGAACGATATTGTTTTGCAAGGCGAGTTCGACTTCCTCGAGACTAAAGAGTTCCATGATTAAACGGTTCTTGTCCACAAATCGTTCGGCGAACTTTACAGGGTCATTGATTTTGTCGGTAACCAAAACGGCATCGGGGTGCGTTTTAAACCATTCATTGATCTCGTTCATGGCCAAAGTTGCGAATTTACCCCTTATACTGTACTTTCTGAATTCCGATTGGGTAACGGGAACTTCCCCTTGATAATTTGTTTCATTTTTCCAGTGGTTCCAATCGTGTGCGGCCACGAATTTACCATCGGAAGTTTCTATGATATCCAGTTCGAACATTCTAAAGCCTTTTTCGTAGTTATGGTCCAGTGCATCTTTTGAATTGGTATAGTTGACGCCATCAACTTGGCCACCAGCATGGGCGATATACCGATCTATCGAAGTTTCAAACTCAATTTTGGTTTCTGAAAAATAGACTTTGTTATTTTTTATTAAATCTGTTGGGTGTAGTTGCAGTTGAATGGTCAAATCGTCCACCATTTCAACTTTAGAACCGTATAAATTGTGGGCGATATAGGCCTGTCGGTTTTTGAGGTTACTGAGTTTTGTAAGGCCCAAATTTCTTAACTCCTCAGAATGTTCCTTTAAGCCCTTTGCGGCTGAATCATGCGATAGGACAATATAGCTGACCTTATTTTTTTCAAATTTTTTCAACGTTTCCAAAAAATCTTTGGCATCGAACTCGTTTCCATGGGTATCGAAAGTCTTAAAGTCGAGTATCGATTGGTCGTTGGGGCAGATGATTGTAATTCCCCGTGTGATGCCTTCCCTTTTTCCATCTACGACGAAATTGCTGGCCTGCTTCGCGTTCCAGCTGTTGCTATTCAGAATGATACCCGATTTTCCTGCGGAGTTGGCTTCTTGAAGCAGATTGACGTCTTTTTTACTGAAAGAAATATTCGGGTCGCCTTTTTTGGTAATTCCGAAATTTGTTTGCCCGTTTAATGTTGAATAGAGCGTGTTGTTAATTTGATAAATATCAATATAAGACGAATTATATTTTCTATTCTCATCTTTGGTGAGATCGATGACCAGGTTCTTTAGGGGTCGGAGGTGTCTGTCCAGAACAATTCTATGGCTATTTCCGATTAAAGGAAGGTCGCCTTGTACCAATACTGCTCCGTTGTTGTGTTTGAGTAAAAAGTTTTCCGAAGACTTATTCTTTTCAATCACAAAGCCCTCTTTTAGATTTAGTATAGTAAGTGCAGCCATGTTCAGTTGCAAAAGATTCTTTGCATTTTTTCTAATTAAGGCATCGGTATCGTCATCGGAAATAAAGTCGGTCAAGAATTTGGCGTTATGCTGGATTTCTGCCCCTTTTAAAATCAATTTCGGAATGTCGATTTGATGCACTTTTCCTATTGAAAGAGGCCCTAAAACCGACTCATCTGCATTGGTCAAAAAATAAAGTGATCGCTCGCTAAAATCGTTGACTACTTCAGAATTGCGCCCCATAAACAAGTGGTCGGGGTATATGAAGAATACCGTGTCTTCCATAAGGTTTTCTTTTTCCAGAAAAGCGACAAGGTCGCCTATAAGATAGTCGGTGGCCGACACCATCAGTTCCAACCTGCTACTTTGAGGGGGCAATAGGGAATCGACGCGACGATCGGCCATTCCGTTCGGAAAATGGGTGCCTATCGTGGAAAGAAACATTGCGAAGGGTTGTTCTGAATTCTTTTTCAATAGCAATTCCTTCTTGAATTCCCTGAAAAGATCCAAGTCTTGTATTCCCCATGCGACCTTTTCATATTTTGTTTCGAAATTGGCTTCTGACTTCGCAGTAAAGCCATGTGTTTTTAACATGTCGCCTATGCCAGCGAATTCTTTTTTTCCGATAAAATATTGAAGATCGTAGCCGGCGGCCTGGAGTACGTCACCCAAGGAGGTAATTTTGTTTTCATGGCTGCTTTGGTATACTTCGTTGCCATGTGTGTTAAAGTAAGCAGGAACCCCGGTTAGGGCTATATACATCGAAGCGGAAGTCCACCCTCCGGCGGGGGATTGTTCCATAGGCAAAAAGGTATGTTGTTTGGCCAGTTTGCGAAGATTCGGGGTAAGATGATCCAATTTATCCTCGAGAAATCCTTTTTCAAGTGATTCCAAGGACAGTACAATAATGTTCTTTCCTTTGGTCGCTTTGATGTCATTCTTTTTGACATAATTATTTTCATCGATATCCAATGCGGAAAGTGCCTGCGCAAAAGAGGCGTCTTTGGCCATCTTCAATTCTAGGGTGTCATAGATATTCCTGAGGATTCCACCTGAAGTACCTAGTAAAATAATACCGGACAAAAGACCGATAAAAACTACGGATTTTCGAATCTGACGTTTTTTCAAAAACCTTCCTGCCTGAAAAATAATAAACGTAGTGACAATCAATGAGAGAACCAGTATCAAGGCCTCTTTTCCAAAAAAGCTGGTAACAGATAGAATATCGGCAAGATTAAAGTTTTCATAGAATCGGTAGTTCGCGATTTCGCCCGTGAGAATTACCGAGCTTAATTGAATCGTAAAAAGACTGGCCAATACGAACGAAAAGAGAAGTGTCGGTATTCTGCCCCAATCAACAAAAGACCTTAAAATTGATGACAATACGAGTAGGATAACAAGTTGAATCAATATCATGGCAAGCATTACAAATGATGAAGACAAAGATAAGCTATTGTTAAATAATTGCATTTTTTGAGCAAAGGGTAGTGCCTCTTATCTTTCAAAAAGCATTATTGTACGATATTAAAACGCGTGAAAAACTGGATAAAATACCAAATTGCCTATTTTTGGTAAGCAAGAAAGAAGCACAAACCTATTTTATGAATAAAATTCTAATTACAGGAGGAGCCGGTTTTATAGGATCTAACTTAGCGCTGAAACTAATTGAAAAGGATATGCAGTCACGGTACTGGACAATCTTTCTCCGCAGATTCATGGGGAAAATCCTGAAGACGACTTCCCCGCTATATAAATCGATCAAAGACAAGGTGACTTTTATCAAAGGCGAAGTCACCGATATCGATGATTGGAAAAAAGCCCTTGAAGATCAAGATGCCGTCGTGCACTACGCGGCAGAGACCGGTACAGGGCAATCGATGTATGAAATAAATAAATACGTGCACGTCAACATACAGGGAACCGCACTGATGTTGGATTTACTGGTCAATGAACCCAATAGGGTACAGAAGGTTATCGTGGCATCTTCGCGTTCCATTTATGGAGAAGGTAAATATTGGAGCAAGGAATTGGGGCATGTGTATCCGGAACATCGACTTGGCAAGGATATGGACAGCAAGGATTTCGAGGTCAAGTATCCAGGGCAGTTCTGCCTTGAAATTGGTAGCGACGGATGAAGATTCTAAAATTCACCCTTCTTCGGTCTATGGAATTACCAAGCAGAACCAGGAGCAAATGGTAATGACCGTTTGTCCCACGGTAGGGATCGCCCCTGTGGCATTTCGTTACCAAAATGTCTATGGCCCGGGACAATCCCTGTCTAACCCCTATACCGGTATCCTTTCCATTTTTTCCACCCAAATCAAAAATGGGAACGGCATCAATATTTTTGAAGATGGAAAGGAAACGAGTGACTTTGTTTTATTGATGATGTGGTCGACGCGACCTTCTGGGATTGGAAAAAGAAGGAAGCCAATGGCGAGATATTTAACGTAGGTACGGGCGTGCCGACCGATGTGGTCACGGTGGCAAAAACGCTGATTCAAAATTACGGCATCGAAACGCCGATTGACCATAACCGGAAATTACCGATTGGGCGATATTAGGCATAATTATGCGGATCTGAATAAAATAAATACGAAATTGGGCTTTACTCCCAAGGTAGATTTTGAGGAAGGTATCAAGCGATTTACCGATTGGGTGAAGTACCCAGGAAATTAAGGAAGACAATTACGAGAAAGTCGATTGCCGAAATGAAGGAAAAGGGTATGTACAAGTAAATGGAACCTCTGTCCACAACCACCCTAATCGTCATCGTAATCTATAAACAGGCGCTGGACGCCTGCGATTCGTTTCAATCCGTGGTCAAGATGCGAGTCGATATGGCCCCATTAGATGTTTTTGTGTACGATAATTCACCGACCTCCCAAAAACCGGATTCGTATAGCAACATCAACATTAAATATGTTCATGATCCTGAAAATTCTGGTGTAAGCAAGGCTTATAATGCAGGAGTCTGCATGCCGAAACACTTCAAAAAGAATGGGTTTTGTTATTAGATCAAGATACAAGACTTCCCGATTCGATTTTGCCGGAGTATGCTTCTGCCATCCAAAAAAATCCGAAAATTCATCTGTTTGTTCCTATCCTGAAATTAAAGAACGGCAAGATATTCTCACCTAGTCGGTACATGTACAAAAGGGGTTTTTTCGTGGACACTATTATACCCGGCAAACAGTCGCTTTACAGATATGCTCCGGTCAACAGCGGAATTATGGTACGAGTTGCCTCCTTTTTGGAAGTTGGAGGATACAATGAAAAGGTGAAACTTGATTTCAGTGATTTTCAATTCGTCGAACGATTTAGAAAAAAGTATCCTGATTTTTGGGTATTGAATGTGGAGTGTCTTCAAGATTTCTCTGATGATGAAAGCTCATACAAGAGCCAAGCGGTTCGGTTCGGCTATTTTTGTGAGGGTGCTAGAAACGTGGAACACCAGACTGTTGTAGATTGGATGCAATATAATACAGTGGTTTTTGTTCGGGCATTGCGATTAATGTTGCGCTACCGAAAACTAGCTTTTTTCAAAATCTATTTTAATAAATTCCTTTTTTAACAAAATTTACAAGCTTTAGCCCTTCATCCTAATTTAGCGTAAGTTTGTATCCGTCAACCATCTTAGACCACATGAAGATCTCAGTTTGCATGGCAACCTACAATGGCGAAAAATTCATTAGGGAACAAATCGATTCCATATTACCGCAACTTGCTTCGACTGATGAGCTGATTATTTCCGACGATGGTTCGACCGACCAAACCTTGAAAATCATACGGTCTTACGACGATAAACGAATTCTACTGCTCCATTCCACCCAAAGAAATCTGATTCGTAATTTTGAAAATGCCCTTAAGAGAGCAACTGGAGATTTGATCTTTCTATCGGACCAAGACGATATCTGGTTTGATGATAAGGTGGCAAAATGTGTTTCGCAACTAAAAAAACACCACTTGGTATTTTCCAATGCAGCAATGTTCAGCGGTGATGATAAACAGAAATATGAGCTGTTTTTTAAGAATAAGCGTAAGAAAACAGGCCTCTGCAACAATCTCTACAAAGTTAATTTTCTAGGCGCCACACTTGCCTTTCGAAAATCGATTTTACAAAAGGCACTTCCGTTTCCTGACAAAATCGCCATGCACGATATTTGGTTGGGACTTGTTGCCGAAACCTTGGGAGAAACATGGTACATAGATGAACCTTTAATTTATTACAGGCGACATGGAAATGCGGCATCGACCGCAGGACGAACCAGCAAAAACTCATTGTTGAAAAAAATCAAAATCCGTTTTGATTTGGTCTTGGCGCTACGAAAGAGAGGCTGGTCGAATCGATCTAAAATAAAATCCGAATAGCATGGTTTTCAGTTCAACGGTCTTTCTGTTCATTTTCCTTCCCTTAGTTCTGATTTTCAACTTTTTGTTGGACCAAAAGTATCGAAACTTCTTTTTACTGTTGGCCAGTTTGGTTTTTTATGCGTGGGGCGAGGGTATTTTGGTGGTCTTGATGCTTTTTTCGATAAGCGTCAATTACATTGCCGGATTGGTGGTTTCCTTTTTTCGCAATCGCAATCTTTCCCTTTCAAAAACCGCACTGGGAGTTGCGATTGCCATCAATTTGGGACTCTTGTTCTATTATAAATATGCCAATTTTATAGTGGACACGTTTCAAGAGATAGGAGTATTTCTAGAGTATGATCATAAAAGTATTGTACTGCCAATCGGAATTTCATTTTTTACGTTTCAGGGAATTTCATATTTGGTCGATGTATATCGCCGAGAGACCGAGGTACAGCGCGATTGGTTTCATTTGGGCCTCTATATTTCGTTTTTCCCTCAATTGATCGCAGGACCAATTGTTCGGTACCATGATATCGCACAAGAAATCAAGGAGCGTACTATTGATGTGCCTTTGTTTACCGAGGGGGTTATCCGATTTATTCGTGGCCTTGCCAAAAAAGTGATTATCGCCAACAATGCAGCGCTGATTGCCGACCAGGTTTTTTCAATTCCGGGTAAAGAGATTTCCGTGCTATCCGCTTGGCTCGGTATTCTTTGTTATACCATACAGATCTACTTTGATTTTTCGGGATATTCCGATATGGCCATTGGACTGGGAAAAATGCTGGGATTTAATTTTAAGGAGAACTTTAACTATCCCTATATTTCAAAATCAATCCAGGAATTTTGGAGAAGGTGGCACATATCGTTGTCCACTTGGTTTAGGGATTATCTTTATATCCCGTTGGGGGGAAATAGAAAAGGACTGGGCAGGACCTACATCAACTTGATCTTTGTTTTCTTTGTGACCGGCCTTTGGCATGGTGCGAGCTGGAATTTTATTTTTTGGGGACTATTTCATGGGCTCTTCCTTATTCTAGAGCGCAGTAAGTTGCTCAATACGGAGCAATGGCACAATGCTTTGAAGCATATCTATGTCTTATTGGTGGTTATGGTCGGATGGGTATTTTTTCGAGCCGAGACCATGAAAGAAGCATTTCGGTACTTGCGAAGTATGGTAGGGTTAACAGGCGGTGAAGACAATACAGCACTGGTATATGTGAATCGATACTCGTTGCTCATGATCTTTTTGGCCATAATCTTCTCGATGCCGGTCAAGCAAAAGCTTACGGCTATTATTGAAAAGACGCAATCCGTTTGTTTTAAACAGGGATATATCACGGGGTTGTACCTCTTTTATTTGGTTTTGTTCGTGCTTTCGAGTATCGAGTTGGCGCAGTCAAGTTATAATCCCTTTATTTACTTTAGATTCTAGTATGAACGTAATAACGAACAGCAAAAATTATGTCGTCATCTTTCTGGGTTTGGTGCTGTTCGTACTACTGGTCATGTTCTTCAAGAAATCGACCGATAATGTACTGAACGGTATGCAAGTCGTTATAACGGCAAAAGTCCAGAAAGATGATGTATTTCAATTCTTTTTTTGGGAGGCAAAGGACAAAAATTTTACAATAGAAAAGTCGGTACGAACCGCCGTAAAAGGGGCAGATACTTATCAAGAAATCACATTTTCGCTTCCCGATCTCAAGGATTTGCACAGGATACGACTCGATATTGGTGAAAACAAAGAACAAGACCCAATAGATATTCAGATAATAAGGTTTATCAAAGGAGATGATATGTTGACTTTTGATAGAAAGGAATTTTCAAGTTTGTTCGGGCCTAATGAATTCATCACCCCCAATAACAATACAGGGGCATTTCATGGAAAATCCATTTCCAGTAAAGGCAAGTTAATTTATGACCCTTATTTTGTTTCGGTGGATGGGTCAAAGGAAATGTCACTTATCGAGAGTAATAGGCTAACGGAATACCCCTATTTAGTTGCCGCTTTTATCGTACTGGTGTTTTGCCTGTTTGCGTTGGTCAACATCGGGAAAGTCATAATTTCGAGGGAAGCCATATTCATAGCGTTCTTTCTGATAATGCTAATCTTGCCCACCGTTCAGAGTACCTTTCATTTTACAAAACTATTGCCGAATATCGAAAAAAGGGAAATGGCCAAGAAACCCGACTTTTCGTTTTCCAAAGAATTTGCCCGGGATTATGAGATCTACTACAGTGATAATTTCGGACTTCGTAATAATCTGATTAATTGGGGAGGCACGTACAGAACAAAGTTTTTCAAGTCTTCAATGCATCCTGAACTTGTACTTTACGGAAAAGACAAGTGGCTTTTCTATAATCGAATGGGAGGAAGAATGTACCGAAGTTATAGTCGTACCGCATTGCTATCAGAAGACAGGCTTAAAGAATTGGTCAATAAATGGGAAGACTATAAAAGACGATATGAGGCTGATGGCATAAAACATTTTATGAGCTTCTGGCCCAATAAACACAGTATTTATCCTGAATACATGCCCTATACTATGAAAATACAGATCCGAGACACGCTCTCTCGTGTTGATCAAATTATGGAGTATATACAGAGGACAAATTCTCCGGTTAAGCTCTTGGACGTCAGGCCAACGCTTATCGAGGAGAAAAGGAATAATCTCCTATTCCACAAATTCGATACACATTGGAATGATTATGGTGCGTTTTTGGCCTATCAGCAATTTTTTAAGACCAATATGGATAGGCTTGGTTTTGAACCTAAGAGCATTTCCGATTTCAATATAACTTGGAAAGACTATGGCGCTGGTGAATTGATACAAATGTTAGGAGTTCATAATAAAGGGTTTTTTGTAGAAAAAAATCCAAGATTCGAGCTAAAAGAAAACAAAGACCAGATTGAATATTTAACTATCGAGGGGTTTCCAAGACTTACTGTAATTACCAAAAATGAAATATGTGGCAACAAATTAAGGGTACTAGTATATAGGGATTCCTTTACCAATAGCCTTATCCAATTTTTTTCATTACACTTTTATGAAGTTTATTATATATGGGGTCATCAAGAAGAATTTGTGGAAAAATTGAAACCGGACATAATAATAGACTGTTTTGTTGAACGGGAAATAGGAGAACGTATAAGTTAAGTTCATGGAGCTTGAAAATAACTTTAAGGACAAAAATATTTTGTTGTTTTCACCCAAATTCTTTGGATATGGCCTGGAAGTCGCTTCCAAAATGAGGGAAATGGGAGCTAGTGTCGATTATTTTGACGAAAGGCCGGGCAACGATTTTTGGACCAAGGCCGTTATCAGGGTCAATAAATCGCTTCTAAGGCGTAAAATTGAAACCTATTATACGGATATCATCAAAAAGTTGGTCGATGACCACTATGATTTTGTGGTTTTCCTAAATCCTGAGGCCATATCTCGAAACAACCTGAAGTTGTTTAAAAAATGCCAACCCAAGGCCATTTTCATCATGTATATGTGGGATTCTTTGAGGAACAAAAAGTACACCATCGATATTTTACCGTTTTTTGACCGGAAGTTCTCTTTTGATAAGGGGGATTGTGCCATCAAAGCTTATGGACTCCATTTTAGACCCTTGTTTTTTATAGATAGTTATAGGGATGTGGAAAACATGGCAGAAAAAATGAGAATTGATTTATTTTTTGTGGGCACGGTTCACAGTGATCGCTATGAATTGCTCATGTCGCTGAAAGGAGCATGCGAAAAATTGGGAAAAAAAATCGAGTTCTATATGTTTTTTCAGAGCAAGATTCTTTTCTACAAGTATAAAGCATTAAACAAGTCTTTTAGAAGGGCCAAACAAAACGATTTCAAATTTCTTCCCTTGCCCAAGGACAAACTGATAGAAAAGCTGAATACAAGTAAAGTAATACTTGACATTCAACATCCGAGCCAACAGGGGTTGACCATGCGCACGATCGAAATGATCGGTGCCCGTAAGAAAATCATAACCACCAATTCGCATATCAAGGAATACGATTTTTACCATCCAAGTAATATCCTGGTCATCAATCGTCAGGACATTCAATTTGAATCCGGATTTTTTTGACTCCCCCTATGTTGAATTAGAAAGGGAGCTATATCATAAGTATTCTATTGAGGGTTGGTTGGAAGACTTGTTTTGGGCCCCACTTAAAGTCTGAACTTCGCCTAGTTTTCATAACTTTACAGATATTAAGAGGTTTTTGTTTTTGGTTATTATGAAGAACCATTACTTTACCAACCTAAACTAGCATAAATTGTTTTTCCTCGAAACAGCCATACTAATTTTTATAGGGTCTTTTCTGCTCACTTATCTTACCATCCCTAAGGTGATCAAGGTGGTTGAGCACAAGCGGTTGATGTCCGATCCGAATAAGCGCAGTTCACATACCTCCAGAACGCCAACTTTAGGGGGAATAGCCTTCTTTTATACCTTGATTTTCGCCATGTTTTTCATTAAGGAACGCGATGTCTTTGATGAAATCATTTATATCATACCGGGTTTGACGATCATGTTCATCGTTGGTTTAAAGGATGATTTGGTGGTCATTTCCCCAGGGGCAAAATTATTGGCACAAGCCCTTGCCGTTTCTTTTATCCTGGCCAATCCCAGTTTTACCATATTTTCATTGAATGGCTTTTTGAACATCAATGAAATCCCCTATTATTTGTATCTGATCATTGCCGGATTTATGATGCTTACCATTATCAATTCCTATAATTTGATCGACGGCATCGATGGCCTGGCTTCTGTGGTGGGCATTGTGATCATGGTCATTTACACCACTATCTTTTATCTTACTGCAGAATATTTTTTCGCTTTGTTGAGCATTTCGCTCAATGCGAGTCTTATGGCCTTTTTGGGCTTTAACCTGTCTTCGGACAAAAAAATATTCATGGGAGATACGGGCTCGTTGATCGTAGGTTTTGTCATCGGTGTCCTCACGCTTAAATTCTTGGCCTTGCGCCCCCACGCTTACACGGAGCTGCCCTTTTTATTGGAAAATGCCCCCTTGATTGCCATTAGCATCCTCATTGTGCCCTTATTTGATACTGCAAGGGTATTCACCATTCGCATTGCAAAAAACAAGGCGCCATTTTCTCCGGACAGAAACCATACGCATCATGTTTTGATCGACTATTGGGGGCTGACCCATAAGCAGGCCAGCTTTATTATTGGTTGTTTTAATTTGCTTTTTGTGATGCTCTTTATTGTCCTTGGCAGTGCGGCAAAGAATCTTGGGCATGGTGATCATGTTGGTTTCGGTGGTGCTGTTTTTGGGGTACATTTTCTTCAAGTATAATTATAGCTTTTCAACATTAAAGCAAAAAATATCATTAGAAGAAAAAGGTAGCAAAGATTAGGGAAAAGGTTAGCGATGCCAATGGCAAACGAAAAAAAGTCAAACCTACAAAGCTCAGAAAGGAAGAATAACAAGGTCGGGCAGACAATCATGTACGTCAATATATGATGATATTGGTCAAATAGCTGACATCCATTAACGTTCAAACCATTTAAAAGCCATAACAATAAAGGAATGAAAAAAGTATTGATAACAGGCGCGGCCGGATTCTTGGGATCGCATTTGTGCGATCGTTTTATCAAGGAAGGGTTTCACGTCATTGGCATGGATAATTTGATTACCGGCGACCTGAAGAACATCGAACATCTTTTTCCTTTGGAACAGTTCGAATTCCACCACCACGATGTGACCAAGTTTGTGCACATCGCCGGTAAGTTGGACTATATTTTGCATTTTGCCTCGCCTGCCAGTCCAATCGACTATTTAAAGATACCTATTGAAACCCTTAAAGTGGGCTCCTTGGGCACTTTGAACCTGTTGGGTCTGGCCAAGGAAAAGAAGGCTACCATCTTGGTGGCTTCCACCTCTGAAGTCTACGGCGATCCACTGGTACATCCGCAAAACGAGGAGTATTATGGCAATGTGAGCCCCATTGGCCCACGTGGGGTGTACGATGAGGCCAAACGATTCATGGAATCGATTACCATGGCCTATCATCGCTTCCATAATGTAGATACGCGCATCGTAAGGATCTTCAACACCTATGGTTCAAGAATGCGGCTGAACGATGGCCGTGTGGTACCGGCTTTTATGGGCCAAGCCTTGCGGGGCGAACAACTCACTGTGTTTGGGGACGGTTCCCAGACCAGATCGTTCTGCTATATCGACGATCAGGTGGAAGGAATATACCGATTGTTATTTAGCGGCTATTCCGATCCGGTCAACATTGGAAATCCACATGAAACCACCATCAAGGAGTTTGCCGAAGAGATCATTAAACTCGCGGGAACGCGTCAGGAGATCATCTACAAGCCGTTGCCACAAGATGACCCCTTACAAAGACAGCCCGATATTTCCAAAGCCAAAAAATTGTTGGGTTGGGAGCCTAAGGTGGAACGATCAAAAGGATTAAAAATCGTATACGATTATTTCAAAAGCCTACCACCAGAGGTTTTACAGCGGAAGGCGCATCGGGAATTTTATCCGACACCCTGATATTACCATTGAGAAGCACATCATAAAAATCCAATCATAAATGAAGGTTTTAATCTTGGGTTCCGGGGGAAGGGAACATACTTTGGCCTGGAAATTGAACCAAAGCGACCATCTCGAAGCTTTGTTCGTAGCCCCTGGCAATGCCGGCACCGGTAAAATCGCAACCAATATACCGATCGACCTTGATAATTTCGAAGCCATTAAGAAATCGGTGCTGGCCCATGGCATACAGATGGTCGTCGTTGGGCCGGAAGACCCGTTGGTCAACGGAGTTCATGACTTTTTTTTGAAGGACCCACAACTAAGGGATATACCGGTTATCGGCCCACAAAAGGCTACCGCTCAATTAGAAGGCAGCAAGGATTTCGCCAAACAGTTCATGGCTCGCCATCAAATACCCACTGCGGCCTACCAAAGCTTTACTTCAAGTACCCTGGAGGAAGGCTATGCCTTTCTTGATCGGTTGAACCCTCCCTATGTACTGAAGGCCGATGGCTTGGCTGCAGGTAAAGGGGTACTGATCTTGAAGGATCTTCAAGAGGCGAAATCGGAACTCAAAAAAATGTTGGTTGGCGCCAAATTTGGAGCTGCCAGTAAAACGGTGGTCATTGAAGAATTTCTTGCCGGGATCGAATTGAGTGTATTCGTCCTTACCGATGGGGAGCATTTCAAAGTGTTGCCGACAGCAAAGGATTATAAACGGATCGGTGAGGGCGACACCGGCCTCAACACCGGTGGTATGGGCGCTATTTCTCCAGTACCCTTCGCGGATGGGGAATTCATGCAAAAAATCCATGATCGCATTATTCAACCCACCATCAATGGCCTGAAGTCGGATCATTTGCCGTATAAGGGCTTTATTTTCATCGGATTGATCAAAGTGGGCACGGAACCCTTTGTCATTGAATACAACGTCCGTTTGGGAGACCCGGAAACAGAAGTGGTCATTCCCAGAATTCAGAACGATCTGCTAGAGGTATTCAGGGCCGTCGGGAACGGAACTTTAGATCAAATCGACTTGAACTTGGATGACCGCTCGGCAGCTACGGTGATGTTGGTCGCAGGAGGTTATCCAGGGGCGTATGAAAAAGGGAAAATGATCAAAGGCTTTCAGGATATTACAGATTCCATTGTTTTCCAAGCGGGCACCACATTGGAAGCAGGGCGTATTGTCACAAACGGAGGAAGGGTAATGGCAGTCACTTCCTTTGGAAACGACTTTAAACAAGCCCTTCAAAAATCCTACCGGAATATTGAAAAAATAGAATTCGAAGGGATGAATTATAGGAAGGATTTGGGCTTTGACCTATAGCCCAAGCAGTGCAAAAATAAGACAATAGGCCAATATCCTAAATAGCAGCGGGTTAAAGATAGGAATGGGAAGTTATGCTTTTATCCTCTTCCCCGGCATCGTTATATTTCTTCAATTGGAGCATCCAATAAATGAAGGCCAAAAACCCCAAAACAAAGAAAATCCAATTGACGCTACTCGAAAGCCACCAATTCTTAAGGAACCTAAAAAAATCGAAGGGAGCGAAGAGATAATTTACGAATAAATCCTCTATGCCATAAAAAAATGCTTTCATCTTATCCTATATTTACCCAACAAAAGTATAAAATCCTGAGATGATATCAAGCTTTTTTGGCAAAACAAAACCCATCAACTATATTATTCTCATCACCCCTTTGTTCTTTTTCTATTGGTTCGTAAACCTGCTGATTTTTGAACGCCCCTTCGGCTTGGAACAGTTATCGATACAGCTATTGGCCTTGGGATCGTTGATATTTGGATATTTTGTATTGAATTTTATCGTTCAACGCAACAAAGTCTCGGGCCAAAATTCTTTTCCCCTGCTTTTTTTCACCTTGCTGTTGATCGTTTTCCACGAAACCCTAGCGGATACCAACGCCTTGTTCTGCAGTTTCTTTTTGCTGATGGCCCTCAGAAGGCTGATCAGTATTAGGTCGCTGAAGAATATCAAGCCCAAGGTTTTTGACGCCACTTTTTGGATTTTGATTTCGAGTTTTTTTTATGACTGGGCCCTATTGTTTTTGATTTTGGTGTTTATGGCAATCTATATCTATGAGCCCAAAAGCCTAAAGAATTGGATGGTTCCTTTCGCGGCCATATTCACCGTGTGTATCATTGGCTATGCCATTCTTACTGTGCTGCAAAGGGAAGCCATGATTTGGCAACATTATCGATTTTCCATTTCATATGACAAGGAATATTTGATGCAATGGCAGAACAGTGCCAAACTGGCGTTGTATGTGGCCGGTATCAGTATTACGGGATTATGGTCTTTTTTGAAATCGAGCAGCACGGGAACGGGAAAAGTGGCCACCATGCGGATCATAGCCTTTACCTTCTTGCTTGGATTGATCCTGGATGTGTTGAAGTCTTCCTCTACCGAGTTTCCCATCATCGTTACCTTTTTTCCGGCTTCCGTTTTTTTAACGCGTTATGTTGAAGCCATCAGAAGGCCCAATTTGCGGGAATTGTTTTTGATGTTGGCCATCTTTTTCCCATTGATGGGGTTTTTGATTGAACTCATCATAAAATAAATAAGGGTATCTTTGCCCATAAACCATAGTCTGATGTTCAGTGATTTTGCATTTGGTATTTTTGAGGAAAGCATCGTTCATTATCATCTCAAGGACGATGTAAACCAGGCTTTTGCGAATCCATATCCAAAAGATGATATAGCCCATTTGCTCTATCGGAAAAATTGGATCGATACGGTACAATGGCACTATGAGGACATCATCCGTGATCCAGATATCGCCCCTTCCGAAGCCTTGGTACTCAAACGTAAAATCGACCGTAGCAATCAGGACAGAACCGACCTTGTGGAATACATCGACAGTTATTTTTTAGAAAAATTTCAATCGGTACAAATAAAGGATAATGCGACCATCAATACCGAGAGCCCTGCCTGGGCCATTGATCGACTGTCGATATTGGCGCTAAAAATATATCATATGAGGGAGGAAGCCGAACGTGCCGACGCCTCTCCCGAACACCAAGGCCAATGCAAGGCAAAGTTGGACGTGCTCCTCATGCAACGAAAAGATTTGGGGAGTGCCATCGATCAACTCTTATCGGATATAGAAGCGGGCAAAAAATACATGAAAGTGTATAAACAAATGAAGATGTACAACGATGAGGAATTGAACCCCGTATTGCGAAAGCAAAAATAGCGGGGCGGTTTTCGAATGAAAAAATTTGGGCACATCCTGGTCATACGCTTTTCCGCAATGGGAGATGTTGCCATGACCGTTCCAGTTCTGGCGGCCCTTCAACAGCAACATCCCGACCTCAGGATTACCCTGCTCACCCGCCCATTTTTCAAACCCTTGTTTTTACATATGCCGAACGTGCAGGTCTTTGAAGCCGATCTGAAAGGAAGGCATAAGGGATTGCTGGGTCTTTGGAGACTCTATCGGGAAATTGTCCAATTGGACATTGGGGCGGTTGCCGATCTGCACCAAGTGCTGCGCACCAAAATTTTAAAGCTGTATTTTAGCTTCAGCGACATCCCCTTTTACCAAATCGATAAGGGACGAAAGGAGAAAAGGGCGCTGACGGCGCCTAAAAACAAAGTCTTCGAACCACTCAAATCAACGCATCAAAGGTATGCGGATGTCTTCGAACGCATGGGGCTTCCCGTCTCGCTCGGATCAGTTTCCCTAAAAACGGCCGAGCCCATCCCCGAGAGGGTAGCTGCCATTCTGGGTCCCAAAACGCAACAATGGATAGGGATTGCCCCTTTTGCCGCATTCAAGGGGAAATCCTATCCTTTGGAAATGATGCAGGAGGCCATTGGCCTATTAAACAGTACCAATAGGTATAAAATATTGTTGTTCGGAGGTGGGTCGGTTGAAAAGGCAGAGCTCGATTTGGTTTCACGGAGCGGCAATTGTTTCAACATGACGGGGCGATTTTCGTTCGCCGAAGAACTGGCCTTGATTTCGAATCTTGATCTAATGGTTTCCATGGACAGTGGCAATGCACATCTGGCCGCCATCTATGGTATTCCCACCATAACGCTTTGGGGGGTGACCCATCCCTATGCGGGATTTTATCCATTCGGACAAGCGCCTTCAAATGCGCTATTGGCCGATCTTGAGCAGTTCCCGATGGTGCCTACCTCGGTGTATGGGAACAAAATGCCAAAGGGTTATGAAAAGGCGATTGCCGGTATTACGCCACAAATGATTTTTGAAAAGGCAATCGAACTACTGGAAGCGGATCGTTCCTAAATTTTAGTGCGAGGTGGTTTTGACCTCAAGGGATTTAAAATAGTATCGCAGTTGTGCCATAAAACGATATTTTCTTGCTGCCGGTGCAGTTTCGACCATCAAGGTCCTGATGCCGATATAGGCACTCATCAAATAAATCGCTACGCCCTCGGCATCCACATGCCTGTCGATATGGCCATTGAATTTTCCTCTTTGAATGGCGGAGACCAGATTCACCTCCCAAACCTTGAGGATTTCATTGATGTGTTTCATGATATTTTCATTCCTGCCATTGAACTCGTTCATGAAGTTGCTGAGCACAAACCCATAATCCAGTTCATTGTGCACCGCGGTTTCCAGGGCATCCTCAAAACAATCGGAAATCATGGTCAGGGTTTGGTCATGGCCTTCAATGGGTTGAATGAGCATGCTGTAAACCTTTCGCACCAACAAATTTTCAATGATCTGTATGAAGAAATCTTCTTTCGAATCGAAGTGATAATAGAAGGCACCCTTGGAAAGCGACAACTCTTTCAGGATGTCATCGACACTGGTATTGTAATAGCCTTTACTGTAAAATAGGTGTAGGCCGGTCACTTGCATTTTATGCATGGTGGCCATGCGTTTCAGGTTCTTGTTCATGGTACTGGGGTTTTGGGAAAAACCGACCGATGGGTCTGATAACCATAACTTGGAATCGCTGATTTTATTGAATGTCCGGTTCGTAAAGTAGCGGAATTTCGACCAAATGCATGAAAAAATTGAATTAAACGCTACTCATGTGCCGCATCAAACCGGTCGGTTGGTTTGGTTCTTGTCGTAAAGTTGAATTGGGGGAATCATTTCGATCTCACAATCGGACAATTCCTAAACGTCATCGTAGTCGATCTTTAAGACCGGGGTCAGGGGATGTGCCTGGCAAGTGAGGATCAAGCCATCGGCGATTTCGCTATCGGTCAGGATCTGGTTTTTGACCATCTCGGCCTTGCCTTCCACGATTCTCGCGATGCAGCTGCTGCAAACCCCGCCCTGGCAAGAATAGGGCGCGTCGATATTCTCCTTTAAAACGGCATCCAGCACCCGTACATTCTTGTTCATGGTGAGCTTGAATTCCTCATCGTCGAGGGTCACGGTCAATTGGGTCTGACCATCGGCTTTAAGCGGTAGCTCATCCAAAATTTCGGTACTGGTGAACAGTTCAAAATGTATTTTTGATTCAGGGATATCGTCTTCGAGCAAAGTTTCCTTTACCAAGTCGATCATCGCTTCGGGGCCGCAGAGATAGAAGTCGTCAAAAGTCGTTTTTTGGTGCTTGTTCATCAACACATAATTGACGGTGGAACCGTCGATGCGTCCGAAAAGGGAATCGTCTTCCCTGGATTGGCTGTTGATGAAATATATAAAAAACCTATTGGTATAATCTAGTTGTAATTTAACCAAATCTGTATAGAACATGGTTTCTTCATACGACTTGTTCCCATAAACGAGCACAAACTGATTCTTGGGATGGGCTTCCAAAACCGATTTCACGATGCTCATGATCGGGGTAATACCACTTCCCGCAGCAAAAGCCACTATATTTTTGGGGCTATTGGTCGGTTTAAAGACAAACCTGCCTTCCGGGGGCATCACTTCCAAAACCTCCCCTTCGGCCAATTTGTTGTGGGCATAATCGGAAAACCCGCCCTTGTCCACTTTTTTTACGCCAATGGTAATGTCCTCGCTCTTGGGGGACGAACTGATCGAATAGGCCCTGCGAAGTTCTTTCCCCTTGATTTCTTTTTTGATGGTGATGTACTGACCCGGGGTAAAGGCAAAGGTCTGTATGAGATCTTTGGGAATCGAGAGGGTAATCGCCACCGAACTCGGCGTCAGTGTTCGAATGCGCTTTACCTTTAAGGGATAAAAAGAGGCCATATTTACAATTTTGGAGCAAAACTAAGCATTGGAATTCCGATTTGAAACCTGAAGTGAAAAAAAAACCCGGGCGGCTGTAACATTATCACTATTTTAACCACTAACGAACCGAACAAAATTCCCAACCCTTATGTTCAAACATTTTGTGGCCCTGCAATGGAAATCTTTCTTCCGTTCTTCCTCGATAGGAAAAAGTTTGGCCGTTAAGCTGCTCATGGGCTTTTTCGGGCTTTATATTTTGGGCTCCTTGGCCTTGTCGGGTGCCGGACTTTATTTTATCCTTGAAAAAACCATGCCTGGTGCAGATCCGCTGATGGTGGTCTCCCAGTATATGGTGTACTGGATCTTGGCCGAACTCTTCCTGCGCTATTTTATGCAGAAACTTCCGGTGATGGACATTAAACCCTTTTTGACCCTTCCCATCAAGAAAAGCAGTATTACCCATTATATCCTGATCCGCTCCGGACTGTCATTCTATAATTTCTTGACCCTCTTCTTCTTTGTTCCGTTTGCGACGGTATTGATCATTAAGGATTATCCCGTACTGCCCGTATTGCTATGGCTGCTCTCGATCATAGGCATTGTTTTGGCGGTTAATTATATCAACTTCATCATCAACAAGAGCGATAGGGCCCTGGTATTGATAGGCACCCTCATTTTTACGATGTATGCCATCGATTATTTCGCACTTTTCCCGATCACGGCCTTTCTGGGCAGCGTTTTTTATGCACTCTTTGAACAACCGGCGATTTCATTTGTCCCTCTGGCATTAGCGCTCGCCACCTACCTCATCAATTACCGATTTTTGAGGGATAGGATATTTCTGGACGCTTCCTTAAAGCAAAAGACCCAAGAAGCGGTGACCTCCGACTTGGCATGGACCAAGTATTTTGGTGATATTGCGCCATTTGTTCAACTTGATCTGAAGTTGATATGGCGTAACAAGCGCACCAAAATGCAGGTTTTCATATCCTTGGCCATGATTCTTTATGGTTTGATCTTTTATGGCACCGGCACCTATGGGCCCACCTCCTCCATCTTTGTTTTCGTGGGCATTTTTATGACCGGAATGTTCCTTTCCAACTTTGGGCAGTTTATCCCAGCCTGGGACAGTGAGTATTACAGTATGATGATGTCCCAAAATATTCCCTTAAAAAAATACCTCGAATCGAAAGTGGCGCTCATTTCCTTGAGTATCGTGGTGATGTTCCTACTTTCCGTACCCTATGTATATTTTGGATGGAAGGCCCTGGCCATTAATTTTGCCTGTGCCGTGTATAATTTTGGCGTTAATATACCGGTCATTCTTTTCTTTGGTTCTTTCAACCGGAAAAGGATCGACCTCACCAAAAGCGCCTTGGGCAACATGCAAGGCACCAGTGCCACGCAATTTCTGGTATTGTTGCCCT
Source organism: uncultured Flavobacteriaceae bacterium (assembly GCA_963700435.1). Lineage (GTDB taxonomy): Bacteria > Bacteroidota > Bacteroidia > Flavobacteriales > Flavobacteriaceae > Pelagihabitans. The sequence goes on from CAVOXM010000008.1 coordinate 74,930, forward strand.
TAATGGTCGTCCCATGTCTGATCTATTTTCTATTAAAAACCTTTGTTTCCTTCGAATTGGCCATTGGGTTTCTCTGTGCCCTTGGGCTGATCGGCATCGCCCTTAGGAAACCTTTGATGGATTTGGTAATTGCGGCCTACCGAAAAAAGAAATATGCCATGGTCGCAGGCTTCAAGGAAAAAAACAGCTAATCGTTACAATATATGATCTTCACGAAAAACCTCACGAAAAAATACGGCAACCAAACCGTTCTGAACATAGAAAACTTGGAAATACCCAAAGGGCAAAGTTTTGGCCTGGTCGGCAACAATGGGGCGGGCAAGACCACCTTCTTCAGCCTGTTGCTCGATTTGATACAGCCCACTGCGGGTTATATTACCAACCACAAAGTGCAAGTGAATGCCAGTGAAGCCTGGAAACCGTTTACATCGGCCTTCATCGATGAATCTTTTTTGATCGGCTATTTGACCCCGGAAGAGTATTTTTATTTTATCGGGGAACTCAGGGGGGCAAACAAAGCTGATGTTGACGGCCTTCTGGCCGGTTTTGAAGACTTCTTCCACGGGGAGATCTTGGGACAAAAAAAATTCCTCAGGGACCTGTCCAAAGGGAACCAGAAAAAAGCGGGCATCGTGGGGGCCTTTATCGGGAATCCCGAGGTGGTGATTTTGGACGAACCTTTCGCCAACCTGGATCCAACAACCCAGATCAGATTAAAGGCCATTATCAAAGACCTGGCCAATAAACAAGGGGTTACCATCTTGATTTCGAGCCACGATTTGATTCATCTGACGGAAGTCAGTGAGCGTATCGTCGTGCTCAACAAAGGTGAAATTGTCAAAGACATCCAGACTTCCAAGGAGACCTTAATGGAACTCGAAAGCTTTTTTGCCGGACGCAACCCTGTTGAGCAGGAAATAGGATGATGCACCACCCGCTACAAACTCCTTTTCAGGCGTTCGGTTGAGGTATAATGCTTTTTTGGGAAATCTTCGATAATCCAGGGAAACCGACTGATCGGTCTAAATGGATCAACAGCCAATGGGGTACAATACCTTTGTCGATCCGACCTGTCGATCCAAAATGCGGATAAGGGGCAGAAATGACCGAACCATCATGCGATTTTCGATGGAATTGGACCATACGGTCGGTTCCCTGTCGGGAAAAGTATGGGCAATAATCGATTATTTTGCGAACAACGGGAAAACTTTCGGCGCATACATTGAGGCGTCAATGATTTTAAGTTCAAGATTCCCATTCCTTTTCTGATCAAAAGGCGCCCTGTTGTCCGGATTGAAAATCACTCGGTAAAATTTTGCATTTTGTCGATGAAGTGCATAATAATTTGGATGTTTTTTAGTTTAGCATATACGTATACACCATATTTTGAAGCTTCGATTTAAATTTATTGTCGGCATTCTTATTGGGGGGCTCCTATTTACTGCTTGTTCGACCAAGAAGGATGCTTTTCTCAACCGCAACTTCCATGCATTGAATACCAAGTACAATGTACTTTACAATGGGAACAATGCCTTCGAAGAAGGCCGTGAGGTGCTCAATGGGACCTACAAGGACGATTACTGGGAAATACTACCCGTGGAACGCTTGAAGGTGACCGATGAGATCAAACTCGATTCCGAAGACAACAACCCCAGTTTTGTCATTGCCGAAAAAAAGGCGACCAAGGCAATCCAGAAGCACAGCATGGACATCAAGGACGAGGAGCGTAATCCCCAAACCGATGAGGCCTTTCTGTTGCTTGGTAAATCGCGCTACTTCGATCAGCGGTATATTCCCGCCTTGGAAGCATTCAACTATGTCATCAAAAAATATACCTATAGCGATAAGTTGAACGAGGCCCACATTTGGCGCGAAAAAGTGAACATCAGACTGGAAAACGAGGACCTCGCCATCAAAAACTTGAAGCGGTTGATGAAATATGAACAGCTGAAAGACCAGGAATACGCCGATGCACGCGCCATGATGGCCCAGGCATATATCAACCTTCAGGTCGTCGATACCGCCTTGCAACAACTCAAGATCGCCTCCTACTACACCAAAAAAAATCCCGAGAAAGGCAGGTACTACTATATCATTGGACAATTGTACAACCAATTGGGCTATAAAGACAGTGCCAACTACGCCTTTGACAAGGTGATTGAACTCAAGCGCAAATCTCCACGGGTGTACATGATCAATGCCGAAATCGAAAAATTGCGGAACGCCGAAATCACGCCCGAAAATGAGGAAACGATTTTGGAGCACTTGACCGATTTGGAGAAAAATCGAGAAAACCGCCCTTTTTTGGATAAAGTATATCGACAGATCGCCGAATACCATTTGACGAAGAAATCCGATAGCCTGGCATTGCTGTATTTCAACAAATCGCTTCGCGCCACCAACAATGAGCCCAAGTTGAATGCCTTGAACTACGAGAATTTGGGGGAATGGTATTTCGATCAAAACCAATATAAAACCGCAGGGGCCTATTACGATAGTGTTTTGGGCAATTTGCCGGAAAACAACAAAAAGTTCAGGAACATCAAAAAGAAACTTGACAACCTCGAGGACGTGATCGCGTATGAAAATGTGGTGCAGCACGCCGATAGTGTCATTTCCCTTTTCAAAATGACCAAGGCCCAGCGGGAAACGTATTTTGGGGATTATATTGCAGGGCTGAAAAAGGCTGCCGAGGAAGAGGCAAAAAAGGATCAAGAGCGTCAAAGTGCAGGTTTTGCCGCTTTTGGGGAAAGCAAGGGAGGTAAGGAAAACAAGGGTAAGTTTTACTTTTACAATATTACCAGTTTGGGCTACGGCCAAAACGATTTCAAGCAAAAATGGGGAAACCGCAGCTTGGAAGATGACTGGCGTTGGAGCAATAAGACCAAAGCATCGGTATCGGAAGACATCGAAGGGGCCATCGTACAAAACAATGGCCCTTCTCCGGATACAGCGCCAAGTGAGGATGAAAGATATTCGCTCGATTATTATTTGAGCAAGATTCCCACTGATGTGGCAGTGATCGATAGCCTGAATACAGAGCGAAATTTCGCCAACTACCAACTTGGGCTGATCTATAAGGAAAAATTTAAGGAAAATCTTTTGGCAGCGGGGAAATTGGAAGACGTGCTCCGATCGAATCCTGAGGAAAGACTGGTGCTTCCCACGAAATACAACCTATATAAGATCTATGAGGAAGAGGGCAGTCCGTTGATGGCATCCATGAAGGAAAACATATTGCAGAACCATGGCGATTCGCGTTATGCCGAGATCCTACTGAACCCACAAGCGGTTCTGGCCTATAACGACGATAGTCCCGATAGTCGCTATGCCGCACTCTTCAAACTTTATGAAAACCAGGAATTTCTAAGGACCATTACAGGAGCCGAGGAAAATATCGCCGAATATACAGGAGACCCCATGGTGCCCAAATTTGAAATGTTGAAGGCCAATGCCATTGGACGTCTACAGGGTTTTGAAGCCTTCAAGGAAGCCTTGAACTATGTCGCATTGACCTATCCCAATAGTCCGGAAGGTAAAAAAGCGGAGCAAATCGTGGCCGAGCAACTCCCCAAACTTGAACCTAAGGTGTTTACCTCGGAAGAAGGTCCCATCGGAAGCGGAAATTGGAAGGTGGTTTTTCCATTCAAAAGAAGCAACAACGACCAGGCTTTGCGGTTGATGGAACTATTGGAAAAATCGATCAAAGACCTTAAATATAAAAACACCGTTTCCAAGGACATTTATAACTTGGAAGATCAGTTTGTCATAGTTCATGGGTTCAAATCGAAGGAGTATGCCCTGGGCTATGCAGAATTGTTGAAAATTAACAAGGATTATAAGGTTAAGAATGAGAATTTCGTAATTTTATCTTCCAACTATAAAATAATACAAGTTCACAAAAACCTACAAGATTACAAGCGTGAAATTTTAACCCCAAAACCATAACAAATGTTTTCAGATAACAAGAGACCTATGACAGAAATCGGCGGACAACCCAACAGAATTGAAAAGAACACCAAAATTAAGGGTGACATTGTTTCCGAGGCAGATTTTCGGATCGACGGAAAATTGGATGGTAATGTAAAGACCTCCGGCAAGGTGGTCATTGGCAAGGATGGCTATATCCACGGAAAGGTGGAATGCGTCAATGCGGATATCGAAGGAAGCTTTAATGGGGAGCTTTTGGTTTCAGACCTGCTTTCCCTAAAAGCTTCAGCAGTGATAGAAGGCACCGTATCAGTGAGCAAACTGGCCGTGGAGCCGGGAGCTACATTCAATGCCTCCTGTACCATGAAGGGTAAAGGAGGATCCGTAAGCAGCAGCCAGGTAGCATCTTCTTCCTCGGAATCTAGTTCATCCACACAAGGATTTAAGTCTTCAGTGGGAAGAAACAGCAATGAACCAGCAAAAGCCTCCTAAAAATAACAATCTAAAGAATGTTGCAGTGCTCTCGGGCATTGCTTTTGAAATGGGGGCCATCATCTTTTTGGCGGCCAAAGGCGGTATTTGGCTCGACACCCATTTCCAATCGGAAAAAAAAATCTATACTGCCATAGCCACGCTATTGGGGGTGGCAATTTCTATTTGGGTGGTGTTGCTTCAATTAAAACGAATCAAGTATTGATACTGAACCGCTTTCCGGTCATCCAATTTTTCCTTCTAGTAACCCTCGCACTGGGGATTACATTTATTGCCCACGTTCTCTTGGTGGAGCACAGCGGCTACCCGACTTACGCCAATTTGATATCACTGTCCTATATAGTGAATGGTTTGATGGCCTTCGTGATCTACGCCCTTCTTTACTTTTTTCGCCATCGGTTCAAAAGCCAGATTGGATTTTTGTTCATGGGCGGCAGTTTTTTAAAGTTCCTCTTTTTTTTCTTGCTCTTTTATCCGGTTTACAACGCAGATGGCACCATGAACGGATTGGAGTTCGCGGCTTTCTTCGTGCCCTATGGTATTTGCCTGCTTCTAGAGACCATATTCACGGCTAAAATGCTTCAAAAACTGGACTAAAATCCAGTGCAAAACACATCTTGAAATAAACCGCTGAAATGCTTTTTTCTTTTTGGAAGAATAGCTTACATTTGCACGGATTTTTAAGGACCGATTTTTTTGAGCGCTATGCGGATTACATACCTTGCTAAACTTCTCTTGGCATCACATTTCCTACTTGTTGGCTGTCTTTATGGGCAAAATACCGACGGGGATTCCTCTGAAGGCCCGGAAGAAAAGAGCTCCGAGATCAAGGAATATATAAGGCATCACCTTCAGGATTCACATGACTTTTCATTGTTTTCATGGACGGATGACAACGGGGAGCAACATCATATAGGGTTTCCCCTTCCTGTTATCCTTTGGGATGACGGACTCAAGGTTTTTTCCTCTTCCAAATTTCATCATGGGGAAACATTGGCCGCTGTTGACGGCAATTACTACAAGCTGTTCCACAGCAAGATATATAAGACCGATGCCGAGGGTACCCTAACGTTGGATGATCACGAGCATCCTACCAATGCCAAGCCCTTTGATTTTTCAATGACCAAAAGCGTGGTCATGATTATCGTTACTGGATTGTTGATGTTCTGGCTATTCACCAGTTTGGCCGGATCCTATGCGAAGAACAGCAGTATCCCGAAAGGGATTGGCCGGTTTTTTGAGCCTATCGTGATTTATATCCGAGATGACATCGCCAGACCCAACATTGGGGAAAAGAAGTATAGAAAATACATGCCGTACTTGCTCACCATATTTTTCTTCATTTGGTTTTTGAACATATTTGGGCTTACCCCGCTGGGCGTGAATGTGACCGGAAATATTGCGGTGACCGTGGCATTGGCCTTGATCACCTTTCTATTGACGAATTTTACCGGCACCAAGGATTATTGGAAGCATTTGTTCGATCCCTTGGGCGCAACCATGCCTTGGTATGGAAAATTGCCGCTCTATATCATATTGGTTCCCATCGAGTTATTGGGCCTTTTCATCAAGCCATTTGCACTGCTTATCCGTTTGTATGCCAACATGCAGGCCGGACACATCGTATTGATGAGTTTGATCGGGTTGATGTTTATTTTTAGGAGCTGGTTGGGGAGTCCGTTGTCATTTGGCCTCGCCTTTGCCATTTCCTTGATCGAGATTTTGGTGGCCGTTTTACAGGCCTATATTTTCACCATGCTGTCGGCCCTTTACTTCGGATTTGCCTCCGAGGAACATGAGCATCACGAAGATCCGGAGTTGGCTCATTTGTAAGCAGGTGACATGCATTCCCTTCAAGGGAATTTTAAATTGAATTTTTAATTTTTAAACTAGATAGATTATGGAAATTCCAGCAATTGTAGGCGCAGGATTAGCGGTTATCGGAGTAGGTTTGGGTATTGGTAGGATCGGTGGTTCCGCAATGGATGCCATCGCACGTCAGCCAGAGGCTTACGGTAAGATTCAAACAGCAATGTTGATCGCGGCAGCGCTTATTGAAGGGATTGGTTTCGCTGCAATATTTGCATCCTAACAAATCAAAAAACCATGGCTTTAACGGTTGGTTATTGCCATGGTTTCTTTAAAAATTAAAGTTAAAAATTCTTTTTATGGAAAAGTTGATCAATGAGTTTTCTTTGGGCCTATTTGTCTGGCAGACGCTGCTTTTTGTGCTGTTGCTTCTCCTGCTTCGCAAATTTGCCTGGAAACCTATTTTGAACGCTGTCAACGAAAGGGAAGAGGGCATCAAAAATGCTTTGGAAGCCGCAGAGCTGGCAAAAAAAGAGATGCAGAACGTGACGGCCGATAGTGAAAAATTGTTGAAGGAAGCCCGAGCGGAACGCGAATCAATGTTAAAGGAAGCCCGTCAGATCAAGGAACAATTGATTTCGGATTCCAAGGAGCAGGCCAAATTGGAAGGGGATAAAATGATCAAGCAGGCACAAGAAGCCATAGCCAGCGAAAAAAAGGCGGCCGTGGCCGAGATCAAAAACCAGGTTGCCGACCTTTCAGTTGAAATTGCGGAAAAATTGATCAAGGAACAATTGACCAATAAGGACAAACAGCTGAAGTTGGTCCAGGATATGCTGGGCGATATTAAATTGAACTAAACGAAGATGACCGATTCAAGAGCCGCATTGCGTTACGCAAAGGCCGTTTTAGACTTAGCGATCGAGAATAAGGCCTCGGAAGGGGTCGAGCACGATATGCGTGCCATCTTGGAGACCATCGGAGGCAGCTCTGAACTAAGGGCAATGTTGGCAAGCCCTGTGATAAGGGGGGGGAATCAAAAAAAAGGCAATCGAGGGCATTTTTCCCAAAAGCCACACCATAACGAAAGGCCTGGTGAATCTATTGGTCGATAATCGACGGATCTCGATGTTGAATGAAGTTGCCTTAAAATATATCATTCTCAGTGAAAAGTTCAAAGGCCAGAATGTGGCCTATGTCACCACGGCAGTGCCGATGACCACAAAATTGGAAGAGCAATTGCTGAAAAAAGTGGAAGGGCTTATCGGGAACAAGGTGACTTTGAAGAATAAAATAGACGAAAGCATCATTGGGGGGTTTGTACTCCGTATTGGGGATTTGCAGTACGACGCGAGCATTTCGAATAAAATGAACAACCTCAAAAGGGAATTTACAAAAAGCTTATAATCCATATGGCCCTACTGGTAAACCAATGGGCTCATCTTATATCTAAATCAAATGGCAGGAGTTAAAGCCGCTGAGGTTTCAGCAATTTTAAAAAAGCAATTATCAGGTTTTGAGGCCGCAGCGTCTCTGGACGAGGTGGGAACCGTCTTGCAGGTTGGGGATGGAATTGCCCGGGTCTATGGTTTATCCAACGCCCAATATGGTGAATTGGTATCGTTCGAGGGTGGACTTGAAGGCATCGTGTTAAACCTGGAAGAAGATAATGTCGGGGTGGTACTATTGGGACATTCCAAGGAGATTGGAGAAGGCTCAACTGTAAAGCGAACCCAAAGGATCGCTTCCATTAAGGTGGGCGAGGGTATTGTAGGCCGTGTGGTCAACACCTTGGGTATTCCGATTGATGGAAAAGGACCGATTGCGGGCAAGACCTATGAAATGCCCTTGGAGCGGAAAGCCCCAGGGGTAATATTCCGTCAACCCGTGACCGAACCATTGCAGACCGGTATCAAGGCCATTGACGCCATGATACCCGTTGGAAGGGGCCAAAGGGAGTTGGTTATCGGTGACCGGCAAACCGGGAAGACCACCGTTTGTATCGATACCATCCTAAACCAAAAGGAATTTTACGATGCGGGCGAACCCGTATATTGTATCTACGTGGCCATAGGCCAAAAAGCATCGACGGTCGCAGGGATTGCCCAAGTGCTGGAAGACAAGGGCGCTTTGGCCTATACTACCATTGTAGCGGCCAATGCCTCCGACCCTGCACCTATGCAGGTGTATGCTCCTTTTGCGGGCGCATCGATAGGCGAGTATTTTCGAGATTCTGGCCGACCAGCCCTGATCATCTATGACGATCTGTCAAAACAGGCCGTTGCTTATCGTGAGGTGTCTTTATTGTTGAGAAGGCCTCCCGGACGTGAAGCTTATCCCGGAGACGTTTTTTATCTGCATTCCAGACTTTTGGAAAGGGCGGCAAAAATTATAGCCGATGACGGAATCGCCAAAAACATGAACGATCTTCCCGATGTATTGAAACCCATGGTGAAAGGGGGCGGCTCTTTAACTGCGCTACCCATAATCGAGACCCAGGCAGGAGACGTATCGGCCTATATCCCAACCAACGTTATCTCGATTACCGATGGCCAGATATTTTTGGAACAGGACTTGTTTAACCAAGGTGTACGTCCTGCGATCAATGTTGGGATATCGGTATCCCGGGTTGGGGGAAATGCCCAGATCAAATCGATGAAAAAGGTTGCGGGGACGCTTAAATTGGATCAGGCCCAGTTCCGTGAATTGGAAGCGTTTGCCAAGTTTGGATCCGATTTGGATGCGGCTACATTGAACGTAATCGAAAAAGGAAGGCGAAACGTTGAAATATTGAAACAAGCGCAGAACGATCCATTTACCGTGGAAGATCAGATTGCAATCATCTTTGCAGGTTCGAAAAACCTACTTAGGGATGTTCCGGTAGACAAGGTCAAGGAATTCGAAAAAGACTTTTTGGATTTTCTAAAGGCCAAGCACAAGGGCGTGTTGAAGATCCTAAAAGAAGGTAAACTCACCGATGAGGTTACCGATGTCCTTACCGAAGTGGCCAAGGACCTTTCCGGAAAATATCGGAACTAAACAAGGTAACGCAACAAGAAAGGCGTGATGGGAAACGGGGCGCAAAATCGTGCTTCACCCCACACCAAACGATTCGATCAAAATTATGGCTAATCTTAAGGAAATAAGAAACAGGATAGCATCGGTCTCTTCCACCATGCAGATTACCAGTGCCATGAAAATGGTATCGGCTGCCAAATTGAAGAAGGCCCAGGATGCCATAACGGCGATGCGGCCCTACGCCGATAAGCTTACCGAGCTATTGCAAAACCTGAGTGCAAGTTTGGATATTGATACAGGCAGTAAGTTCTCCGATAACAGGGAAGTGAAAAAGGTCTTGGTCGTGGCCATAACCTCCAATAGGGGCCTTTGTGGCGCTTTTAACACCAATATTATTAAACAGTGCGCCGTGCTCGCCAATGAAACCTATTCCGGGAAACAAGTCGAATTTATGGCCATAGGAAAAAAGGCGAACGACATTCTTGGGAAGAAATTTAAGGTGGTGGCCAACCATAGCCCCATTTATGACGACCTGAACTTTGAAAATGTCGCGATAATCGCGGAAGACTTAATGGACCGTTTTACTTCTGGTGCCTACGACAGGATCGATATCGTTTATAATAAATTCAAGAATGCCGCAACGCAAATCGTGATGTCGGAGCAATTCTTGCCCATTGTCCCCCAAAAAGGGAGTGAAACTTCGGGTGCGGATTATATTTTTGAACCGACCAAGGTAGAGATTGTGGAACAACTGATTCCAAAATCGCTAAAGACCCAATTATACAAAGGTATCCGTGATTCTTTCGCCAGTGAGCATGGGGCGCGGATGACCGCCATGCATAAAGCGACCGACAATGCCACAGAACTTCGTGATCAGTTGAAACTCACCTATAACAAGGCCCGACAAGCTGCCATTACCAATGAGATTTTGGAAATTGTGGGCGGCGCCGAGGCACTAAACAATTAAGGTAGAAGGCGTTTATTTCTGCTCACCGCAACCCTTGCGTTGAACTTCCAGCTTTGGCGCTCTTGAATTCCTCGTTCATCATCCAGCGGTTTGCTGGAATCAGCGCGCCACCTATTTCAACAAAACTTTGTCGGGAGCACTTTAATAGGTACTTTTAAGCTGAAATAATAGCGCTTTTGAATCCGTTAAAGAAACTTTTTAAGCAGACTGCGATTTACGGTTTGGCAACGGTCTTGCCCAGAATGCTTTCCTTTTTATTATTGCCTTTGTATACCGGAGTCCTGGCGACTGCCGGTTATGGTGAAATATCGATAATCTTTGCTTGGTTTGCTATTTTTAATGTGCTGTTGGCCTATGGTATGGAGACCGCATTTTTTCGTTTCTACAATGGCAATTTCGACAAGGAAAGGGTGGTTTCCACTTCCTTGATGTCGATTCTTCTCACCACGACATTGTTTATGATCATCGCACTGACCGCCAGAAACAGCATCGCGGAACTCAGTGATATTCCCATGCGATATATTCGCTACGCCATTTACATTTTAGCTTTGGATGCCCTTGTCATTGTTCCCTTCGCTTGGCTTAGGGCCAATGAAAAGCCAATGCGCTATGCGGTCATAAAAATTTTGAATATGGTCGTGAACCTTGGGCTAAACCTTTTCTTTTTGATTTATTTGCCAAAAGTGATGGCCGCAAATCCCGATAGTGGATATGGCTGGATGTACCAGCCCGATCATGAGATCTCGTATATCTTCATTTCAAATTTGATCGCTAGCGGCTTTACCCTGCTTTTGATGTTGCCCCTATACATCAAGAACAGCTATACTTTTGATTTGGGTCTGTGGAAAAAAATGATGCGATATGCATGGCCGGTGCTTGTCGCAGGAATAGCCTTCACCATCAATGAGGTTTTTGACAGGATCATGCTTGAAAATCTATTGCCAGAGGCGATTGCAAAAAGCGAGGTGGGTAAATATTCTGCCTGTTACAAATTGGCGCTTTTCATGACCCTTTTCGCCACGGCATTCAGGATGGGGATAGAGCCATTCTTTTTTAGCCATGCAGGTTCTGAAAACCCGCAAAAAGCCTATGCGCAGATCACCAATTATTTTGTGGTATTGGGGAGCGTAATTTTACTTGCAGTGGTGGTCTTTGCCGATTTTTTGAAAGTCCTTTTTATCAAGAATCCAGACTACTGGGAAGCGATGACCGTGGTTCCGTTGATCATTCTGGCCAGCTTCTTTTTGGGAATATACCATAACCTTTCGGTTTGGTACAAGGTCACCGATAAAACCCGGTACGGAGCGTTTATTTCACTGGTCGGCGCAATAATAACAATTGGTATAAATTATTTGTTCATCCCGGTCATAGGCTATATGGCCTCGGCCATTGCCACTTTGATGGCCTATGGCATGATGATGGTGCTTTCCTATTACTTTGGAAAGTCACACTACCCAATACCCTACAATTTTAGAAAAATCATCTTTTATCTTTCCGTCTCCATTTCGTTCTCTGCTTTGTCGTTCTATATCTTTGACCGAAATTTATTTATTGGCATATTTTTGCTGCTGTTTTTCTTGGGGTTGGTATACCGGTTGGAACATGAAAAATTAAGACAGATATTTTTAAGAAAAGGTTAATCGCCACCCGTTACCAAAGGTTGCGCCTAACAAAATCATCAAAATTTGATCATGAAAATCAAAATCACCAATACATCGGAGCATAGGCTGCCCCAGTACGAGACCTTGGCCTCTGCGGGAATGGATTTAAGGGCGAACATTACAAAACCGGTTACCCTACCTCCTTTGGGACGCGCCATCATCAATACAGGATTGCATCTTGAACTTCCAAAAGGGTTGGAAGCCCAAGTTCGTCCCAGAAGTGGCTTGGCCGCCAAGCATGGCGTAACCGTGCTCAATGCCCCCGGGACCATTGACGCCGATTATAGGGGTGAAATCGGGGTGATTCTGGTGAACCTGTCAAATGAAGCCTTTACCGTCCAAAATGGGGAGCGAATCGCACAACTCGTCATCGCCAAACATGAACGTGCCGAATGGCATGAAACAAAGGATTTGACAAAAACCGAAAGGGGCAGGGGAGGATTTGGCAGTACGGGCTTGCAATAAATAAACGGGCCTGGGATATTGGTTGCCATGCTATCTTTCGCCTAACCCCCCCCCTCAATTCACTTCCGATAGATCTGCTGCTGCTGCATATCAATCCATTCTTGTGACCATAGAGGCATGATGTTTGCGATAGCGCAATAAGTAGTATCGCTCCATGGTTGGGTTCAAGTGGTGCGTTTGTTCGCCAGCCAATTGGTTTTTTAGTGCTAATTTTGACGTATTGGAATCTAGGCGTGAAATCCTTTGAACGACGAACTTCATCAGGGTCGCTAAATCAAGGATCACGGAGCGGATTTTTTTGCATGTCGCAATGGAAAGTAAAGGAATGATCGGAAAATTGAGTTTATTTTTTTTGGCCATAGGTTTGTTCATCACCTTACCTACCCTTATTGGCCAAGACCTTGACCAGGATATTACCATGGAAGAGAACGCTGAGGTTTCCTTGGAAGTCTATTCAGACGAATTTCAGGAATATTTTTTCGAAGCGCTCAAACAGAAAGGGATCGAGAATTATGACAAGGCGATCGCTTTGTTGCTGGAATGCAAGAAGTTGGATCCTTCCAACCATGTTGTCGACCACGAACTGGCCAAGGCTTTTTTTGAGGAGAAGCAGTATCCGATTGCGGAAGACTATGCAATGGTTGCTTTTCTTGCCGAGCCCGGAAATATATGGTTTTTGGATACCTTGGTTGCCATTATTGAAAAACAGGGCGGTTCAAGCGATGCATTGATCGGCCGTTTGCCCAAGGATAATTTAAATGCGCTTGAAAACCTGGCATTGATCTATTATCAAAAAGGAGACTTTGAAAATTCCCTTCAGGCTTTGAAACTTTTAAAGCAATCCCGGTTTGCCGAAGACCTCTTGACCAAGATCAACGATTCCTTGAAGCAAAGGAAGGTGACGTTGAACGATAAGAAGGACTTCGACCCTTCCAAGGCATCTGATGTTAAAGATCCATTGGAACGATATAAATCAATAATTGAAGGACTGATCGGCGCGAACCAGCCATTGGAGCTCGAGCGAATTACGGCCGAGGCCTTGGAGCAGTATCCATCACAACCGTTTTTGTATTACGCCCAGGGACTGGCCTTGAATAGATTGACAAGGCATGCCGAGGCAGTGGAGATGCTTGAAACGGGATTGGACTATCTACTGGCCAATGATACTTTGGCGAACAAGATCTATAAAGAATTGGCGGATGCCTATACGGCAATGGATAATACTGTGAAGGCAAATATGTATCTTCGTATGATAAAACCTGGTTTTTAGGGTCATGGACACAATTTTTAGAAGGGTATTGCGATGGACCGGAATGTGTTTACTGACAATTTTCCTCTTTTCCTGTAAGTCGACCAAAATCGCTGCCGTTGGGACATTGGATGCCGATTTAACTTCAAAAGCGGTCATTAGGGCGCACTATGATAGTCAACTTCGTTTTAAGACCTTGAGCGGTAAACTTAAAATTGCTCATACCGAAGGTGGGTCTACGCAGACCATCTCAGTGAGTCTGCGCATGGAAAAGGACAAAGCGATATGGCTAAGCGCTCCACTGGGTATCGTCAAGGCCTATATCACGCCGAACCGGGTTTCGTTTTACAACAAGCTCCAAAATGAGTATTTCGACGGGGATTTTTCGTATCTAAGCAACCTTTTAGGGGCGCCATTGGATTTTGTACAGGTACAAAACCTACTGCTGGGCCAGGCCATATTCAATCTTAAGGAACAAAAGTATGAGATGGAAATCACAGGGGGTAATTATGAACTGAAACCAATGAAAGTGGGCCCATTGTTCAAGATTTTACTGCAAATAGAACCACAAAACTTTAAAATGGCCTCGCAGCAATTGTCGCAACCCTTCAAAAGGAGGCTTTTACAAATCAATTATTTGCAGTACCAGAAAATTAATAAATGGATTGTCCCCGATGAAATTGCGATTGCAACCATAGAAGGGGACCAACGCAATACCATCGATATTCAATACAGAAATATGGAATTTAATCAAAACCTGAGCTTTCCTTATAAAATACCGAATGGTTTCGACGAGATAGTTTTAGACAGGAATGATCTTTAAGCGCTCCAAAAGTATTTTACTTGCCCTAATCTTGCTCTTTTCTGGGGCCGCATTCACTTTTGCCCAAACCGACGAACAAAAATCGTTGGAAGCCAAACGCGAAAGACTGCTTCAGGAAATCAACGATATCAATAGATTGTTGTTCGCGGAAACCAAAGAAAAGGGGAATGTCCTCGATCAAATAGAGGCTTTGGATCAGAAAATCAACGTGCGCCAAGAATTGATCAAGGTCACCAACCAACAGTCGAATCTCCTCAGCAGAAAAATCAATGCCAATATCCGGAATATTTCCAAATTGAAAAGCGATCTCAATGCATTGAAAGACGACTATGCGGCAATCATCCAAAAATCCTATCAGAACAAATCCCAGGAAAGCAGATTGATGTTCTTGTTGTCATCTGAAAATTTCTTCCAGGCGTTCAAACGATTGCAATATATGAAGCAATATGCCGATTTTAGGAGGGAACAGGGAGAACAGATCGTCATTAAAACCGAAGAACTCACCCAATTGAACCAGGATCTGAATAACCAGAGAAAGGAAAAGGAACGACTTATTGCCCAAAACCAAAAGGCCAAGGACCAAATGATGCAGGAAATGAAGTCGCAAAAAGAGCTTTTGGGGAACATTCGAAAGAATGAGAGCAAATATACAGCTGCGGTGCAAAGCAAAAAGAGCGAAGCCAGAAAAATTGATCGTCAAATCGAGGCATTGATACGCAATGCCATAGCCGCGTCGAACAGGGAGGCCGGCAACAGCGTGAGCAGTTCCAGCAAATTTGTCCTGACCCCGGAGGCGGCCATTGTAGCCAATAATTTTTCGGCGAATAAAGGCAAATTGATTTGGCCGGTAGAGAAGGGAATCAAAAGTCAGGGATTTGGGGTCTATAACGATGCAGTGTATCCCGGAATCAAGCATGAGAGCAATGGGGTGATCATTGCCACCGATCCCGGGGTCAAGGCCCGCGCGATTTTCAAGGGAGAGGTCATCGCCATAATGTCGGTACCCGGCGGGAATATGGGCGTACAGATCAAGCACGGAAATTTTATCAGCACCTATTATAACCTTTCCAATATATATGTGAAAAAAGGCGATATGGTAGATGTGAAGACAGAACTCGGAGAGATTTATACCAATCGGTCTAATGGGCAGACACGACTGAAGTTCTACCTCTACGAAGACACCCAGAAAATGAATCCTGAGGAATGGATCTATCAACTTTGAGCGATAAAAACCACCATACCATGAAACGAATTACTGATATTAGCGGAACTTTCACTTTGAGCAATGGGGTCAACATGCCTTATTTGGGCTTGGGCACCTACCAGTCGAGCAACGATCGTGAAGTGGTCGATGCCGTGCGGTACGCCCTCGAAATAGGCTATAGGCATATCGACACGGCTTCGATTTATGGCAATGAAGAGGGTGTGGGCCAGGGTATAGCCCAAAGTGGTATTCCGCGCAAAGACATCTTCGTTGTCAGCAAAGTCTGGAACACGGAACAGGGTTTCGATAGCACCCTGAAATCGTTTGACGACAGTTTGAAACGTCTTCATTTGGATTATTTGGACCTGTATTTGGTGCATTGGCCCGTGGTGGCAAAATATCGGGAAACTTGGCGGGCCTTGGAATGGCTTTACACGGAAAAACGGGTACGGGCCATAGGGGTGAGTAATTTCCTGCGTCATCATCTGGAAGACCTTTTACTGGAAGCGGTAGTGACGCCCATGGTAAATCAGATGGAATTCCATCCTTATCTGGTGCAACAGGAACTGTTGGATTTTTGCAATGAAAAGAATATCCAGTATGAGGCGTGGTCCCCGTTTATGCAAGGAAAGATCTTTGGGCTGGCGCCGTTGAAACAACTTGCGGCCAAGTATGATAAGTCGATTGCCCAGGTCACGTTACGCTGGAACCTGCAAAAGGGGGTGGTTACCATTCCCAAATCTGCCCAAAAGAACCGAATTGCCGCAAATGCGGCCATTTTCGATTTTGAATTGTCTTCCGAGGATATGGCCTATTTAGACGGTTTAGATCGAGGGGAGCGCATCGGCGCCCACCCAGACCATTTCGACTTCTAACAAATTCAATTGCCCATAAAAAGGGCCCGAAGTTCGGTCGCTTCGCTGGGTCTCAATTTACCTGCGAGCACAAGGCTCAATTGCTTTCTCCTCAATGCCCCTGCGAATCGTTCCTTTTCCAGATCGGTTTCCGGTTCCAATGGAGGTACTTCCGTAGGTTTTCCCGTGTCATCCACGGCAACGAAGGTATAGATGGCCTCGTTGGCCTTTGATTTTTTGCCATTATATCGGTCTTCCACCCAAACATCGATATAGACTTCCATCGAAGTATTGAAAGCACGTGAAACCTTGGCTTCGACCGTTACCACACTGCCCAGGGGCACCGCTTGGTTAAAAGCGACATGGTTCACGGAAGCGGTTACGGTAATGCGGCGGCTATGGCGTCTTGCGGAAATACTCGCCGCCCTATCCATACGGGCCAATAATTCCCCTCCAAAAAGGTTGTTCAAAGGATTGGTCTCGCTCGGGAGCACCATATCGGTCATGATTGTACGGGATTCATGCGGCTTTTTCGGGTCCATTTAAACTGTTTTCAGCAAAGGTATGGGTTATGGCCGACGTTGAAAAAGGGGAAGCATCATTTGACCGATTTTAGCCAAGCATCACGCGATTCGTTTTGTTTGATTTCGCGCAAGACCTGAAGTGCTTTTTTGGCATCGGTAAAACTGTCATAAGCGACCATATGGAGACCAAAGTCATTGGTGCCGATATAAGCGGCATCAAATCCTTTTTTCCTTAACTGATTTATTTTATTCTCAGCATTCTTTTTGAATTGGAAGGCTCCTGCGATGATGTAGTGTGTTTTTTGTTTCCTTTTTTTGATTTCGGGCGCCGCGGTCACCGGTTCGGAGGCCACGGGTTCCGCCCCTAAGCTCAAGGCCGATAATTCTATCGGAGTGGTATCGAAAAAAGTGGCCTCTTGGATGTGCCTGGATACTTGCTGCTGGGCTTCCTCAGCGGCCAAATGTTGATTGTAAATCCCTTGTTGATAGGTCCTATAGCCAGTAAGGCCAGCGGATAAGGCCAATAAAAAGATGGCGGCATATTTAAGATATGGCCTGAAATAGGGGGCTTGTCGTTGCTCGGGAGTAAAGACAAGCGGCACTTCCGATTCCAATTCGACCACTTGCTCCTTTAAGACTTCACGGGTCACCGGGGCCGCTACAAAAGAAGACAAGCCATAGGAAGCGGTTAAAAAGTTTACTTGTTCAGAAGGCTGAAACTGGATTTTACCCTCCTTATTGACCCAAAGCTCCCCAATGTTCAAAAAGGAAATACGCTCTCCTTTCTGTAGCTTCTTTTTCCACTCCTGCACCGTTTGGCCCACCTGGTTCAACATGGTTTCGTATCCGGATTTTTCTGCATCGGCCATGTAAGAAACCAAAAGTCCGTCGTTCGACCTTAATTGTTCATTGAAGGAAACCAGTTTTCTAGGGGGGTAAAACGTATGGGTAGCTTGATGTACATAGGCTGATTTCCTTTGGGTTAAAAAGGCGCCAAAATCAGGTATAACCACACAATTATACCGGTAAAGCAGTTCATTCAAGTATTGTTCCATTCCCATTACGACAAATATTAAAAAAAATGTAGCGGTTTAAAACCTAAGTTCTTTACTTTTTATTAACATAATAATTTCTGTATTTTGTGGATAACTTTGACCATATACAGATGACCATCGATGAATTGACCGCTGTCTTAAGGCTTCAGAACGTGCCCAATATAGGCGATATCACTGCGAAGAAGTTGATTGCCCAATGTGGGGGTCCGGAGGCTGTTTTTTCGGAGAAGCTACAACATCTTGGGAAGATCGAGGGCATCGGCACCTTTATGCTCCGCGGCTTGCACGACATGCAACACCTCGAAGCGGCTCAAAAAGAGATGGCCTTCCTTCGGAAGCATGCGATCGAATGGTCCTATTTTATGGATGTCGATTACCCGGACTACCTCAAACACTGCATAGACGGGCCCATCCTGCTTTTTAAAAGGGGGCATATCGATTTTGGGGCCCACAGGACCATCAGTATCGTGGGCACCCGTAACGTAACCTCCTATGGGCTGGATTTCTGCGAGGAACTTGTGGCGCAACTGGCGCCTTTAAATCCGACTATTGTAAGTGGATATGCATATGGGGTCGACATCTGTGCCCATAAAGCCGCCATTAAGAACGGTTTACAGACAATAGCCTGTCTGGCACACGGATTGAACCAGACCTACCCGCAAAGCCATGCAAGGTTCAATCAGGATATGGAAAAAAAAGGCGGTTTTGTTACCGATTTCTGGAGTACGAGCAAGCCTGATCGCGAGAATTTTTTAAGACGCAACCGGATCATTGCCGGCATATCGGCCGCTACCGTGGTCATCGAATCGGCCGAAAAAGGGGGCAGTTTGGTCACTGCCGATATTGCCTGTAGCTACAATCGCGATGTCTTTGCGGTTCCCGGACGCTCCAGCGACAGGTACAGCATTGGCTGCAACAATCTGATAAAGCAGCAAAAGGCGCATATGCTGACCTCCCCGGCGGATTTGGTCTATATGCTGGGTTGGGATTTGGAATTGCCCAAATCGAAACCTGTACAAAAGCAATTATTTGTTGAATTGGATCCCTTTGAAAAGTCTATTTATGGCTTTTTACAAAAAACCGGAAAACAGCAACTCGATTCGATTAGCTTGAAATGTGAACTTCCGGTATATAAGGTTTCCTCTACCCTGTTGAACATGGAAATGAAAGGGGTGATCAGGCCATTGCCGGGGAAATTGTACGAAGCCATCTGATTTTTACCGACCGATGGGTCGGTAATGTATCTATTTAGTCACTGCTCGGAAAAAAAATGTCGAATGAACGATCAAACCTAACGTTAAATCCGAGCACGAAGATGTTTTGTATAAAAAAGGAATAGGAAAAACCGACCATCCGGTCTGTTCGACAAATATCAATATCCTATTTTAGACCGCACCCTTTCCAGCACTACATCGGCCACTTTTTTTGCTTTTTCAGCTCCGACCGAGAGGGCTTCGTCCACTTCGTTGAGATGATCCATATAATATTGGAATTGCTCCCGAGCATTCCCGAATCGGTCGAGCATCAATTCATAGAGGGCCTGTTTCGCCTGGCCATAGCCATAGTTCCCTGCCAAATATTGGGTTCGCATTTCCTCGACCTGCACCGGGGAAGCCAATATCTTATATAGGGCAAAGACATTGTCAGATTCCGGATTCTTGGGGTCTTCCATTGGGGTGCTGTCTGTTTTGATGCCCATGATCTGTTTGCGCAATTGTTTGTCGGTCTGAAACAGATTGATCAAATTTCCTTTGCTCTTGCTCATTTTTTCACCATCGGTGCCTGGAACGTACATCGTCTCCTCCTGTACCTTGGCATCGGGCATGACGAAGGTCTCCCCAAATTGGGCCTGGAAGCGTGCTGCGACGTCTCTGGTCATTTCCAAATGCTGTAATTGATCCTTGCCCACGGGAACGATGTTGGCATCATACAACAGTATATCCGCAGCCATTAACATCGGATAGGTAAACAGTCCGGCATTGATATCATCCAATCGATCGGCCTTGTCTTTGAAGGAATGGGCAAGGGTCAGGCGCTGATAGGGAAAAAAACAGCTGAGGTACCAGGCCAGTTCCGTGACTTGGGGCACGTCGCTTTGCCTATAGAACACTGTTTTTTCGATATCCAAACCGAAAGCCAACCAGGTCGCCGCGGTCGCATAGGTATTGTGTCGAAGTTCCTTTCCGTTTTTGATTTGGGTAAGCGAATGCATGTCAGCAATGAAAAGGAACGACTGGTTCCTTGGATCGGCCGCCATTTCAATGGCAGGCATTATGGCCCCCAAAATGTTGCCGAGGTGCGGGATGCCTGTACTTTGAATACCAGTAAGAATTCTTGCCATTAGCCTGTTGGATAAGGTGACAAAGGTAAAACAAATCATCAAAAAGCGAGGTGAAATTGCTACTTTTGATTCCATGCCACGTTTTATTAAAAATATTGGTTATGCGCTTTACCGTATTTGGTTTCATATCCTGGTCGCGCTGCCCATAGTAGTTTTTTTTCCAATACTACTGTTTTTGACCCTGTCGGAAAAATGGTATCCGCAATTTTTTTGGATGGCCAGAAATGTTTGGGCGAGTATTATTCTTTACGGTATGGGATGCCCGCCCAAGGCCAAGTACGCCCAAAAATTGGAGCGGGGGAAGAGCTATATGTTGGTGGCCAACCATACCAGTATGCTCGATATCATGTTAATGCTTCGTGTGGGCCAAAATCCCTTTGTTTTCGTCGGCAAAAAAGAATTGGAGAAGGTTCCCTTGTTCGGGTTTTTCTTTAAAAGGGTCTGCATCATGGTCGACAGGGATAATGCCAGAAGCAGAACGGGGGTATATCGCCGTGCCCAAAAAAGGCTTGGCCAAGGCATGAGCATCTGCATTTTTCCGGAAGGGGGTGTTCCGGCAGAAGACGTACTATTGGACAGTTTCAAGGATGGGGCCTTCAAAATGGCTATCGACCATAACATTCCGGTGGTGCCCATTACCTTTTACGATTGTAAAAAAAGGTTTTCTTTTACATTTTTTAGCGGTTCACCGGGGCCGTTGCGTGCCAAAGTTCATCCTTTTTTGGAAACGGCTCATTTATCCGAAGCCGACAAAACCGGACTTCGGGACAAAGTCAGGCAAGTGATCTTGAAAGATTTGCAAGGTAGGCCATTCTGATCACTTTTGATAAAAAAAGCGCCTTAACAGTCTTGCTAAGGCGCTGAAGTCGCCATTGCGCTCAACAACGGCATTCCTAACCAACTTCTATCTTAAATGAGACTAATGTCAAAATTTAAAACTTAGACCACTATACACGCCCACTGTAAAAGGTTGAAATGTACCGTCTACATTCGAGAAGGTATTCAATTGGTATTTAAAAATGGGCTCTAAGTTCAATATTATATTAGGGGAAAACTTATAATCAATGCCAAATCCGACATTGGTACTAAAATTAACCGAATTGATATTATTTGCCTCGCCCATTTCCATGGTTTGATTACCGGAAGTCAGGGTTACGGCATTGTCAACCAGAAAAAGAGAACTGAAGCCACCGATCACATGAAGGCCCACTTTGCGGTCTACCAAGGCATAATTCAGCTCCAAAGGCACTTCCAAATAACCGAACTGCTGGGACATGTTGCCGTCACGGGCAGCGCTTTTGGCCGTTACATCCAGCGCCTTGGTTTCAGGAGCTTCATTTACCGAGACGACCCTGGCGCCCGCCTTGCTCTGTACCACAAGATTCCTTGAAGTAAGGGCATAGTCGATATTGTCGATTTGACCGTTGGCCGAACTCTCAGCCGAAGAGGTAAATTCAACATCCGCGGTTCCATAACCGTAATCTACTTTGTTGATTCCCGATCTTAGGCTTAGCCGATCGTTGATTTCATAAGCGACGGAAAGGCCGTAACTAAGATTTGTTTCCCCGGACTTGGCATTGGGAACAAATATGGAATGAACCGGGGAACCTTCCCCGAAGGCATTAAAATAAACGGGCGCGACGTTGGGGCCTGCCGACCATTTTTTCCGTGGAATTTCCTCGATTTCCATTTGTTCTTGGGCCGCTATCTCATCATATAGCGATATTTTATCCACTGAATCTTTGGCCAAAACCTCCAATTTTCGCCCATTTTGTTTGGGCGAATTATCGGCAAGGCCATTTTGGGCGGACAGCCTATTTTCGTCATTTTGCGATTTTTTATTGGTATCAGGCCCAACCGGGGCTTCAGCAATCGATTCTTTCTTTGGTTCAGCCCCCCTTTTCAAATCTTCATTGCCGGTGTTGGCACGATCATTATTCACCAAGTCAGATGCGGTCGCTGTCTTTTTATCCGGACCGTCATTCTTTTGAACGGAAGCTATCTCAGCTTCTTCATCCCCGCTAATTGCTGGCCTTCCAGTATTTTGCGGCGTTGCCCCCGCCTTAGCCTTGCGGTCATTGGAGCTCTCGGCAACCGCTATACGATCTGGCTTTTCTTCCAATGTGGGGCGCTTCTGGCCATTTTCCTCCGCTTCTGATTTTTCGACCCCTACGATTGCCTCATTTTGAGGCTCCTTTTCTTTTAACATAGGGGCTTTCCGATCTTCGGGACCATCTTTTTGAGCAGGTCCTCTTTGTTCCACATCAGTGATAATGGCATCTCCCCCACGGTTATCCGAAAATTGGGTAATGGCAACAACTGCAATGGCCAATACGGCAGCCACCCCACCAAGCTTCCACCAAAGGGGAATGATTTTCGATTTTTTTCGTTTATCCAAAGAATCTGAAATTGCCGACCATACCCTATCATCGGGTACCTCCTGCAGGTCTCTTATCTTCTCTTGGAATAGTTTGTCAAGCTTGTTTTCTCCCATTTCTAAAAGGGTTTGAATTTCGTTTCATTTCTTTTTCCGCCATTTGGTGTCTTGTGCAAAATGTCAGATTTCCAATAGGAAAACCAACACCCCTATGATCGCCATATTTCTGTCGGATTCGATTTTTTCTTTTAATAACATTCTTGCACGCGCCAGATTTGATTTGGAAGTCCCGGTGGAAGTTCCCAATTGTTTGGCGATCTCATTGTGCGAATACCCATCCATTACATACATGTTGAAAGTCAGTCTGTATTTATTGGGCAACTCCTGAATATAGCGCAACAGGGTCTGTAGGCTGATATCGGTATCATTGGACTCCAAATCGGTTTCCTGCTCTACTTGATTTTCATTGACCACATTCAAGTGTACTTCTTTCCGGTATTTTTGTAAAACCGTATTGATGGTAATCCTTTTGATCCATCCTTCAAAGGAACCCTGGAATCGGTATTGATCGATTTTATCAAAAATGGTCATAAAACTGTCATGAAGATTGTCCTCGGCTTCCGTTTTATTGCGGGAATATTTCAGGCAAATACCGAAGAGCGCGGCGGAATAATTTCGATATAGAAGTTCCTGCGCCTTCCGATTGCCTTTTTTGCAATTATGTATGAGCTCTTCTAAACTCAAATTCGTTGGTTAGATTACAATTGATTTGCCATGGCTCCATTTTATCGATCCCATTGCCATTCCATTGAGCGTATGGAACGGTTGATCAAAAGGATCCATTTCGATGACTGCTGCCCCGCCTAAATTATCGTTTTAAGCATTTTCATGTACTTATTCAACCGGCACTTCGACCTGCAAATATATTGGATCTCCATTATCATCCTCTCCTTGCCAGAATCGGAAAAGATAGGTTTGATCATAGAGTACCACAAAATTGAAGGTAGCCTGCACTTCCTCAGTACTTTCTGTACATGCCTCATCGGTTAGTACAGAACCAATGGCCACGACATCACGAACGGTAAGGTCTTTCTGTACCACGTCAAATCCTTCGAAATAGGTGCAATCATCGGGCCTGGTATAGGTAACCGTAATTTGATATCTTCCATTCAATTGAAACGATTCCGGCAAGGTGGCCCCTGTAATCTCCAATGCGGTAAAATGAAAATTAACGCCATCGTCGTTGTTACAGGATGTTCCGAACATTACCGTGAACAGTAACCCGAAAATAATTGCAAGCCTTTTCATACAATACAATTTTTCCCTAAGATGTCAAGAAAGCACAAAGGTTGCGTATACGGGCCACTGAAGGAACTACTTTTCCATGTGCCGTTGTCGGTGGGAGGCTTAGGAAGAACAGGGAGAAAGGTTTGGGATTTTATTTTATGATTTCCAAGGCTTCCTTGATCTTGCCTTCGAGTTCGTCCATAAGTTCGGGATTATCGACCAATAAAGCCTTTACGGCATCTCTTCCCTGGCCTAATTTAGTGTCCCCATAACTGAACCAAGACCCGCTTTTTTTGATGATTTCATATTGTACGCCCAAATCAAGGATTTCCCCGATTTTGGATATGCCTTCTCCGTACATAATGTCGAATTCAGCGGTTTTAAACGGAGGGGCAACTTTGTTTTTTACCACTTTGACCCTGGTTTTATTGCCCTGGACTCCCCCATCAACATCCTTGATTTGGGTCGAACGGCGAATATCAAGCCTTACGGAAGCATAAAATTTGAGTGCGTTTCCGCCTGTCGTGGTTTCCGGGTTGCCGAACATAACCCCGATTTTTTCGCGCAACTGGTTGATGAAAATTACAGTACAATGGGTTTTGCTGATCGACCCGGTTAATTTACGAAGGGCCTGTGACATCAAACGGGCATGAAGCCCCATTTTGGAATCGCCCATTTCGCCCTCGATTTCACTTTTTGGGGTCAGTGCGGCCACCGAATCGATTACAACGATATCGATGGCACCGGAACGAATTAAGTTATCCGTGATTTCAAGAGCCTGCTCGCCGTTATCGGGCTGCGAAATGATCAAATTATCGATATCCACACCCAACTTTTGGGCATAAAAACGGTCGAAGGCATGTTCTGCATCTATAAATGCCGCGATGCCCCCATTTTTCTGCGCCTCTGCAATGGCATGTAAGGTAAGCGTCGTTTTACCTGAAGATTCGGGACCATAAATTTCGATTACTCGGCCCCTGGGATAGCCCCCAACACCAAGTGCTATGTCCAATCCCAAAGAACCGGAACGTATTACCTCGACATCCTCGACAACACTGTCGCCCATCTTCATTACAGCACCTTTTCCATAGGTTTTATCAAGTTTGTCAAGGGTTAGCTTTAGGGCCTTTAATTTTGCTTCTTTTTCGGAACTCATTTTTCTTTATGTTAGGACGGCTAAATTACCATTTCTTTTTGCATAATTCAAGCAGAACGACTTTCGATATCAGTAAAGCGGATTAGCGGTCTTGAATTGTGGAATCTGCCCCGCTTTGAGCATGCCATATTAAAAATTTGGGCAATGTCGCATATGCACGCAACCTTTTTAACCTCTCGGCATCTAAGTTTAAAACAGGGTATGCTAACTCAATATATCATCCATTGTTTTTAGTGGCAATGGGCAGTGGTGGTCATTTCCTTTTTGGTTTCTAAAGAATGCTATGAAGAAGAAAAAATGGAATGGCCGTTAAAGGGCTTTGATTGACTTCAGGGCCCTTTTTTATTGCACTTTTTCCTGCAAAGGAGCTATCCCCGAGGTTTTCCGGGATACTTCGAGGCCTATTTAATCTCTGCCCTTAAGGCCTAAAACGAGGCAGTCAATCCAAATCCACGGTCACTTAGATTCGTTTCTGGGCCGGCTTGCGAAATATGTTTACTTTTGCATTTTAATTCAAAGCACACATTCTTTAACTTAAATATTGGTATAGCATGCAACTGTACAATACCTTAAGTGCCAAAGAAAGGGAAGCGCTTATTGAAGCGGCCGGGCAAGAACGTCTGACCATCTCTTTCTATCAATATGCACATATTGGCAATCCGTCGATTTTTCGCAACCACCTTTTCATCCACTGGAATGAATTGGACGTACTTGGCCGCATCTATGTGGCCCATGAGGGAATCAATGCACAGTTGTCGGTACCCGCTGTAAATTTTGAAGCCTTCAAAAAACATTTGGACAGCATCGTTTTTTTGAGGCAGGTAAGATTGAACATCGCCATAGAGCACGACAACAAATCGTTCCTTAAATTGAAGGTGAAGGTTCGCAAAAAAATTGTGGCGGATGGTCTGAACGATGCCACTTTTGATGTGACCGATAAGGGGATTCATGTCGATGCCGAACGTTTCAATGAGCTCATCGAAGATCCTGATACAATTTTAGTGGATATGCGAAACCATTATGAAAGTGAAATAGGACATTTTAAAAATGCCATAACGCCCGATGTGGACACTTTCAGGGATTCCTTGGACATCATCGAAAAATCGTTGGCCGAACACAAGGAGGACAAAAAATTGGTGATGTACTGTACCGGCGGAATTCGTTGTGAAAAGGCAAGCGCCTACTACAAACACAAAGGGTTCAAACAAGTGTACCAACTTGAAGGGGGCATCATCGACTACGCCCGACAGGTGGAAAAACAACAACTTGAAAATAAGTTTTTGGGGAAGAATTTTGTCTTTGACCATAGACGCGGGGAGCGCATCACCGATGTGGTCATTGCGCAATGCCATCAGTGCGGGAAACCCTGTGATACCCATGTGAACTGTGCGAACGAGGCTTGCCATTTGCTGTTCATCCAGTGCGACAGCTGTGCGAAGGCCATGCAACAATGCTGTTCCGAGCACTGTAAGGAAATTCATATCTTGCCTTTTGAAGCACAAAAAGCGCTTAGAAAGGGAAAAGGGGCCAGCAACAAGATTTTTAAGAAAGGCCGATCGGAAGTATTGAAATTCAAAAGATAGCACGCCCAATGGCTCAGTAAACTATCAAAGTCGCACGGGCACATGATTAGGCGTTTATATGGACAGAACCCATTTCGCAAAGGCCAGAATTACTTTTGATCATCCAAAAACACTATCTTTACCTTTGAGTTTAGTATGAACCTTTTTTGACCAAAATTTTGGTTTTGGTCAAATCAAGATATAAAATATGGGATGTACCAGTTGTTCGACCGCTAAGGACGGACAACCACGAGGATGCAAGAACAATGGTACTTGCGGCACAGATGGTTGTAATAAATTGACAGTATTTGATTGGCTTTCCAATATGTCACTGCCCAATGGCGAGAGGGCCTTTGATTGTGTTGAAGTCCGTTTCAAAAACAGTCGCAAGGAATTCTTTAGAAATACCGAAAACCTTTCCCTTGCCATTGGCGACGTGGTCACTACGCAAGCCCCATCGGGCCATGATGTGGGAATGGTGACCCTTGCCGGAGCATTGGTGAAGGTGCAGATGAAACGCAAGAAGGTAGACTTTAAAGACGAGGACCTTCCAAAAATATATAGAAAGGCATCCCAAAACGATATCGATAAGTGGCAGAACTGCCGTAATCGCGAAGAGGAGATCAAAAAGCGAGCGCGCGAAATTGCCATCATCCTCAAATTGCAGATGAAAATATCGGATGTTGAATTTCAAGGCGACGGATCCAAAGCAACCTTTTATTATACCGCCGAAGACAGGGTCGATTTCCGCCAATTGATCAAAGACATGGCCAAGGCCTTTTCCATTAGAATCGAAATGCGTCAAATAGGATATCGGCAAGAAGCACAGCGATTGGGGGGCATAGGGTCTTGCGGTCGTGAATTGTGCTGTTCTACATGGTTATCCGATTTCCGGTCGGTCGGCACCTCGGCGGCGAGATACCAGCAGCTTTCGCTCAACCCGCAAAAATTGGCCGGGCAATGTGGCAAATTGAAATGTTGCCTCAACTATGAATTGGACGTCTACATGGACGCCCTGAAGGATTTTCCATCTCAAGAAACCAAACTTCATACCGAAAAGGGCATCGCGTTCTGTCAAAAAACCGACATCTTTAAAGGCACCCTTTGGTTCTCCTACAAAGACGATCCGGCGAATTGGCACGCACTTTCTAAAGAACAGGTGCATGAAATTCTGGAAAAGAACAAAAGTAAACAGCCTGTGGCCAGCTTGGAGGAATTTGCAAGCGATAACATTGTAAGCGTAGAAAAAGTAGTGTTCGAAAATGTGGTTGGCCAAGATAGCCTCACCCGTTTCGATAGGCCAAAACAGGGTCGCAATAGGAAGAAAAATAAAAACAGGAACAATAAAAGAAACAATAATAACAATAGAAAAAGAAAAGCGAAAAATGCCTAGGATCTGGTTAGCGACCACCCTCTGCCTGGTGTTGTTGGGTTGCGACAAAGCTTTGGAGATTTCCGAATATAAACCTACCGAAAATGGGAAATGGAATCGGGAGAACGGCATGGTCTTTTCATTTTCGAAAATGGATACCATAGGCCGTCATCATATGTTCATCAACATCAGAAATGATAACAGCTATCCCTACAACAACCTCTTCCTGATCGCGGAACTCGCCGCTCCCGATGGAAACATCAACATTGACACCTTGGAATATGAAATGGCCAAAGCAGACGGCACATGGCTTGGCAAAGGTTACGGCAGTGTC
Organism: uncultured Flavobacteriaceae bacterium; assembly: GCA_963700435.1. Classification (GTDB taxonomy): domain Bacteria; phylum Bacteroidota; class Bacteroidia; order Flavobacteriales; family Flavobacteriaceae; genus Pelagihabitans. Next base: position 103,410 of record CAVOXM010000008.1, read on the forward strand.
AAAGAGAACAAGCTTTGGTATAAAGAGAACATCGTTTTTCCCTCCTCCGGCGTATATACGGTAACTATTTATCAAGCCATGCGAAGAAATGGCAATGTTGAGGGGATCGAGGCATTGGAAGGCATCACCGACGTCGGTTTTGAAATCTCAAAAAGCAATCAGTAATCTATGGCAAAAGCGGTAAAAAAGAATAAATCCAACAGTTTTGGCACCTATATCAAATGGTTTTGGATTTTGTTTCTGCTCGGAATCTTAAGTATTGCTTTCGTTTTCCTATTGGCATCTTGGGGCGCCTTGGGCGAAATGCCCACTTTTGAGCGATTGGAGAACCCACAGACCAATTTGGCCTCAGAAAGTATTTCATCGGATGGCAAGACCTTGGGAAAATTCTACCTCAACGACAACAGGACCCCGGTAGCCTACAAAGACCTACCGCAAAATCTCATCAATGCCTTGGTGGCCACCGAAGATGCTCGATATTATTCCCATTCCGGCGTTGATGCCCGGGGCACTTTAAGGGCATTGATTTTTTTAGGGACAAAGGGAGGTGCCAGTACCATCTCGCAGCAGCTTTCCAAACTGCTTTTTACCGAAAGGGCCTCCGCTAGTAAATTAGACCGTATCAAACAAAAAATCAAGGAATGGGTCATTGCCATCCGTTTGGAAAGACAGTATACCAAGGAGGAAATCATCGCCATGTACCTGAACGAATATGACTTCCTCTATAATGCTGACGGAATACGTTCGGCCGCCAAAATCTATTTTGGCAAGGAACCCAACGAATTGAGAACTGAAGAATCTGCCGTATTGGTAGGGATGTTAAAGAACTCATCGCTTTATAATCCCATCCGAAGAAAGGAATTGATGGTCGACCGAAGAAATACCGTCTTGGATCAGATGGCAAAATATGATTTTATCTCAGAGGCCGAAAGCGATTCGTTAAAGGCCCTCGAGATGGATATCAATTTTAATCCCGAATCGCACCGGGAAGGGCTGGCCACTTATTTCAGGATGTACCTTCAAGGTTTCATGAACGATTGGATCAGTAAAAACCCCAAGCCTGCCATGGAAGGGGAAAGGGATACCTGGAACCTTTACTTGGATGGTCTCCGCATTTACACCACCATAGATTCAAGAATGCAGAAAAATGCGGAAGATGCCGTGGCTGAACATATGAAAAGGCTGCAGGCGGAGTTCTTTGTTCAAAATACCGCCGAACGAAACCCTACGGCCCCCTTCCTGGAATTGGATAAAAGTGAGATCGACCGCATCATGGAACGTGCCATGCGAACTTCCGATCGTTGGCGGATCATGACGCAGGTTGGAAAATCGGAGGAGGAAATCAGGGCTTCGTTCAACATCAAAACCGAGATGACCGTTTTCGATTGGAAAAGCAATTCCCAAGAAAAAGACACGGTGATGACGCCCATGGACTCCATTCGTTACTACAAATCATTTTTGCGCACCGCCATGATGTCGATGGAGCCACTAACAGGGCATGTAAAAGCTTGGGTGGGCGGCATAGACTACAAACATTTTCAGTACGATAACGTGATTCAAGGGGCACGGCAGGCAGGCTCTACGTTCAAGCCCTTTGTCTATGCCGCCGCAATTGATCAATTACGACTGTCTCCCTGCGATTCGCTTCCCGATACCCAATACTGTATCGAGGCCGGGAAACATGGAAACCCAGAACCTTGGTGCCCCAAGAATTCAGATGCAAAATATTCGGGGAGAAGCTATACCTTAAAAAAGGCCTTGGCCAATTCTATCAACACGGTTACCGCTCAATTGATCGACAAAGTGGGCCCAAAATCAGTGGTGTCCATCGTTAAAAACCTTGGAATGACAGGAGAAATTCCCGAAGTGCCATCCATCGCCCTGGGAACCCTCGATGTCAATGTATATGAAATGGTGGGAGCCTACGGGGCATTCGTCAATCAAGGCGTTTATGTAAAACCGGTGATGGTCACTCGAATCGAAGATAAAAATGGCACTGTCCTGTACGAATACGTACCCGAGACCAAGGATGTGCTGAGCAAGGAAGTATCCTATGCCATGGTCAACCTGATGCAAGGGGTAACAGAAGGCGGTTCCGGTACGCGGCTTAGGACAAAAAACCAACAGGATGTTACAGTCTATAAAGAGATCATTACGGGATATCCTTACGGATTTACCAATCCCATAGCGGGTAAAACGGGTACCACGCAGAACCAAAGTGACGGGTGGTTTATGGGCATGGTGCCCAATCTGGTGACCGGGGTTTGGGTAGGGGGAGAAGAAAGGGCAACCCATTTCAGATCCATTCTTTATGGGCAAGGGGCTGCTATGGCATTGCCCATTTGGGGCTTGTATATGAAAAAGAATTATGAGGACAAAGATTTGGACATCTCCGTTGCGGAATTTCCAAGGCCGGAAAACATGACGATCAACGTCGATTGTGACAAGGTAAGGGGGAATAAAGAAAATAATGTGGATCCCGACGATGATTTGGAAGACCTGGGAATCTGAGCAATGATCACACGTACTTGGTAAGGGCCATTTTGGGACTCAACCATCAACAAATAAATCAAGAACACTAAATGATCCGCAAAACGGTAAACGGCGCTGAAGAGGCCCTCAATGGGGTAAAGGATGGCATGACCATGATGTTGGGAGGGTTCGGACTTTGTGGCATCCCCGAAAATGCAATAGCCGAATTGGTGCGGTTGGGGATAAAGAATCTCACCTGTATTTCCAACAATGCCGGAGTCGATGATTTTGGATTGGGACTCTTGCTGCAGCACAACCAAATCAAAAAGATGATTTCTTCCTATGTTGGCGAGAACGAAGAATTTGAACGCCAGATGCTGAGCGGCGAGTTGGAAGTGGAACTCACACCACAGGGCACCTTGGCGGAAAAGTGCAGGGCCGCACAGGCGGGATTCCCTGCATTTTACACCCCTGCAGGGTACGGCACCGAAGTAGCCGTAGGAAAAGAAACCCGTGAATTTAACGGGAAGATGTACGTACTCGAACATGCCTATAAGGCCGACTTTGCCTTTGTCAAGGCCTGGAAGGGCGATGAAGCTGGCAATCTTATTTTCAAAGGAACCGCCCGTAATTTCAATCCTTGTATGTGCGGTGCTGCAAATGTTACAGTAGCGGAGGTAGAACATCTAATGCCGGCAGGAGCACTTAATCCCAATGAAATTCATGTGCCTGGGATCTTCGTAAAACGTATTTTTCAAGGGATGGACTACGAAAAGCGCATCGAACAAAGAACCGTAAGGCCCAGGAACCAAAAAGGGTAAAAAGCCATGTTGGACAAAACAGGAATCGCAAAACGCATTGCACAGGAAGTACAGGACGGCTTTTATGTGAACCTTGGCATAGGTATTCCCACCTTGGTGGCAAACTATGTGCGGAACGATATCAGTGTGGAGTTCCAAAGTGAGAACGGGGTGCTCGGGATGGGGCCATTTCCTTTTGATGGGGATGAGGATGCCGATATCATCAATGCCGGAAAGCAGACCATAACCACTTTACCAGGGGCCTCTTTTTTCGATTCTGTCACCAGTTTTGGCATGATCAGGGGAAAACACGTAGATCTTACCATTTTAGGAGCCATGGAAGTGGCCGAGAACGGGGATATTGCCAATTGGAAAATTCCCGGAAAAATGGTCAAAGGCATGGGTGGTGCCATGGACCTAGTGGCCTCTGCAGAGAATATCATCGTGGCCATGATGCATACGAACAGGGAGGGCGAATCGAAACTCCTTAAAAGCTGTACCCTGCCATTGACAGGCGTGGGCTGCGTAAAAAAAATAGTGACCAACTTAGCAGTATTGGCGGTAACGCCCGATGGGTTTGAGCTCTTAGAACGCGCGCCCGGGGTAAGTATTGCGGAAATACAAAAAGCCACGGAAGGCCATTTGGTCATTAAGGGCACCGTTCCCGAAATGCAGATTTGAAGGACTTCTCCTTTATTTTTTTCAATACCTGAACAGGCACCCTGTCAGGCAAACAGATATGGCCTGATTCACCACATGTTCCAAGCAGTTCACAACAATAATTTGCACTTATTCCCGTTTTGAATTAATTTGGAAATCAAAACGTACAGATATCCCCAAAATATTTTTGCGTACCAAGTCTAACCTTTTTTAACCTACAATTTATGGATGCCCAATTGAACCATCCCCATACCCGAGAAGAAATACAAGTGTATCACAACGACTTTTATAGTGGCTTGGCGATGCTCATGCGCAAACTGTTTATGCTATAAGCGGGTTTGTAACCAAAAATTATGAAGCGCAACCTCGCAAAGGTTGCGCTTTTTTTATGGCAACCGAGTCCAGGAAAGTTTATAACTAATTGAAAAACGGTTATATAAAAATTCTACTTCAATTCAGCCGGTTCCTTCACTTCTTAATTTTCAGTAATGTTTGTAGCGCTATGCAAAAGCTTTTACATTTAAGGCTTTGAATTGTGCAATGGAATTACGACTTGAAAAATGTGGATTAGGCAGATTGGATGAATTGGTTCAACTGTCGAAAAAGACCTTTGTCGATGCCTTTGAAAATGACAACGACCCCGAAGATTTCAAGGCATATATCGAGTTTGCCTTTGATAGGGAAAAGCTGAAAGCGGAATTGTCCAGCAAGGATTCTTATTTCTTTTTTGCCTGGGTCGACAATGCTTTGGCCGGCTATTTCAAGCTCAACAAAAACCAAAACCAAACCGACATCAAACTCGGGGAATCGATGGAACTGGAACGCATTTATGTTTTGGAGGCTTTCCAAGGTCGAAAGATTGGCGAATGGTTGTTGAACAATACCAAGCGTATCGCCTTTGAAGAACAAAAGACTTTTTTATGGCTGGGGGTATGGGAAAAGAATACCAAGGCCATAGCCTTTTATCAACGCCACGGATTTGTTAAATTTGGAACGCATCCTTATTATATCGGAAGAGATGAACAAACCGATTGGCTGATGCGGTTCGATTTGATTAAATTCAACGGACTTTAATCTTACAACACTATGAAAAATTTCCTTTTCGGTTGCCTGACCCTGATGTGGGTTCTCCATGTTGACGCTCAAAAGCCCAATTATTTTCCGGATAAAAATGAAGTCTGGTCCCAAAAAGATCCACAAGAATTCAAGATTGACGCCAAGTTGTTACAAGAGGCAATAAGCTTTGCCGAAGCCAATGAATATTCGGGATCAAGGGATTTGCGCATTGCCATTCTAAAAGGCTTCGAAAGGGAACCGTTTCATGAAATTTTAGGGCCGACCAAAAGACGGGGCGGTCCCGCCGGGATGGTGCTCAAAAATGGCTATATGGTCGCCCATTGGGGGGATGTCAAGAAGGTTGACATGACCTTTAGTGTTACCAAAAGTTTTCTTTCCACCATGGCGGGCTTGGCAGAGGATCGTGGGTTGATCAAGAGTACCGATGATCGGGTAGTCGACTATATATGGGATGGAACATTTGATGGGGAGCACAATGCGAAAATTACCTGGAAACACCTTTTACAGCAGAATTCGGACTGGTCTGGAGAACTATGGGGAGGGCAGGATTGGGCCGACCGCCCACCAAGGGAAGGTGGCATAGACGATTGGAGGTACCGCACGTTGAACGAGCCGGGCACCGTGATGGAATATAATGACGTCAGGGTAAATGTATTGGCATATGCACTCACCCATGTTTGGCGCAAACCCATGCCTTTGGTGCTCAAAGAAAATTTAATGGATAACATTGGCGCTTCCACCACATGGCGATGGTTTGGATATGACCATGCATGGACCGAAATAGACGGCCTGCAGATGAAATCGGTGACCGGGGGAGGGCATTCGGGGGCGGGCCTTTTTATCAGTACGGAAGACATGGCTCGATTCGGCCTATTGTTCTTGAACCAAGGCAATTGGAAGGGTCAGCAGATCATTAGTGCTTCGTGGATCAACAAGGCCGTAGCGCCTTCCATCCCGAACCATAATTATGGGTTTATGTGGTGGTTGAACCAAAAGGGGCCGGAACACTGGGAAGGCCTTTCCGAAAAGATCTATTATGCCGCCGGTTTTGGGGGCAATTTTATCGTGATCGATAAGGAAAGGGATTTAGTGGTGGTGACCCGATGGCTCGAGCCCAACAAAATTGGTGAGTTCATGGGCAAAATCAGTGCCGCGCTCGATTAGAGTTTGCTCAAGATGGTGGTCGCCTTTTCCAAAGTATCCTCCGTTTTGGCAAAACAAAAACGCAGTAGTTTGTCATCTCTCTGGCCTACATTAAAGACCGACATGGGAATACTGGCCAATTTTTTCTCTATCGTAAGTCGCTTGGCAAGCGCTACATCCCCCTCATCGGTAATATCGGAATAGTCGAGCAATTGGAAATAGGTACCTTCGGAAGGGGTGAACTTAAAACGCGAATTGCGGAGACCGCTTAAAAATAAATCCCTTTTTTTCTGGTAAAAGGTATTCAAGCCCAAATAATGCGTTTCGTTTTCCAAATATTCGGCCATGGCCCATTGTACGGGATGATCTACGCTGAACACATTGAATTGGTGCGTCTTTCGAAACTCGTGCATCAAAGGGGCGGGGGCAGCACAATAGCCCATCTTCCAACCGGTCACATGAAATGTCTTGCCAAAGGAGGCGCAGACAAAACTTCGGGATGCCAAATCTTCGAAACGTGAGGCGCTCTCGTGTGCCTTGCCATCAAATACGATATGTTCGTATACTTCATCACTGATCACTATGATCTTGGTATCCTTTAAGATGTCCTCCAGTTTCAACATATCGGCTTTTGAAAAGATATGCCCACTGGGATTATGCGGGGTATTGATGATGACCATTTTGGTCTTCGGACCGATGGCACATTGAATGGCTTCCCAATCTACCTTAAAATCCTTGCTAACGAGTTGAACGAATACGGGTATGCCACCGTTTACCTCAATGGCGGGTTCATAACAGTCGTAGGCAGGTTTGATCACGATGACTTCATCGCCCGGGTGCACAAAGGCCGTGATAGCGGTGAAAATGGCTTGTGTGGCTCCTACGGTTATGGTAATCTCCTCTTCTGGATCGTAGGCCGCCCGGTGTAGTTTTTTGATTTTTGCCGCGATGACCGTCCTTAATTGGGGCAAGCCCGGCATTGGCGCATATTGATTATGGCCATTTTGCATGGCTTTGGAGACCAGTTTAAGCAAATAGGGGTCGGGATCGAAGTTGGGGAATCCTTGGGATAGGTTCAAGGCGTCATGCGCCAATGCCAATCGCCCAACAGTGGTAAAAATGGTGGTCTTTACATGGGGAAGTTTCGATGGGATGGGATACTTATAGGATTTCATAGTAAGGGTAATGTCTTGTAAAAGTACGCAATCGCCTCAGCTTTTGGTTACCATGGCTTCCAAATGCGCGACAACGGTCTCCAGGCAAAGATCCAGTTCTTTTTTGACTTCATGGTCCCAGAATCGGAATACGGTATATCCCATTGCGGCCAATGCAGCATTTACTTCTCTATCGCGTTGTAGGTTGCGCTCTATTTTCGGAATCCAGAACGACTTGTTGCTCTTGATTTTTTCTTTGCGTTCTTCCCAATTTTGACCGTGCCAAAAGGCCCCATCTATAAAAATTACCGTTCGGTATTTTTTGATCACGATATCTGGTTTGCCTATAAGTTTTTTGTAATCGATACGGTATCGGTAACCCTTGGCATAAAGCGCTTTTCTAAAAGCAAGCTCTGGCTTGGTGTTTTTGCCCCTGATCTTGCCCATCATTTTGGACCTTTCAGGAGAAGTGTAATACCCTGATGCTTCATCGAATCGGGGCACCTTAATCCGTTCTTCTGATTTGTAATCGGCCATTGGACAAGATAAAAAAAATAATCCCAAGTTCTAGAATCAAGAACTTGGGATGCATGCCGGTTTCACTGGAAGATTTATCCTTTTAGATTGGCCTTGAAATACTCGCGGTTCATACGTGCAATGTTTTCAAGCGATATTCCTTTTGGGCATTCGACCTCGCAAGCCCCTGTGTTCGTGCAATTGCCAAAACCTTCCAAATCCATTTGCCGGACCATATTGTGAACCCGGTCCATGGCTTCTACCTGCCCTTGGGGCAAAAGTGCGAATTGGGAGACCTTTGCCGAAGTAAACAGCATGGCGCTTGCGTTTTTACATGCAGCGACACAAGCCCCGCAGCCGATGCATGTGGCGGAGTCCATGGCTTCGTCGGCAATATGTTTGTTGATGGGAATCGCATTGGCATCTACGGTATGCCCTGAGGTATTTACCGAAATATAGCCCCCGGCTTGCTGGATACGGTCGAAGGCGCTACGGTCGACGATCAAATCCTTGATGACCGGAAAAGCCGTGGCGCGAAAAGGTTCGATTACGATGGTTTCGCCATCCTTGAATTTTCGCATATGCAACTGGCAAGTGGTTATCCTTCGATCGGGTCCGTGGGGCTCTCCATTGATCTGCAGGGAACAGGACCCGCAAATACCTTCCCTACAATCGTGATCGAACTCCACTGGTTCTTCTCCCTTGGTGATCAGTTCCTCGTTCAACACGTCCAACATTTCCAAGAAGGACATATCGCCATCAATTCCGGTTACGGGGTAATCGACCATTTGTCCCTTGGACTTAGCATCTTTTTGACGCCATATTTTCAAATTCAGCTTCATCGATTCTTATTTATAACTTCTTGTTTTCAATTCTATATTCTCATAGATCAGATCTTCCTTGTGCAAAATGGCATCCTTGGGTTCTCCCTTGTATTCCCAGGCCGATACGAACTTGAAGTTTTTATCGTCGCGCAAAGCTTCTCCTTCAGGGGTTTGGTATTCTTCACGAAAGTGTCCCCCACAGGATTCGTTTCTGGTAAGCGCATCTTTGGCAAACAGCTCCCCCAATTCAAGGAAGTCGGCTACCCGGCCTGCTTTTTCCAATTCCTGATTTTTGCTATCTGCGGTTCCCGGGACACGAACATGCTTCCAGAAGTCGGCGCGCAGCGCGGAAATCTCGTCGATAGCCTCTTTAAGTTCCTTGGCGTTTCGGCTCATGCCACATTTATTCCACATGATTTTGCCCAATTTCTTATGATAGTAATCAACGGAATGGGCACCACTGCCAGACATTAAACGCTCCATCCTCTGTTTTACGTCCTTTTCCGCCGCTTCGAATTCGGCACAATCGGTAGGGATGGCCCCAGTCCTGATATCTTGTGAAAGATAATCCCCGATGGTGTACGGAAGGACAAAATACCCATCGGCCAATCCCTGCATCAGGGCAGAAGCCCCAAGGCGGTTGGCCCCGTGATCGCTGAAATTGGCTTCTCCCGCCGCATAGCATCCGGGAATGGTGGTCTGTAAATTATAGTCGACCCAAAGTCCGCCCATGGTATAATGTACCGCTGGGTATATTTTCATGGGGGTTTTGTATGGATTTTCATCCACAATCTTTTCGTACATCTGGAAAAGGTTGCCATATTTGGCCTCTACCACCTCTTCTCCAAGTTTTCTTATGGTGTCATCATCCGGATTTTTGATGCCCGTGATCATCGCCTGCTCTTTTCCATACCTCGTAATGGCAGAGGCAAAATCGAGATAGACGGCCTCCCCGGTTTTATTGACGCCAAATCCGGCATCGCAACGTTCTTTCGCCGCCCTGGAGGCCACATCCCTTGGCACCAGATTCCCGAATGCTGGATAACGCCTTTCCAAAAAATAATCGCGGTTTTCGTCTTTGAGCTGCGTGGGTTTTAGTTTCCCTTCACGGATGGCTTGGGCATCTTCCAAGCGTTTGGGCACCCAGATGCGACCGTCATTGCGCAACGATTCCGACATCAAGGTCAGTTTCGATTGGTGATCTCCGGATACGGGTATGCAGGTTGGGTGTATTTGTGTGAAGCAAGGATTGGCAAAGAAGGCTCCCCTGCGATGTGCCCGCCACGCGGCCATGACATTGCTTCCCATAGCGTTGGTAGAGAGGAAAAACACGTTGCCATAACCTCCCGTGGCCAAAACGACCGCATGCGCGGCATGCCTTTCCACGGCCCCTGTCACCAGGTCCCTGGCGATAATGCCCCGTGCTTTGCCGTTGACCAGGACAAGATCCATCATTTCATGTCGGTTAAAGGGGGTGATCTTGCCCCGGTTGATTTGTCGGTTCATGGCCGCATAGGCCCCAAGCAGCAATTGCTGTCCTGTTTGGCCTTTGGCATAGAAGGTTCGTGATACCAAAACGCCCCCAAAGGATCGGTTATCCAATAACCCGCCATATTCCCTCGCAAAGGGTACGCCTTGTGCCACGCATTGGTCTATGATATTGCCCGAAACTTCGGCCAGCCTGTAAACGTTGGCTTCCCTGGATCGATAATCCCCTCCTTTGATGGTGTCATAGAACAACCGGTAATTGCTGTCGCCGTCGCCTTGGTAATTTTTTGCGGCGTTGATTCCGCCCTGTGCGGCTATGGAATGTGCCCGTCGCGGAGAATCCTGATAACAAAAAGTCTTGACGTTGTAGCCGAGTTCGGCAAGGGTGGCCGCAGCGGATCCCCCTGCGAGTCCCGTACCCACGACGATGATATCTATGTTCCGCTTGTTGGCCGGATTAACCAGATTGATGTCGTTCTTATGTTTTGTCCATTTATCGGCCAATGGCCCGGCAGGAACTTTTGAATCCAAAATGCCCATAATTAATGTGTTATCGGGTTAAGGTGATGGTAAATCGCAATAAATGCAAAACCCAAGGGGATTGCAACGGCATAAATCTTGGTAAAGGTCTTGATGCCCGGGGAATATTTGTTGTTGACCCCCATGGTCTGAAAAGCGGAGGAGAAACCGTGGAGCAAGTGGAGCGCCAAAAGGCCAAAGGCCACTATATAGAGGACCGTACGCCATATCGGTTCAAATTTTTCGACCGTTTCGGCATAATATCTTGTGGGATCTTCCGGGTTGGCTTCTATGTATTTATATACCATTTCATGCACCCAGAAATCGTAAAAATGCAGGCCCAAAAAAGCAAGGACAACAAGACCCGTGATAATCATGTTCCTGGAGATCCATGGGGCATTGCTCTTACCGTTATATCGCACATATTTGATGTCCCGGGCTTTGTTGTTACCAAGTTCGAGGATGAATCCCATGACAAAATGAACCACGACCCCCGCAATCAGGATGGGTTGGAGCACAAATTGCACCAGTACGTTATAGCCCATGAAATGCGACCATGAATTAAAGGTGTCCGGGGAAATCACCGAAGTAATGTTGATCACAAAGTGTTGGCCCAGGAAAATGACCAAAAAAAGACCCGAGAGGGCCATGACCACTTTTCGGGCAATCGAAGACTTAATCATTCCGCTCATTAATGTTTAGTTTTGTCGCACAAAAATACAGTACAGGGCAGTTATTAACAAGTTTTAGCCGTCTTATGTAGACTAATTTAGATGTATTTTAAGGAAACCTCTCCCGGTGTTCGACGTTTTGTTGCAAATTCAAATAAAAGGGTTCCCAAGTCTAAACAAATTCACCATCACAACCGTGTGCCCAGGTTTAAACCGAACCTTGATCGAAATGACTGCTGAACAAATTTGAATCGATGATCGCATCATTTTTTTGCATGCACCAAAACGGGTGAATAGGCCAAGTTTTGTTTTTTACATCCTTCTATAAAGGCCCATTTAAAGTCTCGACAAGTATTTGAGGAATCAAAACATCAATTTTTACCGACCCGATGGTTTGTAATTCGATTTTCAAGGTGCTTGCACCTGCCCATGACTACCTTTCGACCTATGTTTTGGTTCCGTCAACCGATAGTTCCAATGTTCGACTGTTTTATAAAAATCAACCGACCGACCCGGTGGTCGGTTTTGCAAACACCGCTCATTTTCCGCCCTCGATTTCAAATTCTATTTTTTCGAGTTGCCCGTTGCCCTCAATTTCCATCACATATTTTCCTACAGGAAGATAGGTTACACCGTTCTTGGCTTCCTTGAGTTCGACCTTGTTTTTTTTCAAGTAGGCCAATTTGCCACTTTTTGAAAATGCCACATCATAAGAAAGAATATTGAACCCTTTATCGGCCGTCACCGCTGTGGAACTCACCGTAATGCCATCGAGTGTCTTCACGGCGGCCTTGTAACTTACGGGCGCGGCGCTGAGAAAAGTTATATCCAGGCCAGGGGTTCTTGCTTTGCCCCACGAACTCCAAGCGTTGCCCCAACGGTCGGAATGTTTGATGTTCTCCGGTTTAAAGACGTAGAGCTCCTTTTGTAACAAGGCCGGGGTCAACTGTTCGATTTTTGATATATCGGCTTGGTAAATACTTCTTCCATGGGTCCCCACCAAAAGGTGCTTGGCCTTGGGTTGGATCACCAAATCGTGCACGGCCACGTTGGGAAGGCCATTTTGAAAAACCGCCCAAGTAGCACCTTGATCAAAGGATACATAAAGTCCGTTGTCGGTCCCCACAAATAAAACATTCTGGTTTTCAGGGTCTTCCACGATTACATTTATGGGGGCGGCAGGAATGGTTTTCCCAATGTCCTTCCATGTCTTGCCAAAATCTTCGCTCACATAGAGGTAAGGGGCAAAGTCGTCCCAGCGATAACCGTTGAGAGCAACATAAACCCTTTCCTGTTTATGTTTAGAGGCCACCACCCGACTGACCCATAGGTCGCTGGGCAAGGTCTTTGAAATAATTTCCCATGTCGCACCGCCATTTTGTGTGATTTGTACAAGTCCATCATCACTGCCGGTATAGATAAGGCCAAATTTAAAAGGGGATTCTGCTAGGGTGGTTAGCGTACCATATGCAACATTGCCCTTTTCCCCCCCTTGGGTAAGGTCGGGAGAAATCGTTTCCCAATCATCGCCCTGATTGAACGAGCGGTGCAATTTGTTCCCGCCTAGATAGAGAATGTCTTGATTGTGGTGGGAGAGCAGGATCGGAGTTTGCCAATTAAAACGAAAGGGGGCTTCCCCGAGGTCGTGTTTTGGCTGAATATATTTTTGCTCGTTTTTAGCCTTGTTCACCCTAAAATAGTTGCCAAATTGAAATCCGGTGTAGACCAGGTTATGGTCGCGATTATCGATCTGCACCTGCATCCCGTCTCCCCCCATGATCGCCTTCCAGGGATATTCGCCGCTTTGGTGCCATTCGCTGTTTTCCTCGGCATTATGGGGTCCTTCCCAAACACCATTGTCTTGAAGACCCCCATAGACATGGTACGGCTCCTGGTTGTCTACGTTGATATAATAAAATTGCCCGACTGCAGGCATGTTGTTCTTGATCCAACTGATGCCGTCGTCATAGCTGATATTGACCCCCCCATCGTTGCCGTTGATCAAATGGCCCGGCATTTTTGGGTCGATCCAGATCGCATGGTGGTCGGAATGCACATTATCCCCGTCAATGGCCTTATAGTTCTTGCCGCCGTCATCCGATTTTATAATGGGCACACCGGCCAGATAAATTTTGTTCACGTCATTGGGATCCACCGCAATTTGTGCGAAGTAATATCCATAACTATAAAAAAGGTCATCGATATAGGAATTATTTTGCTTTACCCAAGTGATGCCCCCATCATTGCTTCGATACACCTCAGCGCCTATGACCGGGGTATCGAACAACAGCGAATTGGCATCTTCCAAATATTTGGCCAAATCTATAGGTTTTACCGAGCCATCACGAACCATTTGCTTCAGGTTGGCTGCCTTATATTTTTCTTGAAATCCGTTGGTTTTTAAAAAATCGTTCAGTTTGGCATCCTCCAACTTCAGGAAATCTTCCTCAGAAATGGTTTTGAAATCCTCTTTGACCAGTTTATCGGGGCGTACTTCGGTCTCTTCCGATTTTTCCCGCCTGTTTTGGTTGTCGTGAACCGAATATACCGTTTGGGCGTCGAATACTGCAAGGCCTATGCGCCCAACTCCAACTCCCTGGGGGAAACCGCTCTCCGGCAGTGAAACTTTGTTCCAAGTATCCCCCCCATCCGTGCTTTTGTAAATTCCCGAGCCATTGCCATTGCCGATAAAATCCCAAGCTTTCCTGTCTTTTTCCCAGGATGCGGCAAACATGACCTCAAAGTTATTTGGGGCATGGGCCACATCGATGATTCCTGAAGTTTCGTCGATAAAAAGGGTCTGTTGCCATGTTTTGCCCCCGTCCTTGGTTTTGAAGACTCCGCGTTCCGCATTCGGCGAATATAGATGTCCGGCTACGCCCACGACCACTTCATCCTGATTTTTGGGATTGATGACGATGCGACCGATGTGCTGTGAATCGGGTAGGCCCATATTTTGCCAGCTTTTGCCCTTATCGACCGACTTTAAAATACCGATTCCGGCATAGGAGGAGCGCGATGCATTGTTTTCCCCTGTTCCAACCCAAATGGTCCCTGAGGCCCAATCTACGGCGATATCTCCAACATTTTGTGTATCGGATCCATCCAGTAACGGTGAAAAGGTCGTTCCATTATTGCTGGTATACCAAAGCCCCCCTGAGGCATATCCCACATAGAATTCATTCGGGTTGTCAGGATTCACATCCAGATCAACCACTCGGCCACTCATGATCGATGGGCCAATATTTTTTAAGGGAAGATTTTTGACCAATGAATTGCGTTCCGATAGTTGTTTTTGAACCAGTGCTTCCTGCACGGTTGAAGGCGGCGTTGGGCTCACTTGTGAGCATAATGACCATTGTAATAACAGCATCAAAGGGAGTAAAACATGCTTCATGGAATGTCGGTTTATTTTTGAAGGCATCAAGGTAAGCAATACTTCAGGGTCAAACAAAATATTGTTTCTTCCAGCTATTGCACGTGGCGTAATGTGAATCCTGCCCTGGGTTCAGGAAGAATGGAAGCACCACCCATCACAAATTTACGTCCGGCGGTGCAGAGACTACCCTATATTTTCAAATCGTCAAAGTTTGTGGCCCGTTCATTCATATAATTCCTATTTTTGGGAGAAGGGCATCGCATATCCCGGAACGGGCGAAAGCGCTGTTTTTATAGAATTCAAAAAAAATGAAATCACCCTATGAAGTACGATAAGATACCCAGTCAATTATTCGTCAAGAACCGAAAAAAATTCATGGCGCGAATGAAGCCAAAAAGCATCGCGGTCTTCAATTCCAATGATGTCTATCCCATCAGTGCCGATTCGACCATGCCTTTTGAGCAGCACCGTGATATCTTTTACTTGAGCGGGGCCGATCAGGAAGAGACCATCTTGTTATTATTCCCCGATGCAATGGATCGCAAGCATAGGGAGGTTTTGTTCGTAAGGGAGACGAACGCCCATATCGCGGTCTGGGAAGGGGAAAAACTTTCTAAGGAACAGGCCACCGATATTTCCGGAATCGAAACGGTGCATTGGCTATCCGATTTCGACAAGGTGTTTTTTGATTTGATGACCGAGGCCGAGACCATTTATTTGAATACCAATGAACACTACCGACAGGCAGTGGTGAACGAAACCAGGGAAGATCGCTTTATCCAGAAAGTGAAAAAGCAATTTCCGGCCCATCAGGTGGCCAAAAGCAACCCGATTCTCCAGGACATAAGGGGCATTAAGGAACCGGAGGAAATCGCGTTGATCCAAAAGGCCTGTGAGATTACCGAATCGGGATTTCGCAGGATTTTGAAGTTCGTGAAGCCCGGAATTTGGGAATATGAGATCGAAGCGGAACTGCTCCATGAATTTATTCGCAAACGATCCAAAGGTTTTGCGTATTCCCCCATCATCGCATCAGGCAATAACGCGAACGTTTTACATTATATCGAGAACAACCAAAAGTGTAAGGACGGGGATTTGATTTTGATGGACGTCGCAGCCGAATACGCCAATTATTCAAGTGACCTTACGCGAACCATTCCAGTCAACGGGCGTTTTTCGCCCAGGCAACGGGAGGTCTATGAAGCGGTACTTAGGGTGAAAAAAGAGGCTACCGATCTATTGGTCCCGGGAACGCTATGGGCAGAGTACCATAAGGAAGTGGGCAAAATTATGACTTCGGAGTTGTTGGGCCTCAAACTATTGGATAAGGCCGACATCAAAAATGAGCAGGCCGATTGGCCCGCTTATAAAAAATATTTCATGCACGGCACCAGCCATCATATCGGGCTGAACACACATGATTATGGGGCGCTCAAGACGCCGATGAAAGCGGACATGGTTTTTACTGTAGAGCCTGGAATTTATATTCCCGAAGAAAAATTGGGCATTCGTCTGGAGGATGATGTTGTGATCAAAGCAAAAGGGAAGCCCTTAAACCTGATGGGGAACATTCCTATAGAGGCCGACGAGATAGAAACCCTGATGCATTCGAGATAAATTTTTCACGACTTGTCGCTCCTGCCTGCCGATTGTTGGAATACCAACATGAAACAGAAAACCAAGAGAGCCGGCAACACCCAACCCAAGCTAAATTGACTTAACGGGATATAGGTTTGCCAAGGTGCGATTATATCTCCCCAACCGATACTGCCAAGAAAATCGGGAACACTGAAAATAACAGTAGTGATCACCACTGCCCTAAAAGTCTTGATGGTGGCGTATTGTTGCGGAAGTACGTTTAGGATGATCAATACGATGGTAATCGGATAAATGAACATCAGTGCCGGAAGTGCCACCGCGATGATATAGGCCACATTGAATTGCCCTACCATGATGCCCAGGAAACAGCACAATATGGCGGTAGTGATAAAGGCCCTCTGTGAATCTCCAAAAAGGTACTTGAAGAAGTCAGCCGTTCCAGCCACGATGCCGACCGCAGTTGTAAAACAGGCCAGACTCACCAAGAGGCTAAAAAATATATTGGCCGACGCCCCCAGGGTCTTGGCGCCGATACCGCTCAACAGGGCAGTACGGGAAATGGAAGCTTCAAATTCACCGTGCATCAAGGCCCCAGTGAGAATAAGTCCCGCATATACCAAAAACAAGCCAAATCCGGCAATCCAGCCGGCTCGGAGGATCAACGTTTTTTTCTCTTCATAGGAAGCTTCCTTCTTTTTGAGGTTCACCGAGATGATGATCACGCCGCCTACGACCACGGCCCCGATGGCGTCGAAGGTTTGATACCCTTCCAGAATGCCGTCCGAAAATGCATTTTTGAACTGCACGGCCCCGAAAATGAAGTCATGTGAACCCATGGCGATACCGATCACGATCAACAGGATGATGATGATCATGGGGGTGAGGATCTTCCCAATGATATCCAAGATCCGGGAACGGTTCATCACGAAAATAAAGACCAAGACAAAATAGCAGATGCTGGTAGCCAAGGCGCTGCTGCCGAGCAAGGGCGCTATGGCAAGTTCGTGGGTAACCGCTGCAGTGCGGGGCGACGGCAAAGCAATGGCAATGGCATATACGAGTATGGAATATACCAAACTAAAAGTTGGGGACACTTTTTTACCGAAGTCGAATATAGTGCCCTGTAATCTGGCGTGCGCCAAAATTCCCAGCAGGGGTACCAGTACGGCGGACAGACAAAAGCCTAAAGTAACCAGCCACCAAAGGCTTCCAGCCTGAAAACCGAGCAATGGGGGCAGAATTAAATTGCCCGCACCGAAAAAAAGTGAAAAAAGCGCAAAGGCCGTTACTAAGGCTTCCTTGTTATGGGACATGTTGGCAACATATGATTTAAGGACTGTAAGATAACGGAAATTCCCTTTAAAAAGTAAAGCCGCCGCGGGGTCTTATTGCACTGTTTTTTTGGAAAAGGATGTCGTTCATCGAAAATATGGCAAAAAGCAACTAACCGTGCCAATAAATGTTTGAAAGATTGCGTTGGAAGGGGGATAAGGTTCCAAATCGGACTGATCACATGAATACCAATGAACCTTTGCAAAGCGGTTTTCCCAAAGGCCATAATGCAAACCTAAAACCTACTGCCATGAAAAAAGTTTTTTGCAACCTATTTGGACATCATTTTTCCATTTCGAAAAAGGTAACCCAGCACATCAAGGAATACAAATGCATACACTGTGGAAAGCAGGTGACGACAGATGTCAATGGGAACCTATCAACACTAACCCCAGAATTGAAAGACATTAACGCAACCCTGGAAGATATATATCAAAGAAGACATAGGGCCGCACAACAAGTGGCCTAATTATGCTTTGGCAAGCGAATTCCAACTGCGCTTAACGGCCAACGGAATTTAAAGGAATATCCTGGAAATTAAGAAAGCACCCTCATTCTTCACTGTCGTATGCCCCACAACAGTTTAGCAGGGATTGCCCTTGGTTTTCGGGATTTTTCCTTTCTGGACAAATCCAAGATCCCAATCAAAAAAGGCTTTACACTAGGAGCTGAAGGCGTTCCACCCTTGGGCGGTCAACGGTATTTCCATACCGCCCCTGGTCACCAAAGCACTGCCTTCCGAGGAATCAATCATGTGGCCTATCACCGTCAGCTGGGGATTTCCCTTAATTTTGGGATATTGAAGTTGGTCGAGGGTAAACAACAATTCATAATCTTCCCCACCGCTCAAGGCCACTAGGGTACTGTCGATTTGAAACTCCTCACAGGCGGTAATCACCGTGGGGTCTAAAGGAATTTTATCCTCATACAGCTTACATCCGACAACGCTCTGCTTGCAGAGATGAAGAATTTCGGAGGAAAGTCCGTCACTGATGTCGATCATCGCAGTTGGCTTTACCGCTAATTTTTTTAGGAGCTCAACGATATCTTTTCTGGCTTCCGGCTTCAACTGCCTTTCCACGATATAGCTATAGGGTTCCAAATCGGGTTGGTTATTGGGATTCACCTTGAACACCTCTTTTTCACGCTCCAAAACCTGTAACCCCATGTAAGCGCCTCCCAGATCTCCGGAGACCACCAAAAGGTCGTTTGCTTTTGCCCCGTCCCTATAAACTATATCTTCGGCACTGGCTTTGCCCAAGGCGGTAATGCTGATGATCAGCCCTGTTTTCGATGAGGTGGTATCCCCTCCGACCAGATCTACCTTGAACCGCTTAGCGGCCAATCGAATCCCGTCATATAGATCTTCCAGTGCTTCCAGTGAAAATCGGTTGGAAACCGCGATCGACACCACGATCTGGGTGGCCTCGGCATTCATGGCATAAATGTCGGAAAGATTGGCGACCACCGCTTTGTATCCCAAATGCTTGAGCGGCATATAACTGAGGTCGAAATGCACCCCTTCCACCAGCATATCGGTGGTCAGCACCACTTTTTTGTCTTTAAAATCGAGTACCGCGGCGTCATCCCCTACCGATTTCAAAGTCGAGGGATGGTGGGTGGAAAAGTTTTTGGTCAGATGTTCGATCAATCCGAATTCGCCCAAAGTGGCCAAGGATGTCCTTTCTTGTTTCTTGTCTTCTAACATGGCGCAAAAATAAGCGTAAATTCATTGTGGAACGATATCCGAACTGCAAAAGGCCAATAATTAGGGGAAGGAAACAGTGACCGATCTGCTCCCCCGAAGTCGCAACGCAAGCCCGTCATCCGAACAATATCTGCCCAAATAGCATTATCTTTGCGCTGCAAGAAGCCCTAAACTTGATGCTATGAAAAAATGGTTTTGGACCTTAACATGTCTTTTTTCCATCATCTCCTGTTCCAAAAATGAACAATTGCCCGATATCGATGTAAATGACGATCCTCCGGCAAACAACCCTCCTGGAAATCCGATCTCTGGGATGTTGCCATGCATTGATGGCATGGCGGGGATATATCCTTGTAATGGCTTCGATCTGGTCGGAGCGATTTCCTTATCCGGATTTAATGCAGGCTCAGGCAATGATAGCTGGGGCTGGACCGATGCGACCACCGGGAAGGAATATGCATTGGTGGGATTGAATAATGGAACCGCCTTTGTTGATATCTCCGACAATGATAACCTCCTTTATTTGGGCAAGTTGCCCACAGCCACCGAAACAAGTTCATGGCGAGACATCAAGGTATATCAAGACCACGCCTTTATCGTTTCAGAGGCCAATGGCCATGGGATGCAGGTATTTGATCTCACCAAATTGCGGGAGGTAAACAATCCTCCCGTTACCTTTTCGGCCGATGCACGTTTTACCGGCTTTGGAAACTGCCATAATGTGGTCATCAATGACGCTACCGGTTTCGCGTATGCCGTCGGCACAGCCAGGGACGACGCTTATAATGGGGGCGTGCACTTCATCGATATACAAAATCCAAAAACACCGCTGGCCGCAGGAGGATATGGGGCTGATGGTTATACCCATGACGCCCAGGTGGTTCGTTATATGGGTCAAGATATCGACCATGCGGGCCAGGAAATATTTATTGGCGCCAATGAAAACAGGGTGGTCATCGTTGATGTGACCGACAAACAGAATCCGACCGAGATTTCCACCATCGATTACCCCAATATCGGCTATACGCATCAGGGATGGTTCAGCGAGGATCAGCAATATTTCATTTTAGGGGACGAACTCGATGAGATAAATCAAGGTTTTAGGTCAAGGACCTTGATTTTTGATTTGGCCGATCTTGATAATCCGGTTTTGCACGACACCTATTTGGGCGCGACAAGTGCGATCGACCATAATGGGTATGTCAATGGTAACGAGTTCTATCTTGCCAATTACACCGCGGGCATCCGCCTGCTGGATATTTCGGGGATTACTGAAAAAAACATCGTGGAAGTGGGGTTTTTTGATACCCATCCGGAAACCGACAACGCGGCCTTTGAAGGGGTATGGAGCGTTTACCCATTTTTTGCGAGTGGCAGCATCGTGATCAGTGATATCAATAGGGGACTCATCGTGGTTAAAAAAGCAAACTGATGAAGCATTTCCTGTTCAGCTTCGGTCTGGCACTATTGGCCGCATGTTCCAAGGATTTGGACCATCAGTCGGGCAACCCGCTACCCGAGTCACGGTTTTTGGGGGAACTTGTATTGGAAAACCACTTTGGCGGAAGCGGTGAAGAAACGGCTCAGGCCGTTGTGGCCACCGCTGATGGGGGTTATTCGGTTTTGGGATTTTCCAACAGTACCGATGGGGATTTGGCCGGAAAAACCACCAATATGAATGATTATTGGTTGTTAAAATTCGATGCAGAAGACCACCTACAATGGAACAAGACCTATGGCGGTAGTATGGACGACCGGGGCCAAAGTTTGGTGCAGACCCAAGACGGCGGTTTCGCACTTGCCGGATACGCCATGAGCAGCGATGGAGATGCAAGCAATAATGAGGGCTTCCACGACAATTGGATCGTTAAGGTCGATGCCTTCGGCAAACTTCAGTGGGAAAAGAGTTTTGGATTTTCAGGCCATGACCATTCCTATGACATCATCGGCACCTTGGATGGGGGCCTTTTTTTCACGGGCTTTTTAGACGTGACCGCGGCAAGGGCCGATGGGTTCAATGAAAAGGGAAATACCCTGACCCGCCATGGGGTTGGGGAGTTTTGGGGCACCAAATTGGATGCCTCGGGGAATATCGAATGGAGAAAATATTTTGGAGGGACGAACAATGACCGGGCCCATGCCGTAGTTCAGGCCGATGATGGTGGATTTGTGATGGCCGGTTTTTCGGAAAGCAATGACTTTGACGTGACCGACAGCAAGGGCAGTTATGATTTTTGGGTGCTGAAGACCGATAAGGAAGGAAATCTGCTATGGCAGCGATCCTTTGGGGGTACCGGAATTGAAATTTCCTATGATATCGCCAAGACCAAAGACCATGGCTATGTGATCGTGGGCAATACCTTCAGTGACAATTTGGACGTTACCAAGAACCATGGGGAATCGGATATTTGGCTGATCAAGGTCGACGACCAGGGCAACCTGATCTGGGAGCGGTCGTACGGTGGGATGCAGTTCGATGCGGCCCAAAGTGTTTTCACGACAAAAGACGGGGGTTTTATCATTCTCGGCAACTCGAAAAGTTCCGATGCAGACCTGCTTTCAAATGCCGGCGAGAACGATTTATGGGTCATAAAAACCGACCAGGACGGAATATTGACCTGGCAAAAATCGTTCGGGGGCACTGGGACTCGACTTTGGTTTTGATGCCTTGGAAACCGATGATAATGGAATTATTTTGGTAGGCGAAACCGCAAGCCCCGATTTCCTGGGTCTTCCAAACAAGGGGCAAACCGATATGGTACTGTTAAAAATCAAGTAGATACCGCTCCCGATCAGGGATCGATCTGCATAGAAAAGTCCAATCAGCCCATACGTTATAATAATGTTAGGAATTAGGTAAAAACCCTACCAATACCCTATATTTGTAAATTATTTAGAATCAAAACAAATAATGATACAGGTTTCGGAATCGGCCAAACAAAGGGTGATTAGTCTGATGCAGGAAGAGGGTTACGACGCTTCCAAGGACTATGTTCGGGTTGGGGTGAAAAGCGGCGGATGTAGCGGGTTGTCGTATGAGTTGAAATTCGACAACAAGATTGAGGAAGCTGACAAGGTTTTTGAAGACAATGCCGTGCGGATCATCGTGGATAAGAAAAGTTTTCTCTACCTCGTGGGCACAGTATTGGAATACTCGGGAGGGCTCAACGGTAAAGGCTTTGTTTTCAACAATCCCAATGCCCAAAGGACCTGCGGGTGTGGGGAAAGTTTTTCCCTCTGAGTACCGCCCCTCGCTCCAGGGCTATTTTAAGGTTAAATCCAAAACTGCTTCATCGTTCTTTAAGGCAATGGGGCATTTAGCGAAAAGATATGGCATATACGGAAGAGGAATTAAAGAAAGGAGTTGGAAACCAAGGAATATGAATATGGTTTCTATACCGATATCGCTTCTGATACCCTTCCCATAGGTTTGAACGAAGATATCGTTATCGCCATTTCCAAAAAGAAAGGAGGAACCCGATTGGATGACCGTCTGGCGTTTGGAAGCTTTCCGTGCCTGGAAGGAAATGGTAGAACCCGAATGGGCCAACGTAAGATATAAAAAGCCCGATTTTCAAGCCATATCCTATTACTCGGCGCCCAATAGCAAGCCCAAATACGATAGTCTTGATGAAGTGGATCCCGAATTGTTGGATACCTTTAAAAGATTGGGAATTTCCCTGGACGAGCAAAAGAAATTGGCCGGGGTTGCGGTAGACATCGTGATGGATTCCGTTTCGGTGGCCACCACCTTTAAAAAGACCTTGGCCGAAAAAGGGATTATTTTTTGTTCGATTTCCGAGGCGATCAAGGAACATTCGGAATTGGTCAAGAAATATATGGGTACCGTGGTGCCCCAGAAGGACAATTTTTACGCTGCGCTGAATTCGGCCGTTTTCTCCGATGGCAGTTTTTGCTATATTCCAAAAGGGGTGCGATGCCCCATGGAGCTCTCTACCTACTTCCGGATAAATCAAGCCGGTACAGGACAGTTCGAGCGTACATTGGTCATTGCTGACGAAGGCAGTTATGTGAGTTATTTGGAAGGCTGCACGGCGCCTTCAAGGGATGAGAACCAGCTGCATGCCGCCGTGGTGGAACTGATCGCGCTCGACAATGCGGAAATTAAATACTCAACGGTACAAAATTGGTTCCCTGGCGATAAGGAAGGCAAGGGCGGGGTATACAACTTTGTAACCAAACGTGGCATTTGCGAAAAGAACGCTAAAATTTCTTGGACCCAGGTCGAAACGGGATCTGCCGTAACCTGGAAATATCCATCCTGTATTTTGAAAGGCGACAACAGTATTGGGGAGTTCTATTCCATCGCCGTTACCAACAATCACCAACAGGCCGATACCGGGACCAAAATGATCCACTTGGGCAAGAATACGAAAAGCACGATTATTTCAAAAGGTATTTCCGCGGGCAAATCACAGAACAGTTACCGTGGCTTGGTACAGGTGAGCAGTCGTGCCGAAAATGCCCGTAACTTTTCGCAGTGCGATTCGCTTTTGATGGGCAATGATTGCGGAGCGCATACTTTTCCCTATATCGAGGTAAAGAACAAATCGGCACAGATCGAACATGAGGCCACGACCAGTAAGATCGGCGAGGATCAAATTTTTTATTGCAACCAAAGGGGCATACCCACGGAAAAAGCCATAGCCCTTATCGTCAATGGGTTCAGCAAAGAGGTATTGAACAAATTGCCCATGGAATTTGCGGTGGAAGCCCAAAAATTATTGGAGATCAGTTTGGAAGGATCAGTTGGATAAAAACCAAAACAAATGAAAAAATACATTGCACTAATGATCATACTTTCCTTTTTTGCCTGTAAAGACGGCAAAAAGGAAAGCGCGGAGGCCATGGCCCAAACCGATACGATAAGCAAACCCGAAGTGAAGCTTTATACTTTCGACGGGGGCACCGTTATGGTGAACCAGCTGCAACTGTTCTCGCAAGACAGTGCATATGTGGGTCAGCGCAAAGAATTTGCCGATGCCTTTTATGTGGTTGTGCACCCTAAGGGTACCTTGATGTGGGATGCAGGCTTGCCGGAAGGTTTGGTAGGCATGCCGGAGCCCTATACTTCGCCTGATGGGGCATTTACGGTCTCGAGGAAAGATTCGGTCGTGAACCAATTGAAACAGATCGGGTTGACCCCGGCCGATATCGACTACCTATCAATGTCCCATACGCACTTCGACCATATCGGCCACGCCAAAGCATTCAAGGATGCGACCTGGCTGGTGCAAGAAAAGGAATACGACTGGGTCACCAGCAAGGAAATGCAAGAAACCAATGCCGATATCTATGATGGGATAAAAGATTTGTCAAACATCAAAAAAATCAAAGGCGATTATGATGTTTTCGGAGATGGGACCGTCGTGTTCAAATTTACCCCTGGCCATACCCCGGGGCATCAAGTCCTCTATCTTGAATTGGCTGAATATGGCCCGCTGCTGCTATCAGGAGACCTTTACCATTTTTCGGAGAACCGCGAATTCAGAAGAATTCCCATTTTTAACTTTGATGTGGCGCAAACCAATGCCAGTATGGATTTGTTCGAGGCATTTGCGGATGAAAAAAAAGCAAAGGTAATTCTGCAACATTCAAAAGAGGATTTCGAGAAATTGCCAAAAGCACCAAATTATTTAAAATAAGGAAGCATGTTGAAAATTACGGACCTGCATGCGCGGGTAGAAGATAAAGAGATACTAAGGGGAATCAATCTGCAAGTGAATGCGGGCGAGGTACATGCCATCATGGGCCCCAATGGCTCGGGCAAGAGCACCTTGGCAGCGGTCATCGCAGGCAAAGAAGAGTTTGAGGTGACCCAAGGATCGGTAGAACTCGAAGGGGAAAATCTAGAAGATACAGCCCCTGAAGAAAGGGCACACAAGGGCATTTTCCTTTCCTTTCAGTATCCAGTTGAAATTCCAGGGGTAACCGTCACGAACTTTATGAAGACCGCCATCAACGAATCGAGAAAGGCTAAAGGATTGGAAGACATGCCCGCCAATGAAATGTTGAAACTGATCCGTGAAAAATCGGAGCTTTTGGAAATCGATCGAAAGTTTTTGTCCAGATCCTTGAACGAGGGTTTTTCCGGAGGGGAGAAAAAACGAAACGAAATTTTTCAATTGGCCATCCTCGATCCAAAATTGGCCATCCTCGACGAAACCGATTCGGGCTTGGATATCGATGCGCTTAGAATCGTGGCCAATGGGGTGAATAAACTAAAAAGCAAGAAAAATGCTGTAATCGTGATCACCCATTACCAAAGGTTGCTGGAATATATCGTGCCCGATTTCGTTCACGTGCTTCACAATGGGAAGATCGTGAAGTCGGGCGGCAAAGATCTGGCTCTTGAATTGGAAGAAAAGGGTTACGATTGGCTAAAAAATGAAGTAGTGATGTAAATGAATCAGGCAACGTAGCTTCGGCAGTGGATATCCCGCCGGCGATACATTGCTAACAGTATGCCCAGAAAAATGGATTTAAAAGATAAATTGATTTCCTCATTCATG
This sequence comes from uncultured Flavobacteriaceae bacterium, assembly GCA_963700435.1. Classification (GTDB taxonomy): domain Bacteria; phylum Bacteroidota; class Bacteroidia; order Flavobacteriales; family Flavobacteriaceae; genus Pelagihabitans. Next base: position 129,285 of record CAVOXM010000008.1, read on the forward strand.
GCGTTCGAGAACAACGTCGATATCGACCATCCGGTACACGATGTGCGCTCCGAAGCCATGCGTAATTTTGAAAACAAGGGGTTTCCTACCAAAAAAGAGGAGGCTTGGAAATATACTTCGCTCAATAGTTTACAAAAAGTAGATTTCAGCATCTTTCCTAAGGAGGTGAACGCGCTGGAATACAAAGATGTCAAGAAGTACTTTTTGCACGAGATCGACACCTATAAAATAGTGTTTATCGATGGGATCTATAGTTCCTACTTGTCTGAAACCACACATGACGGGGTGGATATCTGCCTGATGAGTTCGGCCCTGACCAAACCGATGTACAAACAGATCATCGATGTGTATTTTAACAAAGTGGCCTCCAGGGAAGACTCTTTGACCACTTTGAACACTGCATTTAGCAGGGAAGGGGCCTATATCTATATCCCCAAGAACAAAATGCCAAAAAAACCCGTTGAGATTATCCATTTCGCTTCGGGCAATGAAACGGCATTGATGTTACAACCACGAAGCCTGATCATTGTTGAGGAAAATGCGGAACTTCAGGTCATTGAACGACATCAAAGTCTGACCGCCAATGAGGTGCTCACCAATTCGGTAACCGAAATATATGCCGCAAAGAACGCTATTTTGGATTATTATAAGGTACAGAACGACCTCAGTACCGCTTCTTTGATCGATAATACCTACATCAATCAGAAAAGCAAAAGCGCGGTGAGCGTACATACTTTCTCCTTTGGCGGAAAATTGACCAGGAACAACCTCAATTTCTATCAGAATGGGGAATATATCGATTCCACCCTGAAAGGGGTGACCATTCTAGGCGAGAAACAGTTGGTAGACCACCATACCTTGGTGCACCATATCGAGCCCAATTGCGAGAGCCATCAAGATTATAAGGGCATTTATGGCGAGAACAGCACAGGGGTGTTCAACGGGAAAATCATCGTGGATAAGATTGCCCAAAAAACCAACGCCTTTCAACAGAACAACAATATTCTGATCAGTGACAAGGCCACCATCAATACCAAACCGCAGTTGGAAATCTTTGCAGATGATGTGAAGTGCTCCCATGGCTGTACCATTGGCCAGTTGGACGAAGAGGCTTTATTTTATCTTCAAACCCGTGGCATCCCAAAAAAGGAAGCAAGGGCCCTGTTGATGTATGCCTTTGCCAATAATGTATTGCAAAGCGTTCGCCTACCGGAATTAAAAACAAGAATCAACAAACTAATAGCCAATAAGTTGGGTGTTCGTTTGGGTTTCGAGCTATAACATGATCGCAACCTCATTGGATATCGCTACCATTCGGAAAGACTTTCCCATCCTAAAGAGGAAGGTCAATGGCTATCCATTGGTATACTTTGACAATGCGGCCACCTCCCAAACGCCAAAGCAGGTCATTGACGTCATCGTTGATTACTATTCAAATTATAATGCCAACATCCACAGGGGCGTTCATGCCCTTTCACAGGAGGCTACCGACAAGTATGAACAGGCGAGGCAGAAAATACAGCGGCATTTCAATGCGGCCAAACCCTTCGAAATCATTTTTACCTCCGGCACCACCCATAGCATCAATTTGGTTGCCCAAGGTTTTACTTCCCTCTTAAAAAAGGGCGACGAGCTGTTGGTTTCCGCCATGGAGCATCACTCAAATATTGTGCCGTGGCAAATGTTGTGTGAACGAACGGGGGCCATCTTAAAGGTGATTCCCATGAGCCTTGAAGGGGAGTTGGTGATGTCTGATTATCATCGCTTGTTAAGCCCCAAAACCAAACTGGTATTTTGCAACCATGTTTCGAATGCCTTGGGGACCATCAATCCCATTGAGGAAATTATAGAAGCGGCACATCGCGTGGGCGCGGCGGTATTGATCGACGGCGCCCAGGCGGCTGCCCATATCAAACCCGATTTACAGAAACTCAATGTTGATTTTTATACGGCTTCCGCCCATAAACTTTGCGGACCAACGGGGGTGGGCATGCTATATGGCAAAGAAACATGGTTGAACAAGCTGCCTCCCTACCAAGGGGGGGGCGAGATGATCGCTGAGGTAACCTTTGAAAAAACCACTTATGCCGACCTTCCTCACAAGTTTGAGGCAGGCACGCCAGATATTTGTGGCGGCATTGCCTTTGGGGCCTCATTGGATTACATGAACCGAATCGGGTTCGAAGCGATCGCTGCCTATGAACACGAACTTTTGGTCTATGCCACCGAACAAATGTTGCAGATCGAAGGATTGAAAATTTACGGCACTGCCAAAAGCAAGACCGCCGTGATTTCCTTTAATATCGACGGTATCCATCCCTATGACATCGGCACGATCCTCGACAAGATGGGTATTGCCGTAAGAACCGGGCACCATTGCGCCCAGCCCGTCATGGATTTTTATAAAATTCCTGGAACGGTTCGCGCCAGTTTTAGTTTCTATAATACAAAAGAAGAAATAGATGTCCTTGTGCAAGGCGTTAAAAAGGCACAGTCGATGCTTCAATAAGGTTGGGAACCAATGGATTCCGAGGGGTCTTGAATAGCTACCCGACTTGTCGTAATTTTGTTCAAATTCAACGCATGACCATAAAAGAAATTCAAAATGAAATTGTAGAGGAATTCTCAATGTTCGATGACTGGATGCAGCGCTATGAATATATGATCGAGCTGGGCAAGTCGCTTCCGCTCATAGACGACAAATACAGAACCGAAGACAATATCATCAAAGGATGCCAAAGCAAGGTTTGGGTGCACGCGGAATTAAAAGACGATAAACTCCTGTTTACCGCCGATAGTGAAGCCATCATCACCAAGGGCATCATCGCCATTTTGATCCGGGCCTTTAGCAATCAGAAACCTAAAGACATCATTGAGGCCGATACCCAATTTATCGATGATATTGGTTTGAAGGAACATTTAAGTCCGACCCGTGCAAACGGGCTTGTAAGCATGATCAAACAATTGAAACTATATGCCGTGGCCTATCAGACCCAGTTGGGGTAATCTTCAGTGAATCATGAAGGTTAAGAAAACAGGCAACCATAAAATTGAAACAAGATGAGCGAAGAGACTACCGTAGACACCCAAGAACTTGGGGAAAAAATAGTAAACGTGCTTAAAACGATATACGACCCTGAGATTCCGGTCGATATTTACGAGCTCGGTCTGATCTATGACGTCTTTGTCAATGAAGACCATGAGGTGAAGATATTGATGACCCTGACTTCCCCAAACTGTCCCGTGGCCGAATCATTGCCGGTAGAGGTCGAGGAAAAGGTGAAGTCTTTGGACCTGGTCAAGGATGCAGAGGTCGAAATTACCTTCGATCCCCCATGGACCCAAGATCTAATGAGTGAGGAGGCCAAATTGGAACTTGGGCTCCTATGACCGAAAGAAGCATTGGCACCCTTAATGCATAAACCGTTCGAACCAGTGAACCAAGATACAGAACCCATACCCAATAGGGTTGCAGCCAGCAAGCTCGTTACTTTCGACCTTGAGGATCATTATCCGAAAGGGAAAAGGGTGTTCCTTGACATCAAAGAATGGCTGTATGAAGGGATCGTTCTAAAAGAAAAGGAATTTCGAAACTTCGTGGAATTCCATTCCTGGGACCAATACCAAGATGCCCATGTGGCCCTGGGCTGCTCCAGTGACGCCATCTTGCCCGGATGGGCCTTTATGCTTGTGGCCACAAAATTGCAGCCCTTTGCCCGTACCATGGTGTTGGGCCGCCTTGACGGATCTGGAAAGCCATCTCTACAGGGATGCCATCGAAAATTTGGATTTGACTCCCTTTCAAGATAAAATGGTGATCATCAAAGGCTGCAGTAAAAAACCGGTACCTTCCAACGCTTATTTGTGGATAACTGCAAGACTAAAACCCATCGCCAAGTCCCTGATGTACGGGGAAGCCTGCTCGGCGGTGCCACTTTACAAAAAACGATAATTGTTGATAAGATCGTTCAATTGTTGTTGACAATCGTTACATTTACCCCTCGTTTTACTAAAAATTTAATACTACTCTTATGAAAATCAGTATGACTACCATGGTTGCCGTGTTTTCGTTTTCGGCAGTCTTTTCGCAAACTGCAGACGAGCTTCGAGGGGAGCAAGCCCCTAAAAAGGATTCGATTGCGGCCATTCAAGGCCGGGTGGATGCCCTTCAGGCCCAAATCGACGCCCTTCCAGGGTGGAAAAAAGGCGCTTTTGGCACCATAGGGGCGAACATTTCAAGCTTCAACAACTGGTACAGTCAAGGCACGCCCAATAACAACGCCGGTAACATCGGGGCCACCATCAACGCTTTTGCCAGCCTGAACCAGGATAAATTTTTCTGGAAAAATTCGGCAAATGTCAACCTGCAATGGGTAAAATTGGATGATAAGGACAATCCGAACGACAACGACAGCTTTAGGGGAACCACCGATGTTTTCAACATAGTATCCTTATATGGGCGGAAGTTGAACGAAAAATTTGCGATTTCGGGCATGGGCGAGTACCGTACCTCGATCATCAATAATTTTAATGACCCAGGATATCTTGATCTAGGTGTAGGGGCCACTTGGACACCCATCCCCGATATGGTCGTGGTGGTTCATCCCTTGAACTATAACTTTGTTTTCGCGAAGGAAGATGCCGTATACCAATCTTCTACGGGAGCTAAGATTTTAGTGGATTATACCCGAAAAATAGGCTTGATCAATTTTAAGACCAACTTTTCGACCTTTCAAAGTTATGAGAGTAGCGATCTGTCGAATTGGACTTGGATCAACTCTTTTGGCTATACCTTTTGGAAGGGAATCGGTTTGGGATTTGAGTTTGGCCTGCGAAACAACAAGCAGGAATCCTTGGCCAATGCCTTGTCACAAAGTCCCCTTCCAACGCCGGCACCCACTTTTGACAATATCGATGTGAAGACACAGAGTTATTGGATGTTCGGTATTAATTATTCCTTTTAAAAGGAATGCGACAGTCACAAATAAAAGATCCCCGGCCAATGCCGGGGATTTTTTTTGTTAAGTAGGTCGTGTAAAATTTGGTTACAGTCAATAAAAATCGGACTATAAGATTAAGTTAGGGTTATTTGGGAGCACAAACACTAAATCTCAAATACAATCCGAATGTAGGCACAAAGTCTTACAACTTTAAATTTTTGTTGTGAAATGCTCCGGAGTTGTTGTGAAGTTGGCCTTATCGGCAGGTGTATGAAAATGCGAGGGCCTCATTCCAATCAAGTTTAAATCGTCATCGGTATATGATACCCCTTTTAAAGTTGACATCCAATTTCCGGAATAAAAAAACCCCGATGGGGATCGGGGTTTTTTTCAAAGTAGGTTTGTTGCATGTACTTATATCAAGTTAAAATTTTAATCGTTTCTGTCGGATGGTTTTTTATTGGTTCAGCCAATACCTTCACTCAATCACAAAGTAAAACTAAGCAAGATCTTTCGCATGCCTAAATAATTGTTGTGAACCCTTACCGATATGTTGTGAAAAATACCAACGGTTTCATTTCTCCGATGAATGGATGGCAATGAAATCTAATTTTATGGGATTTAGAGTTCTTCCAAATATTCGGGGTACAGAAAATTGTTATAGGGGAAACGGGTAACATGGATGTCCCGCACTTCTTCGTAGACCCTTTTTCGGAACTCATCGAGGTTTTGCTGATTCAGGGCAGAGATGAACAGGGCATTATCGCCCACACGCTGCATCCAGGTGTTCTTCCATTCTTCTATGGTGAAATGTTCGCTTGTCTTCTCGGTAGTCAGGTCGTCGTTGGCAATGGTCTTATTTTTGTACTTATCTATTTTATTGAAGACCATGATCGTGCGTTTGTTACCGCTCTTTATTTCTGACAAGATTTTGTTCACAGAATCGATCTGTTGTTCGAACTGAGGATGGGAAATATCGACCACGTGAAGCAGTAAATCGGCCTCGCGCACCTCATCCAGGGTGCTTTTGAAGCTCTCGATCAATTGGGTAGGCAATTTGCGGATAAATCCTACGGTATCGCTCAACAGGAAAGGGAGGTTGCCGATCACCACTTTGCGTACCGTGGTATCAAGGGTGGCAAAGAGTTTGTCTTCGGCAAAGACATCGCTCTTGCTGATCACGTTCATCAGGGTAGATTTTCCTACGTTCGTATAGCCGACGAGCGCTACACGAACGAGGGCGCCTCGGTTGCCCCGTTGGGTTTCCATTTGGCGGTCGATTTTCAACAATTTCTTCTTGAGGAGGGTAATTCGGTCCCTAACGATTCGCCTGTCGGTTTCGATTTCCGTTTCTCCGGGGCCCCGCATCCCGATACCCCCTTTTTGTCGTTCCAAGTGGGTCCATAGTCCGGTGAGCCTTGGCAAGAGATATTCATATTGTGCCAGCTCAACTTGTGTCCGGGCATAACTGGTCTGGGCCCGTTGTGCAAAGATATCCAGGATGAGGCCGGTACGGTCCAAAATTTTGCAACGAAGCTGTTTTTCGATGTTTCGCTGTTGTGCAGGGGAAAGGGAATCATCGAACACCACCGTACCGATATCATTATCGTTCACATAGGCTTCCACCTCCATCATTTTGCCACTCCCGATCAACGTTTTGGGATTGGGCAGGTCGACCTTTTGCACGAATCTTTTATATACTTCGCCTCCGGCAGTATAGGTGAGGAATTCGAGTTCATCGAGATACTCTTTTAATTTGGCTTCGTCCTGTTCGCGGTTAATGACGCCGATCAGCACCACCTTTTCATATTCTATCGATTTCTTTTCAATCATTTGATCAAGTAAAGCACAAAGCTACGCAATACTTGCCAAGCTATTTTTGTAAATTTAAAATCTAAACGACACGATTCATGCTTTTTTCGTTCTTCAAAAAGAAACAGAAAGTCAAATTACCCACTAACCTTCACAGTATCGCTTTTTATAATCTCGAAAACCTTTTCGACACCTCCTTCAATGACCATACCCTTGATGCCGCTTTTACCCCAAAAGGGGAAATGAGGTGGTCTACGAAACGCTACCAACACAAGTTGGCCAAATTGGCAAGGACCATTTCGGAAATTGGGATGGACACGGCCCATGACATGCCCGTGCTGATAGGGGTAGCGGAGGTGGAGAACAAAAAGGTAATCCAAGATCTGATCGCCACCGATCCCTTACGCCGATGCTCTTATGGTTATGTGCACTATGATTCCCCCGATGAGCGGGGCATCGATGCGGCACTGATCTATCATAAAGCGTATTTCGAAGTGCTTCATTCAGCCCCTATTGCTTTGATCGTAGACAATCTCAACGGTGTCCGAGATACCACCAGGGACATTCTCCATGTGTGTGGAAAACTCAATGGGGAACACCTTCATCTATTCGTCAATCATTGGCCATCACGCCGGGATGGGGTCTTGGAAACGGAGTACAAGCGCATTAAGGCCGCCGAGACCTTAAAATCGTTTATCGCCGGCATCGAAGCGGAACATCCCAATTCGAACTATATCATTATGGGCGATTTTAATGACAATCCTGATTCCACGAGTATGCGGTCACTCATGCAAATGTCCAATCTATACAATCCATCGGAACAGCTAGGGTCGCCCTTGAGGGGCACAGCAAATTACCAGAAGGAGTGGACCATGTTCGATCAAATTATTTTTTCGCACAATTTTTTGAATTACGAAAAGGGGACCCATAGCTTTACCGAGGCCAATATCTTCGACCGACCTTTTTTGGCCGAGCCAAGGGGCAAATACGAGGGCATGCCCTTCCGAACCTTCGCGGGGAAAAAGTATTTGGGGGGGTACAGCGACCATTTTCCGGTGTACATTCAGCTCAAATATAACGCATAGCCTAAACCCGTATGATCTCGTGCTCTTCCATCGGGGCTTCGTTTCGCAGGCGGAGCAGTACCTGGGCAGTGGTCACCACATCCAGTTCACAATAGCTGACGATCCGGTCAAGGTCATTATCCTCATAATAAACCCCGCGTACCATGCTCCCATCAAGGTCATGTTTCGGGGAGGGGATGCCCAGGATGTTGGCGAGGAGCTTTAGGGAAGTATAATGTTTGTAATCTCCGAATTTCCATAGTTCCATGGTATCGAGATGCGGAATTTCCCATGGCTTTTTTCCAAATAGGTTTAATTTATAGGGGAGCGAAATACCATTGATGATCATTCTTCTGGCGATATAGGGAAAATCGAATTCTTTGCTGTTATGACCGCATAGCAAATGCTTCGCACTGCTGAAATGATCTGTTAACAGGTTTTTGAATTCTTGCAGCAGTGTAACCTCATCGCCATGGTAACTGGTGACCCTGAACGTTCTGATATCCCCTTTATAATTAAAAAAGCCCACGGAAATACAGATAATTTTTCCGAACTCGGCCCAGATGCCCGCGCGCTCGTAGAAGTCGGCTGCGGAGAGGCCATCTTGCCGCTGGTACTCCGATTTCTGATCCCAGAGTTCTTTTTTAATATCGTCCAGTTTATCAAAACTGGGTTTTTCGGGTACCGTTTCGATATCGAGGAACAAAATATGTTCTAAGTTGATTTTTTCCAACATGTTGATCATAAAAGAGTCCTTCCAAAGATACGAACTAAGGTAGGGCGTACGGCCGCACCAAAGCTGCAATTTCAGAAGACCCCGCCAATTGTGGGGGTCGACCTTTTTGATCGGGATCGCAAGGGTGCAGATAAGATATTAAAATAGGCTTTGCTGTTGGGCCGGACTCTCGTGTTCCAAAAGCCATTTTTTGCGGTGCAGCCCCCCTGCATATCCGATCAAGGAACCATCACTGCCGATAATACGGTGACAGGGCACCACGATCCATAATGGGTTTTTGCCGTTTGCAGCAGCAACGGCCCGTATGGCTTTGACATCTCCCAATTTTTTCGAGAGTTCGAGATAGGAAAGGGTCTTTCCAAAAGGGATATCCAACAGCGCTTTCCATACCTTTTTTTGAAAATCGGTGCCTTGCGGGTTCAACTCCAAATCAAATGACTTCCTTTTTCCCTCGAAATATTCCCGTAGTTGGTAGGCGGCATCTTCCAGTACCTCGGGGATTACCGCGGTTGGGGCTTCCTCGCTGTCCAAGATGGTAACGCCGGAGAGACCGGTTTCATCGCCTTCCAATTTTGCGATTCCCAGAGGGGTTTTTACAAATGCCGTATCGATCTCCATAGGTTATAATGCTGCCTGGTAAAAGACTTGCTGCACGGCTTCCCGTACTTTAAGGGTATATAGATTGCGATGCTCCCTGCTGGGGTTCACCCGATTCGATAAAAATATGTAAACCAACTGACTTTCGGGATCGGCCCATACAAAGGTACCCGTAAAACCGCTATGCCCGAAACTTGCCAGACCCACTTCCGGTGCAGGATAGGCATCGACAAAGTCCAAATCGCCATTGTTCAATAACGGTTTATCGAAGACCAGGCCTCTCCGATTTTCATTTTCCGGATATTGTACTTTGATGAACTCTTTTACGGTGGCTTCCGAGAAATAGCGTTTGCCGGCATACACACCATACTGCATGTACATATGCATCAATTTGGCCAAATCGGTCGCGGAGGCAAAAAGTCCGGCATTTCCGGAAATCCCCCCCAACAAAGCCGCATTTTCGTCGTGCACCCAGCCTTGGGTCAAGCCATGGCGAAAAAGGGTGTCGATTTCGGTAGGTACAATGCGGTTGGGATAGCCCTTTAATTTCGGCCTAAAACCCATGGTACTGGCTCCTAACGGGCCATAGAAATGATCTTGCAGATAGCTTTCAAAATCTTGCCCTGTCAATTGCCCTATCAATTCGGGATAGATCAAAAATGTAAGGCCGGAATACAGGTATTTTTTTTCCGTTGAGACTTTGGAGCGGTCCATGATCCGGTACATTTTGTTCCGAAACCTATTTTTTATAAAAATGGCGTCATAGGCCTGATTTTGAAACCGCGGCCGAATGTGATTTTTCACAAAACGGGATTTGGCCACCCCCTTTTTCTTAAGCACATCGTTCAGGTAAACGATGTAGGGTGCCAGTCCAGCCTGATGGGCCAATATTTCCCGAAGCGTTAGGTTTTCTTTATCCTTTTTTCCTTTCCAGCGCTCCCAGTAACGGCTGAAAGGTTGATCCAGATCCAATTGATGTGTTTCCACCAAGGCCATCAGCGCAGGCAACGTGGCCGCTATTTTGGTAACCGAGGCCAAGTCATAGAGGTCGTCCAAGGCCGTTGTTTGCAAACTGTCGTAGCCATGGTGGCCATAGGCTTTGTGGAAGATGATTTTACCATTCTTAGCCACCAAAACCTGGGCGCCCGGAAATGCCTGTTGCTTGATGGCATTCGTCATGATCGAATCGACCCGATGGTGGATGTATGCAGAATCGAGGCCTACTTCCTTCGGTGTAGCATAGGTGAGCCCTTCGGTTGAAGGCGCTTGCATGCCGGAAATTACCTTGGCCTGCCCCTGCATAACTTGGGCAGTCAAAATAATACCAATTAATATTAAAATTTTGATTTTCATTCTTTTGTCGCGATCGTTCCGAAAACCAAGCCTATGGGACGGGTTGTCTTTTGTGCCTTAACCCATCAGCCTAACGGCATCTTTGGCAAAATAGCTTGCAATGATATTGGCACCCGCCCTTTTTATGGCAATCAGTTGTTCCATCATTACGGCATCGTGATCGAGCCAGCCTTTTTCGGCTGCCGCCTTCAGCATGGCATATTCGCCGCTCACCTGGTATACGGCGACCGGTACATCCACTTCGTTTCTGATTTCCCTGACGATATCAAGATAACAGAGGCCGGGTTTCACCATTACGATATCGGCCCCTTCATCGATATCCATCAGGGTTTCCTTGAGCGCTTCAAATCGGTTAGCGGCATCCATTTGATAGGTTGTTTTGTCTTTGGGCACATTGACCTTATCCACGGGTGCCGAATCGAGCGCGTCCCGAAACGGGCCATAGAATGCACTTGCATATTTTGCGCTGTAGCTCATGATCCCCGTATTCACCAAGCCTTCCTCTTCCAGGGCTTCCCGAATCGTTAGGATGCGGCCGTCCATCATGTCGCTTGGGGCCACAAAATCGGCTCCGGCCAGGGCGTGGGACACGCTCATTTCCGCCAAAATATCAACGGTGATGTCATTGGCGATCTGGCTATTTTCAACTACCCCGTCATGACCGTAGCTGGAATAGGGATCTAAGGCCACATCGGTCATGACCAGCATACCGGGACAGGCATGCTTAACCGCTTTTATGGCCCGTTGCATCAAGCCGTCGGCGTTGAGCGCCTCGCTCCCCTTGTTGTCTTTTAGCCTTTCGGGCACTTTGACGAACAATAGCACGGCACAAAGGCCCATGCCCCATAATTCCTTCACTTCTTTTGACAGTACATCCAAACTGATCCTGTAGTAATTGGGCATGGAAGGAATTTCTTCTTTTATCCCTTTGCCTTCCACCACGAAAAGCGGCACCAAAAAATCGCTTGGGGTGATGATGGTTTCCCTGACCAAATGGCGTATGGCTTCGTTGGTCCTCAGCCTTCTGTTTCTTCGCAATGGGTACATGAGTTCGTTGTTTGTAGTAAAATTACATATTCCCCTCCAAAAAGGGCCTAAAATTTTCAGAAGAGCGGCGGCAGCTTATTTTAGGTAACGGTTGGCGTTTCCAAAGAACGTTGGATGGAAAAGTGCGAATTGGCCATCAATTTAGGCCCAATCTTTGGGCGTTTGCAATAATTTCAACAAACGTTCCTCCTCACTTCCTTTTTCGGGATGGTGATCGTATCGCCATTGCACGTGCGGGGGAAGGCTCATGAGGATGCTTTCGATACGCCCGTTTGTTTTTAAACCGAACAGGGTGCCCTTATCGTGTACCAAATTGAACTCCACGTAGCGGCCGCGGCGAATTTCCTGCCAATCCCTTTGTGCTAGGTTAAAGGGAAGACTTTTCCGTTTTATAACAATCGGTATATAAGCCTCTAAAAAACTATTGCCCACCCCGGTCACAAAAGCATACCACTGTGCTAAATCCATGGTTTCGGACCTCCTGCAATAATCAAAAAAAAGTCCACCTACGCCCCTGGCCTCATCCCTGTGGGCATTCCAAAAATAGGCATCGCATTTCTTTTTGAACTCAGGATAAAACGTGGGATCATGTGCGTCGCATGCTTGTTTGCAGATCCGATGAAAATGTATGACGTCTTCCTCGAAAAGATAATAGGGGGTAAGGTCTTGCCCTCCACCGAACCATTGATCCACAACATTCCCTTGTTTGTCGTACATTTCGAAATACCGCCAATTCGCGTGTACTGTGGGCACCATCGGGTTTTTAGGATGCAGTACCAGGCTGAGTCCGCAAGCAAAGAAATCGGCCTCCTCTACGCCGAAGTAGTTTTGCATGCTTTGGGGCAGCGCACCATGCACGGCAGAGATATTGACGCCCCCTTTTTCAAACACGGCGCCGTTTTCAATGATACGGGATCTGCCGCCCCCTCCTTCGGAACGTTTCCAGACGTCTTCCCGAAAATGGGCAACCCCATCCACTTCTTCCAATTTATGGGTGATCCGGTCTTGAAGGTCTAGTATGTAGGCGTAGAATTGGTCTTTCATGATGGGCTTCCAACCGGATGGACCGGGGTGTTCCGATGCTTTTGACAAATGTAGGGAAACTTCAAAAAAAGCCCGTAGGGAAATCTTGTTTTGCCCAAAGAAAGGTGCAAAATGATCTATTAGGGAATAGCTGCTTTTTAAAATGCCCCATCCCTTTGATTTTCAAATAAAACGCTAACTTTAAGGAATGAATGTAGGATTCATAGCATCTTTTGAAAACCAAAACCAAAACCATGAAAAAAAAGTTACTTTGCCTGATCGCTTTTGTTTTGAGCGCGCCCCACTTATTTGCCAACCTCAATTGCCAATCCCCTGATATGGAAAATAGCTTCCTGGGCATGTGGGGGATTGATATCGAAGGGGGCGGGGTAGGCTGGCTCAACGTACGTGACGCGCAAGGGTTTCTAGACGGGGAACTCTTATGGATCGGGGGCAGTGTGCTGCCCGTGTCCGATATTTATTTGGCAGATGAAAATACGTTGGTCGTGACCAGAACCGGTGAACGCGTTCTCAAAGATGAAGCGGGCAAAGAACGCAAGCACATCAGGACCTGGACCTTGCGCATCAACAAAACGGGCGAAACCATAGCGGGCACCATGATTGGGCCTTCCTGGGATGGCCCCGGGGAATCGGTTTCCCGTTTTACCGGACAACGGATTCCTCCGGTAGGTCCTGCACCTGATTTAAATGCCATTAAATATGGCAAGCCCATAAAACTGTTCAACGGGAAGGACATGAATGGATGGAGCCCTATCGATCCCAATATGGCCAATGGCTTCAAGGTAGTGGACGGGACACTTAAGAACGATCCCGTACAACCCGAACAGGGTGACCATGTCTCTTACGGGAACCTGCGTACCGACGAAGAATTTGGGGATTTTAACCTTAAACTGGAAGTCAACGTGCCCAAGGGCAACAACAGTGGGGTGTATCTTCGTGGCCTTTATGAAATACAGGTGGTGGACTCCTATGGGTCGGCGGTCGACTCCCACAACATGGGCGCGGTCTATAGCCGCATTACCCCGAGCGAGGCCGCCGAAAAGCCGGCCGGCGAATGGCAGAGTCTCGACATCACCTTGGTAGACCGTCACATAACGGTGATTTTGAACGGGAAAAAAATCGTCGACAACCAAGCGGTGGACGGCCCCACCGGCGGGGCGATCAGTTCCGATGTATTTGCACCGGGGCCTATTTATTTACAGGGCGACCATGGCATGGTAGCCTATCGAAATATGGTATTGACGCCTGTAATGTGATTTGAGGCCTAAAAAGCATTAAAACCCTGGAAAAAAACCAGGGTTTTTTGTTTGTCATATTTTTTTGGTCAATCTCGGAATTTCTCCCGCCTTTCCCATTTTGCATCCCAACTACTGGGTTCAATGGGTGCAGTACCGTGAATGCTTGAAACCATTTATTCCCTTATGGTTTGTGATGCTCTTCCGATTGGGCTCCCCGCCAGGGCGGGATAAACTTCTCGCCCAAGTTTTTCCAACGAAAAAAGCCACTATCGCTAGTGGCTTGTCGTCGCTGTTGCTCCTCCAATTATTTAACGATGCAGCTCAACCAATTAATTAATCCTCAAATAAGAAAAACGCCTCGATGGGAACTTTAAATACGTTGGACATTTTGAAGGCAGTGGGCAAACTCGGATCGAATTTTTCCTTTTCGATGGCGTTTATAGTCTGCCTTGAGACTCCTATAATTTCACCTAATTCTTCTTGGGTGAGCCCTTGAGCCTTTCTCAATTCCCGCACCTTATTTTTCATAGATATCTTTTTCTGTTCACCAATAAGGCAATCATATAGGTGACCCCTATAAAGCCGACAAGCAATCCGATCTCGGCATTTGAATTGATTAGGTTAGTTTGATGCAAAAGCGAATAGGAAAGTCCTGCTACAACCGAGATGCCCAAAGTGAACCCCAAAGATTCCAAATGAATTTTTCGTTCCAGCTCATCGTAATGATTGAATAATTTTCTGTTCGCCAGAATCATTAGGATTCCATTTAAAAGGTTTACGCCTATCGCGATACCCGATAGGGTTTTGTTGCCATCCCACAGGAACTTCGGACCAAAAGTTGCTATGGCCAAGGTTCCTACCCAAGTCCATGTCCAAATGGCGAGTTGGATGGTTCTTTTTCTTCTTTCTTCTTTCATTTTGTAAAGTTTATTTGACAAAAATAATTAAAAAATTTAAAATGTCAAGTTTTATTTACAAAAATGAAATAAAGAACGGAAAGTTTTGATTGGGCCGTAGTGCTGAATGTAATACTCCCCAAATCTTAGACCAGAGGTTTAGTTAAAATTAAACGATTAAATTTACTAGACCTATGAGAAAACAAACACGACGCAAATTTTCAGCCGAATTCAAAGCCAGGGTGGCCTTGGAGGCTATTAAGGAACAAAAGACACTCTCCGAACTGAGCCATCAATTCGAGGTGCATCCAGTTACGATTTCCAAATGGAAAGCGGAATTTTTAGAGCATATGTCTGCTGCTTTTGATCGAGAAGCTCGCCCGGGGAAAGAGAAAGATTCAACGAATCTCGATACGCTCTATGCCCAGATCGGGCAGCTTAAAGTAGAGAATGACTTTTTAAAAAAAAGTGCCAGCAAACTGGGAATACCAAGCAGCGAATGGAAATGATCAGCCCACGATATAAAACTATCTCCCTTCGAAGGCAATGTGATATCCTGTCGGTCCCAAGAAGTTCGCTCTATTACCAGCCCATTGCTGAGAAGCCGCAGAATGTGAAGATGATGAACATTATGGACCGGCACCTGTTAAAGCATCCCACTGAAGGAGTAATTTCCATGGTTGATATGCTCAAAGAGATGGGATACCCTGTGGGTCCCAAACGCATCAGGCGGCTTTTTAGACTCATGGGGTACCAGACCATCTACCGCAAGAAGAATCTCACTAAAAATGCCTTAAAGGAGTTCATTAAGCCTTATCTGCTTCGGGGGATGCAAATTACACGTGCCAATCAGGTATGGTGCACAGACATCACTTACATACCCATGGCCAGGGGCTTTATGTACCTAACGGCCTTCATCGATGTATACAGCCGCCGAATCGTAGGGTGGGGGATCAGCAATACCATGAGCAGGCAGTGGTGCCTTCAGGTACTAAAAGAGGCCATTGAAACAAACGGGAAACCTGAGATCATTAACTCCGATCAGGGGTCACAATACACCAGCTTTGCCTGGACAGACTTCCTGGAAAACCAGCAAATCAGAATCTCCATGGATGGCAAAGGAAGAGCAACCGATAACACCTGGATCGAGCGGTTCTGGAAAACCATCAAACATAGGTACATCTATCTAAACCCCTGTGAGAGTGGTATTGAACTTCTTGAAGGAGTGAAGTACTATATCGATTATTACAACCAGAAAAAACATCAATCCCTGGACTCATCACCTGATATAAAATTCTATGAATCCATCAATCGAAAAGTTGCCTGAAATATGAAAATATTAGCCTAAGAATGAAACCTTTTGGTCCAGGAAATAGGGAGTATTACAAAAGTTCATAGCTGGTAGGTTCATTGCCTATAAATTCACCCCTTATTTCCAGTGTGCCTTCAGTAAGTTCCATTATTACAGTATCAATATTAATGTCATATTCTAATATGTTAAATTTTAGAGTGTCAGTTTAATCAACATTTTAAAAATCTATAACATGTGACGCTGATGCACCTGTTGTAGTTACTTTTAAGGCAAAGGGTTCTTCATTCTTTGAAACATGAATTTCAATAGTGGGAGTTCCACCTTGATAATACCCTATTTGAACTACACACTTAAACCCCTTTTTTACAGGACCGTATGTTTGATTCCAACTCCTTGTCTGATAACCGCTATTACTATATGTCCCATCTGGGGTAGTGGCTGTCCAATTGCTAAAACGACCATAGGGACCAGGACCTCTTATAATATAGTTCACATAGTAATTGTCAATTGGCGCTGTCAGTATTGTCCATTTCCTCTTTATTACAAGAAGAAAAGGTGAAAATAGCTAATGTGCTAATTATCATTAGTGTGAAGGTTAAAATACCTTGTTTTAGAAAATGTGATTTCATTTTGTTTTTTTTTGTGTTATCTGGGATGTTAATTTTCCGTATTTCTATATATTATTTTATTAATCCTCAAATTCAAATCCATGTTTTCGATAACCTTACGACATAGTATGTGTGTACTTGATTTAAACAGCTATTATTTCTTTGAGGAGTTTTTTTTCTTCAAATGACAGCCCTTTCCTATTTATTTCATTTAAAAGAACAACAAGCTTATCAAAAGACAGTTCAGGTACTTCTTCTACTTTAAAATCGATACTCAACAATGAGTTTTTAAGTGCTAATACTGTATTTAATTGGTCAGTGTTTTTTGTTGCAGCTTTTTCTAAAAAGCACTCTATTTCTTTTAATCTATATAATAGCATTTAAATAATATGGATGTTACAATGAGCAAAATTAAAACGAACCTCAATATAATAAGACGACATGCCCTGTCCGTAATAAATCATTTAACTATATTTATTACGCTAATTTGCACTTGATGAAAAAGTATCATTCTATTGGAGAACTCTTTAAAGATTATAGGGACTACAATCATCTATCTCAAGCGGATTTTGCAAATAACATAGACGTTGACTTAAGAACTGTACAACGTTGGGAAAAAGATTTAACTCTTATAAAATCGGGTAAAGTTGAGGACATAGTTCTTGAAACCTTAATGCCCTATCAACTTGTACTTAATTTAAATGCATCTATTCCTATCCCTACATTCTACGACCTAAATACAAGAAAATACTCACTTACTGAGATAACCAATGAATTACCAAGGGCGAGTTGGTTTAAAGAAAAAATTGAAATTATATCTAATAATTTGAGGCTCATTGATTTTGATTTGGACATAAAACATATAGACCATTTCATTGTTTCTCAAAAGAAGGATGAAAATTACGTTAATAATGATTTAATAAAAGAAGCTATAAGGATATTACCTGAACTCAATTTTGTTCTTATTGGGGAATCTGGATACTATGCAGGTCATTGTCTTGTTTTACCTCTTAAAAATGACACTTATGAAAGGTTAAGAAATAGAGAACTAACAAGTAAAGACTTAAGAGCAAGTGATCTCGGAAATTACAATTTATTAGAACGACCTACATTTTATGTTTATAGTATTACTGCAGATTGTAACGACTCACTTTTTTACGTAATGACTGAATTTTTAAGGTTCTTTAGAGACATTGAGAATAGAAATTATGTATTAGCCACTTATACTGAAAGGGATGATAGTTCTAAATTACAATTACAACTTGGGATGGTTGTTATTTGGGAGGATAAGACGATACAAAAAGAATTTGGGTTAGAGTTCCCGCCCAGTTTTATTGAGGGTGATTTCAATCAATTTTTGTCTTCTTTGGAAAAGTAAATTAAGAAATTATGCTCTTAGGGTTTCCAGATTTGCGGCAAAATGTAACTCCTTTTGACTTTGTATCAAGATCCTTAAATCATGCTTCTGGATTCAATAAAGTTGATTCGTTTTGGCAGAAATCGTGAGATCAGGTCGTTAATTAAAAACAACATTTATCCAAAACATGATAATTATTTCAGTTTCTCTGATACCCTTATCATCTCTTCACTAACCCTTGGCTGAACAATCTTCCCAAAGTACTCCTGGGTGATCTTGATGCTGGGACACCCTAACATTTCCCTCTAAATCAATTATTTAAGTATATTAGCAGGAAAAACCACTAACTCATGCTCCGCTTCTTCCACGAAATATGTCAACTAATTATTTTCTTTTTTGAATCTTTCTAGCAGTTCTTCCCATCACCTCACTAACCCTTTTCTATACCACCTTCCCATAATACTCCTGTGTGATCTTCATACTGGAATGTCCTAATAGTTCACTTACTATTTCCATGGGAACGTCATTGTAAAGTAATACCGTAGAGGCAAAGGTCCCTTTCTTTCCATGTTCAATAATTCATTACCTTGGGTAGTACAACCAACCACTGCCAAACATGATCAACTTCTTTCGCAAAATCCGTAAAAAACTCGCAGACGATAACAAGCCTTGGAAATACTTGATATATGCCATTGGTGAGATTTTGCTGGTGGTTATAGGTATTTTAATTGCCTTGCAGATCAATAATTGGAATGAAAATAGAATCAACTCCATCAGGGAAAGTCTGTTGCTCAGAGAAATTAATATTGAATTTAAATTCAACAAAGAAGAGTTGGAAAGCACTGTCAGAGCTTATGTACACATTCGGGAGCAGTGCAACTATTTACTAAAATCACTACCTGTTATCCGAAGTGAAATTGATAAGGACTCTTTATCAAGAGCATTGGAGTGAGATTCGAAATCCTCGGTACGGCCGATCTTATCGATGGGATCTATTTCAGCTTTAATCAATACGTCGTCCTTTGAATTTATTTCGAATACTGAACTTCGATCTTTGCTAATTCAATGGGATGACTTGATATCTGACTATTTCGAAAGAGAGGGGCAGGCAATAAATTATACCCGGCAAACTATAATTCCATATTTGGCAAAAAGAATACCACGGCCTTATATTGAAGGTATTAATGATGAACGGGTAGATTTATCTTTTATGAACTCGATAGAATTTGAAAATTTAATTATTGATCGACGTGGCGATGCGAGCACTTTGTTAAATGTTGTAGAGGATGAAGAAGATAAAATTAGAAAAGCGTTAGATCGAATAATATTTCTAACCAATGGAAATAAGGAAAGACAAAATGATTAATTTTTTTAGACGAATACGCAAAAAACTCGCAGACGATAACAAGCCTTTAAAATACATGAGGTATGCTGTTGGGGAGATTGTACTTGTGGTCATTGGTATTTTGATTGCTTTGAGTATTAATAATTGGAATGATGTTAATAAAGAAAAGAAAATTGAAATGGAATATTTAGGTCAATTGGTAAACGATCTGAATGTTGATTTGATCACTTTTGATACCACTATTGGATCTTTGAACAGGACGCAAAAGGATTTAAGGTATATTATTGTTTTTTTTTCGAATAGGGAAGCAAAAACCCTGGATACAACAAAACTTATTCAAGCTATAGTCAATGGGGCCGACTATGGGTGGAGTTATCCAAAATCTGTGAGCACCACCTTTGATGAGCTTAAAAGTACTGGAAATCTTAGCTTGATCAAGAATGCCAAGCTTCGCACCAAAATTATAGCTTACCAGGAATTAAACAAACACGAGAATGAGCGAATAGACGAACGCCAGAGTGATTATCCCAACGCGACCTATACCTTGATTCCCAGAAGCCCTGACGATGATTTTTTGTTCCATGAAGGTGTTATCCCAAATCAATTAATAATGCAAAGGATTCTGCATTCCAACTTGAATCAATCGGTCATTGCACAACTTAATTATTCGCGATTTATGAAGCATCGTCTTTTAGCTCTTCGCAAGGAAGCACAAGAACTGTTGGTTGAAATAAATGCTGAAATTCATGAGAATTGAATAACTTAAGAACAACCAACCACTTGATATGATCAACTTCTTTAGAAAGATCCGCAAACAATTCTCTGACGATAATAAACCGCTAAAATACCTTCGCTACGCTATTGGAGAAATAGTCCTGGTTGTAATAGGGATTTTGATTGCCTTGCAGATAAATAATTGGAATGAGAATAGGAAAGAAAGATTGGAAAGAGATTATGTTATTCATGAATTATTAGCGGAGTTCCAGGTTAATTTGGAACTATTGAGAAGCAATGTTGATAGTAATAAGGGTTTATTAAGTCAAATGGATTCTATGCTCTATGAGTTGAAAACTATGAAATTCCCGGGTGATGAAAATAAGCTTTTTATTGATTATCGCATGAATAATTTCCTTCCCTCTGAAGGGATGATCAATTCGATATCAACTACTAATGGTTATCGTTATATTGAGAATCTTGATTTAAGGCGGATGTTGAGAAACTGGTCAGGGTACGTAAAGGACCTACAAGAAAACGAATTGGAGTTCATGGAGGTCCGAAGAAATTTAGATGATTACCTCTCGCCCTATATTAGATTAAGAAGCCAATTTCCCCAAGAAGACGGAATTCCCGTCACCAATACCTTGGAATTGAGTAATAGGTTGCATCAAAGTAGGTTCATGAGGTGGATCATAATCGGTGAAAGTGAACAATTAATTAAAAAAATAGAGGAAATTGTAAATCTTCTGGAAGGCGAAATTTGAGCGTACAATCAATCACTCAGATACAGCCCCAACAAATGCTAAAATGAATTGAAACTCATTTTGTCAGGGGCGTTTTCTAAGTTTCCTAAATACCCTTCCCATCACCTCACTAACCCTTTTCTGAACTACCTTCCCATAATATTCCTGGGTAATTTTCATGCTTGAATGCCCTAATAACTCACTTACTATTTCCATAGGCACATCATTATAAAGCAGTACAGTGGATGCAAATGTCTTTCTGGCCATATGATGGCTAATGGATTTGTTAATGCCTACGATCGCCCCTATTTCCTTTAGATAGGAATTGATCTTTTGGTTGCTAAACCTTGGCAGGGCACAGTCTCCTACCTCATCATATTTATTCAATATTGCCTTGGCTTTGGGCAATAAGGGTACTGATATCATCTTCCCCGTTTTTTCCCGTTTCATTTGTATCCATTCATTCCCATCAAAGCCTTTTACTATATGCTCCTTTTTTAGATTTGCCATTTCATGGTAGGCCAATCCGGTATAGCAGCAAAAGATAAAAAGATCCTTTACCAACTGTAATCTTGGCTGTGTAAGATGATGCTTTTCAAGCTTTTTCAATTCCTCGGTGGTAAGGAAAATAACGGCTTTTATGACCCTTCCTGGCTTGTGCAATACAAATGGATCTTTTTCCAAATATCCTTCGGCTACAGCGGTCTTAATGGGCTTCTTGAAGCGCTGTAGGGACTTGTTAATGGTAATCTGCTTTTGATTCTTGACCGTCTTTAAATAGTGCTCAAAATCCACTAAAAATTGCAAGGTCAACTTATTCAGTGGGTAGTCATTTTTCTTAAACTTGAATTGAATAAAAGCGGCTACATCCGCACAGACATATTCCGATTTTTTCCAAGTACTTATTTTGATGTCCTTCCCAACAAGCTGCTGTTTCGTGGCTAAAAATCGTTTAAAATAGTTGACCACATCGTCTTCCTTTTTGACCTTTTTGTTCAGGTATTTATCCAGGATGTCGTCAACATAAAATTCAATATTTTGAACTTGTAAGGACAAATAGGCATTGTTTAATTTCTGTCTGATTAAGGATAATTGACCGTTCAGGGTATTACTTCCTAAAGCCTTTTCAACGACTGCTTGTTTTTTTGCATTCCAGTGAATAGGATTAACAAATAATCCGGTTGCAAATGGTCTTCTCTTTCTTTAGATAGGTTATTCTACAGGAGATTGGGCATAAGCCCCTCTGGTTCATTTTTGCTTTACTAATTACAAAGCGAATTGATAATTTGTTTTGATTCATGACCAATTGATTTAGGTTAAACAATTGGCATACAATTCAGATTTTCTAAAATGGGAACCTTGAGATTTTTAGTGGGAACCTCAGTGGGAACCTTTTTTTGCCAAATAACTTGACAAGTTGACTTTTAGGTGGAAAGTGCAGTTAGTGCATATAATGCAGGTATGCAGTGCTGCAGGGCTATAAACAAAAAAATCCAACCTAAATTAATAAGTTGGATTTCTACTGTTGCTCCTCCTCTTGGACTTGAACCAAGGACCCTCTGATTAACAGTCAGATGCTCTAACCAGCTGAGCTAAGGAGGAATAATACAGTGCCGAAGCACCTATTTAGCGGGTGCAAATATAATTTATTTTTCATTTACCCCAAATAAAAAACGGCTTTTAAGGCTTAAACAACCATTTATAAAGATCATTGCCATTGGCAAACAACAACAGCAGGATCAAAATGAAAAAACCGGTCATTTGCGCATATTCCAAAAACTTGTCACTGGGCTTCCGTCCGGTGACCATTTCAAAGAGCAGGAACATCACATGGCCCCCGTCCAATGCAGGGATGGGGAGAATGTTCATAAAGGCCAGGATAATGGAAATAAAGGCGGTGGTATTCCAAAATGCGGCCCAGTTCCAGGTATCGGGGAAAAGGCCGCCGATCGCCGCAAAACCGCCCACACCCTTATAAGCGCCGGTTTCCGGATTGAAGATTTTTTTGAGTTGTTTTACATAACTCGATAAAGTGGTAACCCCTTTGTCGATACCGGCAGGAATCGATTCTACAAAAGAATAGCTTTTGGTTTTCAACCTTAAGATGCCATCGGCCTCCAAATCTTCATAGCTCAAACCGCCCAGGGCGACCCCTATGGTGGCCGAATCGCTGATTACCACCGGAATCTGGGTCCTGGACCCCTTGTCGCGTAGCACGGTAAGATTTATCCTATCTCCCTTAAAACGGTCCAAGATCGGTTTGGCCTCATCGAAATATTTGATGGGCTCTCCCGCAATCTCCAGAATCTTATCCTTGGGTTTCAATCCCGAATCCTTATTTTGGGAATTCGGTGAAACTTCACCCACCACAAAGGGAATACGGGGGCTCAAAAAACGGATTTTGTCTTCATCTTTCAACAAGGTGGCAATAAAATCGATGGGGATTTGCTGTTCGATGATACTGCCATTTCTTTCGATCGTTATGGCATTTCCGTTCACGATCTCCATAAAAACACCATTGAAGTCCTCTATTTTATTACCGTCAACGGCCAGGATTTTATCTCCCGTCTGGATACCGATCTTGTCGCCGATCTCTTTTTCAAGGACGTTCACGCCATCTTTAAGGCTGTCCATCGGAATGTACTGATCTCCATAGGCAAATGCCATTCCTATGTAGATGATCACGGCGAGAAGAAAGTTTACCGTAACCCCGCCCAACATGATGATCAACCTTTGCCATGCGGGTTTGCTACGGAATTCCCAGGGCTTGGGTTCTTCCTTCATGGCTTCCGTATCCATGCTTTCATCGATCATTCCCGCGATCTTTACATAACCGCCCAGGGGCAACCATCCAATGCCATACACCGTTTCCCCTATTTTCTTTTTGAACAGGGAGAATTTGACATCAAAGAACAGGTAGAATTTCTCTACCCTGGTTTTGAATAATTTGGCCGGGATAAAATGACCGAGCTCGTGCAACACGATCAATATGGAAAGACTTAAAAAAAATTGTATGGTCTTTATCAGTATCGGACTCATTTCTGTTTTCTAAAATTTAACGCACAAAAGTACACCTTTAAGTACTCTTAAAAAAAGAAAGTATCCCCACTACCGCGTATTTAAGAAAGTTTTAGTAGCCCGTATGCGCCAAAAACTTTATCACTGCCCCTGCGTGGCTTATCTTTGCAAGAAAACACATGGGTTCCTTTTTTGCGAAATACAAGCTATTCGGCACGGTACTTTTGATGCTTTCGGCAGTGATCATCTATTTGTTCTATAATGCTTTGAAGCCAAAAGTGGTACTGCCGATTTACCAGCCCTCCATGGTAAACCCCGAATTGGTCGACAGTACCCTGCAGTTTGTTAAAAAGTACCACACCATTGCCGATTTTTCCTTGATCAACCAAAATGGCAGAACCGTTACCCAGGACGACTACAGGGAAAAAATCTATATCGCCGATTTTTTCTTTACCACCTGCCCTTCCATTTGCCCGATCATGACCCAGAACATGGCCGAAATACAGGAACAAATCCTCAACCAGAACGACGTGCTTTTGCTGTCCCATTCGGTAACCCCGGAGATCGATACCGTGGCCCAGCTGAAAAAATATGCCCTTGAAAAGGGGGTCGATGATGCCAAATGGAATTTGGTCACCGGCGACAAAAAACAGATTTACGAGCTGGCCAGAAAATCATATCTGGCCGTAAAAACCGATGGCGATGGGGGCCCATTCGATATGATCCATACCGAAAATTTTATTTTGGTCGACAAGGAAAGACGCATCCGCGGATTCTATGATGGGACCAAAGCCGAGGAGGTCGCACAATTGATCGCCGATTTGGAAATCTTAAAAAAGGGCTATGAACAGTGAACGCTGAATACATTCCTTTTCGAGTCAGTAGATCACAACCCGTTGAATACGGATCATGAATTTCATTTTTTGGATTTTGCATTCAATTTTTTGTTTTTTTGCCTTACTTTTGTTCTTAATTATAATGAATCTAAATAAAAATTGGGGACTACCGTTGCACACCTTAAGCGGGGACAGAAAGGAATCATCCGCGAATTTGCCGATGACATCTTGCCCATTAAACTTCTGGAATTGGGCTGTTTGCCGGGAAATGTTATAGAATTGGTACAGGTGGCGCCCTTGAAAGACCCCATTTATATCAATGTCAACGGCTCCCATATCGCCATACGCCGGTCCATGGCGCTTTTGATCGAATTGGATATCATTGAAGAGGGCACGGCGTTATGAGCAAACAGATCAATGTAGCGCTTATAGGCAATCCCAATACCGGGAAGACTTCCGTTTTCAATCAACTTACGGGATTAAAACAAAAGGTCGGAAACTACCCTGGCATTACCGTTGAAAAAAAGGAAGGCATTTGCAAACTGCCACGCGGTGTCCGCGCCCACATTTTAGACCTTCCGGGTACATATAGCCTCAACACCACCTCCCTTGATGAAAGTGTGGCCGTTGAACTCCTGCTCAACAAAAACGACAAGGATCACCCCGATGTGGCCGTCGTGATCAGTGATGTGGAGAACTTGAAAAGAAACCTGTTGCTGTTCACCCAGATCAAAGACCTCAAGATCCCGGCCATTTTGGTGATCAACATGGCAGATCGCATGGCCCGGACAGGCATTTCGATCGATATTCCACTCCTGGAAGAGAAACTCGACACCAAAATTGCCTTGGTGAGTACAAGAAAGGGCACAGGTGTCGAAGCCTTGAAGGAATTGATTTTCGATTATAAGAATTTGTCGAACAAGCCGCTGATCGATGTCAAGGTGATCGCGCTTGACTATTTTGAGCGTTTGCGTTCCACATTCCCCAAAGAAGACCTTTACAAATTATGGTTGGTCATCACCCAGGATGTCAACTTCATGCCGATCGAAAAAATGCCGATCAAGGACCGAGCGACCTTCGCCACCAAATCGAAGTCCGAACTTAAAAGGCTGCAACAAAAGGAAACCATTTTGAGATACCAATTCATCAATGGAATCCTAAAAGAGACCTATAACGTGGACTTGGCGGCGGCCAAAGGACTCCGTGCCACCTTTGATAAGATTCTGACCCATAAGGTATTCGGCTATTTAATCTTTTTCGTGATTTTACTCTCGATTTTTCAGGCCATTTACGACTGGAGTAGTTATCCCATGGATTTCATCGATGAGTTTTTCGCCTCTGCCAGTGAATGGGTCAAAAACAGTTTGCCCTCCGGGGTTTTTACCGATTTGATCGCTGAAGGCATATTGGCAGGCATTGGCGGTATTGTCATCTTTATTCCACAGATCGCATTCTTGTTCCTCTTTATATCGCTGTTGGAAGAGACCGGCTATATGAGCCGGGTCGTTTTTCTGATGGACAAACTGATGCGACCTTTTGGTCTGAGCGGGAAAAGTGTGGTGCCTTTGATTTCAGGAACCGCTTGCGCCATCCCCGCGGTAATGGCCACGCGAACCATTGAAAATTGGAAGGAAAGGCTCATCACTATTTTGGTGACCCCTTTTACCACATGCTCCGCCCGTTTGCCGGTGTATTTGATCATCATCGCCCTTGTCATTCCCGAAGGCAGGTTCCTCGGCCTCAGTTATCAGGCCTTGACCTTGATGCTCCTATACCTTATCGGTTTCGGGGCCGCCATTTTTTCGGCCATGGTACTCAATAAAATATTGAAGATCAAGAGCCGCACGTTTTTTGTAGTGGAAATGCCCAATTATAAGGCACCCCTTCTCAAAAATGTGGCCTATACGGTTTGGGAAAAGACCAAGAGCTTTGTTTTCGGGGCAGGCAAGATCATCTTGGCCATCTCCATCATACTGTGGTTTTTGGGATCGAACGGGATTTCCGGCAATTTCAGGAATGCCGAAAGCATTGTTGATAATCGGATAGTAAAGGATGGATTTTCGGCATTCAACCAATCGAGCATTGAGCATGAATTGGTTCGAATAAGGGAAGAATTGAACGATAGTATCGAGAGCAAGGCCTATGATTTGGATGCCTTGGCCGTATCCGATAGCCTCGAAAGGGCAAAGCAGCATCTTTTTGAACAGGCCAGGAGCCAGGAAATTTCCAGTTTTAAACTCGAGAATTCGTTCATGGGCTATATGGGGAAGGCCATTGAACCCGTGGTGAAGCCATTGGGGTATGATTGGAAGATCGGGATCGCGGTGCTGACCTCGTTTGCCGCCAGGGAGGTCTTTGTGGGAACCTTGGCCACCATTTACAGTGTGGGGAGCGACGATGAGAATACCAATACCATCAAGCAGAGGATGGCGGCGGAAGTAGACCCGCAGACCAAGGAGCCCTTGTTCAATTTGGCCTCCGGCATTTCCCTGTTGCTGTTCTATGCCTTTGCCATGCAGTGCATGAGCACCCTGGCAGTGGTGAAAAGGGAGACCAATAGCTGGAAATGGCCTGCGGCGCAGCTGGTTTTTATGAGTCTTTTTGCGTATCTTGTAGCTCTGATTGCATATCAAATACTGAAGTAAATGAGTCTGGTTCAACCCTTGTTGGTATATCTCACCCTTGCGGTCGCCGTTGGCTATATTGTGAGAAAGTTCTTTTGGCCCAAATCGCTGCTGGTGAATAAGAAAGGCAAATCAAAAGCCTGCGGACAAGACGATTGTGGATGCCATTAGAAACCGATAAAAGGGTTGCCAATGGTAAGCAAAGCAGGTATGCACAATGCGCCCCGTACATATTAAACCGGATAATCGTTGCGACTGAAATGCCTTCCGTTAAATTCTCCATAAATGAATCTTAAGGAAATCAAAAACCGCCTTGCGGATATAGCTCCAATTTCTTTTTTTGTCTTCTAACCCAATATCAATTTATCATGCGGTTCACCAAATTATGTATTGTGCCATTGCTCTTTATCGGGCTCTTGGTCAATGGGCAAAAGTTGAGTTCGATACTCCTGGATTCCATGACCCAAAAACCAGTGGCCTATGCGACGGTTCAGTTGAAAAATCAGGGAATGATCACCAATGAGGAGGGTCGCTTCAATTTTCAATTCGATGGAAGTATCAACGAAAACGATACGTTGTTCATTTCATGCATCGGCTATGCCAGTATCGGTAAGCCGATCAAGGCCTTCAAAGACGGCATCATCTTTCTCAGCCAGAAAGCCATTGAACTCGATCCCGTAATCGTATCGAACCGCAATTTTACCCCTGAGGAGATCATGGAACAGGTAAAAAATAAAATCAATGCCGAATTATCAATTTGGCCTGACCAAGAAAAGACTGTTCCTAAGGGAATCGAACGGGCAGTTGATCGAAAGAATCGATTACAGCAAATTTGAATCTTCCATCGACGGCCTTCAACAAAGGGTTCCTGGACAGCGTGTTATATACCTTGCCGAAGGATATCCATTATTATACGGAGGTATTGGCGGATTTGTATGGCAGACTACGATGCCGAAATTCAGAAGCTCAATCTGATAAAGGCCTCCGAACTTTATGATAAGAGCAAACAACTCGATGCCGAAGCCCTGGAAAGGAAATTCAATGCGATTATCAGGGAAAATGTAAAAACCGATTCTTATTTTAAGGTGAAGTCGGGGCTTTTTGGCACGAAGATGGATGCCGAGGATCTCTTTGGTTCCGAAGTGGATTCCACCGATGTGGAAGCCTTGAACCGGAAACTGGAAGAGGCCCAAAAAAATGAGGAGTCCAAAAAAAAGCACTTCACCGACCATAAGAAACGTGCCTTGGCGAATCTGTACAAGAACCAGCCCATATTGGAGGATACCGATTTCAACATGCTCTGGAAGCCGAGAAAGTATCGTTTCGCCCTGAAGGATTTCACTTTTATGGGAGACATAGCGGTCTATGTGCTCACCTTCGAGCCCAAGGGGAGCGCAGACTACGGCGGCACGCTATTTATCAATTCGGACGACTTTGCCATCATCAGAATGGATTTTGAGAACGTGGCGCCTTTGCGAAAATTTAATCTATTGGGGGTTTCATTGAACGAATATTTGGCAAAAGGCAGTATGATCTACTCCCAAGGGAATGACAAAAAGTACCATCTTCGCTATCTCGATGTTGAAAAAGGCACAAAAGTTGGTTTCAGGAGACCATTGAAGATTATCGAGAAGAACAAGAATACAAAGGGAAGACGTAAACAGAACGAGTTGTCGTTAAAAATCAATGCCGCATTCAATGGGTTAAACAGGCAAGAATTGGTGGTATTCGACATACAACAGATCAACAAGGGCACCTATGATGCCTTGCCCGAGGACAATCAGGTTTTGCCTACCTATATGCCGAATTACGATCCCGATTTCTGGGCAGGGTCATAACATTATGGAACCCAATAGGGCCATCAAAGAATTTACTTCTGAAGTTGTTGTGGGAGCGGAGCGCCCTAAATCAGGTTTCTGATAAAGGAATACCCTAACAAGGCCCATCCCAACACCAGTAAAAGTCCTCCCAAGGGGGTTATCGGGCCCAAGAATTTCATTTTTCCACCTCGTGCTGCGCTGTAGGCCAGACCATAGATGCTGAAGGAGAACAGCAAGACACCCAAAACAAAAGCATAGATCATGGCGCGTTCCAAAGGAGTCTTCCAGATTGAAATTGAAGCCCAGGACCAATAGGAGAATACCATGGAACATCTGGTACCTCACCCCAGTTTCGAAACTTTGCAATTGATCGCTTGGGAAAATGATTTTTTTAGGGCATGGGCCCCAAATGCACCGAAGACGACGGCCAATAATCCGTAAAGGGAACCTACTACCTGAGCCAAAAGTACCATACAGGAAAGTTTGCAGCAAAGGTAATCAATACCAGGTAAGGCCACTTTGGGCAAAAGGGGTGTTGAATTTTTATTCGATGGAAGAGATTGATTTGTTGACGGATGTTGTTATTTAATCGGGACTTTGATCTTCCATATCCCCGCTGAACGGGAAGGCACATTCGCCAAAACTCGGAGGGCCAAAGGTTTTTAGCTTTCCTTTTGAAAATCCCAGGGCTTCCTTGGGAATCCCGAAAAAATTCGTATCCATGACCTTGGTTTCCGTTTTCATCGTGAAATACGGCAATGGCATAGGAACCATAAGGCAAATTTTCAATCAATGCCGTCGTGGTTCCTTTTATCGCTTTTACGGATATCCCCAAAAACCCTTCCTCCGGCGTCAAAAACCCTTCAACTTTATTATATAACCCTATGCTGATGTTGCCCACCGACGATTTGACCCCTTCGACCGTTACCGTTAAATTGTGTTGGGAAAGGCCAAAAACGGGTATCAATATCAGCAAAAAAAGCCATTTTCTCATAGTTGTTAAATTTCGAAATTGAACATGGGGCATACAGCCATTGCACAATAATTATTCTTCATTTGCTGATGCCTTTGCCTGAAGAAATTGGAATAACTTATCGGTTTCAAGACTATCTTTTAAATTGACGAACAGTTGGTCGCTATCGTTTTTAACCAACCTTATCTTGTGATTTGAAAAATTATCGACGAAAACGAATACTTTTTTATCGGTCAAAGTATCTTTGAATTCCCTATAGATTCCCTTGCCCTTGTCGAAAGCCGAGAAACCGCTGAGCCTGATCATGGGTGGAAGCCTTTCGACCATTACAACGGAATCAAGTGCTGCAAAATCGAGGTTTTTGATATAAAACCCTGAAATGATCCGCATCCGGTCATCCTTTAACTTGATCCAGTTCTTGGAATGTGAAAGGAAGGCCAATGCACAGATGACCACTGTGAATCCCAACAATAGATTCCAAACCCAAAATCCTTTTTTCTGCCTCACTTTTTTACCAAATATTAAATGGAAAGTCCTTTTTTTGATCCATTTCCAATGACCGTACGATTCCGTGACCACTAAGGTGCCGGGCTGGAAGCGCCCCCATATTTTTCAAACCAGGCCAGGGTGTTGGCTATTTTGGTTATCAAATTGCTGGGCCGGTCGGCGATACCGTGGCCCGCACCGGGAATCTCCACCAATACCGTCGGAATCTTCCTTAATTTCAGGGCATGGTACAATTGTTTCGCCTCGCTTGGAGGGGTCCTCAAATCTTCCATGCCCACCATCACCATGGTCGGGGTCTCCACATTACCAACGAGGGAAAGTGGAGAAAATTTCCAATAGGCCTCAAAATTTTCCCAGGGTTGCCCAGGCAGGCGGCTATTGGCGTACTGGAAATAGTTATCGGCCACCAAGGTTTTGCTGATCCAGTTCATCACGGGTTTGGCCACCACGGCAGCCTCGAAACGGTTGTTTTTTCCGATGATCCAGGCGGTCATGATCCCGCCCGCACTGCCGCCGGTCACGTACAGTTTATCTTCGTGTGCAATACCTTGAGCGATACAAAAATCAACCCCATCCATAACATCGTTATAATCTTCCCCTGGATAATTATGGTACAATAAATTGCCGAATTCTTCTCCGTAGCTGGTACTGCCCCTGGCATTCGGATAAAAAACGATGTAGCCACCTGCCGCATAGAGTTGCATTTCCGCGGAAAACCGTGCCCCATAGTTCAAAATGGGGCCGCCGTGGTTTTCAACAAGAAAAGGATATTTTTTGGTGGGATCGTAATCGGGCGGATATACCAACCAACCTTGTATTTCCCTTTGGTCAATACTCGAAGGGTACCATATTTCGGCCACTTTCCCCAAATTCCTATAATCCAATAGCGGTTTGTTGAGGGTGGTGATTTTGGTGGGTGTTTTGGCTTTTGGAAGCAAGACCGCGAGCTCTGATGGTTGATCGTACTTCGTTTGGGTAAACGCCAAGGTACCGTTGTTCGAAACGCTGAAAGAACCACCGGCATAGGGTCTTCCTATGGAGGTGCCTCCCATATTGTCGGCCAGTGGGGCAATCGAACCCGTCAAAGAAATATGGGCTATTTTGCTGTCGCCCTTATCGTCATAGGAATAATAGAGGCCATTGCTTTTGGCATCCCACACCAAATTGTTCACATCACGATCTAAATCTTTGGAAATAATGCGTTTGTTGTTTCCGTCGAGGTCCATGACCATCAATTGGTCTACTTGATAGGCTTGGACCCGGTCTTCAAAACCGATATAGGCAATAAATGCACCGTTCGGAGAAACCACGGGGCTGTTATCCGGGCCCGGTTTATCGGTGAGGGCCGTGATGGTGCCATCGGTCACGTTCACCGCGTAGATTTCGCTGTTCCTGAAATCATACTCCCAGTTATCGTTTCGATTGGCAGAAAAAAATATTTTCGAGCCATCCAAAGCCCAAGACATCGATCCCCGGTGCTGGAAGTCGCCGGAAGTAAGTTGCCTTGCTGCCCCGCCGTTTGCCGGAACGACAAAAATATGGCTGAATCCCGGATCGATATAACCCCTTCCGTCGGCCTCATGGTATAACCTATCGGTAATCCTCGGGGCATCTGCCCATTTGGCATTTTTGGGCTTTTTTGGAATTTTGGCCAATACGGGGGCCTCTTTTTCCACGTTCATGGAGAAGGCCAGCTGGTCGCCTTTGGGAGACCACGCCAGGGAACTTGGACCAAAGGGCAACTGGGTGATTTTTGCCAATTTCCCGGAGTCGGTCCAGTACATATATATTTCTGAACCTTCCTCGGTACTGCTTACAAATGCCAATCGATCCCCGTTGGGCGACCAACGCGGGCCACTTTCCGAAACTTCCCGCGAACTGAGCTTTTGGTGCTTCGAACCATCCGACTTGATCATCCATAATTGGCCCTCAGTTTCATCCTTCATCAGGTCGAAACCCATCCTGCGGTAAACGATCCAATCCCCGTTGGGTGAAATTTGGGGGTCTGACACATATTCCAGATCAAAAACATCCATAAAAGAGAAGTCTTTCTTTTGGGCTTCCATAACCAGGGTAAACAGGAGAAAGGACAGGAGGGCGGGAAGAAAGGGGGTGCGCATGGGCGTTATATTTTATGAGGTAAACTTAAGCATTACCCAAGAGATCCGCAAGGTATGGGGTGGGTTCCTTTTAACCCTGTTGTTGTGAAGTTCGGTCAATGATGTTCCGGCATATGTCGCTATGGAATCTTTGGATGCTTGTTCGAATATTGGAAATCAGGATATAGCTTTACTTCAAATTGATAAATACCCTATATTTGTGTATCGTTGTATGGCAAAACTTGTTTCCATCCTAATCGCCGTGCTCATTTTGGTTCAAAGTTTCAATATCCCGGTCAAGGATATCATAGAGTTGGACGATTTGATAGCACATGCCCGGTTTCATTCCCAGGAATACGGCGATAACTTTGTTGTGTTCCTTTCCAAGCATTATGGGGAATTGAAGAAAGAGCACAATCAACAGCACCAAGAGGAACAGCAAGAACATGAAAAATTGCCCTTTCAGCATCAGTGCCAAAATGCCGCCCTCTCAGCTTTTGTTTTGAACGTGGCCCCCATGGAAACATTGAATGTGATAAGCATAGGGCTTCATTTGGAATCGGAGTATTACTACCAAGCCAACTATTCTTCATTGGAGCGGGAGGGGCCTTTCCAGCCACCCCGGCAAGCTTAATTTTTTTATAGAAGTTATTTTTATCAGGTTGTTCTTTAATGGCCTGCCATTCTTTTATAACATTAATTATGCTATCCTCAATTATCAATTTCAGTATTAAGAACAAGTTCGTCGTGCTCTTGTTCACCTTCTTCATCATCGGTTTCGGGGCATATTCCCTGACCCAAATCCCTATTGGTGCGGTCCCTGATGTCACCAACAACCAGGTACAGGTGCTCACTACCTCAAGAAATCTTTCAACACAGGATATAGAACAGTTTATCACCTATCCCGTGGAGCTTGAAATGGCCAATTTACCTGGGGTGAAGGAGATCCGCTCTATTTCTAAATTTGGCCTGTCGGTGGTGACCATTGTCTTCGAAGATGATATGGGCACCTATTTACCACGACAGCTCATTGCCGAAAAGATCAAACGGGCCACGGAAAAAATCCCCAGTGGTTTCGGGGTTCCCGAAATGGGTCCCATTACAACAGGTCTGGGGGAAATTTATCAATATGTGCTCGACGTGAAACCTGCGTATCAAGACCGGTATAACGCGACGGATTTGAGAACCATCCAGGATTGGATCGTAAAACGGCAGTTGTCGGGTATTCCCGGCGTTGTTGAAGTAAATACCTGGGGCGGATATTTGAAACAATACGAAGTGGCCATTGATATGGCGAAACTCAATGCGATGGATATCAGCGCCACGGCGGTTTTTAAGGCCGTTGAAGCCAATAACAGCGTCACAGGGGGCGGATATATCGAAAAAGTAGATCAGGCTTACTTTATCCGAGGGGAAGGGCTGGTCGGATCTCTTGAGGATATCGGTAATATCGTGGTAAAGAACAACGATGGTATTCCCGTTTACATCAAGGATGTGGCCGATGTGGGTTTTGGCTCGGCAACACGCTTTGGTGCCATAACCGGGAATGGAGAAGGAGAAAAGGTTTTGGGCCAAGTGATGATGCTCAAGGATGCCAATTCGAAAAAAGTGATCGAAGCGGTCAAGTTACGTGTTGCGGAAATTTCAAGTTCCTTGCCGGAGGGGGTATACATCAATGCTTTTCTCGACCGTAGCGAACTTATTGCCAAAACAACGGCAACGGTGACCGAGAACCTTGTGCTGGGTTGTTTGATTGTCATTTTTGTGGTGGTACTGCTTTTGGGCAATTTCCGTTCCGGACTGGTTGTGGCCTCGGTAATCCCATTGTGTCTGCTGTTCGCGCTGTCTTTAATGTACGTGTTCGGGGTCGATGCCAACCTCATGAGTTTAGGGGCGATAGATTTTGGCATCATCATTGACGGAGCGGTGATCATCGTCGAGTTCATCGCTTTTGAGATCAGCTCCCGCCGTAGCGAACTGGCCCTGCTTTCCAAAGAAAATTACCAGAAGGAAAAGGATGCCATTACCTATAAGAGTGCTTCTAAGATGATGAGTTCGGCCATATTCGGTCAGCTTAT
Source organism: uncultured Flavobacteriaceae bacterium (assembly GCA_963700435.1). Lineage (GTDB taxonomy): Bacteria > Bacteroidota > Bacteroidia > Flavobacteriales > Flavobacteriaceae > Pelagihabitans. The sequence continues at coordinate 164,049 of CAVOXM010000008.1, forward strand.
TATCCTGATCGTTTTTATACCCATTCTTTCGCTGAGCGGAGTAGAAGGCAAGATGTTCAAGCCAATGGCCCTGACCTTCAGTTTTGCGCTTTTAGGCGCCATGCTGCTTTGTTTTACCTATGTTCCGGTCATGGCTTCCATATTCATAAGACCTGCCAAAAATGCCGAAACCAATATTTCTGCACGCTTGATGACTTGGTTGAAAAAAATCTATGCCCCAGTCATCCACTGGTCCCTGGGCCACAAAAAAGTGGTCCTTGGCGTGGCTACTTTTTTATTGGTGATCGCTCTTGGACTCTTTGCCAGAATGGGCGGTGAATTTGTGCCTACCCTGGATGAGGGCGATTTTGTCATCCAACCCGTGCTCAAAACAGGGACTTCACTCAGTAATACCATAGCCATGACCACCCGTATTGAAAAGATCTTGCTCGACGAATTTCCAGAAGTAAAACAGGTGGTGACACGTATCGGCGCCGCCGAGGTGCCCACAGATCCCATGTCGATGGAAGAAAGTGATGTCATCATTATCCTCAAACCCAAATCACAGTGGGTTTCCGCAAAAACAAAGGATGAACTGGCGAACAAGTTCAAGGAAGCCCTGGCCATTATACCCGGCATGGAAGTGGAATTTACCCAGCCCATAGAAATGCGTTTCAACGAGCTGATCACCGGTGTACGCGCCGATATAGCGATCAAAATATTCGGGGAGGATCTGGATGTCCTCAGTAAAAAAGGAAACGAAATCAAATCGTTGATCGCCAATATTCCAGGTGCGGCCGATATCAGTGTGGAAAAGGTAGTGGGTCTCCCCCAAATGAGGGTGGCCTATGATCGGGCCAAAATTGCACGTTTTGGATTGAATATTAAGGAATTGAACGACATGGTAGCCATGGGCTTCGCGGGAAGTACTGCAGGCAATGTGTTTGAGGGCGAAAGGCGCTTCGATCTTGTGGTGCGGCTGGATCGAAAGCATCGATCGGACATCGATGATTTGAGAAATCTATATATCGAACTCCCTTCAGGAGGCAAAATTCCATTGTCGGAACTCGCAGAAATCTCCTATCAAAAAGGGGCTGCCAAAATTTCCAGGGACAATACCCGACGCAGGATCGTAGTAGGAATCAATGTGAGGGACCGTGATTTACAATCGGTAGTGGATGATATCCAACAGAAGATAGATGCCAACATAAAATTACCGGTCGGATATACCATAACCTATGGCGGCCAATTTGAGAACCTGCAAAGTGCAAAATCCAGACTGCTGGTAGCGGTCCCGATTGCCTTGGTCTTGATTTTTGTCCTGCTTTATTTCGCCTTTAATTCCATAAAGGAAGCCTTGATGATTTATTCTGCCATCCCTTTGGCTGCGGTTGGCGGCGTGTTCTTATTATGGGCCAGGTCAATGCCATTCAGCATCTCGGCCGGGGTAGGTTTTATTGCGCTGTTCGGTATAGCGGTCCTCAACGGAATCGTACTGATTGAGCATTTTAAAGAGTTGAAAAAAGAAGGGTTCAAGGAAATCAACGGATTAATAAAGCAAGGCGCCAATGATAGGTTGCGTGCCGTTTTGCTCACCGCTTCTGCCGCGGCCCTGGGATTTCTGCCGATGGCGGTCTCCAGCAGTGCGGGGGCGGAAGTACAGCGTCCGTTGGCGACCGTTGTCATCGGGGGCTTGGTAAGTGCTACCGCCCTTACGTTGGTGGTATTGCCCGTATTGTACGCCATCTTTAACAGACCCGGTGACCAAAAGCTGCTCAAGGCTTTAAAGAAGGGGGCCACATTGTTCCTCATGTTAGGCGCAATGGTATTGCCGAACTTATCCCGGGCGCAGGAAAGACCGCATGCCCTGGACGAGCTGATCGCCTTGGGGATGGCAAACAATGCGGGGCTGAAGGCAGGGAGTCTACAGGTAGATAGGGCAGACGCATTGGTAAGCAGTGCTTTTACCTTCGACAAGGCCCATGTGTACCATAGTTACGACCAGAACAACCGCGACATCAACAATGAACCCCTGAGGGTTTTTGGCATCCAACAGGATTTCCTGTTTCCTACCGTCTATTTTTCGGCCAAAAAGCTCAGCCGGGCCGAATTCAACCTCACATCGAGCAGCTACGCCATTCAGAAAAAGGCCTTGACACGGGAGATCACATCGGGGTATTACCAATATCAATATGTAAGGGAGAAGGCCTACGTTTATCGTTTATTGGACAGCCTTTATCTGAATTTTGCCGCTATGGCATCCAGGCGCTTCGAATTGGGGGAAACCAATTATCTCGAAAAAATAACTGCCGGTGCCAAACAAATGCAAATTCAAATTGCGAGGGAGCAAGCAGAGCAAGAAGTGTCCCTGGTACTGAACAGGTTGGCAAGCAGCATTCAGATCGAAACCGATATGGCCATCGCCATGGTACCCTTGGAAAAGCTGAAATTGAAGGAGGTGGAAATCGAACAAATGGAGGAAATCGATTTTGCCGAAAATAGGATTTCATTTTTCGAAGCGCAAAACCGATATGCCAAGCAACAACTCTTGCCCGATCTGAGTTTCAACTATTTTCAAGGGACCAACAGCAATTTGGGCGATCAATTGTACGGATATCAGCTGGGACTTAAGGTGCCATTCCTCTTCAGCGGTCAAGCCTCCAAGGTAAAGGCCTCAAAAATCGCCTTGCAAACGGCGAACGAAGAATCGAAGGAATACAGGATACAATTGAATTTCCGTTATACGGCCCTCATGGCACAATTGGTCAAGTTCGATCGGGCACTTGCCTATTACGAATTGGAAGGCCGTGTACTTGCCGATCAGATTTTGAAAACCGCGACCCTAAGTTTTAAAAATGGCGAAATCGACTTTTTTCAATACCTGCAAAGTTTGGAAAATGCCTATGAAATAGAATTGAACTATTTGGAAAATCTCAATAGCTATAACCAAACGGTCATTGAGATCAATTACCTAACCTTATAAAAGAAAAAAAATGCGACCTAAGATTAATGAATATTTTATTGTGATGTTGTCAATAATGGCCCTTGGATGCGGAGAGGGTCCAAAAACGATTGATATGTCCGCTTCTGAGGGAATGTCTGCAGCGGATTCGTCCATTGTTTTAAGTCAGGCACAATTTCAACAAAACGACATGACCTTGGGGAGCATGTCGGAAAAACCATTTCCTTCGAGCATCCAGGTAAATGGCATGCTCGATGTGCCTCCCGACCACAAAGTGGTGGTAAGTGCCACAGCAGGAGGATACATCAAGGAGTCTCCCTTGTTGATCGGGGATGTTGTTAAGCAGGGCCAGCGCTTGGTTACCTTGGAAAATCCTGAATTCGTATCGATCCAGCAGGCCTATTTGGAAGTGAAACAGCAACTGGTCTATTTGGGCTCGGAATATGAGCGTCAGAAAACCTTGCGTGATGAAAACATCAGCTCCCAAAAAAGTTTCCTAAAGGCCGAGAGCGAATTTAAAACGGCGCAGGCCAAATATTCCGGACTTAAAAAGCAGCTGGAGTTGCTCAATATTCCCACCACCAGTGTGGATCAAGGCAATTTTACGGCAACGGCCAACATTTACGCCCCCATTTCCGGTAGCGTTACCGCCGTGAACGTATCAAAGGGCACCTATGTTTCCCCTGCCACCCCGATCATGGAAATAATCGATAGCGACCATATCCATCTGGAATTGTCGGTATTCGAAAAAGATATCATGAAATTAAGGAAAGGACAGCCAATACTGTTTCGGATTCCCGAAGCCTCTACCGATACTTTTGAGGCCAAGGTTCATCTGATAGGGACTTCTATCGGGGACAACCGCACCGTAAAAGTACATGGGCATCTCAAAGACGAAAAGGGGCATCACTTTTTGACCGGAATGTTCGTCGAGGCTTCCATCGTGATCGATACCATGACAGGCATGGCCCTTCCCACGGAGGCGATTGCCAATTTGGACGGTGCCGATTATGTGTTGCTCAAGGAACAAGGGAATTCAAAGGAATTTGCCTTCAAACGAATTGAAGTGCAGACCGACAAAAGCTATGAAGGCTATACCGAAATAAAGAATCCTGAGCGATTTGCGGTCACCGATACTTTTTTGGTCAAAGGAGCCTTTGATCTTATTCGCGAGTAAGGCCCAAATCGATGATCGGGAGCTGTTTGTGGACCGGATGGCTCCAATAGCGTTGCCTTGCACATGGGTATTTCGGGACCGTCAATAAAAAACCGAAAATTGATCGGCCACTCATTCCGGGATTTTCAAGAAAAGGTTGGCTGCGATCTGCTGTGAGATATGCATCGCCTTGCCATTGATTTCAATGTGCATGGAGCCATCGAATTCTTCCCGATCAAGAACGGTGATGGCATCGCCCAAGGCAATGCCGTTTTTATCCAAAAACCTTAGGAAGGCCTGGGAAGAATCCTTCACGGCCGCGCAAATTCCGACGCCACCGACGGGGATTTCATATAGTAGTCTTTTGATCGATTTTTTCATTTCCCCCTTTTGGGTCGGAATGGGGTCGCCATGGGGATCCACTTCTGGAAAACCCAGGTGCTTGTCGAGGCGGTTGATCAGTTTTTCGCTTTTGATGTGTTCCAATTGTTCGGCCACCTCATGCACTTCATCCCAGGAAAAGTCGAGTTTATCCACCAAAAACACTTCCCATAAACGGTGTTTTCTAATGATCGACAACGCTATGGTCTTGCCTTGGTCGGTGAGGGTGACCCCTTGATACTTTCTATGGTTCACCAAACCTTTTTCAGATAGTTTCTTGACCATGTCGGTTACCGAGGATGGCTTGGTCGCCATAAGGTCGGCAATGGCATTTGTGGATATGGTTACATTTTCTCCCTTCCCCAAATGATAAATGCACTTGATATAATCCTCCTCTGATAGGGTCATGGACTTGAATTTAGTCAAAAATACATTTTTATTTACAAAAACAAATATTTAGATTTGTCTAAATATAAATTTTTGGATAGAGAAATAAATGAAAAAGCAGCTTCTCTTGATCGCATTACATTGTTTTTTATGGAGTACTTCCTGGAACCTAAGTGGCCAGAATGCCGAAATAATTGGGAAAGTCACTGAAAATGGGATTCCTCTGCCTTCTGTGAACCTATCTTTGATCGGTACCCCGTATGGGGCCGCCACCGACTTTGAGGGTAATTTTTGGATACGGAACCTGCCGCAGGGCAATTACCTTTTAAAGGCAACTGCGATGGGTTATAGCCCCTATTCCATAAAAATTTCCTTAAACACCGATGAGAAAAAAACGATTTCGATCGCATTGAAACCGAACTATGAGCAACTCGAAGAATCGGTAGTGACCGGAACCCTAAAAGCGGTGAACCGATTGGAAAGTCCGGTTCCGGTAGAGGTTTACTCGCCTACTTTTCTGAAGAAAAACCCAACGGCCAATATTTTTGAAGCGCTTCAAAACATCAACGGGGTGCGGCCCCAAATCAACTGTAATGTATGTAATACCGGGGATATACATATCAATGGTCTTGAAGGACCCTATACTTTGGTCTTGATCGATGGGATGCCCATCGTAAGCGGTCTAGGTACGGTATACGGGCTTTCGGGCATACCCAACTCCTTGATCCGTCAAATCGAGATTGTGAAAGGACCTGCGTCAAGCCTATATGGCAGCGAAGCGGTAGGGGGCCTCATCAACGTCATCACAAAAAGCGCACAAGAAGCACCCGATTTTTTCGTTGATGGCTTTTTGACGGGCTGGGGCGAATACAATCTCGATTTGGGCACGAAGTTAAAAATTGGAAAAAAAAACGATCTCTTATTGGGAATCAATTATTTCAACTTCAATAACCCGACCGATAACAATGGGGACAATTTTACCGATCTGACACTACAGGACCGGCTATCGATATTTCAAAAATGGCGCTTTGAGCGGAAAAACGACCGCGTATTTTCTATGGCGGGGCGATATTTTTATGAAGACCGATGGGGAGGGGAGATGCAATGGACGCCTGCTGATCGCGGTGGCGATGAGATCTATGGGGAAAGCATTTATACCCGACGCTGGGAAATTTTAGGGCAGTACCAATTGCCCACCACTGAAAATATGATGTTGTCCTTCTCCTTTAACAACCATGACCAAAACTCCGTATATGGTGAGATTCCCTACTTGGCCCAACAAAGGATCGGTTTCGGACAATGGACTTGGGACAAAGCCATGGGTCGCCACGATTTGTTGTTCGGAGCATCCCTCAGGTATAATTTTTATGACGACAATACCCCTGCAACTTCCGATGCGGAAAATAACCGCCCCGATGAGGTCGTTATTCCGAGCATCTTTGTACAAGACGAATTTAGAATAGGGGATAAAAACTCCATTTTATTGGGAACTCGCTGGGATTATGACAAAAGACATGGGGTCATTTTTACCCCAAGGGGCGCCATTAAGTGGAAATTCAGTGACAATGACATCTTGAGATTGAATGCGGGAACCGGATTTCGTGTGGTCAATCTGTTCACAGAGGAACATGCAGCATTGACCGGAGCCAGGGAAGTGGTCATCGCGGAGGAACTTAGACCGGAGCGTTCGGTAAACCTCAACCTGAACTACCTTAAAAAAATATATGGCGATAACGGAACTTTCATCGGATTGGACGCCTCTGTTTTCTATACCTATTTCAGCAATGCCATTTTGCCCGACTACGATACCGATGCCAATCAGATCATCTATGCAAACCTTAAGGGCAATTCGGTGTCCCAAGGTGTCAGTACCAATTTGGATGTGGCATTCGGCAATGGTTTAAAAGCAACACTGGGGGCCACCTTCCAAGACGTGGCCACTACTGAAGCAGGAGTGACCCAGCGACAGATTCTGACCGAATCGTTTGCAGGGACATGGAGCCTTTCCTATGAAATTCCAACATTGCATCTTGGTATCGACTACACCGGAAACCTTTATGGTCCCATGCGTTTGCCGCTCTTGGGCGATTCCGATCCCAGAAGGGAATATTCCCCGGTTTGGAGCATCCAAAACATTCAATTTACCTTTAAGGGGCTACCGGATTTTGAACTCTATGGGGGAATCAAAAACCTTCTCAATTGGACCCCAAATCGCGGCAATCCTTTTATAATTGCCCGGGCCAACGATCCCTTTGACAGGGAAGTGGATTTTGATGGCGGCGGAAATGCGCTGGTCACCGCCGATAATCCGTACGGCCTTACCTTCGACCCTACTTATGTTTATGGGCCAAATCAAGGAATACGCGGATTTTTTGGTCTTCGGTATCGCATAAATTAAAAGCAATGGCCCTGCACAAAATCCTTATTTTTACCAAAGGGTAACTTTTAACAAGTCGATTGGAAAATAACAGTTCGGATTTTGATTATATCATTTTAGGTGCGGGAGCCTCCGGACTCTTACTGGCCGATGCCTTGGGCAGGGATGATTTTTTTAGGGAAAAACGCATTCTGTTATTGGACAAGGACGCCAAAAACACCAACGATCGTACCTGGTGTTTTTGGGAAATGGGCGATGGTGACTTCGATTTCATCGTGGGCAAGGTGTGGGATCGGATTTATTTCGGCGGCCAAAAACGATCAAAGGAATTTGCCATTGCACCCTATCGTTACAAAATGATCCGGGGCATCGATTTCTACAACCACTATCTTCAAAGGATAAAGGGTTACAGGAATGTGACTTTTTCGCAAGAGCGGGTCAACGAAGTTTTGGACATCGGAAATGGTGCCAAAGTAGTGACCGAGCATGGTCAGTATACCGCCAAGGCGGTTTTCAATAGTATTTTCGATTATAAATTGGCGAAGGCGCAACAAAGGTATCCCTTGTTGCAACAGCATTTCATCGGATGGTTCATCAAGACCAAGGAACCTGTATTTAAGGAAGACAGGGCCACATTCATGGATTTTTCGATACCCCAAAAAGGAAACACCCGTTTTATGTACGTACTTCCTTTCAGCAAAAATGAAGGCCTTGTGGAATATACCTTATTTTCCGAAAGACTGCTCCCAAGGGAAGAATATGAACTGGCCATCAAAGATTATATCAATAACGATCTCGGGTGCCACGACTTCGACATCCTCGATCGGGAAGAGGGCAGTATCCCGATGACCTGTTACCAATTTTCGGAAAACAACACCCCTCATATTTTGCATATTGGAATGGCCGGAGGTTGGGCGAAGCCCAGTACCGGCTACACTTTTAAAAGCAGCGCGAAAAAGGTGCCCAAGGTGATCGAACACCTGAAGGCTGGAAAGGGTTTGGACAAATTGAGTTTTAAAGACAGGTTTTGGTTCTATGATCTGCTGCTATTGGATATTCTCCATAAAGAAAACAGTCTGGGACAACCGATTTTCGAATCGCTCTTCATGAAACGGGAACCAAGGGACATATTAAAATTCCTGGATGAGGACACCAACTTATGGCAAGATGTCAAGGTGATGGGTGCACCGGCACCTTGGCCATTTATCAAGGCTTTGTTCAACAGGATCTTCTAGACTTCCCGCCCCATCAAATTTTTGCCAAATGCTTTTAGGATGCTTTGCTTTTCCTGAGGTAGACGAAGCTTTTCCAACACCTCGAAAGCCGCATCGGTATAGCTTTTAATGGCGCTTTTGGTGATTTCCGCAGCTCCGCTGTCCAAGAAAATCTCCTTCACGGTATTGATTTTTCCGCCCGTTTCTTCGGGTTTTATGGAGTAAAGGTGTGCCATTTCGAGCACCTGGCTTTCAGAGCCCTTTTCCATGGCCTTCAAGTATAGATAGGTTTTCTTGTTCTCAATGATGTCGCCACCTATTTGTTTTCCGAAGGTTTCCATACTCCCGAAGGCATCCAGATAATCGTCCTGCAACTGAAAGGCAATGCCCAAATTACGGCCAAATTCATAAATGTAATTTTGGTCTTTTGGCGAAGCGCCGGCAATAATACCGCCCATTTTTAAGGCGGCACCTACCAAAACCGCGGTTTTGTATTCGATCATTTTCAGGTATTCGGGAATACTGACATCGTCACGGGATTCAAAATCAACATCGTATTGCTGCCCTTCGCAGACTTCGATGGCCGTTTTGCTGAATAACTGCGCCAAATCACGGAACATTTTGCCTTCGTAATTTTCAAACAATTGATAGGCATTGATCAACATGGCATCGCCCGAAAGTATCCCGGTGTTGATGTCCCATTTTTCATGCACCGTTGGCTGGCCCCTCCTCAGGGGAGCGGCATCCATAATGTCGTCATGCACCAAAGAGAAATTATGGAATATCTCAATGGCAAGCGCAGCATCCAAGGCTTTGCGATAATCGGCCCCGAAGATTTCCGCGGCCATTAGGGTCAATACGGGCCGTAATCGCTTGCCGCCCAAACCCAGAATATACTGTATGGGAGCATATAGGTTTTGGGGTTCTTTTAAACGGGATTTCGATTCAAGATAGGTCGTGAAATGATCACGGTAGGCTTCTACGGAATGCATGTAGACTATTTTTTGTCAAAAATAAAGGAATATGTGTCCCGTCAAATTATTTTCTACAAATTATGCCCTTCCCCGTATTGGTTTGAAACGAAAAGGGCCAGGTTCCAGCAATCGAGTTGAGGTTTGGAAAAGCCACATGGCCGACTTAAGTATCGCTCCTCTGGAGATCAATATGGTAATGGTAGTGCAAAAATGGGATGCCATGCCTGGATGAATGTCGTACTGCATGAAAAAAAAGCGAATGTTAAAAAATTGTAAAACTTTGGAAACTTTTATTGTGTTTTAAGTTTCCCCTATTATATTTGCCGCCTGATTATGAAAGAACAAATATTAGTAAAGGCGACCGATATGTTTTTGAACTTAGGGTTCAAGAGCGTGACCATGGACGATATCGCGCACGAGATGGGCATTTCCAAAAAAACCATCTATGCGCATTACACGAACAAGACACAGCTGGTAGAAGATACGACCATGCATCTGTTTTGTACGATTTCAGAGGGCATCGACACCATTTGTGCGTTGAAGAAAAACCCCATCGAAGAGCTCTACGAGATCAAAAGGTTTGCCATGCTGCACTTAAAGGATGAGAAGTCTTCCCCCCAGTATCAATTGCAGAAATATTATCCAAAGATACACCGTGCCTTACGGCAAAAACACTTCGAGGTGATGCAGGATTGCGTGGTCGACAATGTCCAAAGAGGCATTGCGCAAGGGATATACCGTGAAAATCTCAACATTGCCTTTGTTTCAAGAATCTATTTCTTTGGGGTAACCAGCATCAAAGACCACACCCTGTTTCCCAACGACATATTCCCGACCGCTGCACTGATGGATGACTATCTTGAATACCACCTCAGGGGCATCATTACGCCAAAAGGGCGTGAAATATTAAACAGTATCATCAATTCAAACCATGAATAGCATGCGATATTACTATATTGACCATCCTCACCACCATAGGCCTTCACCAGGGTCTTTCCCAAGAACAAACGAGCAGCTTTAGCTTAGCGGAAGCCATAGAATTCGCACTCAAGAACAACTACAGTGCCATCAATGCCGACCGTGACGTAATCGATTCCCAAAAGCAGAAATGGGAAGTGATCGCCGCTGGTCTGCCACAAATAACCGGAGACATCGGTTACCAGAACCAGTTGAAACAACCGGTTTCCCTGATTCCTGCCGAATTTTTTGGTGGGGAACCCGGAACTTTTCAAGAGTTGATCTTTGGCACCCCGAAAACGGTCAATGCCGTTGGCACATTGCGCCAGCAAATATTCGACGGCTCCTATATCGTAGGGGTACAGGCCACAAAAGCATTCATGAGCTATTATGCCAACAATAAGGAAAAAACGCAGTTAGAGGTTCGTAAAATGGTCACTGAAGCGTACGGCAATGTATTGTTGGCAGGGGAAAGCGTAACTATTTTTGAGAAAAACCTCTCGACCCTGGAAAAGAACTTGTTCGAGACCACTAAAATTTATGAGAACGGCTTGGGCGATGAAGAGAGTGTTGAACAACTCCAAATTACCCTATCCTCCGTACAGAACCAATTGAAAAACGCGGTTCGCTTGAAGGATATCACCCTGCAGATGTTGAACCTGGTCATGGGGTTGGCGATATATGCCCCGACACAACTCGAGGATAACCTCGATGACCTGACCCAAGCACAAATCGATTTCGGCATCTTGGAAAACGAATTCGATATGGCCAACAACGTCGATTTCAAATTGGCCACCAATCTGAACGAACAACGTTATTTTGAGTGGAAGTTGGCCAAAAGCAAGGCCCTGCCTACCTTAAATGCTTTTGTGAATTATGGTACCACAGGATATGCCACTGAGTTCGACTTCTTAAGGAAAGATCAGGAATGGTTCGATTTTTCAACACTTGGATTCGACCTATCGATTCCGATATTCAGTTCTCTTAAAAGAAGTGCCAGCACCCAACGCGCCAAAGATATCCTTGGAAAAGGCAAAAACCCAATTGGCCGAAGCGGAGGAACAGATCAGGTTGCAGCTCGAAAAGGCCAAAAGCGATTATATCCTTGCCATTGAACAATACGGAAATAACAAACAAAATCTTGGCTTGGCCGAACGTATTGAACAAAAGAACGAAGTAAAATATTTGGAGGGCATCGCCAGCAGCTTCGATCTGCGTCAGGCACAGTTACAACTCTACAGCGCGCAGCAAGAGTACTTGCAGTCAATGGTGGATGTGATCAACAGAAAAACCGAATTGGAAACCGTCCTCAACAACAATAAATCTTAAAAGAATCAACAATTAAAACCATTAAAATGAAAAAGATAGGCTACTTAATCACTGCAGCAATCGTACTTACATCCTGCGGCAATGGAAGCACTCCTTCAAATGTTCAAGACTTGATGGCCCAGGGCGATCTGGAAGCCATAAGGTCTAAGAAGGCCGAAATAACCGAGCAGCAAAAGGTCTTGACCGATGATCTCAGGTTATTGGATTCGGTCATCGCATCACGATCGGGCAGCGAAAGACTGCCTTTGATCACCACGATCACGGCCAAAGTCGAGAATTTCGATCACTTTTTGGAACTTCAGGGCGATGTGAAAACCAAACAAAACGTACTGGTATACCCCGAGATGCAAGGTACCTTACAAAAAGTTTATGTCACCGAGGGCCAAAAGGTGGTCAAGGGACAACTATTGGCCAGCATCGACGATGGCGGCATGGGCAGTCAGGTAGACCAGCTAAAAACTCAGGCAGCCTTGGCCAAAACCACCTTTGAGCGGCAACAGCGCCTATGGGATCAAAAAATTGGTTCCGAAATCCAATACCTTCAGGCCAGAACGCAATATGAAGCCTCGCGGAATGCAGTGCAACAGGCAGAATCCCAACTTGGCAAATCGGCCATTAGGGCCCCTTTTGCCGGCATAATCGATGACGTCATCAAGGATCAGGGCACCGTTGTGGCCCCCGGGCCGGGATCGGAAGTGTTCCGGATCGTCAACTTGGATAATATGTATATAGAGGTCGATGTGCCGGAAAATTATCTCGACGGAGTTCAAAAAGGCAAGGAAGCCATAGTATATTTTCCGGTGCTCGGGGATACCATTCATTCCAGCATCCGGCAAACCGGCAATTTCATAAAGCCCGACAACCGTTCCTTCTCCATCGAAATTTCCGTGCCCAACGAAAAAGGGGTCATCAAGCCCAATCTCACGGCCAAGGTAAGTCTCAATGATTATTCCAATGCAAGCGCCATTTTGGTACCTCAGAACGTCATTTCGGAGAATGCGGAAGGGCAACAATATGTTTACGTGGCCGAACCAAGTGATAGTGAAAATGAAGCAGTGGTGAGCAGAAGAATCATCACCACGGGAAGGACCCAAGGTAAAATGGTTGAAATCCTTACCGGCATAGCCGATGGAGACCTATTGGTAAAGGAAGGAGCAAGAATTGTGAAAGAAGGGCAGAATGTTAAAATCGTAAACGATCAATCTGATGAGTAAGCAGAAAAAAAACGCCGACAAGGAATTTGGACTATCGTCGTGGGCGATAGACAATCCCTCCGTAATTTATGTGATGATCGCCATTTTTTTATGGATTGGGATCAAGGCCTATTTTGCCATGCCAAGGGAGGATTTTCCTGAAATCGTGGAGACCAAGATCTATGTCAGCACACCTTATCCGGGCAACACGGCTGAAGATGTGGAGCGTTTGATCACAGATCCTTTGGAAGATCGTCTGAAAAATGTGAGCAATGTGGTGGAAGTAACCTCCACCTCCCAGGAAGATTATTCGATCATAACGGTTGAGTTCGATGAAGATATTTCGGTGGAACAGGCCAAACAAAAGGTAAAAGATGAGGTAGATGTTGAAAAGGCCAGTGAGGATTGGCCGACTTTCAACAATGCCAAGGTGGAGCCGAACATCTTCGATTTGAACCTAGCGGAATCGTTTCCGATCATGAACATCAATTTTACGGGCGACTATCCGGTGGAGCGATTAAAGGAATTTGCCGAATATATGCAAGACGAGATAGAAAACCTCCCCGAAATCAAAGAGGTGAATATTCGTGGTGCCCAAGATAAGGAGGTGGAAGTCGCGGTCGACATCTATAAAATGATGGCGGCCAAAGTGAGTTTTCAAGATGTGATCGGGGCCATTAGCAATGGCAACATGACGATGTCGGCCGGAAACATAAAGACCGATGAACAAAGGCGCACCATTCGCGTTTTGGGTGAAATCGAGAAACCGGAGGAGTTGAACGATTTCGTTGTAAAATCTGAAAAAGGTACCGTATATCTTAAAGATATTGCCGAGGTTACCTTTGATGAAGAGGAAAAAACAACCTACGCCCGTGAATTTGGCGAAAGCGTGGTCATGCTCGACGTGAAGAAACGATCTGGAAAGAACACCATCGAAGCCACGACCAAAATCAGGGAAATGGTTAAAGAGGAACAGGCGAAATATTTTCCCGCAGACCTCAACATTTCCATTGCGAACGACTCCTCGGGCCGTACCTTGAACCAGGTCGAAGACCTTGTGAACAATATCATCTTCGGGATCATCTTGGTGGTTACGGTGTTGATGTTTTTCTTGGGCTTCCGTAACGCCCTCTTCGTTGGCTTTGCCATTCCAATGTCGATGTTCATGTCGTTCATGATCCTCAACCTTTTGGGCTACACCTTGAATACGATGATTTTGTTCGGGATGATCATGGGGCTCGGGATGTTGGTGGATAACGGTATCGTGGTCGTTGAAAATGTATATCGCCTGATGAGCGAGGGCATGCCGCGCATCGAAGCGGCCAAAAAAGGGATAGGTGAGATCGCTTATCCCATCATTATCTCCACCCTCACCACCGTAGCGGCTTTTGTGCCCTTGGGCCTATGGCCCGGGATATTCGGCCAATTTATGATCTATTTCCCCATCACCCTCTCGGTGGTCTTGGGTTCGTCTTTGTTCGTGGCCATTTTCATGAACTCCATGCTGGTCTCCCAATTTATGGAAATCGGGGAAAAGGAATTGACCAAGAAGCAGCTCTACCGGCTCAGTATGATCTTAGGGGGTTTCGGATTGTTCATACTGATTTTTGGAGGAACCATGCGGGGCTTGGGCTCAGTGATGATTTTAACGGCCATTTTGTTCTGGGTCTATAAATATGCCTTGAAAAAATGGGCGCTCAACTTTCAGAAGAATACCATGGCCCGTTTTGAGGATTGGTACGAGCGCAGAATTCAACATGCCCTGCGCGGGGGTAATGTATATTGGTATTTTGGCATCACTTTCTTGGTCCTTATCGCCACCTTTATGCTTTTTGGGATGTCGATAGGTTCGGGAAGGACCAAAATCGAATTCTTCCCGGATAACATTCCCAATGAAATCTATGTATATATAGAGTATCCACAGGGGACTTCCATTGAAAAAACCAATTTGCTGACCAACGATATTGAGCGGCGTGTCTATGCGGTGGTCAATCGGGATAAATATACAAATGGGGATTTCAATTATTTGGTCGAATCCGCGGTTTCCCAAGTGGGAGAAGGTGCCGGCAACCCACAGACCGATGGCGGTTCATCGTCCGAAATGCCACATCGCGGGAAGGTGACGGTTTCCATGAGGGAGTTCAAGTATCGCAATGGCAGGAATACCGAAGCCCTGCGCAGCGAAATACAGGATGAACTCACCGGTATTTATCCGGGAGTTGCCATTTCCGTGGAAAAGGATGCGAACGGTCCCCCGGCAGGATATCCCATCAATATTGAATTGGAAGGGAAAGACTATGACCAGCTGATCAGCACTGCTGAAGATATCAGGAACTTTATCAATACCAAAAACATCGCGGGTATCGAAGAACTGAAAATAGATGTCAACAAGAGCAAACCCTCCATGCAGGTGGTGGTGGATCGTGAAAAAGCTGGCGCATTGGGCGTCGCCGTAGGTGCCGTGGGCCAACAACTGCGCCGATCCCTCTTCGGGGAGAAAGCCGGTGTATATAAGCTCGATGGCGAGGATTATGATATCAATGTGCGGTTCAATGAAGATATCCGGTTCGATAAAAATGCCCTTTTCAACCAAAATATCATCTTCAGGGACCAGGCTTCCGGTCAGATCAAGGAAATCCCGATATCCGCGGTGGCGACCCAACGGAATTCTTCTGGTTTCAGTGCGATAAAACACAGAAACGCGAAGCGGGTGGTTACGGTATATTCCGGGCTCAAGGCGGGAGGCAATGCTGCCCAGATCGTGGGGCAGATCCAGGAGGAAATGAAGGAGTTCAAAAACCTTCCGGAAAACGTCAAGATTGATTTCACCGGAGAGATAGAGGAACAGAACAAACAGCAAAACTTTTTGGTTGGGGCCTTCTTTTCAGGACTTGGCTTGATCATGCTGATTTTGATCTTCCAATTTGGAGGCGTTTCCAAACCCTTGATCATCATGATTGCCATATTTTTGAGCTTTATAGGGGTCTTTGGCGGATTGATGCTCACGGGCTGGTCGTTCGTGATCATGATGACCATGATGGGCATCATTTCCCTGGCCGGGATCGTGGTGAACAATGGGGTGGTATTGCTCGACTATACCCAAATTTTGATCGACCGTAAAAAAGTGAAACTCGACCTGGACGACAAAGACCTGTTGAATATGGAAGAGATCACGGAGATTCTCACCAAAGGGGGCAAGGCGAGGCTCCGTCCGGTGCTGCTTACCGCCATTACCACGGTTCTTGGATTGGTTCCCTTGGCCATCGGACTCAACATCGATTTCTTCTCCCTTTTTACGGAATTCGATCCGAAAATCTATGTGGGAGGAGACAATGTGATCTTCTGGGGGCCACTGGCATGGACCGTCATCTTCGGCTTGATCGTTGCCACGTTCCTTACTTTGGTCATCGTACCGGTGCTGTTCAACATCACCTATAGGATCAAGATCGGGATCAGGGGAGGCAGAAAGACAACCACAAAGGAAGCGGACCCTCAGGAAAAAAAAGCGGCTTGATGACTGAGATCATATTGAGGGCACAAGCAAATCCCGGCCCCAACAAGGCCGGGATTTTTTTGGCCACCAAATGACGCAAGACCATATCCAAGGCAAGTATTTGTTAGAAAATCAGGTCGAATTCCCTTGCTCTCGTCAATGCAGCATGCGATTTAGGCCTTGCAAGTCTTCCAGACACATAAAATGAAGTTATTTATCGTTCATAATACGCGATACTTATTAAATTTGCTGCCATAAACCAAGAGTACATGTATAGAAGCCATACCTGCGGGGAGTTAAGGGAACAGCACATCGATGAAAGAGTGACCCTTTCGGGGTGGGTGCAAAAAACACGTGACAAAGGATTTGTGGTTTGGGTAGACCTCCGCGATCGATATGGCATCACCCAATTGGTTTTTGACGAAGACCGTTCCTCAAGGGCTTTGCTGGAACAAGCAAGGGACCTGGGCAGGGAATTTGTAATCCAGATAAGGGGTACGGTCATAGAGCGTGCTTCCAAAAACCCCAATCTCGGTACGGGAAATATAGAGGTACTGGTGAGCGAACTCAAGATTTTGAACAAATCAAAAACGCCACCTTTTACCATAGAGAACGAAACCGATGGTGGGGAAGACCTGCGAATGAAATTCCGATACTTGGATATTCGCCGCAATCCGATAAGGAACAATATTATTTTTCGCAGCAAAGTGGCCATGGAGGTACGCAAGTACCTATCGGCACAAGGTTTTATAGAGGTCGAAACCCCATATCTGATCAAATCGACCCCCGAGGGCGCCCGCGACTTCGTGGTGCCCAGCCGAATGAACGCTGGCCAGTTTTATGCCCTTCCACAATCGCCACAGACGTTCAAACAATTGTTGATGGTCGGGGGATTGGACAAATATTTTCAGATCGTAAAGTGTTTCAGGGATGAAGATCTAAGGGCAGACAGGCAACCCGAATTTACCCAGATCGACTGTGAAATGGCCTTTGTGGAGCAGGAGGATATCCTAAATGCTTTTGAAGGGCTGACCAAACACCTTTTAAAAGAGATCAATGGGGTTCAGATAGATCGTTTTCCCAGGATGACCTATGACGAGGCGATGGTGAAATATGGCAATGACAAGCCCGACATCCGTTTTGGGATGGAATTCGGCGAACTCACCCAATGGGCCCAACACAAAGAATTCTCCGTGTTCAACGAGGCCGAACTTGTAGTGGGCATAGCGGTGCCCGGTGCCGCTTCTTACACCAGAAAGGAAGTCGATGCCCTGGTCGATTGGCTTCGCAGACCACAGATCGGGGCCAAGGGAATGGTGTATGTGAGATGCAATGAAGACGGCAGCTTCAAATCTTCCGTGGACAAGTTTTACGGGGAAGCCGATTTGGCCAAATGGGCCGAGGCCACAGGTGCCCAAAAGGGAGACCTCATCTGCATCCTATCGGGCGATGCCCAAAAGACCAGAACCCAATTGAGCGCCTTGCGTATGGAGATGGCGGGCCGATTGGGACTGCGGAAGTCCAACGAATTTGCCCCCTTGTGGGTGGTTGATTTCCCACTCTTGGAGCTGGATGGGGAAACGGGCCATTACCATGCGATGCACCATCCCTTTACCTCCCCAAAACCTGGGCAACTCCAGTTGTTGGACAGTGATCCGGGAGCGGTACGGGCCAATGCCTATGATCTGGTACTGAACGGCAACGAAATTGGCGGGGGATCGATCCGTATCCACGACAAGGAAGTACAAAGCACCATGTTCAGGCATTTGGGCTTTACGCCCGCCCAGGCGCAGGCACAGTTTGGGTTTTTGATGGATGCCTTCCAGTACGGGGCGCCGCCCCATGGCGGCATTGCTTTTGGGTTGGATCGTTTGGTCGCTATTTTGGGCGGTCAGGAGACCATACGCGATTTCATCGCTTTCCCCAAGAACAACAGCGGGCGTGATGTAATGATCGACGCCCCTGCGCCAATAGACGAGGAACAGTTGAAGGAACTCAGTCTTCGATTGGACATAAAATCATAAGCAAAAATCCCATAGAGGATTTTCAAACCCATGGCGGCACTAAAAAAATCCTGGCTTACCAAGTTCCTCGTTTGGCGTGCCAAACATATTTCGCAACGCCAATTCGTGTATATCCTGAGTATTTTGGTGGGCTTCACTTCCGGAGTCGCTGCCGTCGTACTCAAAAACCTGACCCACTTTTTTCAACACCTGTTGGAAGGAAATTTGGTACGGTATTACCACCACGCATTCTATTTTGTATTCCCCATCATCGGCTTCACCCTGGTGTACCTGGTCATCAAATATGTCATCCGCCATAAAGTAAGCCATGGCATTCCTTCAACCTTGTTTGCGATTTCCAAGCATCAGGGCATCATGCGCAAGTACCAGATGTTCGCTTCGATCATGACCGCTCCCCTTACCGTGGGCTTCGGGGGATCGGTGGGGCTGGAAGGGCCGACGGTGGCCACTGGGGCCGCCATCAGCTCGAACATTTCGCGGATGTTCCATATGAACCAATCAACGCGTAACCTCCTTATCGGTTGTGCCGCAGCGGGCGCCATGTCCTCCATCTTCAAGGCGCCGGTCGCCGCAATCATCTTTGCCATTGAGGTTTTTAGTCTAGATCTTACCATTGCATCGATGTTACCACTATTGCTGGCATCGATATCGGCGATCATCACTTCGTACTTTTTCTTCGGGAGCGATATTTTGCTCCCTTTTAAGATCGAGGATGGTTTTGAGATCACCGACATTCCTTTTTATCTGGTCCTTGGGCTCTTCGCTGGCCTTACCTCCATCTATTTTACCGAAATGTACGAACGGATCCAAAAGATATTCGACAAAATAGCATCCCCCATCAAGCGACTTGTTTTTGGGGGAATCGGGATTGGGATCCTGATTTATTTTATACCCCCTTTGTACGGGGAGGGTTTCGATGTGATCAACAACCTTATCAAAGGGAATCCCGAGGCGGTGCTTAAGAACAATATCTTTCACCTTGATCTGACCAATGTGTGGGCGGTGATCGGGCTGCTCGCCGGACTTGTGTTTTTTAAGATCATTGCAAGTGCCCTCACTTTTGGCGCGGGGGGTGTTGGGGGTATCTTTGCCCCTACGCTTTTTATGGGCAGCATCATGGGGAACTGTATCGCCAAGGTCATCAACAGTATTGGGCTTTTCAAAATCCAGGTTTCGGAGAGTAATTTTACCCTGGTGGGCATGGCAGGGCTCATGGCAGGCGTCTTGCATGCACCGCTCACGGCCATATTTTTGATTGCCGAGGTCACCGGGGGCTACGAATTGTTCATCCCCTTGATGATCACCGCGGCAATTTCATATTCGATTACCAAGTATGTGCATCCCCATTCGGTATACAATATGGAATTGGGCAGGAAAGGGGAACTGATCACCCATGATAAAGACCATGCCGTACTCACCTTGATGGATATTGATAAGGTGATCGAAAGCAATTTTATTTCCCTCTACCCCAATATGGATCTTGGCGAGATGGTGCATGAAGCGGTGGTTAAATCGAGCCGGAATATTTTTCCCGTCATCGATAGAAAGGACGGTTCCCTGATGGGAATCGTGCTCTTGGACGACATAAGACCGATCATGTTCGACCAAACCCTTTACAAGGAGGTAAAGGTCATAGACGTCATGCAAACGCCCCCCGAAATTATTGAATTGGACAAGGATAAGATGACCGACATCATGGGAAAATTTCAAAGCAGTGGGGCATGGAATCTTCCAGTTGTCAAAAACAACCGATATGTAGGCTTTGTTTCCAAATCGAAGCTGTTGACGGCCTATAGAAGGAAACTGATCAACTTCACCAAGTAATTGGCATGCCCCATAATCGGCTATGATTTCTTAATATTGTTGATATGAGATATGTGATCCTCATCATTGTAATTGCCTCCTTTTCATCCATTGTCTATGGTTTGAACGTGGACGATGAA
Organism: uncultured Flavobacteriaceae bacterium; assembly: GCA_963700435.1. Classification (GTDB taxonomy): domain Bacteria; phylum Bacteroidota; class Bacteroidia; order Flavobacteriales; family Flavobacteriaceae; genus Pelagihabitans. The sequence goes on from CAVOXM010000008.1 coordinate 184,418, forward strand.
CGGGCCGACTTGGCCAATAAATGTATCGGCGCCGGTACTGTCGGGATCTTTTTGGTGGCCATGCCGCTATTTTTGGTAACGGAGAGCAAGGGTAAAAAAATAAAGGACTATATGTTGACTGAAGAAAATATCAGAAAGATGCAGGACAAACCTGTAAAAAACAAGAAGAAGCAATAATTCTGTTTAGAAATCGGGTCGATTTGATGGAGGTATGCCCAAAAAATTTTAAATTAGTGATAGTATTTACTATCATTTAATTTTTTTGGAATGACTGGAACAGTAAAATTTTTCAACGAATCCAAGGGATACGGATTTATTACCAACGATGCCACTGGAAAAGACATCTTTGTTCATGCCACCGCATTGAATGGCACCCATTTGAATGAAGGGGACAAGGTCGAATACGTGGAAGAAGAAGGTCGAAAAGGGACGGTCGCAGCACAAGTACAAGTGGTTGGATAGCCATATTGTTTGCTTGCATGAAATTGAAGCCCCGCCATTCGGTAAGGGGCTTTTTCTTTTTACGAAAATCAAATGTCTAGTTGAGATTGCGTTTTTGGATAAAGAACCGCTTCAACAGATCGGCCGCTTCGTGTTCCATGATGCCGCCCAATACTGTTGTCTTCGGGTGCAGTTTGCTGCCCATCGTCCCAAAGCCCCTGTCAACATCTTTAGCGGCATATACTATTCTTGAAATTTGGCTCCAATACAAGGCCCCTGCACACATTTGGCATGGCTCAAGGGTCACATAGAGCGTGCAATCCTTCAGGTACTTTCCCGCCCAAGAAATTCGCAGCCGCCGTGATGGCTTGCATTTCGGCATGGGCAGTGACATCGTTCAATTGTTCGGTCAGGTTATGGGCCCTTGCAATGATCCGCTCCTGCACCACCACAATGGCCCCTATGGGCACTTCGCCTTTCGCAAAGGCCGTTTCGGCCTCTTGTAGCGCCTTTTTCATGATAATAATTGTCATCGAAAGGTAAAATCATAATTTCAAAAATACGATTTTAAAGAGCGCATTGACGATGCAAAAAACGATTTTAGAGTACATTTGTCCCCGACCATGGACTTACTAAAAAATATAAGATTCCCAGAAGACCTTAGTCGACTCCCGGCACCAAGTGAGTTGCCCAAGACTTGCCCAAGAATTGCGTGATTTCATTATTGACATTGTTTCTGCCAAAGAAGGTCATCTGGGGGCCAGTCTTGGGGGTGGTGGAACTCACCATCGCCCTCCATTATATTTTCGACACCGCCAGATGACCGGCTGATCTGGGATGTGGGACATCAGGCATACGGCCATAAAATTTTGACGGGCAGAATAAAAAATATTTGGTACCAATCGGCAACTTGAGGGAATAAGTGGCTTTCCGAAAAGGTCTGAAAGCAGCTATGACCCATTCGGTACCGGACATAGTTCAACCTCAATATCGGCCATTTTGGGAATGGCCTTGGCCTCCCAGCTCAAAGGGGATTTTAAAAGACAGCATGTCGCGGTCATCGGCGATGCCTCAATTGCAAGTGGGATGGCGTTCGAAGGGCTAAATCACCTAGGGGTCACCAATGCGAACGTGCTGGTTATTCTAAATGACAATGCAATAGGTATCGATCCCAGTGTAGGAGCCCTAAAGAAATACCTTACCAATGTAAAAAAGCGGAATCGCCAAGGATGAGAATATCTTCGAATGCTTGAACCTAAATTATTCAGGACCCTTAGATGGTCACGATCTTCCTTTGTTGATTGCAGGAGCTCAATCGTTTAAAATCGTTGAATGGACCGCGTATATTGCATGTGATCACCACCAAAGGAAAGGGCCTCGAACAAGCCGAAAGAAATCAGGTGGTTTACCATGCCCCAGGAAAGTTCAACAAAGTTACCGGAAATTTGGCTGCCCAAATCGGAAATACCGACAACCACCAAAATACCAGGATGTCTTCGGGCATTCGCTGGTTGAACTTGCACAAGCCAATTTGAATATTATTGGAATTACCCCTGCCATGCCCACTGGAAGCTCCCTGAAATTTTTGATGGAAGCCCTGCCGGACCGCGCCTTCGACGTTGGAATCGCGGAACAACACGCGGTTACTTTGGCTGCCGGCGCTGCGGCGGAAGGTTTGGTTCCCTTCTGTAATATTTATTCCACTTTTTTACAACGGGCCTACGATCAGGTCATACACGATGTGGCGCTCCAAAAGCTGCCTGTCATTTTCTGTTTGGACCGTGCTGGAATTGTTGGCGAAGATGGGGCAACCCACCATGGGGTTTTCGACATGGCCTATTTGCGCTGTGTCCCCAATCTAATTATTTTTGCCCCGATGAACGAGAGGGAACTGCGAAATATCATGTTCACCGCCCAATTGGGGCTTCCTGGACCCATTGCCATACGTTATCCCAGGGGCAGGGGGGTGACCATCGACTGGCGCCAACCCTTCCAGCCCATCGATATCGGGATTTCTGAAGTGCTTGCCAGGGGCAGCAAGGTAGCCGTGTTGTCGATCGGGCATATCGGAAATAAGGTCTCCAATGCCATTGCGGAGACCGGGAGCCCCATTGGGCATATCAATATGCGCTTTGTGAAACCTTTGGATCAAAATCGCCTGCGTGAGGTCTTCCAAAATTACGAATCGGTCATCACAGTGGAGGATGGCTGCAAAATAGGAGGTTTCGGCAGTGCGGTACTCGAGTTTGCCAATGAAATCGGCGCCTCGAATAACATTGTAACGATGGGAATCGATGATGTGTTTCTTGAACAGGGAAGCATAGAAGAACTGCACCGGCTCTCGGGAATCGATGTATCGGCCATAAAAAAGCAAATTATTGATTTACTGAATGGGTAAAAATATTTTGAAAATAGCGATGCTGAACCTTCTGCCGGTCATTTGTGCAACATCCCTGGAGGCCCAGGATACCATACCGCCTCCACGCGAAATCGATAGCATGGCCATTGATACCACTGTGGTCGATACGGTCGTCATCAGGCGATTGCAAGAAAGGATCAAAGACATCAAAAGGGGGGTAACCCTCAATACGTCGGTGATCTCCTTTAAGAAAACCAAGCCTCTGGATAAAGAATTCAATAGGTTTCAAGTCCCTTCTTTTTGGCAGGGCATCAACTTGGTGGGACTCAATTTCAGCCAGGCATCCTTCGTGAACTGGAACGCAGGGGGCAATAACTCGGTGGCCGCCTTGGGCAATGTCAGGTTCGAGCGCAACTACAAGTTCCGGTATTTGAAATGGGAAAATTATCTGGAAATGCGCTATGGCCTGAATGCCCAGGACAACCAGAAACTACGCAAAACCGATGACGCCTTCAGAATGGGCAGTACTTTTGGATACCGCCAAGATACCATCACCAACTGGTATTTTTCGGTCAAGGCAAACTTCAATACCCAATTTTCAAATGGATACAAATATCCCGACAGGGACACTCCGATTTCCAGGTTTATGGCTCCTGGTTATTGGTTTGTGGGTGCGGGAACGAGTTTTGTTTCCAAAGAAAACAAGTTTAACCTATACCTTTCGCCCCTCACCCAAAAGGTCACCTTTGTTCTGGATCAAGATTTGGCGAATAACGGGGCTTTTGGTGTGGAAAAAGCCGTTTACGATGCCGATGGTAACATCATTGAGGAGGGCAAGAACGTATTTCTTGAATTCGGGTTTTTTGTTTCCAACCATTGGGAAACCGAAATTTATAAGAACATGGCCATCAAACACCGTTTGAATCTTTATACCGATTATTTGCGCAACTTTGGCAATATCGATGTGGATTGGGAACTGAACATCGACCTCAGGGTAAACGAATTTATAGTCACCAATATCGGCACACAGTTGATCTATGACAACGATATTTTGTTCGGTACGGTAATCGATGCCAACGGAACCGTCATCGATCCGGGGAGGCCCCGGATACAGCTCAAACAGTTGTTGGGCGTCGGGGTTTCCTATAATTTCTAGAGCTGTCTTCCCATTATTTTATTATGGATGTGTACCGCGGCCCGATCGGATAGGCTGGCGACATAACAACAAGCACCCAGCAAAATGCCATAATCGGACGTATCGGTATTTCTGTAAAATTCGGGCATGGTCTGGATCATCAAGCGGTCATAGCTCGACCCCTGGCCATTTTTGGTTCTGATCAGGGCGGTGCAATAGACATCCAAAATATCGGATATGATTTTATAGCCCGCAATTTCTTTTTCGATCACTTCCTGTGATTGGTACATATTGTTGATGCTCAATGCGATGATGTCCTTGATCTGGGCCTTATATCTGCTTTCTTCCATCAGGGAAGTGGCGTAGCTGCCTTTTAGGATCGCTTCCTCATTGCCCATGAACTGTTCGATCGCGTCGAAAATCAAGGTGTTGATGGCCAGTGCCCTAAGATAGCTCAGGCGGTCTTCCTGATAGGCCAAGGCGTTGTATTTCTTGGTATTGATATTGTCTTTCACCAAGTTGATCAAATACTCCAGCGCATAGTCTTCAGAAATCAGTCCGAGGTTGATGCCGTCTTCGAAGTCGATGATGGTATAGCAAATATCATCTGCGGCCTCCACCAAATAGGTCAGGGGATGTCTTGAAAAGGATAAGGAACCATCTTGGCCTGTGCTTTGCAGTCCCAATACCTGGGCAATTTCTTGGAAGGATTGCTTTTCCGATTGAAAGAACCCGAATTTTTTTACTGCAATATGTTTGCTGGGTTTTTTTGGCAATGATTCCTTGGGATATTTCATGAAGGCGCCCAAGGTGGCATAGCTGAGCCGGAGCCCTCCTTCGACCCCGATACGCGACTCGGTGAGCAATTTAAAACCATTGGCGTTTCCTTCAAAGTCGATGATATCCTGATATTCCGAATCCGATAGCAACTTGCGATAGTTCGATCCACTGCCGGTTTTGAAATATTCCCCGATCGCTTTTTCGCCGCTGTGTCCAAAGGGAGGATTGCCGATATCATGGGCTAGGGCCGCAGCTGCAACGATGGCCCCGAAATCATTGAATTGGTAACCGTGCATTTCCTGCAAATGGGGGTATTTCCCCAATAATTTCTTGCCGGCAATGCGCCCCAGACTGCGCCCCACCACGGAAACCTCCAGGCTATGGGTCAAACGGGTGTGCACAAAATCGGTCTGTGAGAGCGGTATTACCTGTGTCTTGTCCTGTAAACTGCGGAATGCCGATGAAAAGATTACCCGATCATAGTCGACCTCGAACCCCAAGCGGGTCTCGTCCTGTTCTTTTCTTAATCTTTTGTAGGTATCGCCATGGCGTTTAAGAGAAAGTAATTGTTCCCAAAGCATAATGTTCCATTATGCTTTGCAAGATACGTTTTTAAGCAGAATGCGAACCGAGGCCGAACCTCACTATTTTTATTTTTAAAGACCTATTGATAACCTTGGCCCTTTCGAATCTTAATTTAGCCCTAACCTTAATTTAACAAAAGAGCATTTCCTTTGCAGCGTTATTTAAGGATATTGCATGAGAAATTTGTTTTTAATCTTCTTTCTGCTGGTTTCGGGATCTGTGTTTTCACAGGAATATGGTATTTTGTCGGGAAATGTTACTGACCTTTCCATGTACAATGAGCCCTTGTCTTTTGCGGAAGTCTCCCTAAAGAATACGGAAAGGGCCACTCGGACCAACTTCAACGGGAATTTTGAGTTTACCGATTTGGCTCCGGGAACGTATACTGTGGTGGTCGGTTTTCTGGGATACGAACCGATGGAACTGTCGGTAGAGGTAAAAGCAAATTATGTGACGATGATTTCCCAAGGCCTTGAAGCAAAGACTATCGCGTTTGACGGTGCAACGATCAGCAGCGTATTGCCAAGTGCAGATGATACAGGGGAGTTCTTTGCGGAAAAGTCGCCCAGAAAATAAATCAGGGGTTCAAAAGGCATTAATGTTATAAAACGAGAGATGCGCCCTAGGGCGCATCTCTCGTTTTATTGTTTATGAACGTAATGTCAATGATTGTCCGCTACCCGTGTGGCGGTATCTTCACCATTGACACTGGCTACGATATTGTTCTTGAATTCAACTTCCTTTACGCCATTTTCGGAATAGAAATACCATTTTCCGGTTCGGATCCCTTTTTTGTATGAGCCTTTTGATAAAGGAGCCCCGGTCTCATCGTAGCTCACCCATTCGCCGTGTAATTTTCCGGCCAGGTCAAAATTGCCTTTTTGGCTCACCGCTCCATTCTCATGGAAATAGGTGGCCTCATAAAGGTTGGTATCGGCATTGAGTTTCACCTCTTTTTTCGATTGGGCCTGGGCCAAAGAAAAAATTAAGGAAATCATCATTAGTAGGACTGCATTTTTCATCATTATCGTATTTATGGTACTAAGATACTATTTTTTACAGTGATGCAACAATTAATTAACATTAAATTTACATTGAAAACGTAAAAAATTCAGTTTTGGTATATTTTCGCCCCAATATTCTTGAAGGAGGGATTATCTATCGGTTTGGACTGTGAACTCTGTTATTGTTGCCTTTCGGGACTTCTTAAATATTTTATGATCTAGTTTTCGATACTAGATAAATGAATATTTCATGGAAATGCTTAAGATTTGTGTCAATGCAATTTTTAACGAACCTGAAGCCACAGACAGCTTTCATAACCTTATGTTAACCTAGTTGATAAATTATAATATCATTTTTGCGATTCAGTTAAATCCCGATGGGCGAAAACCTTTACTTTTTCATGATCGTTGCCTTGGCAATACTCGCGGTCACCGACTTGGTGGTTGGGGTTAGCAATGATGCGGTCAACTTTTTGAATTCTGCCATTGGTTCCAAGGCGATTTCTTTTAAAACCGTTATGGTAGTGGCCAGTGTTGGGATTGCTTTTGGCGCCGTCTCCTCAAGCGGTATGATGGAAGTCGCCCGCAAGGGGATTTTCAATCCCAGTGAATTTGTCTTTGCCGAGATCATGGTGATTTTTATGGCCGTGATGATCACCGATATTTTGCTGCTCGATTTTTTTAATACATTGGGCTTGCCAACCTCCACGACGGTATCGATCGTCTTTGAGCTTTTAGGTGCGGCCGTTGCCATTTCTTTGATCAAAATATTTGATAGGGGCGAGGGATTTGTAGCGCTTTCCAATTATATCAATACTGAAAAAGCCACGGAGATTATCTTTGGAATATTGCTCTCCGTAGTGATTGCCTTTAGCGTCGGTGTTTTGGTACAGTTTGTATCGCGGCTTTTGCTGTCATTCCAATTTGAAAAAAAACCATCATGGTACGCTGCCGTTTTTGGCGGTTTTGCCATTACATCCATTATTTATTTTATTTTGGTGAAGGGTCTTTCCAGCGCCGCTATTTTGACCGGTTCGATAAACGACTTTATAGGGCAGAACCCAGAAGCCTTCCTTTTGGGAAATTTTATCGTTTGGACCTTGATTTCGTTTTTTGTAATCAACATTTTCAAGATCAATATTTATAAGATCATCATTGTTTTGGGGACCTTTGCCCTTGCAATGGCATTTGCAGGGAACGACTTGGTGAATTTTATAGGGGTTCCGCTCGCGGCTTTTGAATCTTTCAATACGTGGAGCGCCTCAGGAATAGCCGCAGAATCATATACCATGGAAGGGCTTACAGGTGCTGTTCGCACCCCCACCTCATTTCTTTTAGCCTCGGGGGTGGTGATGATCCTAACATTATGGTTCTCCTCGAAAGCCAAGGCCGTGGTCAAAACCAGTGTGGACCTTTCCCGTCAGGATGAAGGCGAAGAGCGCTTCGAACCCAATTTTCTATCTCGTCAAATAGTAAAATATACCATTAGAGCCTCAGAAAACCTTTCGGGGATCATACCTTTGTCGTTGGCAGGGAGAATCGATAAGCAGTTCGAGAAATCTTATGTATTTATTCCTAAAAGCAGGGTACAGGAACAACCTGCTTTCGATATGGTGCGAGCTTCGGTGAATCTAATGGTCGCTAGCGTGCTCATCTCTCTCGCCACCAGTATGAAACTCCCATTGTCGACCACCTACGTCACCTTTATGGTGGCCATGGGATCATCTCTGGCAGACCGGGCTTGGGGCCCTGAAAGTGCGGTATATCGTGTCGCTGGGGTATTGAACGTGATTGGGGGGTGGTTTTTTACGGCCATCATTGCATTTGCCGCCTCGGCAGCCATCGCATATGTCATTTATCTCGGGGGCTTTGTGGCCATCGTCGTGCTCATTCTTGTCGCTTTTGCCTTGATTGCAAAGAATTATTTCTCCCACAACAAAAAGATGCAGGAAACCAAATTGCAAACGAAGTTGCAAAAAGCGGAGAGCAGATCGATCATCGGTGTGATGGAAGAGAGTTCATCGAATATTTCAATGGCCATCAAAAGGGCCAATAAAATATATACCGATACCATGGATGGTTTGGCAAAACACGATGCCAATAAATTAAAGAAAAGCAGAAAGAGCATTGAAAAATTGAACGATGAAGTGGAGAGCCTTAAAGACAATATTTTCTATTTCATCAAAAACTTGGATGAGGCCAGTGTGGGTACAAGCAACTTCTACATCACTGTGCTGGGCTATTTACAGGATATGACACAATCCTTGGAATACATATCCAAGGCAAGTTATAAGCATGTAAACAACAATCACAAAAAACTGAGGTTCAATCAGCTTAAAGACCTAAAGGAAACAGACCGATACGTTGAGCAATTGTTCACCGATATCGAAAAATTATTCGGCGAAAAGGATTTCGGATCACTCGCGAAGCTGATTACCAATAAACAGGAACTTTTGGAAAAAGTGGAACTCAAAATCCAGAAACAGATCGAACGCACCCGTTCCGATGAGTCAAGTCCAAAAAATACCGCCTTGTATATCAGTTTGTTATTGGAGACCAAGGATCTTCTGGTAGCCACGATGAACCTTTTGGAAACCTACGATCAATATGCCAAAACCTAACCGGATGAATTTCGAAAGTTCGGCCGTAAGCTTTGGAAAGGTTTTGGGAATTCTCTTGATTTTATCTTGCAACCCTTTAATGGCCCAAAAATTGACCGGCCCTGAATTGTTGGACAATAGTTTATCCTATCACGATCCAATAGGGAATTGGGCATCTTTTAAAGGAAAGCTATCGATAACCATGACCAGTCCCGATGCCAAAACAAGGACAAGTGAAATCGTGATCGACCTCCCAAAACAATATTTCGAGCTTACTTCCACGACCGAAGGCAATACCCTTGGCTATATCGTTGATCACGAAGTGTGTTCCCTAACCTTAAATGGGAGCACCAATTTTACAGACAAAGAGGCTCAATCTAATCGTTTGACCTGTGAAAGGGCCAAAACAATGAAGAACTACTATACCTATCTTTATGGTCTACCCATGAAATTAAGGGATCCCGGCACCATCATTGACCCAAAGGTGAAACGCAAAACCTTCAAAGGGAAGGAATATCTGGTCTTGAAGGTCAATTACGAAAAGGAAGTCGGGGGCGACACCTGGTACTTTTATATCGACCCCCTTAGCTACGCCATGGAAGTCTATCAGTTCTACCATGATGAGGCCAAAAACGATGGAGAGTACGTCCTGTTATCGGGTACGGTAAGGGCTTCCGGAATCTTGATGCCCAAAACCAGGGCATGGTATACCAATACAGACAATGAACACCTGGGCACCGATGTTTTGACCAAGACGGTATCCCTATAATCACCCGAAATTTTAACGGATTTCATTTTTTCGATGAACGGCTTACCGGTCATCGAAAAAATAACAAGCTTCCCATTTTATCTGCGTTATCAAGTACAACCCCATTTCTTCTTGATGATGACATACCGACCATTGGCAAAATATCACTTTGGGCTTGGCTTCATTGTATTGCTATTCGTGATGGTGATTGGCTGTGAAAAGGAGGCGCCGATCTATCAGGTAGCTGCAGGGGAAAAACAAATGTGGCCGCAAGATCTGAGCTTGCGCGAAGCGGCAAAACAATTGTACGAAGCGTACTATTTGTCTTCGGTGTCGAGAAGCGATGAAACGCCATGGACCGGTGATGAGCCCTCCTGTAACGCAGGTGAAGTGCCCATGCAGACCAAAGAGCGGATCTTGACGCGATTGTCCTATTATCGAAAGGCCGCCGGACTGCACAATAAAATTATCGAAAATGTCACCAAAAGCGGTAGGGCTCAGGCAGCGGCGCTGATGATGTATGCCAACCAATCGTTGAACCACACCCCACCGGATACCTGGAAATGTTATACCGAGGACGGGCGTAAGGGGGCAGCCAACTCTTTGCTGACCCTTCAGAACAACGCGGAGGCCATAGATACCTATATGCGTGATCAGGGCGAAAACAATGGTCCGGTAGGGCACAGACGATGGTTGCTTTGGCCAGAATTGCAGGAAATAGGAATTGGAAACACCCAACAAACCAATGCCATTTGGGTTTTGGGGAATCCGGGCATTCGGCCTGCCCATGCGCCCCAGTTTATCGCATGGCCTCCGAGTGGTTACCTTCCCAAACAACTGGCACCGCAGAGATGGTCTTTTTCCATGGCCGAAGCAGACTTCAGCAAGTCACGCGTCGAGATGAAGGACGCCCAAAAAAAGAACATCCCGGTTCTGTTGGAAGCCTTGGACAATAGCTATGGCGATCCAACCATCGTTTGGGTCCCCAGTGGCATCGACCTGTCCGAAGCTTTGAATGCGACCTTCACGGTGACCGTTCAAGATATAGGGATCAACGGGGAAATGACCGATTTTGAGTATACCGTGGTACTCTTCGATACCGATAGGTAACTTCTTGGGCCATTCATCGCTATCCGGTCTTTATGTATTGCCTTATTTTTTAAAGCGCCCAAATGCTCTTTTTTCCACAATTGTCGTATCTTGGAATAGGGATAGTTGCCAGATTGATCTGAACTTGCGGGAACCAAACTTATTGGGTCATTTTTCCCAAAATGTTTCCTGGATAGAAAAGGCATCGATTCCCTGGAAAACTTTCTTTTTTATCGTAATGCCACGGTCATGTTGAGATATTCATTTGCCCTGTTCAGTATGTTTTTTTTAACGGTCGGAGCTGTCGCCCAGAACGACCTTTTACTAAAGGATTATGATCCTGTTTCGATCTACAATGTGCCGATAACGAGGATTGAAAAGGCCAAGTATCCGGTCATCGATTTTCACTCCCATGCCTACGCCAAGTCCGATGCGGAACTACAGGAATGGGTAAAGACCATGGATCGTTTTGGGGTGGAAAAGACCATCATCTTGACCGGCCAGACCGGCAAGGCCTTTGATAGCATTTACGACATCTATTCTAAATATGACGATCATTTCGAGCTTTGGTGTGGATTTGATTACACGGGATATCAGGAAAAGGGTTGGCCCCAAAAGGCCATTAAGGAATTGGAAAGATGTTTTAAAAAGGGCGCCAAAGGGATTGGCGAATTGGGCGATAAAGGGGCAGGGCTTAAAAATTCGAAACCGATCCCCGCCCTGGGAATGCATATTGATGATGAACGTATGATCCCGTTGTTAAAAAGATGCGGGGAGCTGGGAATGCCCGTAAATGTTCACGTGGCCGATCCTTACTGGATGTACTTGCCCATCGACGTCCATAATGATGGCCTGATGAACGCCGAGAACTGGAAGATCGACACCAACAACAAAGACCTTTTAATGCACGCCGAGCTGATCACTACTTTGGAAAATGCGGTAAAGGCTAACCCGGGCACCACCTTTATAGCCTGCCACCTGGCCAATTGTAGCCACGACCTTGAAATCTTGGGCAGGCTTTTGGATGCCTATGATAATCTGTATGCGGATATTGCGGCCCGCTATGCCGAAAATGCACCCGTTCCCAGGAGAACAAAGGCCTTTTTTGAAAAGTATCAAGACCGGTTGGTCTATGGAACCGATATGGGTATGGACGCCTCGATGTACGAAACCACTTTTCGTATTTTGGAAACCGCCGACGAGCATTTTTACGGAAAGGAACTCTTTTCCTACCATTGGCCCTTGAACGGCCTGGATCTAAGTGATACGACACTTCAAAAAATGTACTACCAAAACAGTAAAAAGATTTTGAGGTGATACTGAACCTGTGTCCCTCCTAGGTTCTGTAGAAATTCATTTCATCCATATATTTCCATACGGGATCGGGAAGCATGGGGCGTACATTTTTTCCCAATTTGTGCTGACGGCGGATAAAAGTGGCCGATATTTCCATGATGGGGGCATCGATTCTGTGAATTTTCGGATGGTCTTGGAAAAGCTCCGGGGCCGAATTCTCGGAGACCCTTGGATAGATGTAGAGTTCATGACGTTCCAAGATCAGCCCATAGTTTTTCCATTTATGGAAACCGTTGAGGTTGTCTTCTCCCATGATCAGGCTAAAATGATATCCCTTGGTATACTTTTCCTCTAGATGTACCAAGGTATTGATGGTATAATTGGGCTGGGGCAAATCGAATTCGATATTGCTGGGCTTCAGTTTGGGATAATCCTTGGTGGCTTCCACGACCATTTGGTACCTATGGTGGTCGGCCAAAAGGGTTTGTTTGGTTTTAAACGGACTTCTTGGGGTGACTACGAACCAGACCTCATCAAGTCCGGAAAATTCCACCATATGGTTGGCGATCACCATATGACCGATATGTATGGGGTTAAAGGTGCCGAAGTATAAACCTACCTTTCTCAAAATCAACCTTTTTCTCGGTTACCCTCATTTTGTGTGGGCTTGGAAGTCGCGATAAATTCCTGTACCAAGGCCTTGGATTCCTTTAAAGCGGTTTCCAGATCATAATTCTTGATTATTTTATCGAATTGTGGCGCGGTGGCCAGTTCAACCGAGGCTTTTGCGATGCGCATATTTATTTTATCGTCGCTCTCGGTACTTCTTTTTTTGAGCCTTATTTTCAATTCATCAACACTGGGGGGCTTTACAAAAACCGCCAGGGTTTGCTTGGGAAATTTTTTTTTGATGCGAAGCCCGCCGGCCACGTCGATATCAAAAATCACATTTTTACCTTCGGCCCATAATCGCTCCACCTCGCTTTTTAAGGTGCCATAGAAATTGTCGCGATACACTTCTTCCCATTCCAGGAATTCATCTGCCTTGATATGGTTCTTGAACTCCGATATGGTCATGAAATAGTATTGTTCGCCATGCTTTTCCTTCCCTCGGCGCGGCCTGGTCGTCGCGGAGACCGAAAATGCCAGATTCAACTCGGGTTGCTCCAGCAAATAACGCACAATGGTGGTTTTTCCGCTCCCGGAAGGTGCCGAGAATATGATCAGTTTACCTCCTTCCATCACAACACGTTGAGCATTTGTTCCTTTATTTTTTCCAACTCATCTTTCATTTGAACCACCAATTGCTGCATAGGGGCATAGTTGGCCTTTGAACCGATGGTGTTGATTTCCCTTCCGATTTCCTGGGTGATAAAACCCAATTTTTTCCCGTTCGAATCGTCGGACAGCAGGGTGGAAGAAAAATAGTCGAGGTGGTTCGCCAAGCGTACTTTCTCCTCGGTAATATCGTATTTCTCCAAATAGTAGATGAGCTCTTGTTCAAATCGATTGGCATCGATTTCGGTTTTTAGATCGGCCACCGCTTTTTCCAAACGCTCCCTTACGGTCGCAAGACGTTCTGGATCTATTTCGATGACCTTTTGTAACAACGACTTTAAGGTGGCCAGGCGATCAAAGAAATCGGTTTCCAAAGACTTGCCTTCTTGAGATCGGAACAGATTGATTTCAACCAACGCTTTTTCCAAGGCCTTCAGAATGGTGCGGTATTCCTCCTCATCGATATCCTCGCGTTCGGTTTTCAGGGCGTCGGGCATCCTAAGGGCCATTTCCATCAACCGGAGGTCGTCCCCATCGGCGATGGCACGCAATTGCTTCATGTATTGCCTTATGGCCGACTCGTTTACCTGGGCAGTGGTTTCATCCCCGGTCAGTTCAATATACAGCCCAATGTCGATTTTCCCCCTTTGCAATGAATTTGCGATGAGCTTACGGAGTTCCAACTCTTTTTCCCTATAGGCCGAGGGCATGCGCACGTTTAAGTCCAGACTTTTACTGTTGAGCGACTTCAATTCAACGGTAATCTTTTTGGTGGGAAGCTGTATCACATGCTTCCCGAACCCGGTCATGGATTGGATCATAAAAGGCGATTAAATTGGTGCAAAGGTAGTTAAATTTAGGGGTTTTTCTTTCGGTTGCCCTGTTTGTCGAACCGTTTGTTGAGCTGGGTTTCGCAGTGATACATGCCTAAACCGATTCCAATCAGCATGGCGAATAAAGAAATCAAAGGGGCCTCCTTTGGATAGATACCATAGGAAATAAGGCCGATGAGCAACAAGCTGATGCCCAAATAAAGGAACATCTTCGCTCCCAAGGCATTGGCGTAATCCCAAATTTCCTGGTTCGCCATGCTCCTGCGGGTGCGGTATCCATAAAAATAGTTGATTTTTTTGGGAGGAAACCTTCGCCACAGCAGGCCGGAAACAACAAAAATCATTGCCGTTATCGTAGCCCCGATAAAAAGCCCCCAATCCAAATTCCTATAATTCCCTTACCCAAATATTCCTGAAACTGACCCGACTGTTATCGCCATGGTCCTGGAGCATCAAAGGCCCTTTCCCGTGCGGGGGGTTTTTAGGCCAGCCGATATAGGGTGTAGTGCCTTTTAGTTCAATGTGATCCTGTACCAAGACCCCGTTGTGGATGACGGTAACTGTCCCCGATTTTATTTTTCCGCCCTCGGCATTGAATTCCGGAGCATGGTATATAATGTCATAGGTATTCCATTCCCCGGAGGGTACCGAGGCCATGGCAAGGGGCACGTGTTGTTTATAAATGGAGGCAACTTGCCCGTTCACATAGGTCGGATTATCGTTCTGATCCAACACCTGCACTTCATATAAACCATCAAGAAAAATTCCGCTGTTGCCGCGATTTTGGCCTTCACGTTGCACTTCCGCGGGAGAACGCCATTCGATGTGCAATTGTATATCCCCAAATTGCTGCTTGGTTTGAATGTTCCCTGTTTTGTCGTTCACCGTCATGCTTCCGTCTTTGTTCAGGTGCCATTTGGCCGCCGTGCTATCGACTGAGCTGATCCAACCATCCAGGCTACTCCCGTCGAAAAGTACGATGGCATCGCTGGGGGGCATGCCGTTGGCTCCCGGGACTACCTTGGGCACCACGGGCTCATAAAACTCGGTTTCCTCCGGTGTTGTGGGCTCTGTGCCCATATATTCCTCATAAACGATTACCTCGTTGTCGACAGGTTCGGTTTTTTCTACGGGTTGTTCCTTGGTTTTTTCCTGACAGGAAACAAGGGCAATAGCAACAAAAAGGGGAAGCAAATATTTTATTTTCATGATCATCAAAATTATTGGGTTGTATGAATTCTTAATTGGGTTAATTGTTGTTTTGGTAAAATAATTTGCTACCGGAACAGCTTACAGTTCCTTGATTTTTATGTTTCGGAACGATACCATGTCGCCATGATCTTGGAGGCCGATTTTTCCCGTGGGATGCTTTCCAAAATGGTCCCAATCGGCAAATTTTGATTTGGCCACCATGGCCGACCATCCGGGATCATTGGCAGGAAAGGTTACTATTTCTTCCCCGTTCAAGGTCACGCTGCCCTGATCGGTCTTGTGGTTGACCATGATCACCATGGTATTCCATTCTCCCACTGGTTTGGTAACATCCCTGGAAGGGCCGACCATATCGTACAACGAACCCGCCTGGTGGGTGGTGCCCACTTTGGCATCGGGATGTTTCTCATTGTCGAGCACCTGTATTTCAGGGCCGGTTTGATAGGCTTCGGGCAAGGAAGGCATTTCCATGACGCCCCAAAAGACACCGCTATTGCCGCCTTCGGAGATGCGCCAATCCAAGGATAGCTCAAAATCGGTAAAGCTCTTTGTAGTGACCAGGTTATAGGCTTCCCCCTTTTTACGGTCTTTCGGGGGATGGAGCACCATCGCCCCGTCCTCCAATTTCCAGTGATCCGAAACACCGTCCTTCAGGTACTCATTCCAACCGTCAAAAGAAGTACCATCGAAGAGGACGGTCCATTCTGCTTCTGGGGTCGGCATTTCCGCCATGGGCGTCGATTCCGCTACGCTCTCGTTCTTTTCATTTTCAGTTTTGCCCTTGCAGCCAAAAATAAAGGTAGCGAGTAGGGCGGTCATGATGAGTTTTGTCATTGTCGTATGGTATTTTCGGTCACTGGTTCGTAAAAGACTAAATAGGCTTTTGTGCCTTGTTGCCTCGCCAAGGCACTACACCTAAAGGCCCAATATTTTTTTGAGCATGCCCTTATCTATTGCCGCCCCCGCAAAATCATCAAATGTTTTTTCGGTGGCTTCGATAATATGGTCTTGGATAAATATGGCCCCTTCCCTTGCCCCTTGCTCCGGGCTTTTGATACAGCATTCCCATTCCATCACGGCCCATACATCGCAGCCATACTGCGTGAGTTTCGAGAAAATCGTCTTGAAATCGATTTGCCCATCTCCCAAAGAACGATATCGACCGGCCCTATTGCCCCAGTCGTTATAGCCACCAAAGGCCCCTTTTTTGCCTGTGGGGTTAAATTCCGAATCCTTGACATGGAACGATTTGATGAATTGGTGGTAGTGATCGATATAGCTGATGTAATCCAACTGTTGCAAGACAAAATGGCTTGGGTCGTATAGGATATTGACCCGTTTGTGGTTGCCCGTGGCTTTAAGAAAGCGTTCAAAGGTATCCCCATCGTGAAGGTCTTCCCCCGGATGGATCTCATAACAAACATCCACGCCCTCTTTGTCAAAATGATTCAATATCGGCAGCCATCTTTTGGCCAGTTCTTCAAAGCCCATCTCCACCAAGCCGGCCGGGCGTTGCGGCCAGGGATGCCAGGTGTGCCATAAAAGGGCCCCGGAGAACGTGGCATGGGCGCCAATGCCCAAGCGCCGGCTCGCGGTCGCCGCTTTCTTCACCACGTCGACGGCCCATTCGGTACGCGCCTTAGGGTTGTTCCTGACACGTTCCGGGGCAAAGCCATCGAACATTAGGTCATAGGCGGGATGCACGGCGACCAACTGCCCCTGTAAATGGGTAGAAAGCTCGGTGATCTCCAGACCATAGCTGTTCACCTTCCCCTTCAACTCATCGCAATAGGTTTGACTTTCAGCGGCCTTGTCCAAATCGATCAAAAAACTTTCCCAAGTCGGTATTTGGATGCCCTTGTACCCCAAATCCGAGGCCCATTTGCACATCCCGTCCAAAGAATTGAAGGGGGCTTTGCTATCTACAAACTGGGCTAGGAATACGGCAGGTCCTTTTATTGTTTTCATTTTTAATGTGCTTATGGTTTTTGTTATCTATTTGTATGTGGTGGTATTTTAATAATTAACCCTATATTTAATACCTCAAAATCACTTCCAATGCCTACGACTTCGGGAAGTCATAAATATAGGAAAACCATCAGAATTAATACAAGAAATAAGCATGAATCAGGAAGAGCAGTATGATGCCATTGTGGTCGGAACCGGAATAAGCGGGGGATGGGCGGCAAAGGAATTGTGTGAAAAAGGCTTAAAGACTTTGGTTTTGGAACGCGGGCACATGGTAAAGCACATTGAGGATTACCCGACCATGAACGACGATGTTTGGGACTATGCCCTAAGGGGGGAGCTTTCCACCGAGGACCAAAAAAAATACCATGTACAAAGAAGGGTCAACTGGGCGCCCAAGGAGGATGTGAAGCACTTTTTTGTGAACGATTTGGAACATCCGTATGTCGAGATCAAGCGCTTCGATTGGATCCGGGGATACCAAGTGGGCGGACGTTCGCTTACCTGGGGACGTCAGAGTTACCGATGGAGCGACCTTGACTTTTCGGCGAATCAAAAAGAGGGCATCGGGGTCGATTGGCCCGTGCGATACCGGGATATCTCGCCTTGGTACGACAAAGTGGAAGAATATATCGGGGTCAGCGGACAAAAGCTTGGCTTGAGCCAATTGCCCGACGGCAAGTTTCAACCTGCAATGGATTTAAATTGTGTGGAACGGGATTTTCAGGAATCGGTGGCCCAGGAATTCTCCGACGGCCGATTGATCACCATTGGAAGGGTGGCCCATATTACCGATAAGGATGCCCAATTCGAAGGTCGCGGTGCCTGCCAAAACCGAAATCGATGCTGGCGAGGCTGTCCGTTCGGAGGTTATTTCAGCAGCAATTCTTCCACTTTACCGGCCGCAGAACGTACCGGGAACATGACACTAAGGCCCAATTCCATCGTTTATGAAGTAATTTATGATGAGCAGCGAAAAATGGCCACGGGGGTGCGGGTCATCGATACGGTAACCCATGAGAAGTTGGAGTTTAAGGCCAAGGTGATTTTTCTATGTGCTTCGGCCATGGCTTCGGTAGGCATTTTATTGCAGTCGAAGTCGGCACGTTTTCCCAACGGCCTTGGTAACGACTCCGATGCATTAGGTAGGGGTATCATGGATCATCATTATAAATTGGGGGCGACGGCGAAAGTCGAGGGCCATTTGAACAAATATTATAAAGGCCGTAGACCCAACGGATTCTATATCCCGCGCTTTGTGAACCTGGATGAAAAGACCAGACGGGAAGGCTATCTCCGTGGTTTCGGATATCAGGGAACCGCCAGTCGCGAAGACTGGTCGACATCGGTTGCTGAAATGGGCTATGGGGCCGGTCTTAAGGAAAGCATTCTTAAACCGGGACAGTGGCAGATCGGGGTGACCGGTTTCGGGGAATTTCTTCCTTATGATGACAACCGGGTGACCCTGAGCCCAACGGAAAAGGACCAATGGGGCCTCCCCCAATTGGCATTCGATGTGGAGTTCAAAGAAAACGAATACCGCATGCGTGAAGACATCAAAAGCGAAATCGTGGCCATGTTCAAGGCAGCCGGGTTTAAAGATGTCCAGTCATATGACGAAACCACCGGACCGGGGTTGGGCATTCATGAAATGGGCGGTGCCAGAATGGGACATGATCCCAAGACCTCCATTTTGAACAAGGACAACCAAATTCATTCGGTGCCCAATGTATACGTGACCGACGGAGCGTTTATGACCTCTTCTAGCTGTGTCAATCCTTCGCTAACCTACATGGCCTTTACAGCAAGGGCCGCAAACCATGCCGCCAACGCATTTAATTTGGGGAAATTCTCCTAAACAAATTCTATATCAATGGACAATGCGTCAGCTAGAAGTATGTGGGGTGATTTTTTGGATGCCCATTTGGAATATGCCTTTGTAGAGGCGCCAAAAGTGATTCGGTTGCACCAGAACGACAAAGAAGCCACCCGATATGTGCAGATGGCGGCAAAGGGAATTAAAAAAGCGGTCTCCCATTCGCTTTTGGTACTGCAGTACAGAAAGGAACCTTTGCCCAAAATCGGAGATTTTACCGTGCTGGTCGATGGGGAAGACAAAGCGCAGTGCATCGTAAGGACCACTTCGGTAAATTTGAGACCTTTTTTCAGCATTAACGAGGCCTATGCACGGTTGGATTGGGTAGGTGAAAACGGCCTGGCCCATTGGAAAACCGAACACTGGGAACGGTATACCCAGGAGTTGGAATCCTACGGCCGTGTTCCAAGGGAAAGCATGATTGTCGTTTGCCAAGAGTTCGAAAAAGTTTTATGATCAAAGCCCCCAATACTTTGGACCCCTTGATCATAACTTCACCTTTTATGGCCTAACTATTTGACAAGAACCCCAACGGACCCATCAAGGGCCATTGGGGTTCTTTTTCCATTTTCGTCGGTGTACGCGAACTTGGTTCTTTCAGACTATCTTTCAAGTTCTATCCAAACGTTACCTTTTTTGTTCGATTCAACGGTGGCCTCTATAAAATTCATGCCTCTAACCCCGTCGACCATGGTGGGGAATTCGCCGTCATTGTATTTGTTGCCCCGAATTGCCCTGGCGGCGCCCAAGTAAATATTGGCCATGGAATCGAAGATGCCCTCTGGATGTCCTGGGGGCAACTTGGTGCCATCCAATGACAATTTGCTGTTATAGGCATGGCCGGGCTTGTAGATCTGGGTGGGTTTGGTGTCGCTCAACAGGTACAGGAAGTTCGGATTTTCCTGTTCCCATCTGAAAGCCCCTTTCTCGCCGTAAATGGCAATGGCAAGTCCGTTCTCCTCTCCGGTGGCCACCTGGCTGCTTCGAATCACGCCCTTGACATAATCGCCCACACGGATCAAGACCGTGCCATCGATATCCATTTTATTGTCCTTGTACAGGTAATTGAAATCACATAAGATCGATTTGACCTTGAGTCCCGTGGTATATTCCACCAAATTGAAGGCATGTACCCCGATATCCCCGATGCAGGAGCTGATGCCTGCCTTTTTTGGATCTAAGCGCCATACCGAGGAACGTTTTTTCTTGTCGTGGATAATGGTATTGATCCAGCCTTGATAATAACGTGCATCTACCTTATGAATTTTGCCCAACGCCCCGGCCTTGATCATTTCACGCATTTGACGTACCATGGGGTAGCCGGTATAGGTATGGGTAAGGGCAAAGACAGTACCTGCCTTTTTGTGGGCTTTCTGTAGGATCTTGGCCTCTTCCAAGGTGGTGGTCATGGGTTTTTCACAGATCACATGGAATCCATTTTCAAGGAGCTTCAACGCCATTGGAAAATGCAAAAAATTAGGGGTGAGTACCGAACACACCTGAATGCGCTTGTTCGCGGGAAGCTTCATTTCTTCCGTGATTAAGGTGTCAAAATCAGGATAAATCCGATCTGTGGGCACATCTATTTCCTTCGCAAAGGCCATGTTGTCCTTAAAATCTGGATTGAACACGGCGCCCACAATTTGATAGTTGTCATTGATATGGGAGGCTACCCTGTGCAGCACTCCGATGAGGGAATCACCGCCCCCTCCTAAAATTCCCATTCTAATTTTCTTTGGCATGGATCGTAATTTTTGAAATATTAAGAAATTATGATTTTCAATTTATATAAAAATTCTAAGACTTATAGGCGATTTGCTCATTTTTAAACAAAAGCGCGAACAAAAGCAGTACCAGTAACGCGAAGGCAGCCGGATAGTGCCATATCGATTGCCAGTTGTGGCCTTTATCCGCCAAAAGATAGGCATTTGTTATTCTTCCGGCGAACCAAAATCCGATGAGCATCCCAATGCCATAGGTGGCCAGGGTGATCAACCCTTGAGCGGCACTCTTATAGGTCGGGCCGGCTTTACTGTCGGTATAGATCTGCCCCGAGACAAAGAAAAAATCATAACAAATACCATGCAGCGCAATGCCTATGATCAGTAAATAGGTCAGGGAGCCAGCGTCACCATAGGCGAAAAGCGCATACCGCAAGGCCCAGGCGAACATAGCGACCATGATGGTATTCTTAAAACCGAACCTTTTGAAGAAAAAAGGCAACAACAACATAAAAAGGATTTCCGATATCTGCCCAATGGTCATTTTTCCCGCAGGATTTGAAACACCCACTTCCCCCAAAAACTGCCCGGCGTGCTGGTAGTAGAATGCCAAGGGGATGCATATCAATACGGAAGCCAAGAAGAAAATCAAAAAGTTTCGATCCTTCAAAAGGGCCAAGGCCTCCAGACCCAATATTTCGGAAAGTGTAATTTTTTTGGCACGGTCTGCCCTCGGTGGGGTTTTGGGCAAGGTGAAGCTGAAAATCCCCAGGATGCCGGAAGATATGGACGACATTAAAAATGTATTTCTCAAAATGCCATCGGCAATACCTTCTTGGGAATCCCAGCCAAAATAGCTGATCAACAATCCTGCAGTGATCCAACCCAAGGTCCCGAAAACACGGACAAAAGAAAATTCCTTGGCCGGGTCTTTCATTTGATTGAACGATACCGAGTTTACCAAAGCGAGCGTAGACATGTACATGATCATATAGGCCAGCAGATATGGGAAGAAAAATGAAAAATCGTCGGTGGAGTATAGCAGATACATCAACACGGCGCCCATCAAATGAAGTGCCCCCAAGATACGTTCGGCATTGAAATAGCGATCGGCGATCAAACCGATCACGAAGGGGGCAAGGATGGCGCCCCAAGACTGCGTGGAATAGGCAAGGCCTATTTCCGGATCGGAAGAGTTCAGTGTGTTGGGCAAATAGATCCCCATGGTGACAAACCAGCTGCCCCAGATAAAAAATTCCAAGAACATCATCACGGAAAGCTGTACGCGGATCGAATTTTTCATTGGCCCTTATCTTTTATAGTGTATATAATCCAATGGGATTGGTTCAAGGCCGTTGGCCCTGAAGTCCATTGCAATCTGTCCCCTGTGATGTGTGGAATGGTTTATGATATGAAATAGGATATCTTTCAAGGTATCGGTGAAAAGCCTGCCTTCGAAATTTTCATAATCGATGCGTTTGTCAAAATCTTCAATATCGGCATTGGTGATGATTTCAAAGGAAGCCCTTTGGTTTTCATAGTGTATGTCGCCCCATGCCTTTACCTCATGAGGCTCAAACACCCCATATTGAGGCATCTTGCCCAAGGCTCGGGCATTCCATATATGGTGCGCATTGAGCACATGGCTAAAGAGTTCCATGCTTTTTGCGGGCACTTTTTCCAGTGTATTGCAAGCCTCGATCAGTTTTTTGTTGCAGTAGAAATTATAATCGAAGAGTTGGTTGATAAAGACTTTCACTTGGTCGTATGTATATTTAAGGTTTGGTGTTAACGCATTTGGGACGCAGCTTTGAGCATCAGATCCCTGGTGGCAATGATCCCGGCTTCCTCGGAAAGCTCGCTTCCTTCATATTCCACCCCAATAAATCCTGAATAGCCGGCATCCTTAACAATTTGTAGCATTTTCACATAATCGATTTCCCGTTCGTTCCCCGCATCATCAAAATCATGGGACTTGGCACTCACCGCCTTGGCAAAAGGCATCAATTCGGAAACTCCCTTATAAATATCGTACATTTCCTCACAACCCGCGCCATCGGCTTTGCGCTTCACACAGAAATTGCCGAAATCGGGCAAGGTACCGCAGTTGTCCATACCTACCATTTCCATCACGGTTGCCAACATGGCCGCATTGGAGGATAAACCACCATGGTTTTCGACAATGACATTGATGTTCTTGTCTTTTGCATAAGTGGCGAGTTTGGTAAGGCCATCGACTGCGTTTTTCTGCCACTCGTCGGGCACGTTGCTGCCGGCAAGATTTACCCTAATGGAATGGCATCCCATGGCCTTGGCGGCATCGACCCATTTATAGTGCCTTTCCACAGCTTCTGTCCGTTCCTTGGGGTCGTTCACCGCCAAATTTCCCTGACCATCGATCATGATCAGTACATTTTGCAGACCGTATTTTTGGGCTTCCGCATTCGATTTCGCCACGAATGCGGCCATGGCTTCAGGGGAGTAGCCGGCATCTTCGAGCTCGGGATTGTATAACTGGCTCACATATTCCAAACCGGTAAATCCCCAATTTTTTGCCTTCTCCGCGAAGGTATAGGGGTCAACCCCATTTTCACGGATCATTTTGTGGATACTCCATTGCGCCAGCGACAATTTAAAGAAAGGTTCCACTGTTTGTGCCGTCTTATTTTGCTGGGGGGCATTTTCCGATTCAGGTTTTTTCGACTCTTTGCAAGCGGTCAATCCCATCATGCAAATGGCAATGCCCACACGGGAACCGTTCAAAATAAAATTTCTTAATTTCATCATAGGGAGGTTTTAAAAGTATTTTGGAAATTCCTATCGGCACCATTTTATGCAATGTTATGGCTTATCAGTCAGCCTCTTAACAACGATGGCCAAAAAACATTGCCCAGGGAATATTTTCAAATCTTCAATAGGTCTGGGGATTATGAATGTTTTCTTTAAAGGGTACCCCGTTTAAATGTAGAAAATTAAATTAATATTTAATAAATTTAGGATCTAAACAATTCGATACATGAGCAAATTTTATTACAATGAAGAACAGGGATCGTATGATGCGATTGTTGTGGGTACCGGAATCAGTGGAGGCTGGGCGGCCAAAGAGCTTTGCGAAAACGGACTGAAAACCCTAGTCTTGGAACGTGGGAGAATGGTAAAACATATCGAGGATTATGAAACCGCCAACATGGATGATTGGGATTTTCCGCTGAGAGGGGAAATCACGGTGGAGGAAAAGGCAAAACAATTGAAGCAATCCAGAACGGGTTATACGACCAATGCGGCAAGCAAAATGTGGTTCGTCAATGATTTGGAACATCCTTATAATGAAATAAAGCGATTCGATTGGATGCGTGGCTATCATGTAGGTGGGCGTTCGCTGCAATGGGGCCGCCAATCCTATCGATGGAGCGATATCGATTTCACGGCCAACCAACGTGAGAAAATCGCGGTCGATTGGCCCGTACGCTATAAGGATATTGCCCCTTGGTACGAAAAGGTTGAGAATTTTATCGGTGTGAGCGGGGAACCCCTAGGGTTGCCACAATTGCCAGATAGCAATTTTTTGCCCATGATGGATCTGAATTGTGTGGAACAACATTTTCGTGAGAAAGTTGCTGAAAATTTTGACGGTCGTGTGGTGACTGCCGGAAGGGTGGCCCATTTGACCGGAAACAAGCAATTTGACGGGCGTAGCCATTGTATGTATCGCAACCGTTGTATCAGGGGCTGTCCGTTCGGTGCTTACTTTAGCAGTCTTTCGTCGACATTGCCGGCTGCAGAGCGGACCGGTAACATGACCCTTAGACCAGATTCCATTGTTCATGAAATCATCTATGACCCCAATACCAAAAAAGCAACAGGGGTAAAAGTGATCGATAGGGTGACCAAAGAAGCCTTCGAATTTAAGGCCAAGGTTATTTTCCTATGTGCTTCGGCCATTGCTTCAACCTCCATTTTAATGCAATCGAAATCGGACCGTTTTCCAAACGGAATGGGTAATGACTCCGATCAACTTGGAAGAAATATCATGGACCACCATTTGGGCGTTGGGGCTCAAGGAAAGTTCGATGGCTTCGACGACAAGTATTATAAGGGAAGAAAGCCCAATGGCATCTATCTACCGCGATTCAGGAACTTGGGGGGTGATTCCAATCGTTCCGATTATAAAAGAGGGTTTGGCTATCAAGGAAGCGCCTCAAGGGGGAATTGGGAAGATGCCGTTGCCGAGCTGTCCCATGGAAAGGATTTGAAGGATGCTTTGCTCAAACCTGGAGGGTGGACTTTCGGAATGGGTGGTTTTGGTGAAGTACTGCCCTATGAAGACAATAGAATGACACTGGATTATGACAAATTGGATGGTTGGGGATTACCTACCGTAACATTTGATGCAGAATTCAAGGAAAATGAGTGGAACATGCGGAAGGACATGAAGGAATCTGCGGTCGAAATGCTTGAAAAAGCTGGCCTTCGCGATGTAGAACCTTTTGACCGACCAGGAGCCTTGGGTCTTGGCATCCATGAAATGGGTACCGCCCGTATGGGCAGGGACCGAAAGACCTCTGTGCTCAATGGCAACAATCAGGTTCATGATGTCCCCAATGTTTATGTGACCGATGGGGCTTTTATGACTTCGGCAAGTTGCGTGAACCCTTCATTGACTTATATGGCATTCACTGCAAGGGCCGTAGATCATGCCGCAAAAGAACTTAAAAAAGGAACAATATAATGGATAGAAGAAAAGCACTTAGGAACATGGGTCTGGCCATGGGATACACCATCGCCACCCCAACATTGCTCGGGATCGTACAAAGTTGTAAAAAGGAGATAACCTTGTCTTGGGCCCCCGAATTTTTCACCCCGGACCAAGGATTGGCCGTTTCAAGGCTTGTCGATATCATTTTGCCCAAAACCGATACGCCATCGGCTTCGGAAATGCAAGTGGATGTCTTTATCGATCGATTTGCGAACCAGGCGATGGAGCCACAGCAAA
The DNA here is from genome assembly GCA_963700435.1 of uncultured Flavobacteriaceae bacterium. Lineage (GTDB taxonomy): Bacteria > Bacteroidota > Bacteroidia > Flavobacteriales > Flavobacteriaceae > Pelagihabitans. The sequence goes on from CAVOXM010000008.1 coordinate 210,336, forward strand.
AAGACTTCATGAGCATGTCGATGGGCAAATTCTTTGACAAGGCCCTGAACGATGCAGGGAAGGAAAAGATCGGGGATTTGACCCCAAAAGAATTGGAAGCCACTTTGGCGGAGGCCTTGAAGGTGACCAAGGAGGAAAAATTGGGAAATATGGAAGCCATCCAAAGCTATAACACTGCCATTTTGGAAGGCAATGAACCTACCCTCGATGAGGGCATATCCCGATATGCTTTCGCCGACAATCTTCGACAAATGACGATCTGGGGCTACAAAACTTCGGAATACGTTGGGGAAGAGGTATTGGCATACCTACCGGTACCAGGGGAATATATCGCTTGTGGCGATTCACAGGAACTGACCGGAGGTAAAGCCTGGTCGCTATAAACAGCTATTTTGAAAAGAAGGAATTTTATACAAAAATCGGCCCTCACCGGTGGTGCCTTATCATTGGGCGGGGCTTTTTCCTATGCGACCGGAGCATACGATGCGACCAAACATCAGTTCAATCTCAAATATGCCCCTCATTTGGGCATGTTCAAAGCGCATGCAGGGGAAGATCCAATCGCACAGATCAATTTTATGGCAGAGCAGGGCTTTACGGCTTTTGAGGACAATGGAATGATGGGTAGGGACATTGCCATGCAGACCAAGATAGGGGAAACGCTCGCGCGCCATAATATGACCATGGGCGTCTTTGTGATCGACAAAGGCGGAAATATGGATAATACCCTTGCGGCCGGCAAGCAAGAATACATCGATATCTTTTTAGATGGCTGCAGAAGGGCCGTTGAGGTTGCCAAGCGGGTGAATGCCAAGTGGATGACCGTTGTGCCCGGGGGGTTTGACCGGGATTTGCCAATCGGAATCCAGAATGCCAACGTGATCCAGGCGCTGCGAAAAGGGGCGGAAATTCTTGAACCCCATGGGCTCGTCATGGTACTTGAGCCACTCTCCGACTCTCCGGATCTATACTTGCGCACTTCCGAACAGACGTACTTGATTTGCAAAGGTGTCAACAGCCCTTCCTGTAAAATTCTGTACGACATTTACCATATGCAGAAAAATGAAGGGCATTTGATCTACAATATGGACCTTTGCTGGGAGGAAATCGCATATATACAAATCGGGGATAATCCAGGGCGTAAAGAGCCTACCACAGGTGAAATCAACTATAAGAATGTCTTCAAATACATTCACGGTAAGGGATTCCAAGGGGTGCTCGGGATGGAGCATGGCAATTCCAATGCAGGCCAGGCCGGGGAGCAAGCCGTAATCGATGCCTATAAGGAAGTAGACGCTTTTATGTAAGGGAAGCGGTAATTTTTCCTTCTATCTTGATTCAATTTCAACCAAGGTCAAAACAATCGATTTTTCTTGCGACCTTATTTGCTTGGCAATTGGAGATGGATTTTGACAACTCTTATTGAATTACTTTCCAAGAAATCAAATTTAACCTAAGAAGGGCATTTTGCGAATCCTTCACCTGCCATTTTGTATCCAAGGATCAAAATGGCGCTTCACTGATAATATCTTGGTACTTTAATCCTTTAGAATACCGTTTAACGGATCTATTTTGACGTTGAGATGTCGTTTGTCGAAAAAATCGAGGTTTTCGATGTACTGCACGGCAGCCATGTAAGAATTGATCCGCAATTGCCGTTCTTTGGGTATGAACCCCTATTTCTACCTACTATTTGGCTATGTAGCCTTGTTATTGATATCTAAAACGGCCTATCGGATTTATCTGAAAAAATCAACGCCTTTTCGATCGATTTAGCCTGGCTTATTGGAACATCGGTGAGCGATCAAGAAATTGATGTATGCTTACTATGGATGTGTTCCTATCGACCCAATTGATTAAAAATTGGGAAAATAATTATGTATTTCTTAAGCTGAAGTACTTTTTTTTAAAAAAAAGCGTTTTTTTCATAGGTGCGGTAATCTTTTTCCAAACATTCACCGTATTTATAAAAAGTTTCCTTTTTAATGGGGCATATTATGGACAATTATATCCTTATTTTGATGATTTACATAGCGGCCTATTCGTCTGCCATGGTACTTCGTCCTTATATCAAAAAATAGACCACTTCTCCTTTGGATGCATGATGGCCAATTGGGAAAAAGTCCATTCCCCATTAAACTTCCTACCGCGCAATTTTACCTTACTTATTTCTTTGACCCGTTTTGATATTCCAACAATTTAGTCAAGGTTTTGACTGAAAAGTCGGCTATTACCAAAAAAAACCGGCAAATGCCGGTTTTTAAGCTTTGTTATTCCTCCAAGGGTCAAGATCCGCACATTAAACAATCGTCATCTGCCTGGCCTTCTTTCGCCCTGGCGATCATGGCTTTCATTTCCTCTTCCGTCATGGGCTCAACTTCAATTTCAGAAGGTGAAATCATAGGTTCAGCCTCCATTTTAAGGGCCGCTAAGGCATCGGGAGATGGTGGGGTGGCCGCTGCCACTTCGGCTTCTGCCGCAACGCTGACGGGCACTTCTTTTTTCTTGGTGTTGTCCAAGGTAAATTTAATGGCATCGACCGCTGCCTTGGTCCTCAAATAGTACATGCCGGTCTTCAAGCCACTTTTCCAGGCATAAAAATGCATGGAAGTGAGTTTGGCATAGTTGGCATTTTCCATAAACAGGTTGAGCGACTGGCTCTGGTCAATGAAGTAACCACGTTGCCTGCTCATGTCGATAATGTCTTTCATGCTCAATTCCCAGACGGTTTTGTAGAGTTCCTTGATATCGGCTGGAATTGCATCGATATGCTGAATTGAACCATTCGCACGCATCAATTCCTGCTTAAGGTTCTCGTTCCAAAGCCCAAGGCCGACCAAATCTTCCAAGAGGTGTTTGTTCACTACGATAAACTCGCCCGACAACACCCTTCGCGTATAGATATTGGAGGTATAAGGTTCAAAACATTCGTTATTTCCCAAGATTTGTGAGGTAGAGGCGGTTGGCATCGGTGCGACCAACAATGAATTGCGTACCCCGTGTTTTTTTACGTCCTTGCGCAACTTGGCCCAGTCCCATCGGCCCGACAGTTCTTCGTCTTTGATGTTCCAAAGGTTGTGTTGGAACAAGCCCTGGGAAATGGGGGAGCCTTCATAAGAGGAGTATACACCTTCTTCCTTGGCGGCTTCCATAGAGGCGGTAACCGCGGCAAAATAGAGGGTTTCGAAAATCTCTTGGTTCAGGACTTTGGCCTCATCACTGGTGAAGGGCAATCGCAGCATGATGAAGGCATCGGCCAAACCTTGTACGCCCAATCCGATGGGTCTATGGCGCATATTGGAATTTTCCGCTTCCTTGACCGGATAATAATTTCTATCGATGACCCTGTTCAGGTTTTTGGTGACCCGTTTGGTGACCCTGAAAAGTTCTTTATGGTCGAATTCGCCATTTTTTATAAACATGGGCAAGGCAATGGATGCCAAGTTGCAAACGGCAACCTCATCTGGGGAGGTATATTCCAAAATTTCCGTGCAGAGGTTGGAAGACCGGATGGTCCCCAAGTTTTTCTGGTTGCTTTTTCGATTGGCGGCATCTTTATAGAGCATATAAGGCGTGCCGGTCTCGATTTGTGATTCCAGTATTTTCTCCCACAGCTCCCGTAGCCTTTACGGTTTTCCTTCCTTTTCCCTTTTCCTCATAGCCCAGGTAAAGCGCTTCGAAAGCCTCGCTATGGTTGGTGAACAGGCCCGGACATTCGTTAGGGCACATGAGGGTCCAATCTTCATTGTTTTCCACCCTTTTCATAAAAAGATCGGGAATCCACATGGCGTAGAAAAGGTCACGGGCCCTCATTTCTTCCTTCCCATGGTTTTTCTTCAAGTCAAGAAAATCGTAGATATCGGCATGCCATGGTTCGACATAAATGGCAAAACTGCCTTTCCTTTTTCCACCGCCCTGATCCACATATCTTGCCGTATCGTTGAACACTTGCAGCATGGGAACGATACCGTTGGAAGTGCCGTTCGTGCCTGCGATATAAGATCCCGTTGCCCTGATGTTATGAATGGATAATCCGATGCCTCCAGCGGATTGTGATATTTTGGCCGTTTGCTTCAAGGTATCATAAATACCGTCGATACTATCATCCTTCATGGCCAGAAGGAAGCAAGACGACATCTGCGGTTTTGGGGTACCCGAATTAAAGAGTGTGGGGGTGGCATGGGTAAAAAATTTCTTGGACATGAGCTCATAGGTTTCCACCACCGACTCCAAATCGTTGAGGTGAATGCCTACGGCGACACGCATGAGCATATGCTGCGGTCGTTCCGCGATATTGCCGTTCAATTTTAACAAGTAAGAACGTTCCAATGTCTTGAAGCCGAAGTAGTCGTACCCGAAATCCCTGTTGTAGATGATCGTCGAATCCAATTGATCTGCATTTTCGGCGATGACGGCATAGACCTCATCAGACAAGAGGGGCGCTTTCTTTCCTGTTCTGGGATTCACATATTCGTACAGGTCTTTCATGGTCTCCGAGAACGACTTTTTGGTGTTCTTGTGGAGGTTGGAGACTGAAATTCGGGCCGCCAATTTGGCGAAATCGGGATGGGTAGTGGTCATGGTGGCCGCGATTTCCGCTGCCAAATTATCCAATTCTGAGGTCGTTACCCCATCGTAAAGCCCTTCAATGACACGCATGGATACCTTTATCGGGTCTACGCGCTCATTGAGGCCATAACATAATTTACGAACCCGTGCCGTGATCTTATCGAACATCATCGGCTCTTTTCTGCCATCTCTTTTTAGTACGAACATTTTACTCCGGTGTTTTTGGTGATACGTTATTTGGGCCAAGTTGGGGGGTACTTGGCGTAATTCGAATTTTAAGCAAAAGGTCCTCTTCGGGAACCTCTATGAAATGCTTATTTAAAAATCGGCGTCGAAGCTGATTTTTTGGGCGTCTGTGTCTTTCTCCTTGTTGAGAATGCCTGCCTTTTGGTATTCCGAAACGCGTTTCTCAAAGAAGTTGGTTTTCCCTTGTAGGGAAATCATATCCATAAAATCGAATGGATTGGTCGAATTATATACCTTTTCACACTCCAGCTCTACCAACAATCGATCGGTGACAAATTCGAGGTATTGGGTCATTAGTTTCGAATTCATGCCGATAAGACTGGCCGGAAGCGATTCTGTAATGAATTCCCGTTCAATGTTCAAGGCATCGACCAAAATTTCGGTTATGCGCTTTTTGGGCACTTTATGTTTATAAGGTGTTTGTTGTGAAGATGTACCGCATAATCGCAGTGCATGCCCTCATCCCTCGAAATCAATTCATTGGAAAAGGTAAGCCCGGGCATCAATCCCCTCTTTTTAAGCCAGAAAATGGAACAGAAGGCGCCCGAGAAGAAGATGCCCTCAACCGCGGCAAAAGCGATCAGTCGTTCAGCAAAACTCGGGGAATCTATCCATTTGAGTGCCCAATCCGCCTTTTTCTTGATGGCCGGAAAGTTCTCTATCGCTTTGAAAAGTATGTTTTTTTCCTTTTCGTCTTTCACATAGGAATCAATCAAAAGGGAATACGTCTCAGAATGGATATTTTCCATCATGATTTGGAAACCATAGAAGAATTTGGCTTCGGTATACTGGACTTCACTGACAAAATTTTCGGCCAGGTTCTCATTGACGATACCATCGGAGGCCGCAAAGAAGGCCAGGATATGTTTGATGAAGTAACGTTCGTCGTCATTCAGTTTATTGTTCCAATCGGTGGCATCCTGATGCAGGTCTATCTCCTCCGCCGTCCAAAAGCAGGCTTGACATTTTTTGTACCATTCCCAAAGGTCATGATGTTTTATGGGGAAAATAACAAAGCGGTCATCGTTTGCTTCCAAGATCGGCTCAATGGCTTTAGACATAATTCTTTTAGATTTTAAATGATTTAATGAGAAGGTGAAATTTACCTCAGTAATAGGATTAACAAAGATTGAAAAATAGAAGTGATTTTTAAAGCTTGTTTTAGGAATATGATCACAAAGTTTTTAACACAAGATGTTGAAATGTAGCTTCACAAGTGATGTTTGTTGCCATTGCCACCACATACGAATTTAACATTAATTTTACACTATGCCTCGAACAAAAATAATAAACCGAAAAGTATACTTTTAGATACTCTAAGGTTTATAAATGGGCTATTGGAATTTTGACCAATTTGATTTCGGACCGGTTCCCGGGCTGTTTTGTTTATTTCGGCAAGAGGAGAAAAATCAAAGGATTGCGATAATACGTGCAGGTCAAGGTAGTCAACTACTGCCAAACCGTACGGCCCCTGATGGGAGAAAATTGAACCTGCACGCGAAGCATCGATTAAGGTAGTTCCCCCGAAACCTACATCGAGCCAATCACTATTTTCCAACACGTTGGTTTACTGTGATTCGCGGGCAATCCATCAGTAGGATCGTCCTAGGACAGTGCATGTTCGTAATCAAAACATGCTCCTTGGGCCGTACCTTTTGGATCAGCAGTATTTTTAAATGTTAGGCCGATAATTTGCTAAGTGGCCTGACCCGGTTGGGCGTCCACTATTTTGATAAGGGCGATATTGGATTTCCTGCGTCCGATTCCTGTGCCACCAAATCGTCATTGATAACGTGCTGTTTTTGTTTTTCTGCAATTATCGCGACAAGCAGGGTGAGTACCAGAAATATGAACATAATCACGCACTTTTTCATCTTGTTGGTTTGATGTTCCGTATTATATTTCTTATAAACCTTAGGGGAACAACGTACTTTTGGCCGTTTAATGAAATGAAATTAAAATATAACGCCCCAAAATTTATGGCCTTATGTATAAATGGTCCTGTTTCTTGTATGGATGGCAATTCCAGTTTTTTTAAATCCTGTCGTGAAGTCATAAATGGATATAAATATCCCCCGATCGGCTGGAGATGGCAAAACTAGTAGCGGCACTTAACGCTAATCAAAAATCGACCGATCACACCACAAATACTTCCATTGACACATATTTTGGAAAAAAAATCAGGGCGAACCGCTATTTTTACCTAATTTATGGCAACAGAATTCCCAAAAATGATAGAAGCCGTTTTGGTAGACGATGAAATAAAGGCCCTCCACAGTTTGTCTTGGGAGTTGACCAATTTCAGTGACGAAATTACGGTTGGCGCCTCCTTTACCGACCCTCTGGAAGCGCTGCGTTATTTGGAGGGCCATACCCCGGATTGCCTCTTCCTGGATATAGAAATGCCCGCCATGGACGGGTTTCAATTTATCCAAAAAATGACCAACAAAAATTTTCCGGTCATCATCACTACCGCATATAACCAATATGCTCTCAAAGCGTTAAAAAATGAGGCCATAGACTATCTGCTCAAACCGATTGATTCAGACGATCTTCAAGACACCATCAAAAAGATCAAAAAACACAATGCCAAAAATTTTTCGGCAGATCGACTGGAACGTCTGCTGCTAAATTTCAATGCCAACCCCCTGAACCGTAGGATCACCATCAATACCGACGGCAAATTGCTTTTTCTGGAAGCCGAGGAGATACTGTATGCCGAGTCCGATGGCAATTACAGCACTTTGTACCTTGCCGATGGCCAAAAAATCCTACTCACCAAAAAATTAAAGGAGGTGAACGAGCTGTTGCCCGACGATACCTTTTTCAGGATCCATAATTCCTATATCATCAACCTAAACAAAATCAAGGAATTTTTAAAAACGGATGGCTATGTCGTATTGAAATCCAATCATAAAATTCCTGTTTCCAGACAGAAAAAATCCGATTTTTTGGATTTGCTCTGATCTTCCCATGTATTCGTTAAAATCATTCATGATGCCCGCCTGCTTTAGGAATTCTTTGGCCTGTTTGACCTTGGCACTTTTCCTGGGCTTCCATTCCGGTTTTGGTCAAAGCGTACCCCCTGGCTTCCAAAACCTCGTAGACAGCATTATAGCGGCTGCCCCAAAGAATTTTACTGCGTTGGCCGAGCCGCTAAAAAACCATGAAAGTGATACGCTGGCGATGCGCTATTTGAATGCCTTGGCCTTAAAACGGGATTATCCCGAGGGACAAGCATACGCAATGAATCAGTTGGGCATCAAATACCGCGATATCTCCCAATACGGAAAGGCCTTGAAATTACATCAGGAGGCCTTAAAAATTGCCAGCGAGGGCGACAATATCGAATTTCGCGTCCTGAGCATGAATATGATCAGTCTGGTTTACCGGAAGCTCGATGCGATCAAATCGGCACTCGATTATAGCCAAGAGGCTTTGGAACTGGCGGAAAGACAAGCCAATCCTTCGCTAGGATTGAAAAGAAGCATCAACCTCTCGTTGAACAGCATCGGCAATATCTATAAAACGCTCGAACAATACGATCTTGCGATAGCAAAGTTCGAGGAATCGAAACAATTGGAGGAAGAACTAGGGATGGGATTACGGCATAGCCGAAAATCTCCAGAATATAGGGGAATGTTATGAGGCCCAAGGCATACTGGAAGCTTCCTTGGCGAGCTATGAAGCTGCCTTGGATGCCAATCAAATAATCGGTTCCGATAGAATACGGCTCATCAGCAATTTGGGGATCGCCCATGTTTATGCGCATATGGGCAAAGAAGGGGAGGCCATCGAACGACTGCTCGAGTTGTTGCCCCTTTCCCAGGCAGTGCGGCGACCAACAGATCATCTCAATGATCCATAACAACTTGGGGTGGACCGAATACCTTATTGAAAAGATATACCGAAGCCAATGAACAATTGCAGCTTGGATTGGACATCGCCGAAAGGTATAAATTGCCCAGTGAGATGGTCCAGGCAAACACCTACCTCCACGATCTCAATGAAAGAACGGGCGATTATAAAAATTCGCTTCAATATTATAAAAAGGCACAACAGGCAAGAAAGGAGATTTCCAATGATCGAAACCGTACTTATGTTGCGGATATCATTTCAGGCTATGAAAAGGAAAAAAGGAGCAATGAACTGGAGGTGTTGGCAAGGCAAAATGAAATTGGCCAACCTTAAATTGCGCAAAAATCGCACGACCATGTTGGTGGTCGGGATTTTTTTATTGCTGTTAACGGGCATCTTTTACATCCTCTACCGTCAGAACCAGCTCAAAAACGAAAAAAAGCTGCTGACCTTGGAACAGAGTATGCTCAGAAGCCAGATGAACCCGCATTTTCTCTTCAATTCCCTGAATTCGATCAAGCTCTATATCATCAACAACGACAAAAAAAACGCGGTTCATTACCTGAACAAATTTTCCAAATTGGTACGCAAAATATTGGAGGCTTCCTCCCAGAAAGAAATCACCTTGGCGGAGGAGCTCGAAACAGTGGAGCTTTATATGAACATTGAAGACATCCGTTTTTCGTACGAAATCGATTTTAAGATAAGGGTCGATCAAGACATCGACGTGCACCAAGTGAAAATACCCTCGCTCATTCTTCAGCCATTTCTGGAAAATGCCCTTTGGCACGGGCTATCATCGAAGGAAGGGGTCAAAAAAATCGATCTTCATGCCCGCAAGGAAGAGCAGGGATTCATTAAAATCAGTATCACGGATAATGGGGTTGGTAGGGAAGCCGCTGAAATTATCAAAGAAGGGAGGGTATTGAAGCGTAAATCGGTGGGTATCGATATCACGAAGGAAAGATTGGCGAACTTCTCGAAAGACTTCCAGAATTCCTTTGAAGTGGAAATCGAAGACTCTACACGATCAAGTTGGTAATGCTTCCGGGACCCGGGTAAATCTCAGAATCCCTACGATTTAAGATGTTCCTTTGCCACTCGCTCCAATTCGGCATACCAGCTTTTTCCGAATTTGCGGATCAAGGCCTCCTTGACAAACTTATAAATCGGAACCTGTAAGGTTGCGCCGAGGCTGCAGGCGGGATCGCATATTTCCCATCGGTGGTAGTTCACCGCGGTAAGCGTGCTATATTCATGGACCCTAATGGGATATAGGTGGCATGAAACCGGTTTTTTCCAGCTAATGGCGCCTTGGTTATAGGCCTCCTCGATGCCACATTTTACGATGCCGTTTTGGTCAAAAACCACATAGGCACATTCGCTTCCATCGACCAAAGGGGTCTCCCACTCCCCGTCCTCTCCCTTGACGAAGGCCCCTTGGTCTTCGATGGCCTCAATGCCTTCCTTTCGCAAAAAAGGCTTGACGGCACTGTACACGTCGACCAAAATCTCGGTTTCCTTTTCTTCCAATGGGGCGCCCGCATTACCGTCAACACAACAACCCCCTTTGCAGGCGCTTAGGTTGCAAACAAAATCGTTTTCAATGATCTCTTCTGAAACAATGGTCTTTCCCAGTTGAAACATCCAATTTATTTTAGCAGCGCAAAGATACCTTTTTTAGGGGGTGTTTTTCTTTTAATATTTTTTACTTAATCAAATGAAATGCGCTTATGATCGTGTAATTTTGCCCGAAATTTAAAGGGGATGACTTTTCATTTCAATATCAGGGAAATTGCAACGACTACCATGGTGCTATTTGCGGTAATCGATATCATGGGAAGTATTCCCGTTATTATCGGGCTTCGGAACAAGGTGGGACATATCCAATCGGAAAAGGCTTCGATCGTGGCCGCCTGTCTCATGGTGGCATTTTTGTTTTTGGGAGAGGAAATCCTTAATTTAATAGGTATAGATGTCAACTCCTTTGCCGTTGCGGGGGCATTGGTCATTTTTTTCCTGGCGATCGAAATGATTTTGGGCATTTCCCTTTATCGGGATGATGCTCCGGAAAGCGCCTCCATCGTGCCCATCGCATTTCCCTTGATCGCGGGAGCGGGGACTTTGTCGTCCTTGCTTTCACTAAGGGCAGAGTATTATGTTGAAAACATCATTGTGGCCATTATACTGAATACCATCGTGGTATATTTGGTGTTGAAGTCATCGGTGAAAATCGAAAAAGTGCTGGGCAAAGGGGGCGTCGGTATCATCAGAAAGGTTTTTGGGGTGATTCTCCTGGCGATTGCCGTAAAACTTTTTGCGGCGAACGTCAATGGCCTGTTTGAAAATGGCCTGTAGTTTATACCTTTTCGGAAAAGGTATATCGGCCAAATTTTAAATCGAATAATATGAACAGAACACTTACCATCGTATTGATTGTCTTGGCACTGGCGCTGATAGGCTATAACGTGACCTTGGTCGATTTTGGGAACCCTTTGAAAGGCAACAGTATCATTGCACTAATCGGCATACTGGCCTCACTCTGTGCCATTGTTCTATTGCTTATTTTTTCAGCTTCAAAGAAAATACAAGGCAAAGTCGATCGGGATTAATTTCGACTTTCTATGGCAGAGGATTCATCGCGCTTTATGACCGGATTGTCGAGCATTATCACTTTTTTCAGCATCGGATCGGTCTTCCCTTTGATCTTGGCGTAGAGGTTGCTGTCATATAGCTGTTCGGCCAGGGCGGCTTTTAAATACAGCTTGATCTGCGTCCTCGTAGTCGTAGAAATTAAGTTTCAGGTTTCTATCCACACTAAAATCCACAAAACGTTCGAATAAGATGTCATCGACAACGTAGTCGTTAATAAATTCGTTCATGGGGAGGTTCTTGAACTGTTGGCGGTCTTCATCGAGATATTCGAAGATGAACCGTGAAAAGAAACCCATACTGTCCATACTCTCCAACGCCTCTTCCTCATTGGTGCCAATGGGTACGAAAACATCGGGAATGATGCCTCCGCCGCCATAAACTATTTTTCCTTTTGGCGTCTTGAATTTTAAGGAATCGGCCACTTTGATGCTGTCGGCCGACACCAATTCGCCATTGCTATACCTATCGGTATATTTTTGATAATACGATTTGTTGCCCTTGCTGTACGAATTTTGGATCGATCGGCCGGTGGGGGTATAATAGCGGGAAACGGTCAGTCGCACAGCAGATCCATCCCCAAGTTCCATTTCCCGTTGCACCAAGCCTTTGCCGAACGAACGACGGCCCACGATGGTGCCCACATCGTTGTCTTGCAAGCGCACCTGCAATGATTTCGCTTGCCGAAGCCGAGCGTTCATTGATCAATATATATATCGGTTTGTCTTCAAAACTACCTTTATCGGTAGCATATACCGTATCGACCTTTCCTTTTTTGTTTTTGGTAAAAAGGATTACCTTACCCTCTTCCAAAAATTCATCGGCCATTTGTTCGGCGATGCCCAAATAGCCACCGGGATTGTCCCTTAAATCAAGCGTAAGTTTTTTTGCGCCTTGTTTTTCAAGCGCATCGAGGGCCGACTTGAATTCTTTAAAGGTCGATTCGGCAAATCGGTTGACCTGAATGTAGCCCATGTCATCGGTGAGCATATAGTGGGCCACCACACTTTTTATCGGAATAAGGTCGCGTTTCACATTTACCGTAAAAAACTTATCGTTCTCTTTGCGGTATACCTTCAGTTTTACATAGCTGCCCCTTTTGCCCTTGAGCCGGTTCACTATCGATTCGCTGCCCAGTTTTCTGCCAAATAGGGTATCGTTGTCGGCCATAAGGATTCGGTCTCCGGGCAATATTCCGTTCAGGAAACTTGGGCCACCTGTTCAATGGTTTTAATGACCGATATGGTATCGCGATAGGCATAGAAGTTGATGCCTATGCCCACAAAATCGCCCTTTCATGTTCTCAGAAACCTTGTCCATATCCCGTTCCGGAATATATACCGAATGGGGGTCCAATTTTTCCAGAATGTTGTTTACGGTAACATCCACAATGCTGTCGGTGTCGATCTCATCGACATATTCATAGTCGATATAGTCGATCAGGCGATTGAGCTTGTCCTTTTTTGAATTCGTGGTGAACAGTTTTTCCGGACTATCGTTAAAATGCAGTTTTCCACCAATGAAAACCCCTAACGGCAAGGGCCAAGGCGATAATCGTGGGCCATATATAGTTTTGTTTCTTGTTCATGACGTTTGGGTGCTAAGGCACCATGCTTTCAATTATGGGCATATGAACCAGTTCAACGCCCGCTTTCCCTAAGAACTTCAAACCCGATTCATCTTTATAGGCTATTTGGTACACTACACGTTTAATGCCACACTGATGGATCAGCTTGCTGCATTCCCTGCAGGGTGACAAGGTGATATACAGGGTCGCCCCTTCGCAGGATTGGGTCGAGGCGGCCACTTTACTGATCGCGTTGGCTTCGGCATGTAAAACATACCACTTGGTATATCCAGCTTCATCCTCACAGGCATTTTCGAATCCGGTAGGGGTACCATTGTAACCATCAGAAATGATCATGCGGTCTTTTACGATGATCGCGCCCACCTGTTTTCGCTTACAAAAGGAGAGTTTGCCCCATTCTTGGGCCATTCTTAAATAAGCCCTATCATATTTCTGCTGTTTGCTCTGCTTCATACCAAAAAACGATGCATGGTTTAAAATTCCTGCTTTTGCAAAGATACTAAGATACCCGCTTCGACCTCTTGTTACAATACAAAATGGTTAATTTTAAGTGAAAGTCGCTGGCCCAAGGCCCACTTTTAAGGAAACGTTTGAACCAACATAGGTATTGTGACCAGTATGATCAATAGGGAAGCGACCAATACGAATGAAGGCGATTTTGACTTAAAAAGGAAGTGCCACAGATAAGAAATGCACAAAACCGATACCACGATCACCAGTTGGGAGATTTCTATCCCAGTGGCAAAGCCGAGCAGGGGCGATAACTTATCCTGTTCTTCGGCCATCAACATCTTAAAATAGTTGCTGAAACCAAAGCCGTGGATCAACCCAAAAAAGGCAGTGGCAATCAGATGCAGCAATAGGTTTTTATGCCTTTTCTCCGCATATACGTAGATTAAATTGAAGATGGCGGTCAAAAAGATGGTCACGGGAATCAAAAACTCGATCAGGGCCACATCCACCACCACCACACCATAGACCGACAATGCCAGTGAAAGACAATGGGCAACGGTAAAAACGGTAGCCAGCAGCAACACGGGCTTCCAATGTTTGAAGGTAAACGGGGCCGCCAGAGCAGCCAGAAAAAGGATATGGTCATAGGCGTTGAAATCAAGTACATGGTGCAGGCCCAATTGTATATAAAACCAAAAATCTTGCATGGCTATTTTTTTGCTATCCCATGTTAGGGATTGGGCCAAAAATACCCAGAAAATTGAAATTTTGATATCGAAAGGGTCATTTTTGGACCACTGTATGCTGTTTATATCACAGGAAAAGGGATGCAAAAGTACCTATCGGGATTCCGGATCGGCAATATGGCGTGATATTTGAACTAGGGAAATCGAGCCTGGAAGCTGAGCCATTTTGCCCGTTAAGTCTTTTGAAAACAGTTTTCCAAATTCAAGGCGAAGGCATTATTGCTATCTTTAACCATTAAATAATGTGACCTTGTTCAAAAAATTATCCTTACGATCTAGGATTTTCATCGCGATGATTCTTTTGGTGGTCATTGCGTCGGTGCTGATCGCCGGCATCACGGTTTATCAATATCGCGAGCAATCGCGGGATTACCATGATGATCGCCTGGAAAGGAAAGAGGAGCAGATCAAACAGAGTATAAGCTATACGATCAAAAAGACGACCTATCCCGCTATCACGGAAAACCTGGAGTACATTTTTAAAGATGAGATCTATGAAATTGCCGATGTACAGAACGTCAATTTCAATATTTACGACCTGGAAGGCCAACTCATTAAAAGTTCGCGACCAAAATTTGAAAGCGATTCCCTTTCCAATTGTTTGAGTGCTAAAGTTCTGAACAATCTTGCCATTAGTGGCAGCAAACGTTATGTGGAGGAAAACTCGGCAGCTGGCGACAAGTACCAAGCTTCCTATACCTACATCACGGATGGAAAGTTCAAGCCGATCGGGATATTGAACCTGCCGTACTTTGAGGACAATTCGTTCAATGACATGGAATTAAGGGAATTCTTGATGCGATTGGGCGGTGTATATTTTTTAATGCTGTTGTTGGCAATAGGGCTGGCTTACTTCATCAGCAAATACATTACCCGATCTTTGGAAACTATTGCCGAGATGATGGGCAAGACCGACCTTACGAAACGCAACGCTAAAATTAATATTGAGGATCCCAGTGAGGAAATTGAAAAGCTGGTCACCTCGTACAACGCCATGATCGAGGAATTGGAGCAGAGCGCGGTGAAGCTGGCCAGAAGTGAACGAGAGCAGGCCTGGCGGGAAATGGCCAAACAAGTCGCGCACGAAATCAAAAATCCATTGACGCCCATGCGACTCAGTGTGCAGAGTTTTGAGCGAAAATTCGACCCCCATGATCCGAACATCAAGAACAAAGTGGCCGAATATTCCAAAACCCTGATACAGCAGATCGACACCATGAGCAGCATAGCGTCCGCTTTTTCAAATTTTGCGGAAATGCCGGCCCAACAGAACGAGACCTTAAATGTGATCAATATCGTAAAGCTCGCATTGGATATCTTCAATGAAGATTATATCCATTTTATGGCCGATGAGACCGAAATCATCGCAAAACTCGACCGTACGCAATTGATCCGCGTGGTGACTAATCTGGTAAAAAATGCCATACAGGCGGTTCCCGAGGTATCATCGCCACGTATTTTGGTATCGGTTTCGACAGAGGGCGAAGATGTAAAAATCTCAGTGGCCGACAATGGCATTGGAATCCCCGACGGCTTCAAGGACAAGATATTTGAACCAAAATTCACCACCAAGTCTAGCGGGATGGGACTTGGTCTGGGTATGGTCAAAAATATCGTGGAAACCTATAAAGGGACCATCAGTTTTACCTCGCAACCCGGGAAGGGAACGGTTTTTACGGTCAAGTTCCCTAAACTGACCCATCGGAAAACCGCTTAAAACGACATTCAAAATACGAAGATAAGCGACCCATCGCATCCCATTCTTTCATGTTGGCTTAAGCTTAAATCCATAAGGATAGAGATTAAAAGGAAAATCGATTTTATCTTTGTTGATAACCCCGAAAAAAATAGCATTTATGAAATTCAACAACATCTTGGTCGACAAGGAGTCCCCCTTGGCGACAATCACCATTAATCGACCCGAAAAGCTCAATGCCCTGAACCGGGAAACCATACAGGAATTGCACAATGCTTTTGACCGTTGTAGCCAGGATAATGAAATCAAGGTGATCATCCTTATTGGGAGTGGGGAAAAAGCATTCGTTGCAGGGGCCGACATTTCGGAATTTGCCCATTTTTCGGTAAAGGAAGGCGGAAAATTGGCTGCCAAAGGTCAGGAATTGCTTTTCGACTATGTCGAACAGTTGTCGAAACCGGTCATTGCTGCGGTTAACGGATATGCGCTAGGGGGAGGACTCGAGCTTGCCATGGCCTGTCATTTCAGGGTAGCGAGCCACAATGCGAGAATGGGACTTCCAGAGGTGTCTTTAGGGGTCATCCCAGGCTATGGCGGCACCCAACGATTGCCGCAATTGATCGGAAAGGGCAGGGCCATGGAGATGATCATGACCGCAGGGATGATCGATGTGGAACGCGCCATGGAATTCGGATTGGTGAACCATGTGGTTTCCCAGGAAGAATTATTGGCTTATTGCAAAAAAATAGCCATGAAGATTGCAAATAATTCCATGGTAGCGATCGGTCACGCAATAAAAGCGATAAATGCGGGTTTTAAGAATAACACCAATGGATATGCATCAGAGATTGAGGCTTTTGGGGCCTGCTTTGGTACCGCCGATTTCAAAGAGGGCACTACTGCTTTCATGGAAAAACGCAAAGCCAATTTTAAAGGCGCCTAGCATATCGTAAAAACCTACTTATGAAGTTTCGAAAAAGGCTGTCCCTATTGCTTTTTATCGCAACCCTTGCCGTTTCCAAGGCTCAGGAAATCCCTGTTTCCTACGTGTTGGGTGAAAATTATGGCGATAGGCACAAATTTTCCACCGTGCTTTCAGTTCATGCGGCCCCAGGGAGTGAAACGGTTTTGGTACGCACCTATTATGGGGGCCTGCCCTTACATCCAAGAGGTCATTTGATCGAAGTCTATGACCATGAATTGCAGCTGAAAACAGAATACAATTATAAAGTTGCCGGAGATCATATGGTAGATGGGTTCGTGCGCAACGGGCAATTGTATCTTTTGGAACTCACCTATAATCTGGAGGCGGGGGCTTATGAATACAAGGTGCATCAAAGTCCATTGCACGAATTTGGTTTTACCGAAAGAACGCTGCTCGCCATCCCTTCCAAACCGGTGACCAATCCATTGGCCGTGAACAAATATAATCGCAGTTTCGGCGATGGTTTTTCAACGGCCGTGTTCTTCGATGAAACCCAGTCTGCTTTTGTGATCACGGTACAGCAGAAGGAAGGCAAGGAAGAAAAGTACACCGTTCACCTTTATGGTACCGATCTAAAAAAGCATCTTACGTATGATTTTTCCAATGCCATAGCCGAAAAAAACTATGCCTTTGAGAATATAGCGGTGGCCAAAGATTTCCGCTCTGTTTATATGATGGGGAAGGCCTATTTCAAAAAGCGTCGGTTCGCCGCCGAAGAGAGAAAGTTTCAATATGAACTGATCCGGATCGACCAGAACGGACATTTTTTGCAGGAGTTCAATGATCCAGGAAGGTTTCCAGAGGCCTTGAAACCCTTGATCATTCAGGAAGGATTGGTGGCCGTAGGTTTTTATGCAGACCGCAAGGACAACCGTTACAATGGCCTGGTCTATTATCGCCTTGACCCCAACAGTCTGAACCTGATTTCAAAAAAGTACAATGCCTTTTCCAATCAATTTATGATGGATAAATTTGGAAGAGAGGTTGACACCGAGATCAAAAACCTGATATTCAAGGAGGTATTCGTCACCCCAAATAACGATATCCTCTTCAGTGCGGAAGAATATTTCGTGACCCTTGGTGAAGACATCAGCGGGGGTGCCACCAAAAAAGTAGAGCGTTTTCATTATAACGACATTGTGTGTGCCAAGCTTGACGATTCCGGAGAAATGATATGGGCACGAAATATCAATAAGACCGAAATTACCCAAGGGGATGAAGCTTATGCTTCCTACAGTGCCTACAATAAGGGTAGTGATCTATATTTTTTCATCAATTCGGGCGAAAACCCACAACAATTGTCCAAAGACCGGATTATCTTCAAACAGGGATTTAGCAGAAATCCAAACCTGTTCGTCATCAAACTCGACGGGAAAGGTGACCTGAGTTACCGTAAATTGATAGACGACAAGGAAGTGCGTCTGCCCATTATGGTCTCCCGCCCCAATATCGTGAAATCGGATGATGCCTTGTTGTTCTATGCCAAAAGAGGCAGTAAAAAACAATTGGTCAAAGTATCCGTCAATTAAATGGCCAACATAGCACGAATTGGAAAAAAACCATATATTTGGAATAAATCCAAATATTTTGGCTTCAAAAAACTATCTTAAGGGCCGTGGTGCCCAGGAAAATCCGTCCAATCGCTTTCTGGGGCATATTTACGAA
This sequence comes from uncultured Flavobacteriaceae bacterium, assembly GCA_963700435.1. Lineage (GTDB taxonomy): Bacteria > Bacteroidota > Bacteroidia > Flavobacteriales > Flavobacteriaceae > Pelagihabitans. The sequence goes on from CAVOXM010000008.1 coordinate 228,794, forward strand.
ACACGTAACGATTTTTTGGAGTTTTGCAGGTTGGAAGGGGAGGCTGCCGATAACAACAAAACAGAATACTTTCCCATCTTTCCGAAGACCGTTGTAAATAAGGTCACGAGTCCGGATGTGGGCATGAACTATTCCATGAACCCATACCAAGGCTGCGAACATGGCTGTGTTTATTGCTATGCCCGCAACAGCCATGAGTTCTGGGGCTACAGCGCTGGGCTCGATTTTGAGCGAAAGATTTTGATCAAAAGAAAGGCCCCCCAAATTTTGGAAGCCAAATTGAGTTCAAAAACATGGAAGGCCGAAACCATAGTGCTTTCGGGAAATACCGATTGCTATCAACCTGCGGAACAAAAATTCCAGATCACCAGGGCCTGTTTGGAGGTGTTCCTAAAGTATAGGCATCCCGTGGGCATCATCACCAAGAATGCGCTCATCTTGAGGGATTTGGATATTTTGAAGGAACTTTCCAAAGACCGCCTGATCGCCGTCAATATTTCGGTAACCTCCCTTTCCGAAGCTACCCGTCGCATATTGGAACCCCGTACCGTTTCGATCGGCAAGCGGTTGGAGACCATAAGAATACTGACTGACCACAACATCCCCGTCAACGCCATGCTGGCACCCATCATCCCGGGCATCAACAGTCATGAAATCCTGAACCTGGCCAAGGCCGTCGCAGATAATGGGGCTTTGTCATTTGGATTTACTGTAGTGAGGCTCAATGGGGCCATTGGGCAGATCTTTACGGATTGGATCGGAAAGACCTTGCCCGATAAGGCAGAAAAAGTGCTACGCCAAATCGAGGCCTGCCATGCCGGAAATTTGAACGACAGCCGGTTTGGGGTCCGGAACAGGGGAGAAGGCCACATTGCGGCCCAGTTGCACGACATGGTAAGGTTGGCTAAGTTACGCTATTTCAAAGGGCGGGAATTTCCAAAACTCAACAAAGACCTGCATGACCAGTTTAAAACGGGCCAACTGAGCCTTTTTTAAACCTTACAGACTTGTTGATGTTATTCCAGGGCACCCCTGTTCGTCGTTTGAGAAAGGCGTTTCAACTTTTTAGCTGAATTCCCAGCCTTTGCGATAACTGCCCTTCACCCATTCATTGGCCATATCCCAGTTGGTCACCTTCATATTGGCCCCATCCCAAATGATTTTGCGTCTGCCGGGATATTCAAAAGGATCCCAGTCGCCTGCTTTTTTGCCTTCCTTGAACCTTTTGTATTGGAAAGCCTTAATGGCCAGATTGCCCATGAGCACGGCTTCGGTCAATGGCCCGGATCGCTTAAAGTCGGAAGAGGCTTCCGTACCGTTCAAACAGGCCTCAACAAAATTTCGTCGATGTCCGCCGGTATCCCCTTCGATCCTGGGAAGATAGGGTGCGGGTGGCGTTATCATTTTCATGGTTTCCGAGGGCAGCAAGCGGGCATTCCTTGAATATACATCACAGACCAAGATGCCCCTACTGCCATAGAAGATAGACCCGCCGCCACTATCGCCAATGGTTTCCCCATCCTTCAATTCGTCGGGCAGATCGGGCAGTAGGCCGCCGTCATACCAATTCAAGGCGATATCGCCATGTTCAGGGGTATTGAACTTCAGCCTTACGATGGAGGAAGCCGGGCAGGATGCGCTATAGTCGGCTTCCACAAAATCGCCCACCCAATTGGTAGTACAACTTGCCTCAGCTTCGGTAGGATAACCCAGATCGAGCACTCCGAAAGGCGTCTCCATGATATGGCAGCCCATATCGCCAAGGGCACCTGTGCCAAAATCCCAGAAGCCACGCCATTTAAAGGGCAGGTAGGCATCGTTGTACTCGCGCATGGCCGCAACGCCCAGCCATAAGTCCCAGTCCAGGCCTTTGGGCACGGCTTGTTTTTGGGTCGGGGCGGGCACGCCTTGGGGCCAAACGGGCCTATTGGTCCAACAGTCCACTTTATACACTTTTCCGATAATCCCCGATTGTATCAATTCCTTTGCTTCACGGCTGCCGTCGCTGGAGGCTCCTTGATTTCCCATTTGGGTTATGATGCCGTTTTCCTTGGCGACCTGTGTCATGATCCGGGCCTCGTTGATGTTATGCGTCAGGGGCTTTTCCACATAGGCATGTTTCTTGGCCCGCATGAAGGGTAAGGCAATCGTCGCATGCATGTGGTCCGGGGTCGCGACCATGATGGCATCGATTTCACTCAAGTGCTTATCGTATACCTCTCTAAAATCTTTATACTTTTTGGCCTTGGGATATTTCTTATAGGTATCGGCCGCCCTTCGGTCATCGACGTCGCAGAGAGTCACAAACTTCACTTTTTGTGTTTCGTCAAGGCCCTGGATATTGCCCCCCCCTTGTCCGCCGACCCCAAAAGCGCCCACGTAAAGGGTATCACTGGGGGGTATATGGGTTTTGCCCATAACGAAACTGGGAACAATTGAAAAAACGGTGGAGGCCGCAGCCGTACTTTTGATAAATTTTCTTCTTTGCATGATTGGTGATGGATTGGAATTTGATTTTGGAAGATACAAAAAAATGGGAAAGCTGAACATAATATCCTTTTGTTCAAAAGTACCGATTAGGAATTGGTCCCACGCCATTCCCTATAGAACTGCTCAAGGAATAGGAGCATAAAATCATGCCGATCTTCCGCCAGTGATTTCCCGGTTCGGGTATTCATTTGGTCTTTCAGCAACAGTAGTTTTTCGTAAAAGTGATTGATTGTGGGAGCAACGGATTTTTTGTAGGTCTCCTTGTCCATGTCCAACTTGGGAGGAATAGTAGGGTCATACAGCGGCCTGTTTTTGTATCCTCCATAGTTGAAGGCCCTGGCAATACCCACTGCCCCAATGGCATCGAGCCGATCCGCATCCTGAACAACTTGTAGTTCCAAGGAGTTGAACGATTTCTTGCCCTTTTTTTGGTTCAAACTGTTCTTGTAGCTGCTATACGCTACAATGTGTACTACATGATCGACCACTTTGGGATCGACCTTCAGGGCGGTCAAAAAGTCTTTTGCAATCTTCGGCCCCAAGGTTTCGTCGCCCTTATGAAATTTGGCATCGGCGATATCGTGCAACAAGGCGCCGAGGGAAACCACCAATACATTCACCTTTTCATCTTTGGCGATCAGGATGGCATTATTGAAGACCCGTTGGGTATGGAACCAGTCGTGCCCTCCTTCCGCCCCCTTCAAAGTCTCTTTGAGAAAAGCTATGGTTTGTTCAACAATTTCGGTATCGTTCATGCAAAGGAAGTTACGCCTGAAATTACCGATTTTTCCACGGCAGCCAAAATCGAATCGGGGTCGCCGATATTTTCAATCGGTCGGTTTACCTCAAAACTGAGGTGGTTTCCTATGCCATAGGGGAATTTGCCATAACGCAACATTTTCCAGGAATTGTTGATGCTGATGGGCACGATGAGTGCTGAGGGGGCATTTTTCATCAACAACTTCAATCCAAGGGTCTTAAAAGGTTTGGGGTGTCCGGTTCTGCTTCGGGTGCCTTCCGGAAATATCACGGCACTTCGATGGTAAGATTCTATGTATTTCCCAAGTTTGCCGATTTCCGCTATCGCCTGTTTGCTATCGTTGCGGTCGATCAAAACCGAGCCACCATGTCGCAGGTTATAGGATACGCTCGGTATGCCTTTACCCAATTCCTTTTTGCTTACGAATTTTGGATGGTGCTTTCTCAAATACCATATCAAAGGGGGAATGTCGTTCATGCTCTGGTGGTTGGCCACAATGATCAGGGGCCGATCGGTCGGGAGCTCATAGGGGTTTTTGAACGAATACGTCGTACCCAAGATATGCGTACATCGGAGGAGGCATAAATTAAGTTGGGCAACACTGGCCCTGTGCGCATTATAACCGAAAAGGTTTAGGCAGACCCATTGCACCGGATGGAACAATAGCAGACACAGCCCGAAAAAGACAAAATAAATGATCGTCAAAGGATAGGCCAATAGTTTCCTCATGTTGCAAAAATAAAAAACCGCCCCAATAGGAACGGTTTTTCCATACTTTAAAAAAAATAGGGGTTCTATTGGCAGAACTCCTCATACGCTTGCTTCAGGTTGTCCGCAATTATTTCGGCGGGCCTTCCCTCAATATGATGACGCTCGATCATATGCACCAACTCCCCATTTTTAAACAAGGCCATACTTGGCGATGAAGGGGGAAAGGGAACCATCATGTTCCTTGCGGCATCAACGGCCTCAGTGTCAACCCCGGCAAATACCGTTACGATATGGTCTGGCTTTTTGTTGTTTTGCAAACTCATTTTGGCGGCTGGCCTGGCGTTGGCCGCTGCACAACCACAAACAGAATTCACCACCACCAAGGTGGTTCCCTTCTGGTTGATCGCCTTTTCGACCGCCTCGGCCGTATATAATTCTTCGAACCCGGCCCTGGCCAGGTCATCTCTCATCGGTTTAACCAATTCTGCAGGATACATAGTCTGTTTTTTATTTTAGGTTACAAAGATACTGCTTTTGTCGTATTTTTTTGAACGTCCTGACCCGATAGCAGAAAGAAATTGGCAACATCGGCCTATTGTTCATCGAAAAGGGCCATTTCCAAATTCATGACGCATCTCCCCACGCCCCAAAATGGTCCTGATTATGTTTTTTTGGAGGGCGCTGTTCAAACACCCCATTATAAGCCCAAAATCCTATCTTTGCCAAAAATTTATCCAAGCCATGGTCAAATGGATTACCGCATTGTTGGGTTATTATTTGTTCCGTTTCCCCGGGGCGATATTGGGCTTCTTGTTAGGCAGCTTTATCGATAACCTCAATAGCAGTGGAGGGGGTGCCAAAACCATTTTCAGGGACATTACCCGTCAAAGCGTTTCGCCTGCGGATTTTGAACTCAACCTGCTCTCGCTCTGTTCGATCGTCATCAAGGCCGACGGTTCGGTGAGCCAGAGCGAAATGGACTATGTAAGGCAATACTTTGTGAGTGCCTATGGCAAGGAGAAGGCCAATGCGATTTTTAGGACATTCAATGAGATCAATAAAAAAAGGGAGATTTCCGCCGAGCGGATTTGTACTTTTCTCAATCAAAGAACCCGCTATGAGGTGCGATTGCAGCTGCTTCATTTCTTATTCGGAATAGCCCAGGCCGATGGATCGGTAAGCACACCGGAAATCAATAAGATCAGGGAAATCGCGGGTTTTTTGAGAGTGGCAATTCGTGATTTCGAAAGCATAAAGGCCATGTTCGTCAAAGCTGCCGACAATGCCTACAAAATATTGGAAATCGATAAATCGGCCAGCAATGAAGAACTGAAAAAGGCCTATCGAACCATGGCAAAAAAATACCATCCCGACAGGGTGGTCACGGAGAATGAGGCCATAAAAAAGGGGGCTGAAGAAAAATTCAAGGAAGTGCAGCGTGCCTATGAGACCATCCAAAAGGAAAGAGGACTTTGATCCAATGTTTTTTTTGGAATTTTGAAAAGCTCGGATTTATGGGTGTAGGTGCAACCATGGCATTCAGCAGGGCTAGACCATAGCATCCGCATGAAGAACCCTATGCTTCCGGATCCTTTTCTTGGATCGTTTTGTAAATTCGTATGCCCAGCATCAGCAGTAGGGCGAGGACCACAAGCCCAACAATACCGAAGACCCAATTGAAAGTGGTCTTGAATACCACCAAAAATACAACTGCAAAAAGGATCAAGGTGGCCCCTTCGTTCCATAGGCGCATAAATTTTGACGTGTAGCGCACTTCATCGCGTTGTAATTGTCGGTAAATCTGATGGGTTTTTAAGTGGTAGGCGATGAGCAGTGCCACAAATCCAAGTTTTACATGCATCCAGGGCTGTTGCAGCCACCCTGGCATGAGCACCAAGAGCCACAGGGCAAAAAGGGTTGCAAGGATGGCGGAAGGCCAGGTAATGATATGCCAAAGGCGCTTGGTCATCAACTTTAATTGATGGATAAGGATTCTCCCGTTCGGGGGAAGGTTTCCCGCTTGCCTCGATTTGATAGATGAAAAGTCGGGGAATATAGAACAGCCCAGCGAACCAGGTGATGACGAAGATCAGGTGCAATGCTTTGATATAGTTGTAATAATCGGTCATTGAAATTTAAAAATTGGAATCGGGTTTTGAATTTTGAAAAGGACGGCCTCTTCAACACAATATAACTACGGACCCCACTCTGAGCATTGTCTTCCAAGAATAACGAATCTGGACTTTTTTTCATCCCCTTGCGGTCCATTTTATCCGCTTCCTGATTATGACGTCCGTAATAATGGCTCCGTGCCCATTCACAGGTAAAGGAATGCGGAAATACCTATTCCTCAAAGCGAACGGCACCTATTCCTACGGCCCAAAGTTTTTTGTTATAATCGGGCAATGCCATATCTATAAAGCCGTCGGCCCGGGCCTCCAACGCTCTCCATTGGACATCCAACTCAGCCTTTCGGTCTTTTGAAGCTTGGTTCACACGAGGGATGCTACTATTGGTTGCGTTGATCAAAAACAGGTATTCCGCGGTAAATTTGTTGGGAAAGTTTTCTACATCATCGTAGGCCTGGGATTTGCGCTGCACCATATCCTCGTCCCATACCTTCATCCTTTTTAACAGGTCTTCCCCTTCAGCCTTCAATGCATGGTCGTTCAGGGAGGGCAACAATGCGGCCAACTGCGTTTGGGCTGCGTAAAGACGGTTTACTTTATGGTGCATGGCGGTTACCTTGGCTTCCATGTCAGACATCAACGCATCGTATTCTTCATATTGGGCTTTTGGGATGTCGAACCCAGGTGTTTCCATAATGTTCCCTTGGGTTTCCAAGGTCTGGCCCTTATATTTTAATCGCAAGGTATATTGTCCCGGAGAGGCGCGGTGTCCTCTAAAGCCGGCTTCCATATATACCCCTGGAATACCTGCCATGATATTGTGGTTCATGTCCCAAACAAATCGGTTGAGACCGGGTTGCTTGGAAAGGACCGGTGCTGGCGGGGGGCCACCACCGTTATGGGGTTTGTAGGTCTTGTCTTTTTCCGAGCTAAAAAGGCGCACCGACCGGCCCTGTGCATCCAGTATTTCGAGTGTGATCTCCGTGGAATCCATTTCCTTTTCCAGTTCATAATAAATGACCATGCCATTGGCGGGATTAACCCCCTCAAACGGAGCGGTGCCCTTAAAATTTTCATCATTGCCGCTCAACGGACTGCCCCAACTGCCGTTGAGTGCCTTTTCGGGATGATAAATTTTGGCGCCCTTTATGGTCGGGGAATATTGTGATAAGAGGTTGAGGTCGTCCAAGATCCAGAACGATCTTCCCGAGGTCGCGACGATCAAATCGCCCTGATGTATTTTTAGGTCGGTAATGGGCGCCGTCGGCAGGTTCAATTGCAATGGCTCCCACGACTTACCTCCCGTGAAAGAAACGTAAATTCCTTTTTCAGTACCGGAATAAAGCAAATCTTTTTGGGCAGGGTCTTCCCTGACCACGCGGGTATAGGAACCATAGGGAATTCCGGTGCTGATATTGCTCCAGGTTTTACCATAGTCAGTAGACTTGAACAGGCCCGGGGTGTAATCATTGAACTTATAGCGGGTGGTCGCAATGTATACGGTAGCGGCATCTTGTGGCGAAACCTCGATCGCGTTGATCAAACATTCTTGAAGGCCTTGTGGCGTGATATTCTGCCAACTTGTACCGCCATCTTTTGTGATGTGCACCAGTCCGTCGTCGCTGCCCGTATAGAAAACCCCTTTTTCGTGGGGCGACTCGATCATGTAGGCAATGGTTCCGTAATTTTCCGCGCCTACCGCTTCAACGGTATAAGGGCCGCCGCCTTTGCCCTGTTTATCATCCATATTCCTGGTAAGATCGGGAGAGACTTCTTCCCAGGTAACGCCCATGTCGCGGGTACGCAAAACCAACTGTGCACAGTGGTAATAGGTGCCTGGCTCATGCTTTGACCCAATAATCGGAGCATTCCAGTTATAAAGGTACTTCATATCGCGCGCGGCCCTTCCCAAATACTGTATCGGCGCTGCCATGATTTGGGTCGATTGGTTGGTTTTTGTGTCGAGCAAGTCAATGGTGCCCAAATAGCTGCCACCAAGAACGAAACGGGGATTGTCCGGATCGAAGGCCAAGAATGCGCTTTCCCCTCCTGCGGAGGCGTTCCAATTGCGTTCGCCTATACTGCCATCACCCACGACGAGGCTCGCGATCTTAACGGAGGAATTGTCTTGCTGCCCGCCATAAATGTGATATGGAAATAAATTGTCGGTGCTGATACGGTAGAACTGGGCCGTGGGCATGATGTTCTGGCTCGACCAATTTTTACCGAAATCGAAGCTGATCGAGGCGCCACCATCATCGGCCAAAACCATGTTGTTCGAATCATCGGGATTGATCCATAGGTCGTGGTAATCGCCATGGGCCACACTTAGGTCTTCCCAGGTTTTGCCGCCATCGATCGACCGTAAAAAAGGGGCACTCATCACATAAACGACGTTCTCGTTGTTGGGGTCCGCAAAGACCTCGATATAGTACCATGCACGCTGTACCAAACGGTTGTCGCCGCTTACCATCTTCCAGTTCTTTCCGGCATCTTCGGAAACGAAGAGGCCGCCTTTGTCGGCATTGGAATCACTCTCGATCAGCGCAAATACCTTTTCCGAATTGGCCGGACTTACAGTGATGGCCATCTTCCCTTTTTCCTTGGGCAGGCCTTCGGTAAGTTCGGTCCACGTTTCCCCTGCATCCATCGATTTATAGAGTCCGCTGCCGGCCCCTCCGCTGATTATTATGTTCGGTTTGCGCTGGTGCTCCCACATGGCGGCATAGAGGATATCGGGCGCATTCGCATCCATGGAAAGTTCCACGGCCCCGGTGAGATCGTTCACATAAAGGGTTTTTTTCCAGTTGATGCCCCCATCCACCGACTTATAGATGCCGCGGTCTTGGGTGGGGCCATAAAGAGCTCCCTGGGCAGCAACAAAAACAATGTCGGGATTTTTGGGATGGATCACAATGCGCGAAATATGTTGGGTCTGGGCCAGACCGATTTTCTTCCAGGTCTTGCCCGAATCGGTAGATTTGTATACCCCATCGCCGTATGAAGCCATCACCCCACGGGGTGCATGTTCGCCCATCCCGCAGTAAATGACGTTTGGATCGGAAGCCGATACGGCAACGGCCCCGACGGAGCCCATTTCAAAAAAGCCGTCCGAAATGTTGTCCCATCGCTGTCCGCCATCGGTGGTCTTCCAGAGTCCGCCCCCTGTGGTGCCCATATAGTAGGTAAGGGGGTCACCGACCACTCCAGTAGCGGTTACCGAACGCCCCCCCCGATAGGGACCTATATTGCGGTATTTGAGCGGTTTGAAATAGTCGTTCGCCATTTGACCCAAGGCCATTGAAGTAACCAGGATAAGAATCAGGGTTAAGTATTTTTGCATTTCGTGTTTTTTGAATTTATGATTGACCGCTATTCCTTCCCTTGATCGATGAACAAGTAATCGAGCTTCAAGGCATTGAACTCCGCATTAAAGCCTTCGATTTCTTTGCTGATCAGTGCATCGAAGGTGTTTAACTGGGCCTCTATTTTTGCCGTCAGTTCTTGTTTTACGGCCAGATCCTGGTCGGTGGGCGGAAAATCGTCCAGGGCTACCAAACTGTTCAAGTGGCCCAATTTGTTGGTCAAACGGATCGGGAAGTTCAGGGGGTCCTGCCCGCTCTTGTTTTGGGTCTGATAGAGCGCTTTTTCCACTTCACCAAATTTCTCCTTCATGGCCTTGGCCTTTTCCACAAGGTCTTTGGTGTTTGGGTTATCCTTGTATTGCTTGGTGAAGGCATCGAGCTGGGCATTGATCCTCCTGATTTTTTTGATCGATTGATGGGCCTTGTCGACCGTAGCGTTCACTTCGCTTACAAAATCGTATTGTTGCTGCATATCGGCAATCGAAACTTCCGCCCTTGGATCAGGGAGAATGGTGAAGTTCTGGTCTTGCGTCTTGTCATTGACCGTAAGGTGTACTTTATAATCCCCTGGCACCGCTTTGGCACCATTCAGATTGGCCGACCATAAAATCATTCCCTCCAATTTTTCGGCACCTTTGCCCCGGGTATCCCAAACATGGGTATTGCCTCCTTTTTTCACTTCCAATTTCTTGTCCTTGTCTTTGGAAGAATTCTTAAAAGTCGCCAAAGTGTCTCCTTTCATGTTGGTATAGGTGATGCCAATGCTGTCTTTTTCCGCCAGATCTTTAAGATAGAAGTGGGTCACCACCCCATTGGGATGGTTCTGACCCTCGGTTTTCGAGGCCTCCTTCCTAGTACCTCCTTTGGTACGGTAGGCATTCTTGGGCTTGAAGAGCTGTACGGCGGTATTTTTGCTGGCTGCGTTTAGCTGGTGCAATACGCTGAGGTCATCGATGATATAAAGACTGCGTCCCTGCGTGGCCACGATGAGATTGTCATCCTTGATGGTCAGGTCGGTAATCGGAACAATGGGCAGGTTCAGTTGAAAGGCACTCCAACGCGCCCCATCATCGAAGGAAATGTACATTCCGGTTTCGGTTCCGGCATACAACAGCCCTTTTTGCTTGGGGTCTTCGCGGATCACCCTGGTAAAATGCTCCTCATTGATGCCGTTCGTTATTTTAACCCAGCTTTTGCCATAGTCGGTGGTCTTGTAAAGGTAAGGCGCAAAATCGCCCAACTTATATCTGGTAGCGGCCACATAGCAGGTACCCGCGTCGAACGCGGAGGGTTCTATGCTATTGATCATATTCCATTCGGGCATTCCATTGGGCGTAACGTTTTCCCAGGTTCTCCCACCGTCTTGCGTAACGTGTATGAGGCCGTCGTCACTTCCAACCCATAGGAGGCCTTCTTTCAACGGACTTTCATTCGCCGCAAAAATGGTGCAATAATATTCCACTCCCGTATTGTCTTGGGTGATGGGACCACCGCTCGAGACCAATTTACTTGGGTCGTTGCGGGTGAGATCGTCGCTCAATAGTTCCCAGCTCTGTCCTTCATCGGTGCTCAGGTGTACATGGTTCGAAAAGGTATAAAGTTTCTTGGGATCGTGTTTGCTGAACAAAATCGGGAAATTCCATTGGAAACGGTATTTCATTCCTTCGGCTCCATAGCCCATGGGATTATCTGGCCAAACATTGATTCCCCTAGTAGTGCCCGTCTTATGGTTAACCCTTGTCAGGAAACCTCCATAACTGCCCCCGTAAACGATATCATTATCCTTGGGATCTACCGCGATCCAGGCCGATTCCCCTCCGGCGGTTTCTTCCCAGTCTTTCTCGCCAATGCCATAGCCATCACTGCGATGTTTGATCCTTAGGGTAGAGTTGTCTTGTTGTGCCACGTAAATGCGATAGGGGAAGGCGTTGTCGGTGGTGACCCTATAGAACTGTGCGGTGGGCTGATTGTGATAGGTACTCCATGTTTCGCCTCCATCATAGGAGATTTGCGCACCACCATCGTCTCCGATGATCATTCGTTTTGCGTTCTCGGGCGCGATCCAAAGGTCGTGGTGATCGCCATGGGGGGCTTCGAAGTCTTTAAAGGTCTTGCCTCCGTCGGTCGATTTATGGTAATCTACATTCACCACATAAACGACGTCTTCGTCCTCGGTATCGGCATAGACCCGCGTATAATACCATGCCCTTTGGCGCAGTTTGCGGTCTTCGTTGATGCGTGTCCATTTTTTGCCCCCATCATCGCTGCGGTACAGGCCGCCTTTTTCCTTGTGCTCTACCATCGCCCATACCCTTTCTGAGTTTAGGGGAGATACCGTTACCCCGATGATGCCGAGCGTATCTTTCGGAAAGCCTTCGTTCTTGGAGATTTCGTTCCAACTTTCACCGCTGTCGGTACTCTTCCATAGGGCAGAGCCTTCTCCTCCGCTGCTTAGGCTATAAGGGGTGCGTTTGGCACGCCAGGTGGCCGCATAAAGGATTCGGGGATTGTTGGGGTCAAGAGTTAGGTCGACCGCTCCCGCTTCATCATTGGCAAAGAGGGTCTGGTTCCATGTTTTGCCGCCATCGCTACTTTTGTATATACCGCGTTCCTGGCTTGGCTTGTAAATATTGCCCAGCACCGCCGCATATACGGTATTGTAATCTTTGGGATGGATACGGATGCGAGGAATGTGCCGGCTGTTGGGTAGGCCAGCGAAGGCCCAGGTCTTCCCTGCGTCATCCGTCTTCCATATGCCATAGCCCGAGGAAACGTTTCCTCGGATGGTGGTTTCCCCGCCTCCAACGTACATCACGTTCGGGTCGCTCTGCGCCACTTCAATGGCACCGATACTGCCCCCAAAAAAGCCATCGGAGATATTGCTCCAGGTGCGGCCGCCATCATCGGTTTTCCAGACGCCGCCACCGGTGGCGCCAAAATAAAACAGGTTCGGTTTTCCTGGCACCCCGGTCACGGCCGCGGAACGCCCCCCACGGAAGGGTCCGATCAAACGGTATTCAAGACTCGAATACAGTTCTTGCGGAAATTCGGGTTCAACGGATGTCGATGCTTTTCTTTTTTGTGCGGAATGGGTAAAGGGCATTAGGAAGAAAGCCAGCGCGAACAGGCTGGACTTGGCCATGGCAATTCTCATCAATTCTCGAGTTTAAATTAGTCGGCCCTAAAAGTAAGGAAAAAGTTGGGCAACGAAAAAATGGATGCAGGAAAAGAAGTGTAATGCCAAAAGAATCGAATAAGGGCTTTTATATTGTTGCCCGATTCCACTCCGATACATATCTACAGGCCTTTTTCGATACGATCGTTGAAATATCATCTATGGATTAATGACAAGGAAACGAAGGGTTTCCTTTTTACAATTGATGTCCCCAAATCAAATTCAACCTCAAAATGGGCCAAGGGCACAGTTTTCGTATTTTAGCCTGAAAAAAATGAAATCTATTCTACATTACATTTCTTTCTTCATTCTTTGCACTGCGTTGGTACAAGCCCAAGACCGCGTTACCGGTGCAGCCTTTGCGACACGTTCCGAGGTGCTGGCCCAAAACGGGATGGTGGCCACCAGCCATCCATTGGCCACCCAAATCGGTTTGGATATTCTGAAACAAGGCGGTAATGCCGTCGACGCCGCGATAGCGGCAAATGCCGCACTGGGCCTAATGGAACCCACGGGATGCGGGGTTGGGGGCGATCTCTTCGCAATCGTTTGGGATGGGAAGACGCAAAAACTCTATGGGTTGAATGCCAGCGGCCGTTCGCCCAAAAGCCTCACCCTGGAATATTTCGAGGAACAGGGCCTTGCCACGATCCCATCCCATGGTCCACTGCCGGTAAGTGTACCGGGGGCGGTAGACGGTTGGTTCGAACTGCACAAGAAATTTGGGAGCAAACCGATTGGGGAGTTGCTGGCGCCTGCCATCAGATATGCCGAAGTAGGTTTCCCACTGACCCAATTGATTGGCTGGTACATGCAGGGCATCCCTGATCTGGCGGCCGCAGGCTACCCCAATATTACGGACACCTACCTAAAACCGAATGGTGATCGGATTCCGAAGGAAGGGGAGATCTATAAGAATCCTTATTTGGCGCAAACCTATCGCAAAATTGCCGAAGGGGGGAGGGATGCCTTCTATAAGGGGGAAATAGCCAAGACCATCGGGGATTTCATCAAACAACAGGGCGGCTTCCTATCCCAGGAAGACTTCGCCCAGCACCGTTCGGAATGGGTTGAACCGGTTTCTGTGAATTATAGGGGTTTCGATGTTTGGGAACTGCCCCCGAACGGCCAGGGGATTGCCGCTTTGCAGATGCTGCAAATTTTGGAGGGTTTTGATTTCTCCAATATCGACTTCGGCAGTGCAGCACACTTGCATTTGTTCACCGAAGCGAAAAAGTTGGCCTTCGAGGATAGGGCCAAATACTATGCTGATATGGATTTTGTTAAGGTGCCCGTTACCGAGCTGTTGGCGGATTCCTATGCCGAAAAACGGCGTGCCAATATCGGGGAAAGGGCGGCTGTCCACACCGCTGGGGAAATCAGTGCCGGCGAGACCATTTACATGACGGTGGCCGACAAGGAAGGTACCATGGTATCTTTGATCCAGAGCAATTATCGCGGACTGGGGTCGAGTATGGTTCCCCCTAAACTGGGTTTTATGCTTCAAGATCGGGGCGAGCTCTTTAGCCTCAAGCGGGGCCAGGCGAACACTTATGCCCCCGGCAAGCGACCCTTTCATACCATCATCCCCGCCTTTATTACCAAGAATGGAAAACCTTATGTAAGCTTCGGGGTGATGGGAGGCGATTTTCAACCCCAAGGACATACCCAGATCGTGATGAACCTTATCGATTTTGGCATGAACCTGCAAGAAGCCGGAGACGCGCCACGATGGGACCATACGGGAGGTAACGGCCCGACCGGGGAAACACCGGAAGGCACCGGATTGATCCGGTTGGAATCGGGCATCCCTTATGAAACGGTGCGCGGACTCATGGATAGGGGCCACCAGATAGGAACAGGTCGCGGCATCTACGGGGGTTACCAGGCCATCCTGTGGGATGATGCGAACAAAGTATATCACGGGGCTTCGGAAAGCAGGAAAGACGGGCAAGCCGCAGGGTACTAAAAGCAAACAATAAAAAACCCCTCCTTAAAGGAGGGGTTCTTAATCTCATTTTCAGGCAGTTGTTACCACTGTCCCATGCGGACCCGGGTACCGGAACGGACTAGCTTGACCCCGCCATTGGTGGCTCCCATTTCCTTCCAGGCCTTATCACTGGCCGCTTGTTGCGCCTCGGTACGCATCGCACTGGCCCCGCCCAATGCGCCTTTGAAGTCTTTATATCCACGGATTACCCAATGTGAGCCCCCATCTGAAGAACGACCGGTTGTGATATTGCCTACCATCACCATGCTGCCGGAAGGATTATGGGCATTGTTGTACTTTGTCATGGCGGGTATGAACTTATCGGAATCCTCCACATCCAAGAGGTAATAGGTCTGTACGGGATAGTCTTCCATCAAGTCCCCCCAATGTGCAATACTGGTACCTGCAAATGCACTAAATCCATCTTTTACATGTTGGTTCAATTGCGTTAAAAACAACGTCCAGCTATCGCCCCCATCTTTGGCGTACATATTCCCCAAATCCTCCAAGGATCCAGAAAAAACCAGGGAATGGGTAAAGTTGTTGGTTGGGTCATTAAAATGATTTTCCCATAAACTTACCGTTACCCCTGCAGGTTTATTGGCTGTATAATAATCGTTCATCAGTTTGTAGGTCATCTCCACGTCTTGGGGTTCGACTACAACTTGATAAGCACTAAAGTAACCCTCTTGTGCTTTAACGGTAAAGGCCACAAACATCAAAGCGTAAAAAATTAATTTTTTCATTGGTTATTGTTTTATTGGTTATTCTTAGTAAGATATCAATAAATAATTGATATTCAAGAAATTATATGTAATATTTTTTATAAGCAAAGACTTACATTTAATGACGGTTTTTATCATCATCAAGCCTTGGGTTGATAATGGAAAGGATTATAATTGTTCGATAACAAAGGGTCCGATGGGATATTTTACGTCATTATCGTCAGGTAGCCTTAGGGCCGTGTTTTAGCAATAAATGGCGGATAAGGCGCGAATCCGCTTCGTAGAGAACTTTGGTGCCATGTAGGCCCTTTTAGCTAAATTCTCTTTGCCCCGGCACAGCATAAGCTATTTGTATGCTATGGGGAAAGGTGATTTTTTGATGGCTTGTTCCATATTTTGCGGATGGCTCCATTCTTAAAATAAGGGCAATGGGACAGCGTACAGCATATATTCAATCGACCAATTGGGAAATGGGCTTTAAGCCCTATGCCGATAATATGTCCAATAACGGGATATTGCAGCTAACCGTCCATGGCTTTTACATTCGTTGGAAGATGCAGATGCGGTAAAGATAAGCTTAAGATTCGCTCGAAACCGTTGGATCAACGGTGACCAAAGTGCTTTTAATTTCTTTCCGGAGGTAGTAAGCTGTTACAATGGTTGCTAAAACATCTGCAATGGGAAAAGATATCCAGACCCCTGTTTCTCCAAAAAAACGGGGAAGGACAAGGATAAGGGGAATAAAGAAAAAACCTTGGCGCGAAAGCGTTAACAGCAAGGCTGGAACTGCCTTTCCCACGGCTTGAAAATAAGCCGCGCCGATCAGTTGAAGCGCTATGATGGGCGTGGCAGCGAACACCCATCGCATCGCGGCTGGCGTATGTTGCAGTACATAGGCATTAACGGCAAGGTCATGGGGCGAGAGTCCCGGTTTGTCGCTCAAAAAAAGCGATGCGATCTCTCCCGGAAAAATAAAGAGGCCTACAAAGACGATACTGGCCAGGATGGCGGCGTACTTGATTGCCGTATTGATCGACTCCCTCACCCTGGGGTATTTACCGGCGCCGTAATTGAAACCGGCAATGGGCAAGAAACCTTGAGTCACTCCAAAAACAGGGAACAAAGCAAACATCAACATGCGTCCAATAATCGCGTATACGGCAACCGAGGCCTCGCCCCCAAGATCGAAAAGGATGTTGTTCATGAGCAGGTATACCAAACTTACCAAGGCCTGGCGGGCCAGGGTAACGAAACCCAAAGAACCGATTTCCTTTAAAATTGGCATATCGAGTCCGAAATGCGTTGCGTTCAGTTTGAGCTCGGAGTGCTTTGAGAGAAAAAAATAAAAGATATAGCCAAAGCACAGCAGATAGCTGATGGTGGTCGCCCAAGCGGCACCCTCCATGCCCCAATCCATTACGTTGATGAAAATATAGTCCATCAATAAATTCCCCACCGAGGGAATGATCATGGCGATCATTGCGAATTTGGGCTTCCCCTCTGCACGTATCACGGTGTTGCCCATCATGCAAAGCGCCAAAAACGGTACTCCATAGAGCACGATGGTATAGTATATTTTGGCAGGTTCAAAAATGGCTCCCTTGCCCCCGAAAGCGGGGATTAGGTCGTTGACATAATAGAGTCCCACTACCACCATGCTTATGGTGACCAGAAGGGTCAATGTGATCTGGTTGCCGAAGGTTTTGAGGGCTTTTGGTTTGTTGTCTGCGCCCAAGGCACGCGAAATGATGCTTGAGCCGCCGATACCGATGGCCATCCCCAGGGCACCGATGAAAAAGGAAACGGGAAGTACCACGTTGATGGCGGCTATGGCTATAGATCCTATCCAATTGCCTACAAAAATGGAATCGACCAAAACATTGAGCGACATCACCAAAATACCGATACTTGCCGGCACCGCCTGTTTGATCAGGAGTTGGCCTATCGGTTCTGAACCCAGTTGTTCTGCGGAGACCTTTGCCATTAAATTTTATGATTTTTCATGTCGGATTTGCAAATCAATGGCGAATTCATAGACAAGACGAAGATTTGGTGATTCATTAGCAGGTTTCCTGCTCCTGACTATGCGGGCAGGGTGCCGTTGGTCTCCCATGCGTTCACCCAACCTGCCATCACTTTAACCCACGCCTCACTATCGTTGAGGCAAGGGATATGCTTATAATGTTCGCCTCCCGCTTCCTCGAACTGTTCTTTGCCTTCCATCGCGATTTCTTCCAAGGTTTCCAAACAGTCGCTCACAAAGGCTGCCGTGACCACCGCCAGATTCTTTTTGCCCGCTTTCGCCAGGCGTTCAAATTCAAAATCGGTATAGGGTTTCAACCAAGGGTCGCCTGCAAGACGTGACTGGAAAGAGGTACTTACCTGTTCTTCGGGAAGGCCCAAATGGGCCTTGACCAATTCGGTCGTTTCGTAAACCTGGTGGCGGTAGCAGGTATGGTGTGCTACTGAGTTGGTCGTACAACAGCTTCCATCGATCTTGCAATGGAAATGGGTCGGGTCGCTCTTTCGAATATGCCGTTCAGGGATACCGTGGTATGAAAACAGTATATGGTCGTAATCGAAATCCTTTAGGCCCTGGGCGATACTTTCCGACAAGACCCTGATGTAGTCCTTGTTTTTGTAAAAAGCCGGCATGGTGGTCACTTGCATTTCCGGAAAGTGTTTTTGTTGGTCTTCCAATGTTTTAACCACTACGGTCTCGTAACTAGACATGGCGTAATGGGGATAAAGGGGAACCAGGAGCACCTCGGTAACACCATGGTCGCCCAATTCCTGCAGGGCATTTTTAATGCTCATCGAACCATAGCGCATCCCAAGGGCCACGGGCATGGAAGTATGTTGGCTCAGTTTATTGGTGAAACGTTGCGACAGTACGATCAGCGGCGAACCCTCTTCCCACCATATCTTGGCGTATGCCTTGGCCGATTTCTTCGGCCGGGTTTGCAGGATGATGCCCCGAACCAAAAGGTTGCGTAATATCCTGGGCACATCGATTACCCGTTCGTCCATCAAAAATTCGTCGAGATAGGGCTTTACGTCCTTGGCAGTGGGACTGTCTGGAGATCCTAGATTTACGAGTAGTATTCCTTTCATAACGCAAATGTTGTCGGGTAGGGGTCTTGCGCCCTACATTTTTTAACCGCCCGTAAAAATACGCCTTGCATACAATATAGCGATGGGCAACGGCCATAACTTTATCGATGCTGCCATAGAGTCAATCAATCTTGGCCTTTTTTAAGCCATTCTGGGCCTTGGTTTTAAAAATTTTTGTATACTCATCCAAAAATAAGGTATGTTGAAAAAATTTTTCACCGAAACCAATAGCTCCCTGATCATCGTAATCGCTACCGTTGTGGGACTTTTGTTGTGCTATGCCTTGTTGCTCAACATTTTGAACCGTTATGGGAAAAATCCGAAATACCTGATACCATTCAGTGCGGTAAAAAGAATCAGTTCACCCCTGCTCTTGATATTGGGTTCCATTCTGCTCAGGGTGGCTTCATTGCGTGAATTGCTCGGTCTGGAAGATTATGGCTACTGGTTCAGAAAGGCAAGCACCCTGCTCTTCATTTTTGCCTGTACATGGCTGGTGATCAATCTGCTCAAAATTACCAAGCGCCGTATCATGGACCGCTATGATGTAGATGAGAGCGACAACCTGAAAGCGCGAAAAGTGGCTACCCAATTCAATATTTTGGAACGGATCGCCATTTTTGTCGTGGTGATCATCGCCATGGGATCGGCTTTAATGAGTTTCGAGGGCATTCGGGAAATAGGGTTGAGCATATTTGCATCTGCAGGGGTTGCGGGCATCATCATCGGATTCTCGGCCCAAAAAATGATCGGCACCATCCTGGCCGGAATTCAGATTGCCATTGCACAACCCATCAAATTGGATGATGTGGTTATCGTTGAAGGGGAATGGGGCCGAATCGAGGAAATTACGCTTACCTATGTGGTGATCAAGATTTGGGATAAACGCAGGTTGGTGGTTCCCACGACCTACTTTATCGAGCAGCCTTTCCAAAACTGGACAAAGAGCTCAGCCGACCTTGTGGGATCGGTAATGCTCTACACCGACTATCAAGTGCCCTTTGAAGCCTTGCGAATGGAACTTGGGAAAATATTGGAGGCTACCGATCTTTGGGACGGGCAAGTACAAAACATACAAGTGACCGATAGCAAGTCAGGGCATGTGGAAGTCAGGGCCTTGATGAGCGCCAAGGATGCTTCCACAGCATGGGATTTGAGGGTACACGTACGCGAGCAATTGATCACTTTTTTACAGCGAAATTATCCCGAAAGTTTGCCCCATAGCCGGATATATCTAAAAAATATAACGGAAGTCAAAAATATGCTGTCAAAAAAACCGTTATAAAGAGGACCTTAATTTTTGGGATCTATTGAAAATTCCCAGTTTAAACAACAATAAGCCCATGTAGGGCACCCATTTCAATATCAAAAAGAACGAATTCTATTGATGCCTAAGTCAGTTTCCCTCCTCATGCTTTTTTTTAGCCTTGCCGTTTCGGCCCAAGAGGCGCATAGCCTGCTTTGGGAAATTTCTGGGAACGGCCTGGCCGAAAGTTCCTACCTCTACGGCACCATGCATGTGAGCAAACGCATTGCATTTCGGCTCGATGATGTTTTTTATGAAGCACTCGATCAAAGTGAGGTAGTGGCCTTGGAGTCCGATCCCGGTACTTGGCTCGATAACGACGACCTTATGGGCTTTATGGGCCCAAGGGGAAACGGATTCTATATCAAGGGTTTTTATACCCATCCGTTTTTGGTCAAAAATCCCAGCAGGGAAGAAATGGCATCCCATCTGGCGTTTAACGATAGCCGTGTGAACGGAATTTTGTATCGAAGCAACGACGAGGCACAGGATTTTGAAGAAGAGACCTATCTCGACATGTTCATCTATCAGTCGGGAAAAAAGTTCGACAAGCGCGTACTTGCCTTGGAAGACCTGGAAGAGTCGGCTGCTTTGGTAGCCAGGGCCAGCCTCAACCGGATGAAACAAAAACCCGATGAGTGGTTACAGAAAAAAATGCAGCAGCAAGATTTTTCCACCTTGTTGCAGAATGCCTATCGCGACCGAAACATCAATTTGCTTGATTCTATAGATAAAGGCATGTATACGGAACATTATCTCGAAAACATGTTGTTCATCCGAAACCGGAACATGGCCCAGCGGCTCGATTCGATCGTGCGTACGGCAAAGACCTTTACGGGCATCGGTGCTGCCCATTTACCGGGCAAAAGGGGGGTCATCGCGATTTTGCGACAAATGGGCTATAGCGTAAATCCTTTATTATCGAAGTCGACTGTAAAAGGGAAACAGATCAAAGAAAAGTTGGAACAATCGATCAAGCAAAACGATTACCGATCCTTTGGACCGGACGATGGTTTTTTCAGTATCGATCTGCACAATAAGCTATATCCGGTTTCCGAGAAACCCAACACCATTTATGTATCGCCCGATTTGGCCAATGGCAGCTTTGTAATGGTGAAGCGCATCCCTACCTTTTCCCACCTTAAGCGCGATGTAATTTATAGTTTGGATGACCTGGATAAAATGTTGTTCGAGAATATTCCCGGCAAGATTTTGGAAAAGAGCCGAATCGAAAGAAACGGGTTCGAAGGCCTCGACATCAAAAACCAATTGAAAAACGGAGATCATCAACGCTACCAAATCTTTTTGACCCCATTGGAAATCTTGATCTTTAAGATGGGGGGCGATGGCGAATACGTCGTTCAACATTCCGATACTATTTTTAACAGCATTCGCTTTAAAAATAAAGCTTTGGGGATGGAAAAAGTGGCTTCGGGTTTTGGCGATTTCGAAGTAGAAATGCCCACGCTCTATAGTTTTACCAACCGTTTTCGCAACGGAGACCGTTTGGTGCAGGGGTATGATTCCATTTCGGGCAACTATTATTTTCTAAGGAAGGCGACCCTTAACGATTTCAACTTTTTGGAAGCGGACCATTTTGAACTGAAGCAGATCCAAAAGCGATTTTACCAAGACCTAAAATTGGAGCCCGAATACTTGGGATTCAAAGGAAATGCCCTTACCTCAAAAGCTTTGATCGATCCGGAAGGGAACAATTGGCTATACTTGAAGACCACTTTTAAGCGGGGCGAATACTATTTATTGGGCATCGTCACTGGCAAGGAAGCGGATGCTATCGCCTATTTTGAATCGTTGGAGCTCAAGGAGGCAGGCCAAACCAAAAGCTATGAGCGGGTCATTGATACCGCCATGTACTTCTCGACCATGAGCAACGTCAAGCCGCCCAAATTTGTGGAGAGCAGCAAAATGTACCTGAACGGGCGAAACCGGCCCAAGGCTTATGAAGCCTATAACAAGAAAACGGTTTATCAGAACAAGAACAATGAAGCGGTGACCGTGACCCTGAACAAATCACACGATTTTATGATGTTTCCAAGCATCGATTCGGTTTGGGCTTTACGCAAGGCACTCTATAGGCAGCAGCGATTTCTGGTCACCGATGAAAAGATCAGCAATTATCCCGATGGCCGCCATGAAATTGAATTGACCCTAGCAGATTCGGCCAGCAGTAGGGGTATCTTGATAAAGAATGTGCTCAAAGGCGGACTGCTCTATGAGGTGAAGGCACAGGTGGATACCGTAAATGCACCCAGCCGATTTGTATCAGAATTCTTCGACAACTTTGAGTTGTTCGATACAATTGTCGGGAATGATATCCTCTCTGACAGAACCCATGATTTCTTTAAAGCCTTGCGTACCAACGACAGTATTGTGCACAGCGGCTTCAACTTTATCCATTTCCAGAAACAACACATCGATTCGCTCGTACATTATATTGCAGACTTTACCTATCCCGACGATAAAAAGTACCTACAAGCGTATCTGATCCAAGAACTGGGCAAGCTTGATGACCCTCAAGTGATGCCCTTTTTAAGGGATTTCTATCAACGGTCCTATAACAATTCGAATGCCCAAACCAAGATACTGCAGTCGATCAGCTGCAAATCGGATGATCGTTCGGTCACCTTGTTGCTCGAACTGCTATCGCAAGACTTGCCCTTGGTATCGAATATGGGGGAAATCCAAAAAATATTCAAGCCGTACATGGACAGTCTCCCCTTGGCCAAAAAACTGTATCCCGAACTCTTGGATTATAGTGCCATTGAGGAATACAAGTCGCCCATTTTTTCCATTTTGGCAAAATTGCAGGAGAAAGGGTTGGTTAAACCGAACAATTACAAAAAGTATCAAAAGCAGATTTTGAACGATGCCAAAATACAACTCAAAAGGGCATTGGGCAATGTGGCCAACAATGTCGGCGATGGCAATAAAGGAACCAACACTTGCGCGGTGCTGGAAGATTATGCGGTGCTATTATATCCGTTCAGGGAAGAAAAGGAAGTCAAGGACTTTTTCAAACGACTTCTATGGGTCAAGGACAGGAATATACGCACCACTTATGCCATGCTCATGGCCCAAGGAAAGCGACTATTTTCCTCAGGGCTTGCTGCGAGGACCTGGCCGCCGACCTCAATAGCAGGTTGTTGTTGTTCAACAAATTAAAGGGCATCGATAAACTTGAGATTGTTCCCTTCGAGATATAGAAGTGAAAGGTATTTGGCGGAGTCTTTGCTCTATGAAAATGGCCAGTACGACAAAACTCGCGATTCGCTACTCTTATTGGGGGAACAGCCTTTGCGTTTTGAGGACAGATCTTTTACCGGATATTATTTCAAGTCGCGCAACAAAGACGATTATGACCAAAACTTCAAAATCAGTCTGGTCGTTTTCGAAAAGGGCAAGGCCCTGGCCACCAAACCCTTCTACAAATCGGCTCACGGTGCCAGGATCGAGGATACCGATACCGATGGGGAGGCCATGGAAAGGGCCACCGAGGAATTTATACTCAAAGATCGACCGAGAGCGGAAGTGTACCGGCCGAATGCTATATGGCGGCTTTGGTTACCATGGCTGGTAATTTGTTATTTTTGCATAAAACAGTGAAAATGGGAAGAAGGGTCTTTTGGGCCATACTTTGTTGCGCCAGCCAATTCATGGGAGCTCAAGAAATTGTTTGTTCGGCCCGTGACAAACTGGCCGTAGAAAATAAAGTCCATGAAATTTCGGGACTCTCGGGCAGCGACTATGGGCGAAACGCTGGTGGAAGTGGGTAAAACTTTCCTGAAGACACCCTATGTTGCCAAGACTTTGGAAATTGGGGAGATCTGAAGCGCTCGTTGTAAATCTGCACGGACTCGACTGTACCACCTTTGTCGAAAACGTACTGGCATTCGGCATGATGCTGAACGCTAGCCAAGAAGACATTTCGACTCCTATGCCAGGAACTCTGGAAACCATTCGCTATGAGGATGGTAAATTGAACGGTTACGCTTCCAGACTCCATTATTTTTCGGAATGGATATCCAATAATGAACTAAAAGGATTGTTGATGGATATCACCGCACAAATCGGGGGCACTGAAATTGTAAAGACCATCAACTTTATGAGTACCCATCGGGACTTATACCCATTTTTGAAGCTGGAGGAAAATTTTGAAAAAATAAAGGCTTCTGAAAACAAGCTAAACAGTCGGGCAATCTGTGTTTTACCTCAAGATCAAATCGAATCGCGCGAGGCGATGATACAATCCGGGGATATCATAGCCCTGACGACTGCGATAGAAGGTTTGGATATCACCCACACCGGTATCGCCACAAGGGAGGCCGACGGCCGGATCCACTTATTGCACGCTTCCACAAGCTCAGGGCAGGTGGAGGTATCGAAGCTGCCGCTTTCCGAATATCTCAAAGGCATCAAGAAGAATACCGGTATTATGGTAGCAAGGCCGCTAAGACCGTAATTTCGATATTTAGTATCGTTTAAGGCAGTAAAAGATGGCCCCTACCAAATGTTCCCGGAATTCGGGCTCATCGAACGATTCCTCCGTATGGCCCCCACCGGTATAGTATGCACTTCCGCCATCATAGCTGTGGTACCATGCGATCGGATGGTCATCCCCGTTTTCGCCCCCTTCATAACTGGTTTCATCCAACTTCATCAAAACGGTGAGTTCGGGATTTATATTTTTATAATTGTACCATTCATCGTTACGCACCCATCGCTCCGGTAAGTGGGCAGTGGATCTATGGTTTTTCATCACGACATCGATAGTGGCCTCCCGCACGTTCGGATTGTTGGGATGACTTTTGAAATAGGCGCCGACCAGCTTTCCATACCAGGGCCATTCATACTCGGTATCGGCAGCGGCATGAATGCCCATAAAGCTACCGCCCCCTTTGATATACCCTTCCAATGCCCTTTGTTGGCGCTCCCCCAAAACATCGCCCGTCGTGCTCAAAAAGATGATCATTTTATATTTTTTGAGATTTGCCGGACTAAAAGAAAGCGAATCTTCGGTCTGAGTGATTTGAAATCGGTTGTCCTTGCCCAATTCCTTAAGGGTGGCGACACCTTTTTCAATCGATTTATGACGGTAACCATTGGTTTTGGTAAAAACCAAGACTTTAGCGATTTTGGAAATGGGCACTATTTTTTCGCCTGAGGGGTTCACGGTGAACGAACGAAACATCTTCATTGATCTTGGCTGAGCCACACCCTATAAACAATGCTAATAAAAGAAAGAGGAAAGAACCTTTTAATGCCGAATTCGTCATGTTGGTTGTTTTAGGAAATTGAACGGCCTAAATATCGCTATTTTAAATTTACTTTGGTGTGGGGAGGTGTTAAAAAGAATCCTGCACTTATGATACACCCGATTGGGGCCAGGTCACGATACAAAATCAACCCCTTATGGGTTGGCCAGCGCCATCAGGTATTTTTTGGGCGTAGTGCCGTATTTTTTCTTGAAGGCGGATATAAAATGGCTTGCCGTACTATAGCCCACCTTGAGTCCAACTTCGTTGACGTTGTGTTTCCCGCTCTCCAACAGTTTTCGGGCATGCTCCATTTTATAGTCGAAAAGGAAACTGAATACCGAATCCCCGTAAATATGCCGAAAACCTTCCTTCAGTTTTTTGAGGCTGAGACCGATCTCTTCCGAAAGTTCCTGTAAAGTTGGAGGTTCGGCCATTCTGGCAATGATGATTTCCTTGGCCTTGCGGATTCGGCGAACGTTGTCCTCATCGACGAGGAAAGGGCATTGCTCCAAGTCGGTGTCCTCGCCTTTGTTGAAATAAAGTGAGATCAGCTCATAGATCTTTCCTTTAATGTACAAGGCCTTCACCGATGGGTGCAGGTTGTAGTTCATGATTTGGCTAAGAATCACTGCTATGGCAGGGGAAAATGCCTCCTGCACATAATATTTTTTATCCTTGTTCTCGACACTTAAAAAAGGTATATAATCTGCCTCTTTGGAAAACAGGGAGTGAAATTTGCGGATGGTCATCACTACCGATACCATCCATGAATTGGGGCTGAGTTCCATATCCAAAGGAAGGGCCAGTTGGGTATTGTAGAGCAAAAGTGAATTTTCCTCAATAACATCGAGAGCATAGCGCCCTTCATTGAAAATGAATTTGGCCGATCCCTTAAGGCAAAAATGAAACTGCAGGTACGAGCTGTCTATCGCCCTCATGATTTTTTGTGATTGAGGGGTGTCGTTCTGTATCTTGAAGACGTAAAATCCGTCTTCGACAAAAAACTCCTGAAATGAACCTTGAGCGATATTTTTTAAATCCATTACGGTCGGTAAAGGTTTCATTTTATTTAGAAACATTCTAAATAAAAAAATGTGTAAGCCTTCATTTAAAGGCAAATTTAAAGGATTTCGTACAAATGCACTGAAAATGACGAAATAAATACCCGAAACGGTATTAATTGTACCGCTAGCGTTATTTTTAGACTTCAATTGCGGTTACTTTTGTAACCGTTTGCAAAACCCATATGAAAGATTACCATATTTCAAGACATAATTCTTTCTATACCATAGGGCTGAGTTATAAGAAGGCCGAAGCCGATGTACGTGGCAAATTCAGCGTGGATGAGGACGGCTTGGATCAAATTTTACATCAGGCCAAGGCACAGGGTATCGATGGCCTCTTGGTCACCTCAACTTGTAACCGCACCGAGTTGCATGGTTTTGTGCAGCATCCCTTTCAATTGATCAAACTTTTATGTGACAATACACAGGGCTCCGTTGAGGAGTTTCAGGAGGTGGCCTATGTTTACAAAAACAACGATGCCATCAACCATCTTTTCCGGGTAGGCACGGGACTGGACAGCCAAATATTGGGCGACTTCGAGATTATCAGTCAATTGCGTTCGAGTTTCAGCCGATCGAAAAGGGCCGGACTTGCCAATCCTTTCATAGAACGCTTGTGCAATGCGGTGATCCAGGCCAGCAAACGCATAAAAAACGAGACTGAAATTTCTTCAGGGACCACTTCCGTGGCCTTCGCCTCAGTGCAATATATCCTTAACCATGTAACCGATGTTTCGGAGAAGAACATCTTGTTGTTCGGGACGGGAAAAATTGGAAGAAACACTTGTGAAAACCTGATCAAACATACCAAGAACAATCATATTACCCTTATCAATCGCACCAAGGACAAAGCTGAAAGAATTGCTGGAAAATTCAATCTTTCGGTGAAAGACTATGGTGAGCTGCAAACCGAAATAAGGAATGCCGATGTACTGATCGTGGCCACTGGTGCAAAATCCCCGACCATTTCCAAGGAGATGATCCATTCTAAAAAGCCCTTGTTGATCCTGGATCTTTCGGTCCCTAAAAATGTGGCGGATGAGGTGGACGAATTGGAGCAGGTGACCTTGGTACACCTCGATTATCTTTCCCAATTAACGGATGGCACCATGGAGCGCAGAAAGGAGCATATTCCCGATGCGGAAGCGATCATTGAAGGCATCAAGGGAGAATTTGTCCAATGGCTCGAAACCCGAAAATTTGCACCGGTGATCAAGGCCTTGAAACACAAATTGAAAGTGATGAAGGAGGAGGAACTCGATTACCAGTCCAAAAAAAAATCCGACTTCAATGCCGAACAGGCCGATGAGATTTCAAATCGCATCATCCAAAAAATCACCAAACAGTTCGCCAACCATCTCAAAGATGAGAATGTCGATTCGGACAGCAGTTTGGAACTGATACAAAGGATTTTCCAACTTGAAGTCCATTCCAAATGAACCGACCGATACGTATCGGTACCCGCGATAGTGAATTGGCCATGTGGCAAGCCCACACCGTTAAGGAACAGCTGGAGACCTTGGGTTACCAAACCCAGTTGATACCCGTAAAGTCTACCGGGGATCTGGTGCTCGACCAGCCCCTCTACGAGTTGGGCATTACGGGCATTTTTACCAAGACCCTCGATATGGCCATGCTCAAGGGCGAGATCGACGTGGCCGTGCACTCGATGAAGGATGTGCCCACCGCCCTGCCCAAAGGAATTGTCCAGGCGGCCGTTTTGGAGAGGGGTCCGACCATAGACCTATTGGTATACAAACACAATGAAGAATTTTTGGCACAGCCCAACGCCGTCATTGCCACGGGCAGCCTTCGAAGACAGGCCCAATGGTTGAACCGCTATCCCTCGCATTCCGTGGTCAATCTGCGCGGCAATGTCAATACCAGGCTCGAAAAATTGGAAAAGCAGTCGTGGAACGGTGCCATTTTCGCAGCGGCCGGACTCAATCGGCTCGGACTGGAGCCCAGCAATACCATAGGACTTACCTGGATGATCCCCGCTCCGGCACAGGGGGCAATGGTGGTCATGGCCATGGAGGAAGATAAAGAACTCAGAGAGGCCCTAGCCTTGCTGAACCACCGTGAAACCGAAATCTGCACCAGTGTGGAACGACGATTTTTAAGTTTATTGGAGGGCGGTTGTACCGCACCTATTGGGGCCTTGGCGACCATCGATGGAGATAACATTACCCTGAAGGGTATTTTGCTCACCCGGGATGGCAGCAAGAAACTCGAAACGGAAAAAACGCTGCCCATCTCCCAATACCATAACCTGGCCTCCGAATGTGCCGAGCATATCTTGATCCGGGGAGGAAAGCGTTTGATGAACGAACTTCAGGAATCGACCAGGTCTGCAAAAATATTTTCCACCAAAAACCTAACGGCCGGCCAGTTGCGGCTTTTTAAGGATGGGCTGGTCGTTCAAGCGGAAGATTTTCTCAAAGTGAGCCCGAATCGCATTCCGCACGGTGTCCTCAAAAATCCCATCGAAAATGTAGTGATTACCAGTCAAAATGCAGTCGAGGCCCTGTTGACAAGTGCACCGAAGGAAGAATTGAAATTCGAGAACATTTATTGTGTGGGGCGGCGCACCAAGCGTTTGATCGAAAATCGTTTGGGGAAAGTAAAGCATAGTGCCAACAACGCCAAAAAGCTGGCCGATTATCTTGTGGAATATATGGAAGGCCTGGAGATCACCTTCTTCTGTGGCGATCAGCGAATGGACGATCTGCCCACCATCCTCACCGAAAACAGGATCGTAGTGAACGAAATAGAGGCCTATAAGACCAAATATTCTCCAGTAAAGGTGCCTGCCTCCGTGGAAGGTGTCATGTTCTATAGTCCGTCGACAGTGGCCAGCTACCTTTTGGAGAACAAGCCCGACAAAATCGCGTTCTGTATAGGTGATACCACTGCCAAGGCGGCGCAGGCGCATTTCTCCGATGTTCGCGTAGCCAAAATACCCTCTATAGAGAGCATGATCGCCTTGGTGAATGAAACCTATAAGGCGATTCAAAAGTAAAGCAGCGACAAAGATTGGACATATGTTAAAGAACGATTTATTTTTAAGGGCCCTGAAAGGCGAAACCGTCGACCGGCCCCCGGTATGGATGATGCGCCAAGCAGGGCGCTATTTGCCCGAATTCAGGGAGATACGCGATAAGTACGATTTCTTTACCCGATGCCGCACCCCGGAACTGGCTTCCGAGATTACGGTACAGCCCATTCGTCGTTTCGGTATGGATGCGGCCATTTTGTTTTCCGATATTCTGGTTGTGCCACAGGCCATGGAAATAGAAGTGCAAATGAAACCGAACTTCGGGCCGTATCTGCCCTATCCGGTAAGGACACAAGCCGACGTGGACCGGGTGGTGGTTCCGGAGGTTGGGATTGCTTTGGACTATGTGATGCTGGCGGTGAAGGCGACCAAGGAAAAATTGGAGGACGAAGTGCCTTTGATCGGTTTCGCAGGTTCCCCATGGACCATCTTGTGCTACTGTGTACAAGGGCAAGGAAGCAAGACCTTCGATAAGGCCAAGGAATTCTGTTTTACCCAACCGGTGGCGGCCCATCAGCTTTTGCAAAAAATTACCGATACCACCATCGCCTATTTGAAAGCAAAAATCCAGGCCGGAGTGGATGTGGTACAGATCTTCGACTCATGGGGCGGGATGCTTTCTCCCACCGATTATCGGGAGTTTTCATGGCGCTATAACCAACAAATCGTGGATGCCCTGAAAGAAGATGCCCCGGTGATCGTTTTTGGCAAGGGCTGCTGGTTCGCTTTGGGCGACATGGCCAAATCCGGCGCCGCCGCTTTGGGCGTCGATTGGACCTGCTCTGCCAGAAATGCCCGCTATTTGACGGGGGGCAAAATTACGCTTCAAGGAAATTTTGATCCGGCCCGATTGCTATCCCCCCCTTCCGAGATCAAGAAAATGGTGGCCAAAATGATCGATGAGTTCGGTAAGGATGCCTATGTGGTGAACCTTGGACACGGGATCCTTCCGAATATTCCGGTAGACCACGCCAAGGCCTTTGTCGATGCCGTAAAGGAATACCAAACCGCTAAGTCGTTCTAAAGACCGTTTGTTAGGATTTACATGGACCATGGTTTTCAAATCACCGAATTCTCAGCTGTAGATGCCCAGGATCTTTGTGATTTAATGCGGGCCAACCAGGACCGGTTTCGACGCTTTTTTCCCCGAACCTTGGCCCAAAATCTTAACGTAACCGCTTCAGAGGCCTACATTGCCAAAAAGAAGGTGGAAAGGGAAAACAGAACAGAGTTTACCTATGCCATACGGGAGCCGTTGCGGAATCAGGTGGTGGGCCTCATCATCATCAAAGAAATAGATTGGGAACAAAAAACCGCAGAATTGGCCTATGCGATTGGAAAAGCGTTCGCAGGGCAAGGATGGATGTCAAAGGCCATTAAAAGAGTGGTCGTCATATCATTCGAAGAACTGCAATTGCAGACTTTACATATTGTGGTGCACCTGAACAATCTTGCCAGTATCGCGGTGGCCAAAAAATGTGGTTTCCGCTGGGCAAAAACCCTCCCTAAGGAACATACCGTACCTGGAGAAACCGTTTTGGACATGGAATTGTACCTGCTTCATGCCAAAGATCGTTCAACGGAATAGCTTGCTCGATTCATTCCCATTCGGACATCTTCAAATGATCGGGCTTGGCATTTATTGTAGGCGCAAGCACTGTTAAAACGATATTAAAAGGATGGCTATATTTGAAAATTATGGTCGAATTTTCTGATGTTTTTTGTATTATTGGGACCTTATTAAAAAAGAATATGAAAATGAAATTTATTCTAAGTCTTATCATTGCTTTTGTTTCCCTAAACCTGCTATCGGCCCAAATGACCAAGACCACTTCGGTGGAAGGGATTACCGAATACCAGATGGAAAACGGATTAAAAGTGTTGTTGTTCCCCGATAATTCGGCACAGACCATAACCGTCAACATTACCTATCTGGTGGGATCGCGCCATGAAGGCTATGGGGAAAAGGGCATGGCCCATTTGTTGGAGCATTTGCTCTTCAAGGGTACGCCAAACCATCCGAATATCCCCGATGAACTGAGTTCCCACGGTGCAAGGCCCAACGGTACAACTTGGTACGACCGAACCAATTACTATGAAACCTTCAATGCCACGGATGAAAACCTGGATTGGGCCTTGGATCTTGAGGCCGACAGGATGGTCAACTCCTATATCGCCAAGAAAGACCTTGACTCGGAATTCAGTGTGGTCAGGAATGAATTTGAGATGGGGGAGAACGACCCATCAGGGGTGTTATTGGACAAGGTTATCGATGCGGCCTATTTATGGCATAATTACGGTAGTTCCACCATCGGTAACCGCTCCGACATTGAAAGGGTGCCTATTGAAAATTTGAAGGAATTCTACCAGAAATTCTACCGGCCCGACAATGCCGTACTGATGATTACAGGGAAGTTCGATGAAGAAAAAACCTTGGCTTTGGTAGAGGAAAAATTCGGAAAGATTTCTAAACCGGCCACTCCAGTTAGGCAATCCTATACCGAAGAGCCCGCCCAGGATGGGGAAAAATTGGTGACTGTAAGCAGGGTGGGCGATCTGCAATTGGTGTCTGCCTTGTATCACACCCCTTCAGGATCCGATACCGACTATGCCGCCGTAGCGGTCTTGGAGGATGTGCTCACCGATGCTCCTTCCGGAAGGTTGTACAAGGCTTTGGTCGAGACCCAAAAGGCTTCCTCAGTTTCGTCTTTTTGCCCATTTACCAAAGAACCGGGATTTATGTACATCGAGGCAGCTGTGCCGTCCGACAAGAATGCTGATGAAGTGGAGGCCATCTTAAAAAAGACCTTGGACGAATTGAAGGCCAATCCGATTACCGAAGAAGAATTGAACCGGGCGAGAGCCAATCTTTTGAAACAAATCGATCAAATCAATCGGAACTCTTCCTATTTGGGCACTTATATGAGCGAATTCATCGGTGCCGGTGATTGGCGGTTGTCCTTTATCCATAGGGACAGGATTGAAGCCATGACCTTGGATCAAGTGAATGCGGCCTTGGGGAAATACCTCATTCCGACCAACCGAACCATGGGCAGGTTCTACCCGACCAAAACCCCGGAAAGGGTCTCCATCCCGCATGTCAAAAATCTGGATTCACTGGTTTCAGGATACAAGGGCAAGGAAAGCAAGGGCGAAGGGGAAGCTTTTGACGTGGCCTATGATGCCATTCAGCAAAGGTTGAAAAGTGGCACGCTCTCCAATGGAGTAAAGTATGGTTTCATTGAAAAGAACAACAGGGGCAATACCGTAATCCTTAGTTTTAGCATCCGCAACGGTGATGTAAAATCGTTGATGAACAAGGGCGTGGTCCCTTCCTTTACCGCAAGCATGCTGAATAAGGGTACCACCACAAAAACCCGGCAGCAAATCGAGGATGAGTTGAGCCGTCTCAAAACCTCGATCGGTTTTGGGTCAAGAAATGGAAACGTTTACGTGAATATCAGCTCAACGGAGGAAAACCTGATGCCCGCATTGCAACTGATGGCGGATATGCTTAAAAATCCTTCTTTTGATGCCGCGGAACTCGAGAAATTGAAGACAGAGCAATTGGCTGCCATGGAGAGCTACAAGAACGATCCCCAGTTTTTGGCCTCGAAAAGATTGTCGGAAATCAATAACGTTTATCCGAAGGGGCATCCATTATACGACATGACCGTAGCCGAAGAGGAGGAAGCCATCAAAAAGGTGACCATCGAAGATATCAAGGCTTTCTACAATGAATTCTATGGCCTTGGAAAGTCTATTTTGGTGGGCATTGGCGATTTTGATCTTGATGCAGTGCAGGCCTACATAGAAACCGAGTTTGGCGCCTATAAGAGCAAGCACCCTTATGAAGAAATTGCAAGCCCGTATGTTGCTTCAAAGGCCGTGAACGAGGATATCCTGACGCCCGACAAACAAAATGCCATGACCTTCGGGGGTCTTGGCATCAAAATCAGCGACTATTCTGAAGACTATCCCGCTTTGAACATAGCAGCGACCATTCTGGGCGGAGGCACTTTAAACTCCCGTATTTCAGAACGGCTGCGGCAAAAAGATGGCTTAAGCTATGGGGCCGGAGCCGGTCTTCAGGCCGATGGGGACAAGGTGGATCAAAATTCGCTGCTTTATCTCTATGCCATTTACGCCCCCGAAAATTATGATAAGATACAACAGGGCTTTAAGGAAGAGATTGAAAGATTCATCAAAGAGGGTGTCACGGAAGAGGAGCTCAAGAACGCGGTCAACGGTTGGATACAGGGCGAGAACGTATCTCGGGCCCAAGACAATGAACTGTCGAGCGTGATCAACAACAATATTTTCTACGATCGCACCATGGCATTTCAAAAAGGTATGGAAGAAAAAGTGGCCAAACTCACCGTTTCCGACGTGAACCAAGCCATCAAAAAGTATATTCAGCCCTACGAAAAATGGACCGTGGTGAACGCCGGGGATTTCAAGAAATAAGCGTATTCCTGCATATCCTTAAAGACTGGAAACAAAAGAGCCGTACCACTGGAACGGCTCTTTTGTTTTTTGATATCCAGTGAATGCAAACAAACCTGAAGTGCATTGATTATTTTGTATATTCCGCTATGGTTCCCTTGGAGAACCAAACAAACATATTTTGATTATCTTAAATGTCTTGCTTGGGCGACCTTTGCCCAAGACAAATACGAGCCACGTTTTTTAAGTGAGTGCTTATGAAATAGTGACCATGAAAATAACAAATTTTGTACCCATGAAAGTATTGATATCGATGTTCGTCCTTAGCATAATTTTTTCCTGCAATCGATTGCAGGATGGCGAAGCCCTTGCAGGGGAAGCTCTGCAGGAAGCAGAAAAGGCGGAGGCAGGTTATGACCCTGAGGCCAACCTAAAAGACCTTGGTATTGCCTTGCCAACCCCTTCGGTGCCGGTCGCCAACTACGTGAACGCCGTACGTACCGGCAACCTCGTTTTTCTGGCGGGTAAAGGCCCCCTCAAATCGGATGGGGATTATATTGTGGGTAAAGTAGGGACCGATTTAACCATCGAGGAAGGGTATGAAGCCGCGCGCGTCACGGCGATCAACCAACTTGCGGTGCTCAAGGCCGAGCTGGGCAACCTCAACAAGGTAAAACGAATCGTGAAGGTTTTGGGAATGGTCAATGCCGAGCCGGGGTTCACAGACCAACCGAAGGTCATCAACGGATATTCCGATCTAATGGTCGCGGTTTTTGGTGAAAAGGGCAAACATGCGAGGGCGGCGGTGGGCATGGCCTCATTGCCCAACAACATCGCGGTGGAGGTGGAGATGATCGTAGAGGTGTATCCTTAGCGGGAAGCGTGCGGTTGCCTAGACCACCCCATAGGTGGCCAAGATGATCAGATCAGTATCTTCCCTCGATTTGAAGACGTCAAAAGTGCGGCCTTGGGTACGCAGTGCCCCGAGCGCATTTGCATAACGAGCCGCCTTGAGATAGGCGCGACGGTCTTCCAATAGGCCATAGCCCAAACCTCCAGCGAAAGAGTCCCCACAACCGGTGGTGTCGACCACATGTTCCACTTTTACCGACTGTACCACTTCTTGGTGGATGGTATCTCCTTTTTTGAAAAATACCATGCCGCCCTCTGCATCCAAGGTAACGATCAGGGATTGCACGCCCCGGTTCAGCACGTGTTCGGCCAAAGCCGGCAAATGGGAAGTATCCTTGGCATCGAAATGCCCGAGTTCTTCAAGACGGTATTCTTTTTCGAACCAACAGCATTTCGACTCTTCCAGGTTCATTTTCAACACATCGATATAGGGAAGCCATTGGTCGCGGTCGATCCAGAACTTGATCAAACGATCGCCAAGCGTCGTGACGGTATTGGTTGGCCCATGGGCATCAAAAATGATAACCGCATCGCTGTTTTCCTTTATATATTTAAGGGTTTCGAGAGGTACCTCATAATCGGTGATCGGCACACAGACAAAAACATCGCAATGCAACAAATGTTGTACATCCTCCGGAATGATGGGATTCATAAAACCGGTCTGTTTCTCCAATCGATTGTTTTGATCCACAAATCGCAGGCTGATCACGTCGCCCTGATCGGCGGCGGAACTGATATGATCTACATTGATGTTGGGATATTCATTCAGGAGTTCTTTGATGGCCCTTTCGTCCATTTTACGAACATGCGACACCGGAAATACGGTGCCCTCATCCCCTAAAAGTTTGGATAATCCTATGGCAGTATGGGTCGTACAGCCATATTTCTCTATCACCTCCCCCCTATGGGTGGTGATATGGTCCCTCGGGATGGGACCCAATACCGCAACATTGTATTTAGACATGTATCCAGTTCCTTTTTAGTGCTTGCCCAGCTTCTTTTATCGTGTGGGCCCAGGTGTTCAATTCATTTTTGAAAATACAAAAAAATACAGGACCAGCCATTGGAAATGCATAAATTAGCAAGAATACCGAAAAACTTGGCTTCAGTCACGATCAATTGGCATATCAATTGAAGGAAAAGCAGGGATTTTCTCCTTTTTCTTGCTAAATATCCTGAAATTGGTCCAAAACTAATAGAAAAGTATTCTTAAATTTGCCCTCTTTTTAATGG
>CAVOXM010000009.1:0-203286 GCA_963700435.1 uncultured Flavobacteriaceae bacterium
AATTCCAATTCGTTTACGGCAAGTCCCAATAATTATCAAGATTTAATCAGTACAAATTTGTCTTTTGCAGATAGAGTGGCTATTGACTCTAAGGTAATCAATATGTCCTATCTGCGTGTTTTTGTGGTATACGGTAGTACAATAGAAGATGATGTTTTTTATTTTAATAAAGACCTTAAACCTAAAGAAGATATCCGCGGTATTTACTCTGCTTTTTCCGACGGTACACTTCCCTGGCCTGAACGTGGTAAAGCGATGAAAGACTATGTAAAGACCGTTGAGGAGATGTATATTTTAAGTGTGGACAGTGTAGACTTTAAACCACAGTTCGTAGTGGCCCTGAACCAGCAAAAACAACTGGGATTTGAAACCTTCTTGGATATCAACGCTATTGAACGGGGCAAGCACATTTTGAAAGTCGCCAGAAAAGATCATGCAAAGGACAGTACTTACGTACGTACTATTCTGAATATCCCTTTTTGGTATTTTCCACAATAACTGATTTGTTTAACAATTAATATTATAAAATGAAGTTGAAGATCTTAACCTTAATGGCCATATGGTCCGTATCAATTGGTTTCGGCCAAAGCAAAGATGTAAAGGCATTGGTCGGTGGCACCCTTATCGATGGCTTCGGTTCGGAACCCATCAAAAATAGCGTCGTCATCATTGAAGGTGATAAAATTAAAAGTGTCGGTACAATAGATAATACGCCCATCCCAGCCAATGCCGAAGTGATTTCTACAGAAGGAATGACCGTATTGCCCGGCCTTTGGGACATGCACGTTCATACTATGATCAATGGACACGCCGATTACACCTATTGGGACAAAACCTATCCACCCTTGTTCAAGGATGTGATCATGCCAGCCTCGGCACATCAACTCTTGATGGCGGGAGTTACCAGTGCAAGAGATCTAGGGGCACCTTTGGAAGCCAGTATTGCCGTACGCGACGCGATCAACAAGGGTGAAATCCCAGGGGCGACCCTATACGTGTCCGGTCCGTTTATACAACACCAACCTTATCCCGGAACCGAAGACTTCAGATGGGGGGTCAATGGGGCGGAAGATGGAAGAAAAAAAATCAAAAAGCTGGCCGATGCCGGGGTGGATGTCATCAAATTGATCGATCAGGATCAAATGACCATGGATGAGTTAAAAGCAGTGGTCGACGAAGCCCACAAACGGAATCTAAAAGTAGTGGCCCATGGCCATAGGCCAGAAGAAATCCGAAGGGGCTTGATGGTGAATGTGGACTGCTTCGAACATACCGGACTTTCCTCGGCACCAAGTTATCCCGATGATATCATGGCAATGATCAAGGAGCGCACCGCACAAATGAACAGGGGCCCCCTTTTTTGGTGCCCGACCGTAGAAGGACTTTACAACTATGAATATGTTCGCGATAACCGCGAAAAGTTGGACAATGATTCATGGCACCGAGGGCTACCGGACAGTGTGGTCGTTGACATTAAAAACAGCATAGCACATCCCGACCGTCTTCCTTATTTTCAATTGACCCCTTCCAGAAAACCGACCTTGGAAACCAAGATCAAACAATTGCTCGACGCAGGGGTGGTGTTGATGATCGGAACCGACAGTGGAATTCCCATGAAATTTCATAGCCAGTCTACCTGGAACGAACTCGATGTTTGGGTCAACGAGTTCGGAATCGACCCCATGTATGCCATTCGTGCGGCTACCTATTGGCCTGCGCTTTGGATGGGCGTTGCCGATAAAGTAGGAACCATTACCCCTGGGAAAGACGCCGATATCATCGCTGTTGACGGCGATGTATTGCGATATATCAGTCTACTGCAGGACGTGGATATGGTCATCAAACGCGGGAAACGCTATAAATAGACCCTAAATATCAAATGGTGATGACCGATGCCACCGCTTTTCAGAGGGAGGAAAGACTGAATGCCATTTCCCATGGACTTGGGGCTTTGTTGGGTATCATCGGGTTCTTCCTGTTAATAGGGCACAATGGACATAAAACCCCTTATGCGGGCATCAGCATTATCATTTATAGCATTTCCTTCGTGGTCTTGTTCACCGCTTCCACCATCTACCATACCGTTTCAAGGTTACATTTGAGAAAGGGGTTCAGAATACTTGACCATATCAGTATCTATCTCCTGATCGCAGGCACCTATACGCCCGTGGCCCTGATCAGTCTAATCGATGGCAACGGTTGGCCACTTTTCTATACCGTATGGGGAATCGCTGCCTTCGGGACTTTTTTCAAACTGTTTTATACCGGAAAATACGAATGGCTTTCCTTACTGCTTTACTTGGTGATGGGATGGCTCATTGTTTTCGATTTTCAGTATTTAACGGAACAGAGCAGTACTTTTGGAATTCAATTGTTGTTCCTTGGCGGTGCGTTTTATACACTGGGCACCCTGTTCTATGCCATAAGAAAGATACCCTATAACCATTTTATATGGCACCTTTTTGTGTTGGCCGGTGCATGCTCCCACTGGTTTTATATCTACTTGGATGTGATTTAGGTTTGCAAATCGGTGAGATCAAGGTTGCATCGGCGCATCATCGCAGACCAGGTCGCCGACAACATAATTTAAGCCATCGGAAAGAAATCCGAGCAGTCTAGGGTTCTCATAACTTTGCGCATTGTGCGAAGGGGAAGCATAGAATACCCTTCCATCCCCAAATCTTTTGATCCATGAAACATATTTGATATTATCCCCGACAGCTTCCTTTTTACCTACGAGTTGATCGGCTTCCATAAAAAGAAGGGGCCGAAAGTCATAGTCGAAATAGGCGTTGTTGAAAAAATAGGGTTCATCGATGTGTTCAAAGCCCTCTCCCTGAAACGCCCGGACCATGGTATGGTCGGCATCCACCAATTTTACATTTATTTTTTGTTGTTTGGGATGATAATCAAAACTTCCACCGACCATTTTCCCGAATGCCTCAGATTTGTTCTGCATGACGATTCCTCCATGTAAAATCATCAAGCCACCTCCGGAGGACACATATTGGATCAGGTTTTTTTCGAGGGCGTTTGCCCGTGCTTCGCGATCCGCATCGATCAAGGAAGGGTCTTCCTTGAGCACATCCCAAAAAAGGTTGCGCCGATCGTCTATAGAGCAATTGTTGTTCAGTACGATTGCATCGAATTTTTGTAATTGTTCGGAATTAAACATCGCTATGTCCTTGGAAGTGCTTACGGTATAGCCCGATCGTTCGGCAAGAAGTTTTGCCACTGCTTCGGTATGGGGAATGGTCCAATGCTCATATCCGGTATGGAGCGAAAAAATCAGGATATTTTTATTTTCTGTCTTCTTTTCTGCCGCCAAAGGAGGTGCCATGGCCGCAATTTTTGAGACCCATGCTTCCGTGACTTCAAAGGGTTCCAAATCTTGACCCCTCGACTTGGTCACGAAAATGAGGCACAAAAAAAGCCCCGTTGTAAAAATCGACCTGTGATAAAAAGGATTCCTAAAGCCCCATGTTTCCATAGTTCATTATTTCAGCGTCTGATTCGATTTATGCAAAACTAATTGTAAATTACCATATATTTCTTTTGGATAGCCGCCTCAAGACAAAATTCAAAGACCATTTTGACCAAATTTTCAAACATTAGGATACCCTTACATTGTTTTTTAATGCTATTGATAATGGTTTTCGGTTGTCAGGAAGATCGGCAAGTACCACTCCAGATATCCAAAATCCCGGAACATATCAGCGTTCCGGTATTCCTGTTTCTCGATTCGGTCTCGGAAGGACAGTATGCGATTACTGCAAAAATCAATACGGAAGAAATACATATCCCGGTTCAAAGCGATGGCAATCGCCTTTGGTTTTATTTGGCGCAGCAAGATGCAGACAAGAAAGCGGTTTATTATCTCAGAAAGAGTGAACTAGGTAAACTAGGGCGACCATTGCTTTCGGCAAGCAAAAAAAAAGGGGACTTGCAATTGTCTTTGGAAGACAGTCCCTTGATTTCCTATCGTTATGAAATGACCTACCCACCAACCGGTATCGACTCGGTTTTCAAAAAGTCGGGTTATGTGCACCCGGTACTTACCCCTAAAGGCGATACCCTGAGCAGAATACAGCCCCCCGACCATTACCATCATTATGGTCTATGGGGCCCATGGACCCATACCCAAATCAATAATCAACAAGTAGATTTTTGGAATTTGGGCGATCGCAAGGGCACCGTGCTTTTCAAGGATTTTGTGAGCAATACCTCCGGCAATGTATTTGCTTCCTTTGAAGCCGTGCAGGAGCACATCGATTTGATTACCGGAGAAGTGCCTCAACTGGCCCTGAATGAAAACCTAAAAGTGACCCTCTGGAATTTAAATAGACCAGACCGCTATATGTTCGATTATACCACTACCTTCAATACGCCACTGCCCTCCGGTATATTGTTCGAAGCCTATCGTTATGGAGGCGGGATCGGGATGCGCTTTACCGAACGCTGGCATAATGGGAATAGCTCGGTCTTGACCTCTGAAGCCCACGAGCGATCGACAGCCGACGGCACCAGAGCGCGCTGGTGCATCGTTAGTGGGGAATCGGCGGATGGCAAAGGTAAAAACGGCATCCTGTTTTTGAGCCATCCAAAGAATCGAGAACATCCCGAACCCATGCGCGTTTGGCCTATGGATGCCAATGAAGGGCGGGGCGATATGTTTTTTGAATTTTGCCCGATTCGATATGAGGAATGGCCGATAAAACCTGAACAGGAATACCAGCTCAAGTACAGGATGGTCGTATTTGATGGGGAGCTTTTGCCAGAGGAGGCCGAAGCCTATTGGCAGGGTTTTGCCCACCCTCCCAGGGTTGAAATCAAAACCGATCAACAATAAACCATACAAGATGAAAAGAAGAAAATTCATAGCCAATTCAACTTTGGGAACGGTAGCCATGGTGGGCTTCCCGACCATTGTGCCCGCCCACGTGCTGGGCAAAGACGCCCCAAGCAATAAGATCAATATCGGCCAGATCGGATGTGGGCGCATCGCCCGCGTACATGATATTCAAGAAACCATCCAATTCGAAGATGCACGTTTTATTGCCGTTTGCGATGTGGATGCCGATCGTGCCATCGATGCCAAGGTGCTTATCAAATCAAATTATAATAACCAGCCCGGCAAGGAAGCGTATTCGGATGTAAAGACCTATGGCGATTATCGGGAAATGCTTTTGA
This sequence comes from uncultured Flavobacteriaceae bacterium, assembly GCA_963700435.1. Lineage (GTDB taxonomy): Bacteria > Bacteroidota > Bacteroidia > Flavobacteriales > Flavobacteriaceae > Pelagihabitans. The sequence continues at coordinate 5,191 of CAVOXM010000009.1, forward strand.
ACAAAGATCTTGACGCGGTTATGATCAGCACGCCCGATCACTGGCATGCCCAACCCGCCATGGAAGCCGCCCTGGCAGGCAAGGACATCTATCTTCAAAAGCCCACCTCCCTTACCATTAAGGAAGGCCAACAACTGATGGAAGTCGTTAAAAAGACCGGCGTCATTTTACAAGTGGGCACCCAACAGCGTTCGATGCCCCAATTTCGGGTTGCCGCGGAACTGGTAAGAAATGGGAGAATTGGCAAGATCCATACCGTAAAAATAGGGCTCCCCGGTGACCCTTCGGGTCCGGATGCCCCTGAAATGCCGATTCCACCGAACTTGAATTACGATATGTGGTTGGGCTCGACCCCAAATGTACCTTATACCGAAATGGGGGTGCATCCCCATAAGGGCTATGACCGGCCGGGTTGGCTAAGATTGGAGCAATATGGAGCCGGTATGATCACCGGTTGGGGCCAACACCATTACGATTCTGCGGCTTGGGGGATGGATACCGAATACACTGGACCCAGATATGTGGAAGCTTTGGCCGATTTCCCGCGATCGGGCCTATGGAACGTTCATGGCGACTTTATGGTAAAACAGGAATACGAAAATGGAATCACCGTTTTGACGAGCGGTGGGTATACCAATGGCATACGCTATGAAGGAACCGATGGCTGGTTATTTGTATCGAGGGGGGATTATAATGCGTCCGCCTCCGATCCAGTCGACATGGAAAAGAGCAGTAGGGCCTTGGATGCCTCCGATCCGGACATTTTGCAATCCGTTATCGGAGAGAACGAAATACACCTTTACAAAAGCGACAACCAACATGGAAACTGGTTGGAATGTATCAAAACCCGTAACGAACCCATATCGCCTATCGAGGTTGGCCATAGGGCCTGTTCGGTCTGTTTGATCAGCCATATTGCGATGAAATTTTCCAGAAGATTGGAATGGGACCCCAAGGCCGAAATGTTTTTGGACGACGTGGAGGCGAATGCCATGCTTAGCAGAGATCAAAGAAGGCCATATGGAACGGATTATGTGTAGGACTGGGCATAGAAAATGAAAAACAGATTGAAAATAATGCTGCTTTTTCTTGCTTTGTCCTGTGGTCGGGAGAAACAGCAACCTAGTCCGGTTACCATGGAGAAGGCTTCCGATCACGTAAGACTGATGATTTCAGATCCCGGCCATTTTCATGCCGCTTTGGTACAAAAAACGATGTATGCCCAAGTCGATTCCACGATACATGTCTATGCTCCCGAAGGGCCAGAAGTGAACGACTTTCTCGAAAAGATCAATTCCTATAATTCAAGAGCGGAAGCGCCAACGGCCTGGAAGGTCCAATCCTATCTGGGCCCTGATTATCTCGAACGCATGGTTTCTGAAAATCCTGGCGATGTTATGGTCGTTGCCGGAAAAAACCAAAAAAAAATTGACTATATCCTAGCTGCGGTGGAGGCGGGTATCGATGTATATGCCGATAAGCCCTTGGTCATTGATCCCGATGGATTCAAAAAATTGATAAAGGCCTTTGCAATCGCCGAGGAACAGGGGCTGCTCCTCTTTGACATCATGACCGAGCGTTTTGAGATAACGACCGTGCTGCAAAAGGAATTATCGATGATACCCAGCGTATTTGGGGAGTTGGTGGATGGAACGTTGGAAGAGCCGGCGATCAGTAAGGAAAGTGTACACCATTTCTTTAAATCGGTATCGGGAAATCCTTTGGTCAGGCCCCCTTGGTTTTTCGATATTGCCCAAGAAGGGGAGGGCATTGTGGACGTGACGACCCATTTGGTAGATCTGGTGCAGTGGGAAGCTTTTCCGGGCCAATCGATCGATAGCTCGAACATTGAAATGATAAGGGCGAAACGCTGGCCTACCCTGCTTAGCAAATCACAGTTCCAATCGGTCACCCAACTAAAAGACTACCCCGAATATTTAATGAAGGTAGTGGCAGACAATCGCTTGAAGGTATTCTGTAACGGGGAAATGAACTATAAAATCAATGGCAAACATGCCAAGGTATCTGTTTTATGGAACTTTGAAGCCCCCAAAGGCACAGGTGATACCCACTTTAGCATCATGAGGGGCACCAAATGCAATTTGATCATCAAACAAGGGGCAGCGGAAAAGTATCTGCCGACCTTATATGTTGAAGCCACTGGAAGGCCTGGTTTTGGAGGACTATTGAAGGAGGCCATGGAAAATGTCCTTGAAAAAAAATATCCCGGCCTGGCGATTGAAAAAATTTCAGAAGGTAGGTGGCGGATGGCCATTCCTGAACAATATAGGATTGGGCATGAGGCACATTTCGAACAGGTGACCCAAAATTTTTTGAAGTATCTCAACATGGGCCAACTTCCCCCTTGGGAAGTGCCCAATATGATCACCAAGTATTTTACGATCATGCAAGCCTACAAAATGGCCCAAAATCATTAATTTCAATGGTCGGCTTCCTTCCCGGGAACTATGCTCGACCGGTATTGTTACAACAGTGGTATAAGTTAGAAAAATGTATAGAACCGTCCATCGAATCATCCAATCCGTGTTTTTATTAGGTGTTGTGGCGGTATGCCTTGTCTTTGATTCTTGCCAGGAGATCCAACAGGAAAAAATTCTTTATTTTGCCCATTCACTGCCCACCACGCATCCTGTTCATAAGGGAATCCTGGCCATGCAGGAAGCCTTGAAAAAGAAGTCGGACGGGAAACTCCAGATCAAGATCTTTCCTGATGGACAATTGGGTTCTGAACGGGAGGTTTTGGAATTGCTTCAAATTGGAAGCATCGCCATGACCAAGGTCAGTGCCGCTTCCATGTCGAATTTTGCGCCTGAGTACCAGATCATGGGCATTCCCTATCTTTTCCGCGATAGCGAACATCTCTTCAGCGTTTTGGAGGGCGAGGTGGGCAAACGCCTTCTGGCCAGTGGCAGTGATTACTTATTGCGGGGCCTCTGTTTTTATGATGCGGGCAGTCGTAGTTTTTATACCAAGGAACGGCCCATCAAAACCCCAGAAGATTTGAAGGGCATGAAGATACGCGTACGATGTCAGATCAAATGTCGGTCGAGATGGTCAATACCCTGGGCGCATCGGCCACCCCAATGGCCTATGGGGAACTTTATACCGCCTTGCAGCAGAACGTGGTAGATGGGGCTGAAAACAACATTCCCTCCTTCGTGACCTCCAACCACTATGAAGTTTGCAAGTTCTACACCTTCGATGAGCACAGCATGGTGCCCGATGTGGTCGTCATCGGCACACGATTTTGGGATGTGCTGAACGAAACGGAAAAAAAATGGCTGCAAGAGGCTGCCGATGAGAGCGTCTTGAAGGAAAAATTGTATTGGCGGGAAACGGTCCAGGAAAATATGGAAGTGCTCAAAAAAGCACAGGTCGAATTCTTCTATCCGGATAAGGACCTATTCTCGCAAAAGGCCCTTCCCGTGATGGACCGGTTGATGGAAGACCCCGAACTTAAGTTGTTGATCGAAAAAATTAAATCGGAATGATGCGCAAGACCCATAAGGTATTGATGAAGTTGATCGAGGCGCTGCTGGTGGTCATTTTTGCCCTGCTCACCTTGGATGTGGTATGGCAGGTCGTATCGCGTTACCTGGTGGGGCAGTCGAGTTCCTTTACCGAAGAGTTTGCCCGATTTGCATTGATTTGGTTGACCGTTTTGGGGGCCGCCTACATCAACGGTCAGGTAGAGGGGCATTTATCGATGGATTTCCTGCTGGCCAAACTCCCCGCGCAAAAGCAAAAACGCAACCATCGGGTCATCCAAATATTGATGGCTTGTTTTGCATTGGTGGTCATGGTGATCGGTGGCATCAACCTGGTGTACCTCACTTTGAGCCTTGGGCAGGTGTCCCCCGCCCTGAACATTCCCCTCGGATGGATATATACCATAGTACCGCTGAGCGGTTGCATCATTATTTTTTTCTGTTACTACCATTTGAGGGTCACCTATAAAAATTGAGCTATGTCCATTGAAACGCTAAGTATCATTGTCTTGTTCGTAAGCTTCATCGGTTTGTTGGCCTATGGCGTTCCGGTTGCTTACAGCATTGGCATCTCCACAACCCTGACGCTACTGCTCAACATCGCATTCATGCCCGCAACGACCACGGTCATGCAAAGAATGACCACTGGGATCGACAATTTTGCCCTATTGGCCATTCCCTTTTTTATCCTGGCCGGGGAAATCATGAACAAGGGCGGCATCGCAAAACGATTGATCGAGTTCGCAAAGTCGTTGATCGGCAGCCTACCCGGAGGCCTGGCCTATGTGAACATCATAGCGGCCATGCTGTTCGGGGCGATTTCCGGCTCGGCTATTGCGGCGGCCTCCGCCATTGGCAGCACGCTCACCGATAAGATGGAAAAGGAAGGCTATCCGAGGGAATTCAGTGCGGCCGTGAATATCAGCTCCTCCACCACCGGCTTGTTGATCCCGCCGAGCAACGTACTGATCATTTTTGCCCTAGCCAGTGGGGGAACCGCGTCGGTGGCAGCGCTGTTTATCGCTGGCTACATCCCCGGTATCCTGGTCGGCTTGGCATTGATGGTGATGGTTTACTATTATGCCAAAAGAAAAGGTTTGCCCAAGGCTGATCGTGTTAGCTTGAAACAGTTGTTCCGGGATTTTAGAAGAGCGGTTCTTGGGCTATCGCTTTTGGTCATCGTGGTAGGGGGCATCGTTGCGGGTATTTTTACGGCGACGGAAGCCGCCGCCATAGCGGTGGTTTATGCGGTCTTTCTAGGGTTTTTGAATAGACAGCTCAAATTCAGCGATTTTAGCCCCATTTTATTGAGCAGTGCCAAAACCACTGCCGTGGTCATGTTTTTGATCGCCACCTCAATGGCCATGTCCTGGCTGTTCTCTTTTGAAGGAATACCGCAATTATTGACCGATTCCTTATTGGATTCGGTGAGCGAGCCTATCCTGATCTTTCTGTTGATCAACATCATCTTATTGGTGGTGGGCACTTTTATGGACATGACGCCCGCCGTACTCATTTTTACGCCTATTTTTCTACCCGTGGCGATGGCCTTGGGCATGCACCCGGTACAGTTTGGGATGATCATTGTTTTGAACCTTTGTATCGGGGTCTGCACCCCGCCCGTAGGAACCCTGCTTTTTGTGGGCAGCGGGGTGGCACAGGTTCCGGTTACCAAGGTCATCAAACCCCTTTTGCCCCTACTGGGCGCCATGACCCTGATCCTCCTGATCATTACTTATTTTCCCGAACTTTCACTCTGGTTGCCCCGGTTTTTTGGCTTGATCGACTAAGGCGTCAGCACCTCCCTGTAATCTTCAAAAAATGCTTCAAATCGCCGCATTGTTTCTTGGAGGAAAATCATACCCTCCTGCCAAGTATTCTTGTTGTGAATGGAAACACCTTCTTTTACCATAAAGATCCTTGAGATTTCCTTTTGGTTGTCCAATAGATAACTATCGTTGAATTGAGCCTCGGGCAGATACTCGGTAATCAATAGGGTTTTTAGGGATAATAATTTATTCCATAGGGCCATGCGTATTTCCAAATCGTTGTGGTCTACATCAAGGGAAACCATGGCCCCGTGCAGATCGAAATGAAATTTGAAGGCCATCCCTTTGATATTGGTTTGGTACAATACCCACTTACGGGGAAACGATTTCCCGAAAGCGATCCAAAAATCCTGTCTCAATCGTTTTGATTCTTCCTTACCGTACATTATAGCAAAAATGCAATGGTGATGCCCATGACAATGACCACCAGTTTTCTGAGGTTGAATTTGTGCCCTTCCGAACTTTCGAACAAAATAACGGTTGAGATATGCAGAAAAACTCCAATGACCACTGCATTGATGTTCGCGCTATAGACGGGATCGATCACATAATGGGCGGCTATAAAATAGCCCAATGGGGTCATCAACGAGAAAAGCACTATAAAAAAAATCGCGTTGACCATTTTGGTCTTGGAATTGAGAAAAAAGATGCTCAATATAATGGCGATGGGGATCTTATGGATCAAAATGCCATAAATGATGGTAGCATTGCTTTGAATGGGAAAACCTTCCAATAGGGAATGTATCGATAAACTGATGAACAGCAGCCATGGAAAACCGGTTTTTTCAACATCAAGGTGAACATGACCATGTTCCGCACCTTTTGAAAAAAATTCGAGGAATATCTGCAAAAGGATGCCCAGCATCACAAAAACGCCTATGGTCTTGGGAGCGCCGTGTTGATAGGCTTTAGGAAAAAGTTCAAAAAGCGTTAACGCCAATAGGAAGGCCCCGCTAAAGGCCAGCAATAACTTGAAATTTTCCCGATGTTTCGGTTTGGCCACCAGCACAAAAACGAAACTCAATAGTACCGCGAGAATGGGAAGCAAATAATTCATGTTGGGCCTTATTGTTTAAGTTCCGAACGGACAGATTTTCAATCCGTCGTCATCCCTGCCTTGGTCTTCCTGTAAAAATTCCAATACAATGTTTTGAACGAAAAAGGTTATGGGCCAAGAATGGACACCAAGGCCTAAAATTAGTGTATTTTTGTGGCAATCCTAAAGGAAGGCATGAACAATAATTTTAAGATGGTGGCCAAAACCATGTTCGGTTTTGAAGAAATTTTGGCGAAGGAATTAAGGAATCTGGGCGCCGGAAATGTCGTGGAAGGGGTAAGAAGCGTTTCATTTGAGGGCGATACCGGTTTTATGTACAAGGCAAATCTTTGTTTGCGTTCGGCCATTAAGATCATAAAGCCCATCCATGCCTTTACGGTCCGAAACGAAGAAGAGCTGTACCGGCAAATCTATGCTTTTGATTGGGCGAATTATCTTTCACCGGAAACCACTTTTGCAATCGATACCACCATCAATTCAGACCATTTTACCCATTCGCTCTACGTTTCCCAAAAAACAAAGGATGCGATCGTCGACAAATTCAGGGATACCGATGGCAAAAGGCCGGATGTGGACGTGAAATTTCCCGATCTTAGGATCAACATGCATATCCAAGACAGCCATTGTAACGTTTCCCTCGACAGTTCCGGAAGGTCATTACACCACAGAGGTTACCGCACGGCCACCAATATCGCCCCAATCAATGAAGTACTGGCAGCCGGACTCTTATTGTTGAGCGGGTGGGACGGGCAGTGCGACTTTCTGGATCCCATGTGCGGCAGCGGCACTTTTTTGACCGAAGCTGCCATGATAGCCTGTAACATCCCCGCCAATATCAACCGAAAGGAATTTGCATTTGAAAAATGGGATGATTTTGATCAGGATCTTTTCGACAAGATCGTGGCGAGCAGCTTAAAACGGACTAGGGAGTTCCACCATAGGATCATGGGCTATGATAAGGCCCCCTCTGCGGTGCGTAAGGCCCAGGACAACGTGGCGAACGCCAATCTTTCGGAATATATCCAGGTAGAACAAAAAGACTTCTTCAAGAGCGAAAAAACCAAGGAAGGAAAATTGCACATCGTCTTCAATCCGCCCTATGGGGAACGCCTCGATCTTGAAATGGAAACTTTTTACGCGGCCATAGGCGATACCCTAAAAAGGGGGTATCCTGGCACCGATGCCTGGCTGATCACATCAAACCTGGAAGCCTTAAAATTTGTGGGCCTTAGGCCATCCCGTAAAATAAAGGTTTTCAACAGCCAATTGGAATCGCGTTTGGTGAAATATGTAATGTACGAGGGCAGTAAGAAAGCCAAATATCAAAACAAGGATTAGCCATGCGGCCAAAACATAAAGCGCTTCTTTTCAATTTCATCGGTTTCGCGGTCTTATTCATCATCGCAAGGTTGGCCCTGGGCTATTTTATTGACGTCAACCGTATATTTTTGGCGATCGGTGCGGCCATCATCGCCAATATCTTGGCACCAAAGTTCGGCGCCATTGATCGTACCGGCAAAGATCGGGTATTGATGAAATGGATTTTTCTAAAAGGATTTCGTGAAATCTGACTTTTATTCAGGAACGGCTTCCGTTTCTTCTACTTTCTTGGTCTTTTTATACAGGGGTACCAAATAGCTGATGGAATAATTGTACCCTACGCCAAAACCACTGCCATCAGTGACCTTGTTGAAGCCCGGGATAAAAAGATTCGGAAAACGTTCCGATTCCTTGTTGCCTACCAAAATGCCCATGCGGATGCTGCCCCCCAGGTACAGATTTTTGAATACTTCCATTTTGATGCCCACTACGGCTTCGATCCAAGAAGCGGTGCGACCCTTGAATTCCTCAGCCATTGAGGAACCGGGTGAAAAATCGGTCGGGTTCCAATAACGATAGGTGTCGAACAGTTCATAATTATTGAGGGTTTGGCTGAAACTGGCCACCGCGTAACGGCCCCCGATCGTGATCATGTTCTGCTCCCCGTACCAATTGCCATAGGTGTTGTAATCGACCCCCACTTTGAGATAGCTTCCCGAAGTCGTAAAATTATAGAGGTCTTCTTGTTTGGTCTTTTTTTCATTGCCCAACTCCCCGGCAAGATATAGGTTCTGCGATAAGCGATAATCGCCCACAAATTCAAGTCCCGTGTAATTCTTGTTAAAAAATGAGGTGATGGGGCGACTCAGGTCTATGCCAACCCTTAGTCCGTATGGTTGCGTATAGACCACCGTATCGGTCGGGTTCAAATCAATCGGTTTTCCTTGGGCCTGGCCCTTGAACAGGAACAGCAGAAAAAAGAGGCTAATGGAAAATCTTAACATGGGCCGATGAGGAGTTTTCTATGGATGGGTTCACAATGTTTATCGCCTGTATCCACGGTTCGTTTTCCGAACCCAGTACACCTCCCAATTCATCATAGTTCGCAATGAAACCGCAGGCACGGGAAACGAACAACGATCGGGTCACATAATTGAAGGTAACGGTATCTACTTTGACCTGGGTCGTATCGGACGGCGTCAGATTTTGTGAGATCAAAAAACGGGTCGTCCCTGCATCGCTCTTTAACGGGATGGCAATCGAATCCCCGGAAACATTCGCGATGATGGGCAGCAAAGAATCCTGGCCGATGATGCCGCGCACCACCATATTGGGAACACTTTTCACCAGGGAGGTATCGGCAATATCATAAAACCGGATGACCAGAAGGGGCGTATTCCCATCCACGCAAATGTCATCTTTTTCACAAGATGAGAAAGCAAGGATGCCCAAGAAGACAATAAAGGCAATTTTTTGTTTGTACATGGGCCTATAACTTCTCCAAAAGTACGACATTTTCGACATGGTGGGTTTGCGGAAACATATCTACCGGTTGCACCCTGGTTATTTTGTATTTTTCCTTCATCAGGGCCAGGTCCCTGGCCTGGGTAGCGCTGTTACAGCTTACGTAGACCACTTTGTTTGGGGCGATCTCCAATATCTGTTCAACGACATCCTTATGCATACCATCGCGGGGCGGATCGGTAATGAGCACATCGGGTGCCCCATTTTCGGCAATAAATTGGGCATTGAAAAGATGCCTCATATCGCCGACAAAGAAGGCGACATTGTCGAGACCGTTCCGTACGGCGTTTTCCTTCGCCGCTTCGATCGCATCGGGCACCGACTCGATACCGATGACCTTTTTGGCCTTTTTGGCGATGAACTGGGCGATGGTTCCGGTACCGGTATACAGGTCATAGACCAATTCTTGCCCCGTTAATCCGGCAAAATCACGGGTAATCTTGTAGAGCTCATAGGCTTGTTCGGAATTGGTCTGATAGAACGATTTGGCGTTGATCTTGAACCTAAACCCTTCCATTTCCTCAAAAATATGATCACGGCCCGCATAACAGATGACCTTTTGGTCGTAAAGAGTGTCGTTCTGTTTCCTGTTCACCACGTAAAGCAAGGAGGTGATTTCGGGAAAGGATAGGTTGATATGGTTCATCAACAGTTCCCTGTTGGTGGGCTCTTCTTCAAAAAACTGAATCAGTACCATAATTTCGCCCGTGGAGGCCGTTCTGATCATCAGGGTGCGCAAGAGACCATACTGGTCTCTTGGGTTGAAGAACGTCAATCGGTTTTTGAGTGCGAAATCCTTAATTTCCAAACGGATTGCATTTGATGGGTCGGGTTGCAGATGGCATTCCTTTAGATCTAAAATTTTGTCCCACATACCAGGAATATGAAATCCCAGGGCTTCCCTATCCTTGATCTCTTCCTTTGATTTGATTTCCTCCAGGGTCATCCATCGGTTGTTCGAAAAGGAAAACTCCATTTTGTTGCGATAGTAGTACTGTTTCTTGGAGCCTAGGATCGGGGAAGTAGCGGGCAGTTCCAAATGCCCGATCCGCCGGAGGTTGTTCTCCACCTCTTTCTGTTTATAGAACAGTTGGTGTTCATAGCCCATATCTTGCCATTTGCATCCACCACAAGTGCCGAAATGTAGGCATTTCGCCTTTACCCGTTTGGGAGATAATTGATGGAAATGGGTGGCAACCCCTTCAAAATAGGCCTTTCTTTTTTTTGTGGTCTGTATGTCGACCACATCACCCGGTACCGCATTGGTTAGGAAAATGACCCTGCCATCGGGCGCTTTTGCTATGGTCTTGCCCTTGGCCCCCGCATCGATGACGGCCACCTTTTCAAAAACCTGCCTTCCATTTTGTTTTCGCATTTGGCAAAAGTAGTAATCCACCGCCTTTTTTACCGCTATCTATTAAAGGAATGCACGCAATAAATAAAATAATGGTGACCGTCGTAGTTATGAATGTCACTCATTCGGCATCTTAAAAAAGACAGCACAATGAAAATATTTTGATATTTTTTTGATATTTAAATGTTGAATTCGAGAGAAAGCGCCACCGAACCGATTTGTGCTGTATTTCAACTAAAAAGCTTTGGTTTTGAGCGGTTTATTCGCTTAATATTTCTTAATTTTACGCTGCTAAAATAGGATGATTTCTCTCCAAAAGAAGGAATTGCTGAAGTATTATTTAAAGTAATTTTTATCATGTCGGTCTTGGAAAAAAAATCCTCCCAGGAGGCAATCGCGTTGGAAGAGAAGCATGGGGCACATAACTACCACCCTTTGCCAGTGGTACTGAGTCGTGGTGAAGGCGTATTTGTTTGGGACGTGGAAGGTAAGAAATATTATGACTTCCTATCGGCCTATTCGGCCGTGAACCAAGGCCACTGCCATCCAAAGATTGTTGGGGCATTGGTGGGGCAGGCACAGACCCTGACCTTGACCTCCAGGGCTTTTTATAACGATATGCTGGGTAAGTATGAAAAATATGTGACCGAAACTTTCGGATACGATAAGTTGCTTCCCATGAATACCGGAGCCGAGGCCGTGGAGACCGCCATCAAAATCTGCCGTAAGTGGGCCTATGAAAAGAAGGGCATACACGACAATGAGGCCCAGATCATCGTTTGCAACAATAATTTTCACGGAAGAACCACCAGCATTGTTTCATTTTCCAGTGATCCAGTGGCCAGAAAGCATTTTGGCCCCTTTACCCCTGGTTTTTTGAAAATAGCCTACGACAACCTTGAAGCCCTTGAAACCGCATTGGAAAACAACAAAAATGTGGCCGGCTTTCTGGTTGAGCCCATACAGGGCGAAGCCGGGGTGTATGTGCCCTCAGAGGGTTACCTAATGAAGGCCAAGGCACTTTGCGATAAATATAACGTGCTGTTCATCGCTGATGAGGTACAAACCGGAATTGCGCGTACCGGAAGGTTACTTGCCACTTGTGGCAACTGTTCCTGTGCCGATAAACACTGCAGCGGTACCCCCGATGTGAAGGCGGATATCTTGATCCTTGGCAAGGCCCTTTCCGGCGGTGCCTACCCGGTGTCGGCCGTACTGGCCAATGATGACATCATGGGCGTTATCAAGCCCGGGAACCACGGCAGTACCTTTGGTGGCAATCCCATTGCCGCCGCAGTGGGTATGGCAGCCTTGGAAGTGGTCAAAGAGGAGGAACTTGCCCAAAATGCCTTTGAATTGGGCGAACTGTTTAGGGAAGAGCTCAATAAATTTATCCCCGGCTGCAATATTGTGAACGCGGTAAGGGGCAAAGGCCTGTTGAACGCCATCTTGATCAATGATACGCAAGAGAGTTCCACGGCTTGGGACATCTGTATGGCCCTAAAGGAAAATGGCCTACTGGCAAAACCTACCCATGGCAATATCATTCGGTTTGCACCGCCTTTGGTTATCGATAAGGAGCAATTGCTCGACTGTGTCTCGATCATCATCAAGACCCTGAAACAATTTTAAAAATAAAAAAATCCCCTGAGCGATCAGGGGATTTTTTTTTGGAAGTCGTCGCCTTTAAAAACTGTCCCAATCCCCTCCAGAGGCCACGATGGCAACTATGGCTCCGAAATACAGGATAACGAAAATCAACATTAACAAAGCAAAACCCAATCCGACATAGGAGAGTATCCGGCCCGTTTTTACATTTTCAAAACCGCTATAGTTTTCAGGGTTTTCCAAGTATAGTTTTTCTGCCTTACTGGCGCTTGAGAGTCCAATAATGCTAAAAATAGCACCAAATGGTCCGCAGCAGACAAAAGTGAGTACAATCGATAGGATGCCGAAGGTGAGCGCATTGCTCGCCCCCGGAAGTGGTTGTTGGTTCATGTGGTTGGTTTTTTATTCTTCAATGCCGTATTGTTCCATTATTTCCCTTACTTTTTCCATGTATCCTTCAATACCGCCCATCTGATTGATCGCGTAAATGGTATATAACAATGTAACGATACCGAGTACGAGTCCGATAATGGCTACGATCTTGGCTGTTTTCAATTGGCTGAAATTGGAATACTGTTCTGGACTTTCCTGATAGGTCTTGTTATCTTTTGAAGTGAGGAAAAGAGCGATGCCCGACATGACGATGCCCCCTATACCCGAGCTGCAAAAACAGCATAGAAATGAGACGATGCCCAATACTAGGGCGATGGTCACATTGGGCAATTTTTGTTGATCCATAATATTAAGGTTTGGTTAGAAAAATTTAAGCAAATAGTTGCCCAATATCAATATCACCGTAGCAAACATGAGCACTATGGTAATGGTATTGGAATATTTTATTTTGAACAGTTGGTCGGCCAATAAAAAAAACAACAGTGGGATGAGGGTATAGATGGCGGGATACATATGAAATGCCGCCGCGAAATCACCCTGAATGAGAAAAGCCACGGCACGTTGAATGCCACAACCCGGACATTCTACCCCAAAAATACGCTTACTGAAACAAGGAAGCATATAATTTTCGATTGCCGATATAAAAAATACCCAATTCATTTTTAGGCCAATTGCGATTCTTAGCTGAAAATTACTATTATTTTTGGGGAATAAAAATAAAATGATGGCTGTTTTTAACATTGGGGACGAGGTGGAGACCATCGACGATACCATTATGGGAAAGGTCGTACAAGTAAATCCGGAAGAAATCACGATTGAAAGTGACGAGGGATTTTTGTTGACCTATCGCCCCAATGAATTGCTGCTTGCACAGCGTTCGTCTGAAATTAGGGTCACCAACCAAGAAGTGTCAATGGTCAAGGCGGAAAAGGAATTGGCCAAAAAAAAGCACAGCCCGGTGCCGAGACCCAAAGAACGCAATGCCCCAAAAATGGAGGTGGATCTTCATATCAACCAATTGGTGGCTTCCACGAAGGGCATGAGCAACCACGACATGTTGAACCTACAATTGGATACGGCAAAAAGGCAGTTGCAGTTTGCTATGGAGAAGCGCATCCAAAAAGTGGTGTTCATCCATGGGGTAGGGGAAGGCGTGCTCAAAGAAGAATTGTATTATCTTTTTGGACGTTATGAAAACGTAACCCATTATGATGCCGATTACCAACAGTATGGCTTGGGCGCCACCGAAGTCTATATCTATCAGAAGCCCTAGGGCGCTAAGGTGGTGTAGGTGCCCAAGGAAACCGTAGGAATGGCTTCCAACACAATATCGGCTACATTCTCGCCATTGCCCTTCAGTACCAAGACCAGGTCGGTGAGCGAGAGCGTGTGGCTGTAGTTCAACTGGCCTTGGGCATTGGGCGCGTTTTCCACGGTGGTTACCGTAACGCTGCCGGAATCACTGACAAAATCCCATGCAGTGATTGCTTCCGGCAATGCGGTACCGCAAATCAATTCTTGGGTCGCCAAGGCATTGAAAACCGTATTTTTAAAACGAACGGTCCCTTCCAAAAGGGCGCTTCTTGGTGCTTCTCCAGTGGCTTCATTTGCAACCAAGGATTCCGGAATTTCCAGGGTGATCGATTCGTCGTTCAAGACCTTATAGAGCCTTATGTTCCCGACCGCTGGTGGCGTGCCACATGCCACCCAATTGCTCGAAGTATAATTCGAAAAAGGAACGTCGAGGCTGGCGCTGTTTTGGGTATCCGTAGTAAAGTTTCCATAATCGAGGGTCGAAGTATCGGTGAGTCTTTCCCCCAATTCATTGGTCAGTGAAAGATCGTTTATCGCCATATTGTGGGTGTAGGTTTTATTGGTCTTGCCCACTTTGCTCACCGAAGTGGTGACCGTTACCTCTCCACTGCTGGCACTGTTTTCTTTGATCACGCCCGGTTCCGCGGCAGGAATGGCATCACAAAAATAACCCTTGTTCACGGTACCGGTGAAAAGCCGGTAGATCAATTTTGGATTGGCACTGGCACTTAGATTAGTGGTGATGGAGCCGTCCAAAGAAGTGGTATTCTTGAACTGTCCGGTGCCCATGGTAAGCAATAAAGCCTCGTCGCCCTGGATTTTAAAGAAAAAGGTATTGGCCAATTTGTCGTCGGAAGTCGTCACACAAAACTCGACCGAGGCGGCATCGAAATCGAGGGCTTCTATTTGAAGTTCTCCATCGTTACAAGATAAAAATAGTAGGGGCAGGACTAGAATTAAAATACGTTTCATGGCCCAAATTTAATCGAAATTAACCATAGGATTATTGCAATTCGAGCATAAATTAAGTTTATTTGGGTTATTTTTGAAATCTGAAAATGACTAGGGTTTGGAGTTGAAAAAGGTATATTTGGATAGTGCGGCGACCACACAGGTAAGGGACGAGGTGATTGCCGAAATGCAGAAGGCCCTTGCAGAATGTTATGGCAATCCATCTTCCAGCCATAGTTTCGGTAGGGCTGCCAAGACAGCGGTTGAAACCGCTAGGAAAACCATCGCCAAATATTTGAATGCCCAACCCTCGGAAATCATCTTCACCTCGGGCGGCACCGAGGCAGATAATATGATATTGCGCTGTGCGGTGCGCGATCTCGGAGTGCAAACGGTCATCACCACCAAAATAGAGCACCATGCCGTGCTTCACACCGCGGAAGATCTGGTGAAGGAGCATGGGATTTCCCTTCAGTACGTGAACTTGGAAGATACCGGAAATCCTGACCTTTCCCATTTGGAGGAACTCCTGCAAAAAGACGATTCGAAAAAGTTGGTCTCCTTGATGCACGTGAACAACGAAATCGGAAATCTTGTCGATATTCAAAAGATAAGCGAAATCTGTACCAGGAATGCGGCCCTTTTGCATTCGGATACGGTACAATCAATTGGGCATTATACCTGGGACCTGAAGCAGGTACCCATTGATTTTTTAACGGCCGCCGCCCATAAGTTCCACGGTCCGAAAGGAATCGGATTTGCCTTTATCCGAAAAAACTCCGGTTTAAAACCCTTCATATCCGGGGGGTCGCAGGAACGAGGCTTCAGGGGGGGCACCGAGTCCTATCATAATATCGTGGGTTTGGAAAAGGCCTTTATGGCGGCTTACGACAATCTGGAAACGGAGCGGGCCTATGTCAAAGAGCTCAAGCGATATTTTATCGATACGATCCAAAAGGCCATTCCCGGGATAAAATTCAATGGACTTTCGGGAGATCTACAGCAGAGTACCTACACCTTGGTGAATGTTTGTTTGCCCATCGATGCACATAAGGCATTGATGTTGTTGTTTCATTTGGATATCAAGGGAATTGCCTGTTCCAAAGGCAGTGCGTGTCAATCGGGCAGTGACCTTGGGTCTCACGTCCTTACCGAAATACTTTCAAAGGAGGATCTCAAAAAACCTTCCATAAGGTTCAGTTTTTCAAAATACAATACCAAAGAAGAATTGGATTATGTCATTGGGGTATTGAAGGAGTTCATGACCCCTTAACCCTCCTGTTTTTTTCGTTCTTTCTTTTTTTCCCTGTCGTATGGAAATTTACGGGAGGCCAGTTTCATCATCCGATCGATCATATCGGTGGTGTTTTTTCCCGACTTTTTGTTTATTTCTTTTTCATATTTCCATAGGAGTTTTCCTTTTTCACCATCACTGATCTTGATTCCGATTCGGCCGTAGTTCGCTTCGCCCAAAAAATAATCGATAATGCTGAACTCGGTAGCGACGCCATCCGAAAGCAACACATTGAGGTCTAGGTTTCCACTGATGATACCGTCTACCTGTAGCAATTCACTCAATTGCTTGGTGGTGTATATGTCCATGTTTTCAAAGGTGATGTTGTTCTGGGCCAGTATGGCATTGGTGTTTTTGATGTTTTGGAAATCTACCGAGAATTTCTTCTTCTTTTTTCTTTGGGAAAAATAGCTTTCCAAGGCATTCTGTACGGCGAGCCCTTCTTTTTTTTCCATCGCCTTGAGCTCGTCCTTGGTCAAATTTTCCTTGAGATCCAAGTGGGTGATAAACGGCAATATGGCCAGCACCTCATGTTTTTGGCTCAATTCATCGAAGGCATCGCTTTCATAAATATTTTTTTGGGCGCGCAAAATGAGGGTACCCATAAGGAAAATGGAAAGCAGTATTGTATTTTTCATTTTTGAAATCGTTAAAGTGGCCGTGGATCATAGCCGAAACCCCACCCTGATATTGAAAACCCTACTGGTCATAAAATTGGGGATGGCATATTGCTGTTTGCTGTCAACGTCCCTTACCCAGGTATTGGTGATGGCATTTTGGGTGTTGAACAAATTGAATATTTCGAAACCACCGTTAAAGGCCTTAAATCGTCCGAGCCAATGGTTTTTTGGATATTTCTTGTTGCCTCCCACAAAAATATAGGAAATTCCCAAATCTGCCCGTTTATAATCTCTTAATCTATTCTGAAAAATATAAGGATCGGCATTATTGGGCGAACCTCCGGGCACTCCTGTGTTGTAAACCAGGTTGAGGTACATCTTCACGTTGGGATAATCGGGAAGATAATCTTGAAACAGCAGCCCCAATTTTAACCTTTGATCGGTAGGCCTTGATATGTAGCCGCGTTGGCCGATGTTTTCTTCAGATGTGAGATAACCGATGCTCACCCATGATTCCGTTCCCGGTACAAAGGCCCCGTTCATGCGCAATTCAAAACCATACACATAGGCCTTTGCGTCGTTATCTGCCCGATACCTTATCCGCACATCTTCCAAGGTATAGGCGTTCACCCGGGTCAGGTGTTTGTAGTAGGCTTCTCCGACCAAGGTGAAGGGTCGGTCCCAAATCGTAAAACTATACTCATTGCCCAAAACATAATGAATCGATTTTTGTGCTTTTACCCCGGGTACGATCAGGCCTTCCCGATTGCGCATTTCCCTGTAAAAAGGGGGTTGTTGGTAAACCCCGCCAGAAATTCTGAAAAGCATGTCGCGTTTCCAATGCGGCTTGAAGGCAAACTGGGCCCGTGGGCTCAGGATGGTCTGCGCTACTTTTTCGACCCTGGTACCGCTGACCGTCCAGTGTTGCGCCCTAACCCCCAGGTTAAAATAAACATCCATCTGTTGCCATTGCCTTTGGTCGCTGAATTGTACAAACCCACTGAACCGGTTGGTCTTTGTAAAATTGACCGCAGCAACGGCCTCATAGGCCGCCAACGGGGCTTCAAAGGGTACTTCGGGCTGATTGTTGACAAAGCCGGGCAGGGGAGGCCTGATAAAAAATCCTGCGGAGTCGATGAACTCCGATTCGCGCAATTGGTCCCTTATATCCTCATGTGAATATTTCACTCCCCATTCCAAGGCCTTTCCGGCCTTGGTATACTTGCCTTTTTGTTCAAGATTGAAGATCAGAGCGTCCAAGTCGTTCCTTGCCCGGTTGAGTGTCGATCCCAATCCCCTTGAAGACGTAGCCTCTCCCAAAGTTTCACTGCCAAGGTCCGTGTCGACGGCCCCCAGCTGATATTGTGCGAGGACGTCGGAATATTCCTCTTCCGTGGCATGGAAAATCGAGGAAATAAGCTTTAAGGTTACGCGATCGTTCAAGGAATAATTGCCTTTGAACGCCGCCATGGCATTGGCAAATCGATTGTTTTCCCGGCCATTATAGAACACGGTCAATGCACGCAGGTCGTTCAAGGTGCCAAAATTGGTCTGCCTTTGCAATGGTTCATTTTCATAGTCGTTGACCGAAATGTTTCCTAGGAAGTTCAGATTGAACTTGTTCGAAAATCGATAGGTAAGATAGCTTTGAACGTCTGCGAAAGACGGATTGAAATTCGTTTGGGTTTCCTGACTTCTCACCAAAAGTCCGTTGTTGCGATACCGTATTCCGGTAACCCCGCTAAAATTCCTGTTTTTTGAAATGGTCTCGACGGTTGCGGCGGCTCCCAAAAAACTGGCATCAAGGCTTACCCCGAAGGCGGTCGGATTTTTATAGGTAATATCCAAAACCGAGGATTGTTTATCGCCATATTTGGCTTGAAAGCCCCCTGGCGAAAATTTGAGACCTTGCACCAAATCACTGTTTACGAAACTCAAACCTTCCTGTTGGGCGGATCGGACCAAAAATGGGCGGTAAACTTCTATTTCGTTGACATAGACCAGATTTTCATCATAGTTGCCCCCCCTTACCGAATATTGGGTACTGAGTTCATTGCTCGAGTTCACTCCGGGCAATAGTTTTAGGATGTTTTCCACCCCGGCATTGGCACCGGGTATTTTTCTCACGATTTCAGGAGTGATCGAGACCACCCCTTCCACTTGTTTTTCCCCGGTCGGGGAAACGGTGACCCCATCGATTTGGGTGACACTTGTGCGCATCACGGGATTAAATTCATAGGTTTCGTTGGTGGTCAGGATCAGATTTTCCAAAACCACATCTTTATGGCCTAAATGTGAAAAGGTAATGTTGGTGGGAATTTCTGCTGTAATCTGCAATACGTAAAATCCATCATTGTCTGTAAAACCACCTTGATCTGCGGCAGAAATATTGACTCCTGGGAGGGGCAGATTACGTTCATCCAGCACCAGACCGGTTATGGTTGCCGTCTGTGCCCGAGCCAGTCCCAAATGGCATAGGACCAAAAGTGGAAAAAGGAATTTAGCGCACTTCAATCTATTTATTTTCGATAAAACGTACTTTGAAAGGTGGCGGTGTTACCGACATTATCGGTAACGACTACTTCCAGCTCACAGAGCGTTTTGTCCAGGATTTTATCATCGAAGTTATAGGTGAGCGTTCTGGTCTTCGGTTCATATTCCATCAAAATCCATGCTCCATTGAGGGTGGCGGAGTACGTATCGATACCGCTCATATCGTCCGAAATTTGGAGACTAAGATAGCGATAGTTGTTCAACCATTGTTTTTCCTTAAAGTTCTTCGGTTGGATTCTGGGCGCCGTGGTATCCCTGGCCAAGGTATACGTTCCAAGATCACGGGTTCTTGTGGTAAATGAATTTCCCCTTTTATAAGTGGTCGTATAATCGGGATTCAGTTTTCGATCCAAACGGGCGATGAACAATTGCTCACGTTCTTCAGGGATATATTTTGTAACGTCAAAAGTGATGGTAAAGTTTTTTTGGGCCGGCACTTTGCTGTTATGGATCGTCACGGTGTCAGCACCTTTTTTTAGGTCGATGTAAAAATCTTCATAGAAGGTATTGGCCGGAAAATACACTTTGGCCGCACCCAGATCATAGTTGTTGTTCTTTTTTGCCACCAAATAATCCGGTGTTTTCTCTTCGGTTTCCGTGATTCTCAAGGCCTCGTTTTTGCCTTCAACGGGAATCAACAATTTGGTGGTATTCCCCGCAACATCGGTGACCAGCAGCTCGATGTTATAAGTGAGGCCCGCGCTCACATCGATTTTGCCGTCATTGAAGATGGTATTGTAGATGTTCAACTGGTTCCCCGGTTTTTTAAAACAGGTCTGGATGCGTTCCCGGTAGGTGCCCATGTGGGCATAGTCTATCAGCGTATTGATGTACCTGGTTTCGCCAAATGAAAAACTGTCGAAGTCATAATCGCAATACAATTTGCCATTCACAGACATTTGCACCGAATACACCCCGTTTTTATTGGCTGCCAAGTCCTGTCTGTCGTAGCCCACAAATCCCAGTCCTATGGGGCCAAATGCGCTTACCTTATCCGCAAGGAACGTACCGTCGGCCTGTCGTGAGAAGCGAAGTTGAGCCTTGCCATTGCCTTGGTTGACCTGTGCGTTTTCGGCAAGGGGGTAAATAAATACCTTTTCCAATATGGGATTGGTCGCATCCCTTACCTCTAGTCCGTAAAGAAGCGGGTTGGTCGGTTTTTCGGAAATACTGCTCCTGATTTCAAAGTGGAGGTGAGGTCCCGAAGATCCTCCCGTGTTGCCACTGTAGGCGATAAGGCCGCCCTTTTCAACTTTGAGGGCGCCAAGATCGGGAAATACTTCCAACTCATAGGATTTTTTGTCATATTGAAGTTTTTTGACGTAGGCTTCCAGTTCCGGGGAAAATTTTTGGAGGTGTCCATAAACCGAGGTATATCCATTGGGATGTGCGATATACAAGACTTTGCCATAGCCCCAATGCGATATTTTGATGCGCGTGACCATGCCATCTGCAATGGCATAAACAGGCAAACCTTCCCTTTGTTGTGTTTTGATATCGATTCCAGAATGGAAATGGTTCGATCTTAGTTCGCCAAAAGTTCCGGCGAGCACCAACGGAATGTCCAATGGGGATCTGAATACGTCTTTGGGATAATCTTCCTGACCATGAACCAATATTGAACCCATAAGCAGTAAAGCAATGATAATGTTCTTCATAGTACAAAAGCGAACCTAATTTTTGAGTGCTCACATTCTTGGTGGAGGGCAATAGTGAAATCCATTTTCCGATGGTTAACAACCCTATAAAAAAGGATAAATTTAAACAGACCATGTCAATTATTGGCTTTGATTGGTCAAAACCTTTAAAATAATTGTTGATAGGCCGCACAAACATCGGAATATCGGGGTTTAAAGTAATACTTCAAGAAAATTGCCAAAAGAATTGCTAAGTCTAAGCAGGTATGTTAACTTTGTGTAAAGGGTATTGAATTTCGTTTATGGGCGAATTGGTTCAAATTGTTGATTCTCTGGAAAACAAAATTAGCAAGATGTTGCACAAGTTAGACATGTTGCAGCTAGCGAATCAAAGGTTGGAAAAGGAACTGGTTTCCATTAAAAGTGAAAAGGAAACCGTGAACAGCTCCGTATCGGAATGGGAAGAGAAATACAACGCGCTCAAACTCGCAAATTCAATGCTAGGCAGTAATACCAATAAAACAGAAGCGAAGCTAAAGATAAACACATTGATCAGGGAATTGGACCATTGTATCGCCCAACTTTCTGAATAATTGTCTTAAATAGTATGTCGGAAAAGCTCAAAATCAAGCTTTCTATTGCAGATAGGGTGTATCCCTTAACGATAGATCCAGGCCAAGAAGAAGGACTGAGAAAAGCGGCGAAAAATATTGAGCAATTGGCAAAAAAGTTCGAACAAAGCTATGCCGTTCGCGATAAGCAAGACGTGCTGGCCATGTGTGCCCTTCAATTTGCATCAAAAATTGAACAAAAAAGCATCGAACAAACGGAAGGATCCAGTGAGGCCTTGGAACGCTTGAAAGCGCTCGACCAACTGGTGAACACCAAGCTAAGCATAAAGTAAGTTCTTTAACATATATCAAAGTTACTGCCCATATTGGTAATATCTTTTGACAAACTCAACGTTAATTTGTTTAAAAGGGTGAGTTTAGGTCGTAAAAGCATGCCTTGCTTGTACAAGGATCCTTGATCGGTCTGTTAGCCCTAAACCTGTTTATAGGAGTTTGTGCAAAACTTCGCCAATGTGGGCTTTTTTTTTAACCAATACTCTCATACAAATGGATTATACACTAATGATCATAGCGGCAATAGCAGGTTTGGCAATAGGCTTTGCGATCGCTAAATTTATGGAGAAGGGCAAGGCCTCAAGAACCATAGCAAATGCCAAGAAAGAAGCGGAGGGCCTGCTCAGTAGCGCCAAATTGGAAGGTGAAAACATCAAAAAAGACAAGATTTTTCAAGCGAAGGAAAAGTTTTTGGAATTGAAGGCCGAACACGAGAAGGTGATTATCAACAAAGACAAAAAAATCAACGAGGCCGAAAAACGCATACGTGATAAAGAGTCGCAGGTGAGCAGCGAGCTGTCCAAAAGCAAAATATTGAACGAGGAGCTTCAGAGCAAGATTAAGGACACGGAACACCGCAATGAATTCCTTGATAAAAAACAGGCCGAACTCGAAAAGCTTCACAAAAACCAAGTGCAGCAGTTGGAGGTCATTTCCGGTCTTTCCGCGGAGGATGCGAAAAGCCAGCTGATGGAATCCCTAAAGGAAACAGCGCGCAACGATGCGATGTCGTACATCCAAAATACGGTGGAGGAAGCCAAGCTGACCGCCGAGCAGGAAGCCAGGAAAATAGTCATCAATACCATTCAGCGCATCGGGACAGAAGAAGCCGTTGAGAATTGTGTTTCTGTTTTCAATCTTGAATCGGACGATGTGAAAGGCCGTATCATAGGTCGTGAGGGAAGAAACATCAGGGCCTTGGAGGCCGCGACCGGTGTGGAGATCATCGTGGATGATACCCCCGAGGCGATCATTCTTTCTTGTTTTGATTCGGTACGCAGGGAAGTGGCCCGTTTATCACTGCATAAATTGGTGACCGACGGCAGGATACACCCCGCCAGGATCGAGGAAATCGTAAAGAAGACCGAAAAACAGATTGAACAGGAGATCGTGGAAGTGGGCAAGCGAACGGTCATCGACCTTGGAATCCACGGATTGCATCCCGAATTGATCAGGGCAGTAGGACGTATGAAATATCGGTCTTCCTATGGTCAAAACCTTTTGCAACATTCCAGGGAAGTGGCGAAACTTTGCGGCGTGATGGCCGCAGAATTGGGATTGAACCCAAAACTGGCGAAACGGGCGGGCTTGCTGCACGATATCGGAAAAGTACCGAATACCGAGGCAGAGATCGAAACACCACATGCCATACTCGGCATGCAATGGGCCGAGAAATATGGAGAAAAGCCCGATGTATGCAATGCGATCGGCGCCCACCACGACGAGATAGAAATGAAAACCTTGATATCGCCCATTGTACAGGTCTGCGACGCGATCAGTGGTGCAAGGCCGGGGGCTAGGCGACAGGTCCTTGACTCCTATATTCAACGGCTCAAAGATCTGGAAGATATCGCTTTTGGATTTGGTGGTGTACAAAAGGCCTATGCCATTCAGGCAGGAAGGGAACTGCGTGTTATAGTGGAAAGTGAAAAAGTGAGCGATGACAAGGCAGCCGAGCTATCGTTTGAAATCTCCCAAAAAATACAAACCGATATGACCTATCCAGGTCAGGTGAAGGTGACCGTTATCCGGGAAACCAGATCGGTGAACGTAGCCAAATAAGATTGGCTCGATCGGATTGGAAAGGGGGCGGTTGAACCGCCCCCTTTCTTATTCGGGGAGTAACCCTAACAGACTTGTAATATTCCCACATCCCATTTAATAAGACATCAAACCAACACGTTTTCCGATTGCGAATCGATACAAAAAATGGCTGAAATTCGTGAGGCCTTTACCAGATCGATCATCTCGGCCGTATGCATGCCTTGGTTCGCACTGAAGATGTTGATATCGGTGCTCCTGTACTTTTTGGTGTTTTCCAGCAAATCGCCCTGCGTTATATTGATAAGGGTGTTTTTTGGGAAGCGGACCATGGTTCTCAAATCCTCGATGTCGTTCTCGGTAAAGATTAGTTCAGGATTGTTGTTCACAACATGTGCTTCGATCGTCCCTTTCCAGTTCTTACGTATGAGCAAGGCCAAAAGGGTACCCAGATCATTGTTCCCTATATTGAAGGTTTCTTTCCAATCTACGGGGATATCGGTCAACCATAAATTGATGTTCTGTTCGATGGCCAAACTGGCCGTAGAGTAGGGTATGAAGATGATCACTCCGAAATCGTTCTTTTCGGCGTCCGATCTTAGCCGGTCATAAAAGGTGTGCTGGGCATTGGCCGAATCGATGCTTACGAAGATGACATTGGGTTTAAAGAATGCCGCGTTCAACGACTGCATGCTTATGTTAACGGTAGTATTGAATTCCGTGCCATCCACCAAGGCATAGGACACTGAAATACGGCTTTCCCTGAACTTTTTAATGGCGTTTTTCAAAAATTGCTCATTGTCTCTCTGTTCTTGTCGGTTTTCATTGATCAATGCCAGGATCTTCACCGAACCTTTGGGATGTACAATGGAGTGGATCAACTTATAGGCGCCCCTGATTTCTTTGGGCATTTGCATGGGAATCAACAGGTTCGGTCTCCAAGAACGCACTTCCTTTTCAGGGCTTAAACTGCTCGACTTTTTGGTTGCCCATTCGGCAAGGGCCGTAAAAAGGCCACTTCGCGAATCCCCAACCTCGGATTTTAAATTGAGTTTTACCAGATAAAAGTAAAAAACAAAGATAAAGATGAGCGAAAACAGGGCAACAATCACGTTGATGACGAACATGATGGCGATAGACCCGAAGGCCCCCAGCGCCGGTACCCAGAGCGATATTTTTAAGGTTGGCCGATAGCTGGGCAAACCCAAAGACTGCTCCAACAAAACCACGATGTTGATCATCGCATAAGTGATCATAAAAAACATGGTGAGGATCGGGGCGATGGTATTGAGGTTGCGCAGCGATATACCGATAAAAACAACTATGGCCGTAAAATACATCGCATGCAGCGGTTCGCCCCGGGCAGAAAGTTTGGCCAAAGTCGGACTTTTGGGCAGGATGCCTTTTTCCGCCAAGGCAAGCATGATCCTTGGTGCTCCTATAAAGGATCCCAATGCCGAGGAAAGGGTGGCTCCCAATAAACCGGCGATGACCAAAGGTCCGTAGAGCGCTTTCTCGATGAACAGATTATAGTTCTTGGTCATTTCCTCTGGGGTGGCTATCAGGGAAACCACAAAGATCAGGCTGATGTAGATCAATGCGGTGATGATAACGGCGGAAATGGTTCCTAGCGGAATACTCTTGCGCGGACTCGTAAGATCGCCCGACATGTTCGCACCGGCCATCACTCCGGTAACGGCGGGAAAGAATACGGCGAAGACCACCCAAAATGAAGTGCCGCTGAAATTGTTCTCTATGGAACCTGGATATTTACCGAACAATTCAAAATCATAATTGAGATCGTTCACGAAAAGGGAGCCATAAATCGATACCAGCGAGAGGACAATGATCCCCAAAATCACATATTGTATCTTAAAGGCAAAACTTGTACTGGTGAAGGCAATGGCCATTACCAATATGAATATGGAAAGATCGACCACATAGGCATTCAGATCGGGAAATATGGAGGCCAAGCCCTCCCTAAAACCAAAAATGTACATGGCTACGGCCAAGGCCTGGGCGATATAAAAAGGGATGCCAATGGCCCCGCCTATCTCCAATCCGAGCGACTTGGAGATGATGCTGAAGGCACCACCGGTCCCGATCCTCACGTTGGTGGTGATCGAAGACAAACTCAGGGCGGTGGTAAAAGTGATCGCTACCGAAAGCAAAATGATGGCCAGGGCCCCGATGATGCCTGCGTTGCCCACCACCCAGGGCTGCCTGATGTACATGATCACGCCAAGGATGGTCAGTGTGGTGGGGGTAAAGACCCCGGCAAATGTTCCAAAAGTTTTTTTAGCCATTTTTATACGATATCATGCAGTTTAAATAGATTCAAAATTCCTTTTTATCCTGTTCCCATACCACGGGCCCAGCCAGCCGATTGCTTCCCTATCTATTTTCAGCTTGCCACGGTTATGTACTTCCCGATTGAACAAGGTCGCGTGGCATGGTTTTTAGCCCTCCCACATGGCCCAGGGTGGTCGGTAGGTCGGTTTTAGTAAATTCACGGCTTGGGTATCATTGGTAACGGTGCCTTTCTGGTCGTCCCATTGCAATTTTTTGCCCGTTCTGTAGGCTATATTTCCCAGATGGGCGACCAATGCGGCGTTTCTGCCCATTTCAATGGTACAATTGGGATCATTGCGGTTCATGAGGCATTCATAAAAGTTCTTGGTATGGGCATCGAGTCCGTTGCTGTTACTTGATCTGGGCGGCAAAGATTCGGTCAGGTACTTACCGTTTTCAGCTAAGGGAAATACCTTCCAACGGGCCCTGTTGATGGCCAAGATTCCGTTTTCGCCAATAAAAGCGACTCCAGGCTCCCCCGATTCCTCCAGGTATGGCGAGGTGCCCATGGCCATAAATTGCTCCCATATAAAGCTGAAGTCCCCAAAATCGTAAACCGTGGTCAAGGTATCGGGTGTTTCCGCAGCATCCTTGGGGAAGGCCAATTTACCTCCGATGGCCACTACCGATCTTGGTGCGGTCGCGTTCATGCCCGCCAGCACCATATCGATCATGTGCACCCCCCAATCGGTCATGAGCCCTCCCGCATAGTCCCAGAAATAGCGGAAGGTACCATGAAAACGATTTGGGTTGAAAGGTCGATCGGGGGCAGGTCCCAACCATCGGTCATAATCGACGCCAACTGGGGCCTCCGTGTCGGGCACCACATCAAAACCGCGCCCATAGTTGACGTCTGCCCAAGCTTTCACCTGCCGAATGTTGCCCAAGTTGCCATTATTCAGATACTCGAGGGCCGATGCCCAATGGGGGTCGCTTCGCTGCCATTGTCCTACTTGCACTACCCGGTTATATTTTCGGGCGGCCTTGACCATTAAATCCGCTTCGAAAATACTGTTGGCTATGGGTTTTTCAACATAAACATCCTTGCCTGCCGCACAGGCATCGATCATTTGGATACAATGCCAATGATCTGGGGTTCCGATGAATACGGCGGCCAAATCCTTGACCTTCAAAAATTCCCGATGGTCGTTGAAGGTACTTGGTCTCCGACCTGTTTTGGTCTCCAGTTCATCTGCCCTGTTCTTCAAAAGAGGCGCATCTACATCACAGAGTGCGACACATTCGGTACCGGGATTTTTAAGAAAAGAATTCAGGTCTGCCCATCCCATGCCGTGAACCCCGATCAGACCTACCTTCAGGGTTTTGTCGCGCCCTTTTTTTTGTGCTGCCGCCAACTGACCGATCGGCAGCGTTGTCGCCAATGAAGCCGCACCTATATTTTTGATGAATTTCCTTCGGTCGCCCATGATCCGTGTTTTGGTTTTTGAATATAAATATTTTTAACAAGGTATACGTTCATCGTTCCCCTTAACTTCGTGTTTCCGATGATATGGTACCCCAAGCACCTGCTACGGGGTCACTTAAAGATAGTAAAATCAGGTAGTTCCGATGGGTATTGCAGCTTGTTTTAATGCTCACGTCTTCTGATGGCATACTTCAAAACGAATCGGAGTCATAAGATATGATAGAATATTAAATAGGTCATTGCAAAATTGAATCCGGCATGACCCATGATGGCGCCGTGAATCGATCCCGTCCGGGTTTTGCAGAAGAAAAATAAACGACTGGCCAGGAACATCAAGAACATCCATAAAAGTCCCGGAAACCATAACATTTTCCATGCACCCATTTCAAAGACGATTCCAAAATGGGCCAAGTGCACCAAGGCAAAGGCCATGCTGTCGATTTTGGATGCCCCACGATCTCCAAATTTCGTCACAAAACATTGATGGATTATGCCCCGATACAGAAGTTCTTCCCCGATGGGACTAAAGGTCATTCCTATCAAGGCGAGCATCAGAAAGTACTTCCAATGGTCCGGGCCTTTCAGTTCAGTCAAGGGAATGATGCCATAGGCCCTGGAGATATATGCGAACCAATTGCTGAGGGTGTCCTGATAAAGGGCAAAACCTAAAAAGAAAACAACGCCGCAACAGCAAGCACCCAATATAAAAGCATAAAGCAACCAACGGTATTTCTTTGGTCTTTGAATTCCGATTGTTTTTCTTCCGTTTTTGTTCAGCAAGACAAACGGGGTAATCCACATTATCAAAAATATGATCGAGATGAAATTGTAGTTGCCCGTTCGATTGGCCTCCAATACCAAAAGGAACCTAGGGACCCCGAACAAGAAGATCAGCCCCAATCCCAATTGGGAACTGAAACGCCATCCATACCTTCTAAAATTTGTCATACTTAAATGGGCACTTGGAAGAATATTTTTTGTCGGTTTTGATGCATGTTACCCGCTATTCCTATCGTTTGAAAGGCATGGGTTCATTTTTTCTGCTTTTCCGAACTTAAATGTCCTTGGAAGACCGGATCAATTGTGCTTTCAAATCTGGCCTTTCCATATCCTTGTCCAAGGGGAACATCGGCCTATTGATTCTTTTATAGTCCAACCGTTCCAAATCCTGATCTACCCCCCCCGGGGTCGTGGCCATGATCCAATCGGCCCGCATGTCGTAGAGTTCAGGTACCAAGTACCCAATTTTGACGATGACGATATAGGTTTCCCTGGGGTTGAGCCCCAATTTTGTAAAATCGATTTCCCGATGATAGGGCTTGCGTTTTTTGGTGACGATGACACTGATGCTCCCCACCTTGACCACCACTTCGGTTTCGGCGTTGATATCGCCTTCTACGATGGCCATGATCGTTCCGGAAAGTTTCACTGGAGGGGCAAATCGATGGTCTACCTCAGCGCCGACGAGCGCTTCTATAGGCGCGCCTACCCCTGCTTTGAGGGCTTTTTCGACCAGTTCGGGTCCGGGAATGGAAGCATAGATGACCGAAGGCCCCTTTTCAGATTTGAATTCTTTTCTGGATAGGATCTCCTTTAAGGTCCATGTGACATCGCCTGCGCCTCCCGCGGTGGGGTTGTCGCCCATATCACTGATAAAAAAGGGATGTTTTTTACTGGCCAAGGCCAGATCGAGGCTTTGTTCCAAAGTTGCGGTCGGGGCAACAAATTTAAATTCGTTCCTTAAATCCCAAAAGCTGTTGGCAAGTTGTTCGGCCGTGGCCATTACCTTTTCGCCATTATCGCCGGTGACCATCACCACGGCATGGTTGCGGGGTTCGTCGGCCCATGCATAGCCTATCCAGATGGCAGCGTCCAGAATCCCTTGCTGCTTGGTCGCGGGGCCTACTTTGGCGTACAATCCTTTGCCCGGCTCTATTCTCGTGCTCGTCTTTTCTCCGGGCAGCAAAATGGGTATAGGTATATAGGCCTTATACTTTGGTTTGCCATTACCACTTTCAAGTCGATCTAAAAGCAGATCAACGGCCCTTTTTTTAGATTCAATGGCGTCTTCGTGGGGGGCCATGCGATAACAGGTAATGAGATCGGTGTGTTCGGCCAGTCGTTTCGAAACGTTGCCATGGAGGTCCATGGAAGTCGATATGATCGGCCCCTTACCGATGACTTCCCTGATTCGGGATATGAAGTCTCCTTCGGGATCATCCAACCCTACCACGCTCATGGCCCCGTGGATATCGAAGAAAAGACCATCGTAGGGCGCACCGTCCTTGAGCATTTTAAGGGTTTTTCCGACCAACGATTCATAGGCCTCCCGTGTCACGGTGCCTCCGGGAAGGGCATGGGCGCGCAATGTTGGCACCCAGTCTGCCCTTTTCCTGTCCAAGGAATCGGGAGCAAGAAAAGGATAATAGGTGAAAACGGAATCGGCCACTTTTGCATGAAAGGCTTCCTCATGGGTCAGGGCTGGGGAAAAAGTACTTGACTCTATCGCAAGACCGGCTATGGCAATACGTGGCAATTTTTTGGTTTCCTGCGCTTGTTGCTGTGGATTGTTTTTGCAGCCGAGAAAAAGGACAACGGCTGCCAGCACCATTTTTTGGATCATGGCCCGAATAATCATATGTTGTATGTTTATTATGTCTTATCCTTCTTCAGAACCTTCAACATCTTCTTCGGAAGCCTCATCTGCCGCCCTGCTCAGGCTATTCTCGGCAATGTTCAGTTTTTTCAGTTTTCCTTTCCAGGTTTCCAGATCTTCCCGATGCCTATCAATTTTTTTGATCACTTCCTGGACAATCGGGTTATCTTCCGAGCCGTTGGAAAAAAACTGAAGGTTGTTTTCGAGCTGTCTTATTTCGGCCTTGGTTTCCTCCAATTTTTTACGGATGAATTGCCTTTCGTTCCCCAGGGCGCGCCCATGGTCGTCGGCTTTGGCCAATTGCTGAATTTTATTGCCATATTTCATCAACTCCGCCTCCTTTCGGCCTATATTCAATTTTTTGAATATGGCGTCCAAGATCTTATTGAACTTTTGATCGATGTTTTTGTCTTTGTATGGGACCCTACCGTAGGATTTCCATTCGGCAATAAACCCCTTCAATTGGGCGATATCCTTCTCCCGATCCCCGCTCAAAGCAAATTGGCGCAACCGCTCAAGGCCGGCATTCTTCTTTTCCAAGTTTTCAGCTTCCTGCTTATGGGCACTGTTTTTTAACGAATGTAGCCGGTCGAAATAGTGATTGCAGGCATTTTTGAATTCTTCCCAAAGCCGATCGGAAAATTTGCGGGGCACATGGCCAATTTTTTTCCATTCGTTCTGTATCCGTTTCATTTCCTGGGTGGCCATCTCCCAGTCTTCACTTTCTTTAAGTTCGTTCGCCAGGGCCAATAATGCCCTTTTTTGATCAAGGTTGTGCTGCTGTTCTTTTTTGAGGTTTTTGTAAAAGGTATTTTTCTTATGGTTGAATTTTCGGGTTGCCGCTTTAAAGGCACTCCAATTTTCTTCGTTGGCCCTTTGCGGCACTTTGCCTGCTTTGAAAAAGGAATCCCTGAGGTTGTTCACCAACTTGATCTGTTGCTGCAAAGCCCTATGGTTGTTGGCCACCTCGGCCGCCAAAGCATCGATTTGTGCTATGATTTCATTCTTCTTCGATAAGTTCGCCTCGTAAACCTGCTCCAGTTCCTTGAGCTGTTCTTGTCTTCTGAGATGCAGGGCTTTGGTGGCGTTGCTGAACCGTTCCCATATGGCGTCGCGGTGTTCCCGGTCGACAGGGCCAATTTCCTCTTTCCAGATTTTGTGCAATTCCTGAAGGTTACGGAAGGCTTTTCCAAGGTCTTTTTCATCGGCCAAGGCCTCGGCGCTTTCCACCAATTTCGTTTTTTCCTCCAGGTTGTGCTTGAAATCGAGATCTCGAAGTTCCCTGTTGAGCGACAGGAAGTCATAGAAGATTTCGATATGGTGCTGATAGGTACGCCAAACATCATTGTAATTGGCACGTGGAATCGGTCCCGCTTGTCGCCATCGCTCCTGCAACGATTTAAAACTATTGTAGGTGGTGTTGATATCTTCTTCCATATTCACCAGACCTTTGAGCTCATCGATGATCGATAAACGATTGGCCAGGTTTTCCTTTAGGCTTTTTTCCAGGTTTTTATAATAATGGTCGCGCTTTTCACGATAATCGGCATAGACTTCATTGAACTGGCGTTTGGTGTTGGAATTATACTTGAAATCGACTTCATTGCCGCCCGCGTTGACAAATTCTTCTTTTTTACCTTCTATAAAATCCTGAAACTTAAGATCGAATTCATATTTGATACCCTCAACATGCCGTTTGATGGCTTGCACCTTTTCGTTTCGCACCAATCTTTGAAGTTCGCCCACCAAATTCTCCATCGGCATTGAATGGTAATCCAAAAGGGGGATGTGGTGACGATTCCTGTTTTCTTGGTCCTCGGCATCCTCCGCATTCTCATCATCTATCTCGGATTGGACCGCCTCATCGGTCTCCTTGTCCTGGGCCTCAATTTTACCGCCATCGCCCGTAGCACTTGATTGTTCCACCTCCGAAGCGTTTTCGTCAATGGCCTTGATTTCCTGCTCTTCTTCTTTTCCAGTATCTATTTTCTGGGATTCTTTCTTAGCCACTTTTTTTTTGGGCGCCTTCACTTTAGTGCTTTCCATCTCGTCCAAATTGTCGTCATGAAGGTGCTTTTCGAGTCCAGAAACCAGATCGCGCTGCACTCGTTTGTCCTTTTTCTTTTTAGACTCTTGTATTTCCTGATCTTTCTCTTCTGGCATTGCTCCAAGTTTTCCGGTTATCCCTTTCATAAGGGAAGATAGTGACAACCCATCTAATGACAAAGTTAATGCAAAAGTCTTTTCCAATGGGCATTTCGAACGAAAAGGCCCATAACTGTGGTCAACTACTTTCTTTGTCGCAGTTGTTTTAAGGAGTGTGGTGTTTATGTGGACAGTTTTGTGCCTGTCCAGATTTCCCAAGACTTTTGGGCCTGAAGTTCCAGCATGCCAAGTCCGTTGGAGATGGTTGCCCCGCGTATTTCCCCCTCTTTGAGGAAGGCCGTTTTTTCCGGATTA
The DNA here is from genome assembly GCA_963700435.1 of uncultured Flavobacteriaceae bacterium. Classification (GTDB taxonomy): domain Bacteria; phylum Bacteroidota; class Bacteroidia; order Flavobacteriales; family Flavobacteriaceae; genus Pelagihabitans. Next base: position 37,714 of record CAVOXM010000009.1, read on the forward strand.
TAGATCAAATCGAACAACAAATGTTCAGGGCCAATGAATTCGTATGGGATTGGAGGTTTGTCAAGAATATTTGGGTAGGTACCCAAGGGCGTACAGTTCACCAAAATCGGGTTCTCCTGCAAGATAGTTTCCGTCAAAGAGCGATAGTCCAACTGCTGCGCATTCGGTGATCTCGATACCCCTTGGTGTGCAATCCCCAATTCGTCCAAAACGAAAGCCACCGCTTTCGATGCCCCACCGGTTCCTAGAATGAGCGACCGACGATGGTTCTTTTTCAGCAGGGGTTCCAAGGCTTTGCGAAAGCCGTACACGTCGGTATTATAACCTATGAGCGATTTCCCTTCAATTTTTATCGTATTGACGGCCCCGATTTTTCGGGCATTGGCGTCCAAATCGTCCAAATAAGGTATAATGGCTTCCTTATACGGAATGGTTACGTTTAAACCGCAAATATCGATTTGGTTTTTCATCAATTGCGTAAAGGCATCGATTTGGGGCAGATCAAAGTTTTCATAGGAATGGTCATGCAGCCCCAAGGCCTCGAATTTTTTGAGGAAATAACCTCTGGAAAAGGAATACGAGATGTTCCTTCCCACCAAACCGTATCTAAATTTACTTCTTCCTGTTTTTGCCATACCAGTCCAATCCCAACAATATAGTGATTCCCAAAATGATAAAAAACATTGCCCACCAGGTTTCCGAAGTTCCCAATTCAGGGAAATAGCGCTCATAATTCACAATGATTGCCTTACCATTGGAGTCGAGGAACAGCTGGCCCAGATGATCGGTTCTATAGATGGTCTTTTTCCAGGGCCACACAACCCCCAAGGAACCGGTTATGAAACCGATGATGGTGGCGGTCGTAGTATGTTTGTAGTGTTTCAACACATAGGTCAGGATATGTGATAGGGTTACCAGTCCGGTGGCCGACCCCGCCGTAAATACGGCCAAAATTTTAAGGGTATATAGTCTTTCCAGGTTGCTTATGAAACTGAAATCGCCCTGAATCATTTCCGCAAAGGTATCGTAGAGGGCATTGACCGAATCGACCAGCAACAGCACGTAGTTCCCTAGCAAGATAAGAATAAAGGAACCTGATAGTCCGGGTAAGGTCATGCCCGAAACACTGATCATGCCACATAAAAAAATAAATAACAAATTGTCGTTTTCCTTGGCCGGACTCAAAAAACTGATCGAAATACCTACGATCAATCCGATCAGGCCAGCTGTGATGGTTTTTTTGTTCCAGTGTTTGAAATCCTTGGCAATGAAATAGATGGAGCCCAAGATCATTCCGAAGAAAGCGGCCCAGACGAAAAGTTCTTTCCGCTCCAGAAAATAGTCCAAAATCTTGGAAATACTGAAGTAACTCACCAACATGCCAAAAATCAGTAGGCTTAAGAAAGTGCCGTTCACATATCGATAAAAGCTTTTGAAGCGACCATTGATGAGCAGTCGAAATGCCTTGATATTGATTTTTTGAAGCGAGTAGATGAATTCAACATAAAAACCACCTACAAATGCCACGATGCCCCCCGATACGCCTGGCACCTTGTTGGCAGCACCCATACAAAGTCCCTTGATCACCAGAAAAAATTTATCTAAAAAGGACCTTGGTTCGTACATGCGGCAGGATCATTATTTTTTAGCGGCGAGTTTTTCGAGCAACAGAATAAGCAGGAAACCCGCCAAGGCGGCCAGTAGGGCGAACCAAAGTTGGTTATCACCGTCATAGGCAAAGGGGGAGATGTTCTGTTCTTTCACGGTAATGATTTTGTCAGCAATGTTGCGGGTCTCCAATACCTCCTTCCAGGGCCAAATTTTTGGCAATGAGCCCAGAATAAAACCGGTAAGTATGGCAAGTGTAATATTCTTAAAGTTACTGAACATCCATTTGAGCAATTTGGCAAAACTAAGCAGACCGAACACCGCACCCAATCCCACGGTAACGATTATTTTCAGATCAACCTCATGCACCGCATCAAGAATGGTCTTGTACGACCCGAGGAGCACCAGGATGAACGCGCCGGAAATACCGGGGAGTATCATGGCACAAACGGCCAGAGCACCGCACAAAAACAAATAGGGCATCCCGGCAATATTGTCGCTTGGAGGCAGTATGGTGATGAAATATGCGATTGCCGCCCCCATAAAAAGCATGAGGAAAGTGGCCGGCCGCCATTGCTCTATTTCCTTTCCGACAAAAAGAATGCTGGCAACCACAAGCCCAAAAAAGAAGGACCACAACAGGATGGGTTCATTTTCCAAAAGCCAGCTCACCACAGCGGCAAGTGAGAACAGGCTGATAAAGATGCCCAAGAAAAGTGCTACCAAAAAGTTGCCGTTCAACTGGGACCAGCTTGCTTTAAATCCGTCGCGTTTCCAAGTTGCGATCAGGGAAAGGTTCACATTGTTGATCGAAGTGATCAGTTCTTCATAAATACCGGAAATAAAGGCTATGGTGCCGCCTGAGACTCCCGGAACTACATCGGCCGCACCCATGGCTATACCTTTCAAGGGTGATCACTGCATATTGTAACAGGTTGCGTTCTTTCATAAAATCTGGGCCATTTTAATAGGGGCATTTCAATAGGTTGCTTCACAAATAACAATTCCCTTTTAAGCATCTCGGCCAAAGGACCCAACCTAATGGGATCGGTACGGGCTCCCTGTTATTGGCCACTACAAATATGGACAAATACGGGGAAGCGCCCAAGATGGAATAGATAAAATTAACTTAATTATCGGGGGTTTTTTTGGAAGCCGAGACCAGTTCCAATACCCAATCGAGTTGACTGAATTGCGGAAATTCTGCCGAAAAGAGCGTAAATTTTTTAAAATCGTGCCGAAGGGCATCCATTAAACTTATTCGCCCATTGATTTTGTCTCCTTTAAGAGATAATATCCCGCTTTCTTATATTGGATTTCCACGCGATCCGGGAAAGAATTCTTGGCACTGGGATAAGATACCCAAGGCGGTATCCAAATTGTTGTCCAATTTCGAAACTTCCGCCCAACTGAACCAGGTATCGAGTTCATAATTGCCCATATCGATGGCATGTTTATAGGCAAAATCGGCATTGTCGAAATCGCGTAAAGCCACATGGATCTTCCCGCATTTCTTCCAATAGTCAGGATTGTCACCATCTATGTTAAGGGCTTTGTTGATGTAGTGGAGCGCCTTTTTATAGTCGCCTTTTTTATAATAGAACTCGGTGATCATCAACCATCCCTTGTCCAACAAGCGGATCTTCGTGAACCGTTTTGTAATAATGGTATTTAGCCATTTCCAGGTTTCCCAACTTCTCATAGCATCGGCCAATTCGCAAATAGGCATGTGACGTGGGATCTTCAAGTTTCAAGGGTGGTCTCATAGTTCTCTATGGCTGCTTCATATTTGGCCAATTTTTCAAGCACCTTTCCTTTTTCGAAGTAGGCACCCATAAAGCCATCATCGGAGATTATTGCAAAATCGAAGGCGGCCAGGGCTTCCTGGAACATTTTTTTGGTATAGTACTGCTTGCCCAATTGGTGCCAAGCCACTTCGCAATAAGGGTTTCTTTCTAGGTAGTCGTTCAGATAGGTTATCGCTCCATCGTAGTCTTCCAAAAATTCGAAACAGTAGACCACGTTGTATAGAGCCGAATAGTCCTGCTCATCAAAGGAGACACATTTCATAAAATTTTCCTTCGCGCGCGTAAAATCGTCCATGAACAGATATTCCATGCCCAATAAGGAATGAATATCAAAGGTGTCATCGGTAAGGTTTAGGGCTTTCTGAAGCAATTCTACCGCCGCTTCATGGTTGTCCTTTTTGGAAAAGATGTTGGCCCGTTGTATATAGATTTCCTCATTATTGCCGTCGAGCACCTGAAGCTCATCGAGCATTCGTTCGGCCTGTTCAAGATTATTTTCGAAGACCAATACCTCGACATCCAACAATTTAAGTTCAACGGAAGCAGGGTGCTGCTGTAAACCGATTTTGATTGCTTTTTTGGCCAGGGCTATTTTTCCATGGTTGAGATAGTGGTGAATGATTTCCTCAAAGTCCTCAGCATCAAAGAAATAGATGTCATCGGTCTTGAGCATGGATTCGAACTTGGTAATTGACTGGCTTGGTCTTTCCTCAGATTCTAATGCCATAGGAACGTATTGGTTAAACTATGGTTTTAAAAATAGTCTTTTGATCCAACTTACAATTCGGGGATAGGGCCATATTATTAACAAATTAGTTAACACTTTATTGTTTGTAGTCCGATAAAGCCTGCAAAATCAGTTCACAGCCTTGTTCGATTTCCTGGTACGATATGGTGAGTGGCGGTGATATTCTCACGGCCTTAGGCTCAAAAAGCAACCAGAAGAGAATCAATCCCCTTTTTGCACATTCCAATACTAGATAGTTGGTGATCTCGACATTTTCCATGAGGAGCGCCAACATCAGGCCTTTACCGCGTACTTCCTTAATAAGGGGATGTACTGAGTCAATTTTCTGAACAATTTTTCTTTTTCAAGGGTCTCGGGTATAAGATCGGATTCGGTGAGCTCCCGTAAGGGTCGCCAGACTTGCCGCCGCAATCACCGGATTACCTCCGAAAGTGGTGATATGTCCCAATTTTGGACCGTTTGCAGGCTCGCCATCATTTCATGTGAAGCGGTAAAGGCTCCTACCGGTAGCCCCGATGCCATTCCTTTGCCCATCACCAGGATATCGGGCAACACATTCATAATGTTCAAAAGCGAACAATTTTCCGGTTCGCCCGAAACCAGGTTGTATTTCGTCCAAAATCAAAAGGCACCGACTTCGTCACAGCGTTGCCTTACTTTTTTTAGATAGTCGTTCTCGGGCAGGATAAATCCGGCACCCCCTTGAATGGTTTCCAGCAATACCGCGGCCGTTTTTTCGGTGATTTGTTCAAGGGCTTTCGCATCATTGAACTTGATGAAGCGTACATCGGGTATCAAGGGCCTAAAGGCACTTTTACGGGCTTCATACCCCATGACGCTCAAACTTCCCATGGTATTGCCGTGATATGCCAGTTCGGCAGCCACGATTTCGGTGCGTCCCGTAAATCTTCGGGCCAATTTTAGGGCACCTTCAATGGCTTCCGTACCGGAATTTACCAGATAGGTGGTCTCCAAGGGATGGGGCAGGAAGGAAGCCAACAATTTCACATAGTCTATCGCCGGTTGTTGGATGTATTCCCCATAGACCATTACGTGCATATATTTGGTGGTCTGTTCATGGATGGCCGCTACCACTTTTGGATGGCAATGCCCCAATCCACAAGCAGATACGCCGGCCACAAAGTCGAGATGTGCATTTCCTTCAATATCATAGATGTAAGCTGCCCGAGGCTGCGATATTTCCATGGCCAAGGGATGTGGCGTGGTCTGTGCCTGATATGGAGAAAATCCTCCTTCATGATCAGGGTACCTTATTGGCCTTCACCTTTTCAACCTTGGGTCGTAAACTTGGCTTGTTTTTCTATCTTGTTGGGGCTTTTGTTGTTCGGATTCGGGTTGATCGCTCGGAATATTATTTACAGGATCGTTGGCATTTTTATCGCGTTCTTCTTCCACAGCATCAATATCGATGGGATTGTCGATACCTTTTATGACGGCAAGTTCGATATGGTTGTCATCTTCGTCGAAGATATCGTCCTTGGTCAGGATACGTTCATCGCCCCGCCATACAAAACCTTTTAGAATCCTGCTGTTTTCGGGCAGGTCTTTTTCTGGAAAGATATCCCCGTCTGGATTGGTGAAAAAAGTAAGATCTTCCACATCATTGTTGGCCATGGTAATCCGAATGGCACTGCAAATGGTTTTATCTATGCCAAGGAGTTCGTCATCATCGTTGTACATATAATAGATCACCTCTGTATTCTTGACCAAATCGATGATTTTAAGTTCATTGTCCACAAACTTGGCCAAAAAGATCTTTCCCCTTGGCCTGGTTAAAGCCGACCTTTCCGATGGTATCCTGGCAGATGATAAAGGCATTGTCAAGTACTTTAAGGGAATCGAGTTTTTCGGTCTTGAGATTCGAGATCAGGTGTATGCTATCGCCCGTCATTTGGTTTTCACCGTTCCATAGAATAGGGTTCCGGATCAGTTGGGTCACCCCGGTTCGCTGCTCCGAATGGATGGAATCGCACTTGCCACTAAGGTCGGTCTTATAGAATTTCGCATTGCGAAAGGCCCTTAATATGCGATGCTCGGGCTTACCGGTGATCATTAAGGTGTCGCCGTGCATATACAAACGAATCTTGTTCCACCAGGCTTACGGAAACGGCTCTTTTTGTTGCGAAAACGGAGTCTTTTGCCTTGAATACTTCGGCATAATGCGCCCTAATGATCCCTTGGTTGATGGTGTCGGTGACTTTGATGTTATTGGTGGCGGAGGCGAACTCCCTGGCTTTGTCAAAGAATACGCTATCGCCTTCAATAATGCGATTGTTATAATCGATCCTCGTGTTTTTGATACCATAGCCACTCTCGATCTTAGTATCGTAAAACCCGCGTTCACAATAGAGTTTATAGGTGTCCCCGGTGATGGTCGATGGGCCGTACATATAGGCATTCTTGGAACTGGTATAATAATCTAGTTGTTCCGAATCGACCGTATATTCTGGGTTTTGTATATGTACATCATCCAAAAATTGATACTTTTCGATTTCCATGAAATACCTTCCGATTTCACTGGTCAGGGTATTGGAGGAGTCGATGATGGTGCCGAAATCGCGATAGTACGATTCCTGTTTTTCGCGATCAAAGTAAAGCGTATCGGTGGTGAGCGTCATCGCATTGTTCTTTAAAATGACCCTGCTCATAGGCTTTGGCCAATTTTGTATTTCCATCGTAATCGATCTTTCCGCCGGTCAGTTGTACCGAATCGCCTTGTTGAAGACGGATGTTTCCAATGGCCCGCAATCTGTTTTCGCGCTGATAGTAGATGGCGATATCGCACCATAGGTCCGCCCCTTGATGCTCGAACTGTACCTGGCGTTCATCTTTGCTGAAGATAGACGCTCCTGGAAATTGGACCTCATCTTTGGTAAAATTTGCCCCGTAGACGATGTTGATCTGTTTGCGCTCCGGTTCGGGTTTTTGGGCAAAAGCGATCTGGAGGAACCCAAGAATGAATAAAAAATGGAAATACTGGTGCAAATCGCTCAATTTTTTCCCAAAAATAGGATTTTTTGGGCGAGGCTTAATCCCATTGGCATAGTTTTGGCAAAATGTTGGACAGCATTCATGCGGCTAGGCTAATCTTGGGCCCCTATGGCACCATTTTCATGAGTCCCCGCACATAGCCTACCGATTCGGCCAAGCCGTATATCGCATGGTCGCCATCTTTTTCATATTCAATGCCTATCACGCCCTGATAATCGATTTCTTTCAAGGCGCTTAAAATACTTGAAATGTCCATTTTGCCCCTGCCTATTTCCAGGTTTTGGCCATCTGCCTCCTGAGCATCGATGTCTTTGAGGTGAACGTCAAAAAGGCGGTCGCGGTACTTTTTGAGTTCTGTGGCTGGATCTAGCTTGAGCCGAAAGGTGTGGCCGGTATCGATGCAGAGACCGATACGATCATCGAGGGTCTTAATTTTTTCATATACGCTTTGGGGGGACGGAAAAATGGCATCTTCGGGCCCATGGTTATGTATGGCCAATTTGATGTCGGTTTCCTTTACTTTTTGCTCGATACGGGATAGCAATTGATGGTCGGGGGCCCCTATGATCATTTTTAGACCGGCCGTTTTTGCATAGTGGAAGTAGGTGTCGACGTCTTCGGGCGTTTTCATATAGATGACCCCAGCACCGTAAAGGTTGATGCCGCGGGCCTTTACCTTTTCGCTGATATAACGAAGTTCTTCGTCCGTCGATTCATAGGGCAAATGGAAACTCTTGAAGGCAACATCTTTCAGGTTCAATCTTTGCATGATTTCCAAGACTTCGTCAAGGCTGTATTTTCTAAGGGTGTAGGAAGCCAGTCCCAGAGTGGGTCCGTCTGCTTCGTAAACATGGCCTTCCACCGGGCTCAGTGCCTTGAAGGAGGCGGTGCCGGCTGCCACGGCCCCCAGTGCAAGGGACTTGATAAAATGATTTCTGTTCATTTCCATAGTGTGCTTTTTTTGGCGCAATTACCCATTAAAGTTTCCTATTAATCCTAAACCAATTTCCATGTTTTTCTCGGTTTACGGGACAACATTTTGTTGGCTTCCGAATCTCGGATAAATTTTTCTTTGATCGGGTCCCAATCCAATTTTCTGCCCAACCGCCATGAGATCAGGCCCAGGTGCATGGGCAAGGTCATCGTTCTTGCATATTGCAGGTTCGATTCGGCCGGCTTCCGCGATTTGACACTGTCCACAAAATTCTGTTGGTGTCCGGGTGACCTTACGATGGTCTTGGGTACCTCCGCAATATCGGTCAGCGTTTCCCCGTTGATGGTGATCGCCCTTGTTTCGTAGTCACAGATCAGGGTGCCACTGTCTCCTTCAAAATAGGCGCCAATACCGCGTTCCGCTGCCCCGGGCACCTTGGGAGGGTCGGTGGTCCAGTGAATTTTAAGATCTTCGAACTCATAATCGACCTCGATCCATTTGGGCGTATCGGCGATGCCATCGGCCTTTTCACCACGAGCGACCACCGTTTTAAGGCCTTTGGGCTGAAGCGCCCAGAAAGCCACATCGGCAATATGGCACCAAAAATCCGCGAAGATGCCCCCGGAATAATCCAGAAAATAGCGATAATTGATATGGCATTTTTCAGGAATGTAATCGACAAAAGGCGCCGTTCCCAACCACATATCCCAATCAAGTGTTTTGGGCACGGGTTGAACTTTGGGGTTTCCCAGATCGGGAGGGGTACCGGTCTTCCAAAGCCGAACCGTATGCACTTTTCCTATCATCCCGGATTGCAACAGTTCGATGACCCTGTGGTAATTGTCGGTGGCATGGATCTGGGTTCCCAACTGAAAAATACGTTGGTGTTTCTCCAGGTTCCGGAGCATCATCTGCCCTTCCTTTACGTCATAGGAAAGTGGTTTTTCGCCATAAACATCCTTGCCGGCCTGAAAGGCGAGGGCCGCGATTTGGGCGTGCCAATGATCCGGAGTGGCACAGGTGATGGCATCGATATCATTGCGGTCGAGGATGCTGCGAAAATCTTTGTAACCCGCCACTTTTTTTCCGGGCTGTAGGGTTTCCATGGCCTTAAGGCTGCTGGTCAGGTGCAATTCATCCAAATCGCAGAGCGCCACCACTTCCACTTCCGGAAGGGCCGAAAACCATTTCATATGGTTGTTGCCCATGCCCCCGACCCCGATATGTGCCACCCGAAGGCGGTCACTGGGGGCTACCTTGCCATACAGATTGGGCAATAAGGTCAGTCCAAGAAGGCCAAGACCACTTTTTTGAACAAATTCCCTACGGTTCTGATTTTTTGATTTCATGATGGCTGGAATAAAATAGGGTTATTATTAAAAATGCTTTTCCTCGGATGTTCCTGAACCGTACCTCATCGTCTTACCCCGGTTTAATATTGTTGCAGCTGTTCTACAATAGGCCGATGTGGTCTTGTCCATCAGGGTTCTTGCCTTTTGCAGAGCCGCCTAAAGATGGTTTCCACATTTTTTTGGTAAACTTCCACAATCCGTACTTCGGAGGGTAAAAAAGCTGAAGGTCAATAAAACCTTGCGGGAATTGTTTTTATAGCTGCTCCAATGCTTCAACCCCTGTCAGGCAATGATCCCCAAAGGCGCTGTTTCTTGCCAATTGCCCCTTGTGAAATCTGGAAATGCCTGGGGTGCACCGCCGGCGGCCACCGATTTTTCGCTTAAGGGCGCCACGGCGCTCCAATAACAGCCTTCATAGACATTCTGGTCGAGTGGCAGGCCGTTCTGCAAACATTCCACTATTCTGTACATCATCATCCCATCCATTCCGCCATGGCCGCTTTCCTTGGTTTTTTCATTGAGCCGTTTATACAGGGGATGGTCGTATTTTTCATAAAGCACTGCCAGATGTTCCCCTTGTACCCAGCTATGATGGTCTTCGGTAACCCCTTTAACACCGCCCTCAAGGGCAACCCTGGTGGGAAACCCGGCTAGAATGCCTTTGGTGCCTTGAATAAGGTTGAGACGGGTATAGGGCCTCGGACTGGTTTCATCCCATTGTACCATGATGGTACGGCCCAAGCACCGTTTTGATGATCGATGTATTGAGATCTCCGCCCTTATATTGAAGCTGGTTCCATTGATGATCGGGAGGATAGTTTTTTTCGGCATAGGCCTTTCTGCCCATAGCAGGTGTGGAAAATGAAACGATACTGCCAAAATTATCTTCATTTCGGGCCAGGTTCATATACTGGGCAACTGGCCCAAGCCCATGGGTAGGGTATAGATTTCCATTCCTTTGGGCATAATGATAGGTACGCCAAGAGCCCGTACCCCGCTCCTGATCCTCCATTTGCCCCCTTAGTTCATGGATATAGGCGGCCTCGCCATGCAACAAATCCCCTATGACCCCTTGGCGTACCATGTTCAAAAACATCAATTCGTCACGGTCGTAGTTTACGTTTTCCATCATCATACAATGCTTGCGGGTTTGCTTCGGAGGCATCAACGATGGCCCACATTTCTTCCAAGGTAACGGCGATGGGTACCTCCACGAGGGCATGTGCCCCTTTTTTCATGGTTTCGATCGCCATCGGCGCATGGTTTTTCCAATTGGTGGCAATAAAGACCACATCTGGCTTTACTTCTTCCAGCATGGCTTTCCAAAGATGTTCATCCCCATGGTAAAGGGCTATGTTTTTATGGCGCTGACCTGCCCCGATTTCAGCGGCAACGGCTCTCCCATTTGTTTGACATTGTCTTCATAAAGATCGCTTATGGCGACTATTTCGGTACCGGGTAAAGCTGCCAAAAAATTTGAGGTGACCCGCCTCCCCGTGAACCGACGCCAATGAAGGCGGCTCGGACCGTCTCTAGTTTTGGCGCGGCGTATCCGCCCATGTATTGTTGGGATATTGGCCGTGACATGCGGGCATTGGCAGTCTGCGACAAAACGGGTCCCTATGCCGATTGCGGCCGTGGCCAGCGTGGTCTTTCGGATAAAGTTTCTCCGGTCTAAATTTTTCATTTGGGCATATTTTATAGGTGCAATTCCCAAACTTGAACAAATCAGGACAAGGCTGATGGGTTGATCCGTCCTATTTTTGCTGGCAAAATGATGGGATTGCCGGGTTTTATATTTTTCCCGGTAAGATAGGAAAAATATGCAAACCGAATGAAGTTTAACGGACTGGCCTGACTTGGGCGTTGCGTTTTTAAGGGAAACTAAATCCACGTAAAATGGATGGTTCAGCTGGATAAAGAAGAACGGCCTTCCGACTTCACGGAGAATACGGGAAGTGCTTCGAAATGGAACAATTAGGCTCAAAGGTGAAAAAAGGATATCTCTGAGTCTTCTATCGATGAATGGTCTGCTTACGGTCAGGGCCTACCGAAACGATCTGAATGGGTACTTGAAGTTCGTTTTCAAGAAAATCGATATAGGCCTGAAGGCTTTTTGGAAATTCGTCAGGCGAGCACATCTTGGTCAGGTCTTTGGCCCAGCCCTCCATTTCGGTATACACGGGGGTGACGTTTTCGGGTTCTATATTAAAGGGCAGATGGGATAATGGTTTCCCCTTTGTACTTGGTAGGCGGTGCAGATCTTTAATTTTTTAAAGCCGCTGAGCACATCCCCTTTCATCATCATCAGCGAGGTGACCCCATTGATCTGTACTGCATATTTCAGGGCGACGAGATCGAGCCATCCACATCGGCGTGGCCTGCCCGTAGTGGCCCCGAATTCGTTTCCTACACGGCCCATGGTCGCCCCATCCTCATCAAAGAGTTCGGTAGGGAAGGGCCACTGCCCACCCTGGTGGCATAGGCTTTAAAGATGCCGAAAGACCTGCCCGATCTGGGTAGGCGCAACCCCAAGTCCGGTACAGGCACCTGCAGCGGTTGTATTGCTCGAGGTAACATAGGGATAGGTGCCGAAGTCAATGTCGAGCATCGATCCTTGGGCTCCTTCCGCCAAGATTTTTTTGCCTGCTTTTTGGGCTTGATATAGATATTCCTCACTATCGATAAAGGTGAGTTTTTTTAGGTCCTCGACCGCACTGAAGAAATCTGTCTCGAGATCGCCCAAATCGTATTGCAGGTCCACATCGTAAAAGTCGATCATCGATTCGTGCTTATCGGCCAGTGCCCGATATTTATCCTGCCAATTATCGAGTTCCAGATCACCGACCCGCATCCCGTTTCTTCCCGTCTTGTCCATATAGGTGGGTCCTATTCCTTTTAAGGTCGAACCGATCTTGGCCTTTCCTTTCGAAGCTTCGGAAGCGGCGTCCAACAAACGATGTGTGGGCAGAATCAAATGTGCTTTTCTGGAGATCAGGAGGGTACGTTTAAAATCGATCTTGAATTTCTGAAGATTGTTGATTTCCTTTTTAAAGATTACCGGATCGATCACCACCCCGTTCCCTACAATATTGATGGCGTTCTTGTGGAATATGCCCGATGGGATGGTATGCAACACGTGTTTGATGCCATCGAATTCCAGGGTATGTCCCGCATTCGGCCCCCCTTGGAAACGTGCAATGATATCGTAATTATCGGTCAGTACGTCAACGATTTTTCCTTTTCCTTCGTCTCCCCATTGTAATCCTAGTAGTAAATCTACCGCCATTGTAAATTGCTGCTTATCGGTTATTGTTGTGTTTTTTCCTCTTCTTTGTTTCGCGTACCATAAAAATAGAGCGAGTGGTTGCTGATCTTGATGTCGAACACCTCCTCGATGGTCTTTTTGATCGATTGGATACGGGGATCGCAAAATTCCATTACTTCTCCGGTATCGGTGAGAATCACATGGTCGTGCTGTCTGTCGAAATAGGATTTCTCATATTGCGCCTGATTTTTGCCGAATTGATGCTTTCGTACCAATTTACATTCCAACAGCAATTCAATGGTATTGTACAGCGTGGCCCGACTCACCCTGTAGTTTTTATTCTTCATGTTGATATAGAGCGATTCGATGTCGAAATGCTCTTCGCTGTCATAGATTTCCTGCAAGAATGGCGTAACGTTCGGGCGTTTTTCGATGTCCGTTATCCTCCAAAAAAGCGGTGAATACGTTCTTGACTATTTCCTGATTTTTGTTGAGTGCCATAAGCGGTTTTCCCTGCATCAATTCGCAAATGTACAGCTAAATTTTCATTCCAATTCCAAACCGATTTAAATGCGGGTCACTTTATCGATGCCATCGATTTGCTTCAGGTTGTTGATCAACTTTTTGAGGATGCTGATGTTTTTGACCACGACGGTTATCCTTCCCGTAAAGGTGCCACCATCTGTACTAAAGTTCAGATTGCGCATGTTCACGTGCATGTTATCGGAAATCACTTCGGTGATTTCGCTGACAAGGCCTAGGTTATCGATGCCGGTGAGTTTTATTTCGGATTGGAATTCTTTTTGGGACGAATCGATCCACTTGGCACTGATGATGCGGTAGGCATAATTGCTCTGTAAGGATATGGCATTCGGACAGTTTTTCGAATGCACCTTGATGCCCTCGGTAACGCTTACGAAACCGAACACATCGTCCCCCGGTATCGGATTGCAACACTGGGATAACTTGTACTCGAGTTTTTCCTCTTCCTTGCCAAATACCAACATATCGTATTTGGTGGTGATTTCATCTTTGTCGATGTCCTCGGGACAGGCGTTTTCCTGATTTTATTTTTAAAGAAGCTGATAAAGGCATTGCTATAGGAAGAGGCAAAATCCTTGATCATTTGGTTGTCGATCGATCCGATACCAACCCTATAGAACAGGTCAAGACTGGTCTTTAGTTTGAAGAAGACCACCATCTTGTTGATGGTATCTTCGTTCAGGTTGATTTTTTGCGATTTCAGTTTTCTTCTCAAGATTTCCTTGCCCTCGATGGCCACTGCCTTTTGCTCTTCCCGCAGTGAAGACTTGATTTTAGAGCGCGCCCTTGCCGTGGTGGCATAATCCAACCAGTTTTGGTTGGGTTTTGCCTGTTCGGAAGTGATGATTTCTACTTGGTCGCCACTGTTCAAGGTAGTGCTCAGCGGTACCAATTTGCCATTTACTTTGGCGCCACGGGTGTGTATGCCCACTTCTGTGTGGATGTTAAAGGCAAAATCCAAGGGGGTGGCCCCTTTGGGCAGTGATTTTAACTCTCCTTTGGGGGTGAACACGAAAATTTCCTTTGCATAAAGGTTGAGTTTGAATTCTTCCACAAAATCGACCGCATTGGTCGTGGCATTCTCCAAGGCTTCCTGCAATCTATTGAGCCAGATCTCGATGCCCTGTTCTTTCTGTTCGCCGTGCTTGTACTTAAAGTGCGCGGCATAGCCTTTTTCGGCAATTTCGTGCATCCGCTCACTGCGTATCTGCACCTCCACCCATTTCCCTTTGGGTCCCATGACGGTAATGTGCAAGGCTTCATATCCCGTCGATTTCGGCGAGGAGATCCAATCGCGCAATCGCACCGGGTTGGGGGTAAAATGGTCTGTGACGATCGAATAGATCTTCCAGGCCAAAAATTTCTCGTTCTGTTTGTCCGATTTATAGATGATCCTGATGGCAAACTTGTCATAAATCTCATCGAAGCTGACATTCTGGGCCTTCATCTTCCTGCGCATCGAAAAGATCGACTTCATCCTGCCCTTGATGACATAATTGAGTTTCTCTTCGTCCAAAGAATTTTCGATGACTTTTTTAAAGGCATCGATATAGGCTTGCTGTTCTTCCTTCGATTCTTCGATTTTGCCCTGAATATCGGCGTAAACCTCTGGTTCGGTATACTTCAAACTGAGGTCTTCCAACTCGGTCTTGATATTGTAAAGCCCTATTCTGTGGGCCAGTGGGGCATAGATGTACAAAGTTTCGGAAGCCATCTGAACCTGTTTGTCCTCGGGCATGGCATCCATGGTGAGCATGTTGTGATAGCGGTCGGCAATTTTGATGATGATTACCCGAACATCATCGTGCAGGGTGAGCAACATCTTCCTGAAATTCTCCGCTTGTTGGGAGATGTTCATGTCTTTTTTAAGATGCGCGATCTTTGTAAGTCCGTCCACGATCCTGGCCACGGTTTCCCCGAACATGCGTTCGATATCGTCGAGGGTATATTGGGTATCCTCGACCACGTCGTGCAACAGTGCGGAAGCAATTGATACGGCGTCCAGGCCTATTTCGGAGGCCACGATCTTTGCCACGGCTATGGGATGAAAAATATACGCCTCCCCCGATTTCCGTCGCTGGTCTTTGTGCGCATCCAGAGCAACCTCAAAAGCCGAGCGGATCAGTTTTTTGTCCTCGACCGATAGGGTCTGGTAACTGATGCGCAGCAGTTCTTTGTATTGCTTCGCTATTTCCTTGTTCTCTATTTCGAGTGCGGCTTGGGTCATACTAAAATAAAAGTAGCATAATCTATATGACTATACAACAAAAACTATGCCTTTAAATTCCTGATCCTTGCGATCAAGGGTGGATGGGAATAGTGCATGAAAACATAGGCAGGGTGGGGGGTAAGGTTGCTCAAATTGTTTTTGGAGAGCTTCTTGAGCGAGCTGATCAGGGGCAGGGCAGCATAGGTCTTTTTTGCGTAGTCATCGGCCTGGTACTCAAACTTTCTCGAGAAATGGTTCATGACCAGTCCCGTGATTTCGGATATGGGGGAATAGAGGATACCGAAACCGATCAGGGCCGCATGAAAACTGGGCTGGGAAACGCCAATGGCCATCGACACTTCCGGGTGGTTGACAAAGAGCGATAGGATAAACAGGGTGAGCCCGGTGAGCAAGATCGAGGCCCCCAGATTGAAAATGATATGCTTGCGTTTGTAGTGCCCCACTTCATGGGCCAGTACAGCCACAATTTCCTCTTCATTCAGATCGTTGATGAGCGTATCGAAAAGCGTTACCCTTTTTTCCTTTCCGAAACCCGAAAAATAGGCATTGGCCTTGGTGGATCTTTTGGAGCCGTCGATAACGAAGATCTGGCTCAGTTCAAAACCTACCTTTTTGGCATATCCCTCGATCTTGCTTTTTAAACTGCCCTCTTCCAATGGGGTTTGCCGATTGAACATGGGCACGATCAATTTGCTGTAAAAAAGGTTCATGAAGATGGTAAATATCGATATCAAGGCCCAAGCATAGATCCAGAAATGGCTTCCGGCCCATTGGTAAAACCATATCACCATGGATAGGATCCCGCCGCCCAGCACGGCCAGCATGAACCATCCTTTTAATTTATCGACAAAAAACAGTTTTTTGGTGGTTTTGTTGAAGCCGAATTTTTCCTCGATGACAAAGGTGGAATAATAGGCAAAGGGCAGGCTCAACAAATCGGAGCCGAACATGATGATCCCAAAAAACAGCAATGCCATGAACGTGGCGTTATCGGTGATGCCCCTTACGATCTGGTCTACCCATTCAAAGCCACCAAACGTCAGAAATCCAATGGTGAGCAGTACCGAAAAGGTCGAGGATAGGATACCAAATCGGTAGTTGGTTTTTTTATAGTCAAAAGATTTTTGATGTTCCTTGGCATCAAAGACATCGCTCAATTCACTGGGCAGGGGGTCTTTGAAGCGTTTTGCGTTAAGATAATTGAGGTAAGTATCCAATATAAATTGAAATACCAAAATGAAAATGATGATATAGAACAGGTTATTCAAAAGCTATGGGTTTTATTTTCAATTCCGATATTTTGACCACCACGATCGGCGATGATTTTTGGGTTGTCGATCAGGCAAATCCGCGTTGCCTTTTCGCTTCAAAGATAAGGATTGCCGCTGAGACCGAAACGTTCATCGAATCGATTTCGCCCTGCATGGGAATAAGGATGTTCTGGTCGGAGGCTTGGAGCCAGGTATCTGAGAGTCCTGTCGATTCGGTGCCCACCACTATGGCCGAAGGCTTTTTGAAATCGATCTCGACGTAATTTTTGGAGGCCGAAAGTGTCGCGCAGTAGATGGTGATCTTCTTCCGTTTGAGATAGGAAATGATTTCGCCCGTGCTACCCATGGCAATCTGATTGGTAAACAGGCACCCCACACTGGATCGGATGATATTGGGATTGTACAGATCGGTCTTGCCATTGGCGATGATTACCGCATCGAGCCCTGCCGCATCCGCCGTGCGCAACAAGGCGCCGATGTTCCCGGGTTTTTCAGGTGCTTCGGCGACCAAGATCAAAGGGTTTCGTTTGTCGATGACCAAAGAAGCCAGGTCATGGGTCTTGCAACGGCCTATGGCCACAATGCCACCCGTACTGTCACGGTATGCCAATTTTTCATAGACTTCTTTGGTCACTGCAATGAGCTCGGGTTTTGGGGCAGTCGGACCCTTAACAATGAATTTAAATCCTCGATGGTTATCAACCCTTCATAAAACAAGATGGTTTCCATGGGATAACCTGCTTTCAGGGCCAGTTGCAGTTCCTTGATCCCTTCCAAAACAAATTACGCAGCGTTGTTTTCCTTTCCCTTGATTTCTCTTGCAGCAACAGCATTTTTTTCACCAGGGCATTCTGGAGGCTGCTGATTTGTTTAATTTCGTGCATGGTTACAAAAGTAATCGATTCGGTAAATAATTAGGCGTTTCCCCGACAGAATGAACAACCTTTAAAACATACCTATGAAAAGCTTGGTTCCCCTTGTGCTCCTGTTCTTGATAACGGCCTGTAAGCCAACTCCCAAAGCGGAAACGTCCGGTCATTTCAGCCAATAGTGCGGAAAACACCAAACCCGAATTTACAGAAGAACTCACCGCGGTTTTTGATGCCCATGGGGGTTTGGCCCAATGGCGCGCCATGAAAACCCTGATTTTTGAAATTCGGGCCGGGGCGCGGGAAGCATCAGGGGAAATCCATACCATCGACCTCACTTCCAGAAAGGACAAGATTGTGATGGGCGACATCGAAATGGGTTTCGATGGAAAGGCGGTTTGGGTGTTGGATCTCCAGAACACCTATAAAGGCGATCCCATATTCTATCATAATTTAATGTTCTATTTTTTCGCCATGCCCTTCGTGTTGGGTGACGATGGCATCCGTTACAGCGAAACCGAACCCTTGGTCTTTGAGGGTACATCCTATCCGGGCATACGAATCGGTTATGGTGATGGGGTGGGAACCTCGCCCAAGGACGAGTATTTTATCCACTTTGATCCCGATACCCACCAAATGGCCTGGTTGGGGTATACGGTTACCTATAGGAGCGGAGAAAAATCCGATAATGTGAAATGGATACGTTACAACGCTTGGTCGATGACCAACGGCCTGCTCCTGCCCAAGTCGATCACCTGGCACGATTATGAGGGCCGGAAGATCAAAGAGGCAAAAAGTACCACCCATTTCAACGATGTTGCCATCCACGATCAAGCCATGCCCATAGATTTCTACGGGATGCCCATCAATGCCAAAATAGTCGAGAAACCCTAGGAGGGCGGGAATTTTTTGTAACTTGTAACCTAATTTATCAAAGCGTTGATATGGAAATTTTGTTGTTTGGGATAGCTAAGGATATCGTTGGGAAATCCAAAATTCATTTTGAGGCAGGGGAGGCCCGGCCCACTTCCGTGGAACAGCTAAGGCAAAGCTTAAAAACCACCTATCCCGACCTGGGCCGATTGTCCTCGATTGCGATTGCCGTGAACAGCGAGTATGCCGAGGATGGCCAAGCATTGCAACAAGGCGACGAAATCGCCATTATACCACCTGTAAGTGGAGGCTGATGAATAAAGCAATCATAGAAATAGTGGATATCCTTGAGGTGTCAAAGGTGTATGCCGAACTTTCCGATCCACGAAGTGGCGGCATCTGTGTATTTGTGGGCACGGTACGGGAGCTGACCCAGGGCGAAACGGTCGTTTCCTTGGAATTTGAGACCTATAGGAACATGGCCATGAAGGAGATGGAAAAAATCGCGATGGAGGCCATTGAAAAATGGCAGCTGAACAAAGCGGTCATCCGCCATGCTATCGGGGCCAAAAATGTGGAAGAGCCCGTAGTGGTGGTCGGGGCATCCGCACCACATAGGGATGCCTGTTTTGAAGCGTGCAGGTTTATGATCGATACCCTGAAGGAACGGGTTCCCATATGGAAGAAGGAAATCTTTAAAAATAAGACGGTTTGGGTTTCGGCCCATCCATAAACAGAGGATAAAGTGAAGAAACAGCTCTCCCATATCGATACCGGCGGAAACTTGAACATGGTCGATGTATCGCACAAGTCGGTTACCGAGCGGAGCGCCATAGCAATGGCAATTGTGGTCTTTCCCAAGTCGGTATTCGAAACCTTGGCCGAAAAGGATTTTTTGGGGCCAAAAGGGAGTATTTTGCAAACCGCGATCATAGCGGGCATTCAGGGGGCGAAAAAAACCGCTGATCTGATCCCACTGTGCCACACCCTGCGGCTATCGAAGATCCATATCGAAATCAACCCCATGGAAAATGCCCTTGAAGTCGTCTGTGCGGTAAAGTGCAACGAACGTACCGGAGTGGAGATGGAAGCCTTGACAGGGGCAAGCATCAGTGCCCTTACCCTTTATGATATGTGCAAGGCACTTTCCCATGACATCAAGATCACCAACATTCAACTACAACAAAAAACGGGAGGAAAACATGACTTCCAACGCTAAGTTATATGGTTTGGTCCTTTCTGGCGGGAAAAGCAGCAGAATGGGCACCGACAAAGGATTGATCGACTATCATGGGAAGCCCCAGCGGGAGCACCTGTACCGAATGCTCGATGAAATCTGTGAACGAACGTTTATCAGTATTAGGGGCGACCAAACACTGGATATTCCTTCAGATATGGCCGTGATCGTTGATGAGGATAAGGTGAAGGGGCCTTATAACGGACTCCTTTCCGCCCATCATCAATTTCCCGGGGTAGCCTGGCTGGTACTGGCCTGCGACCTGCCCCTGATCGATCTGGAAGCCCTGAAGGCATTGATATCGGAAAGGAGACCCGAATTGATGGCCACCGCTTATGCCTTGAAGGATAACCCCCTTCCCGAACCATTATGTGCCATTTGGGAACCCATGGCCCTGGAACGGTCGGTGTCCTATTTGGGAAGTGGACAAGGCACCTGCCCCCGAAAATTTTTGATCAACCATCCGGTACACTTAGTATTTCCCATAAAGGAGGAAGTGTTGCTCAATGCAAATTCCAAGACCGAATATCTGGAAGCACTCCAAAAATTATCCTCCGCATGAACCTAGAACGATATAGCCGTCAGATCCTCTTAAAGGACTTTGGTTCCGGAGCCCAACAAAAGCTGTCTGAGGCAAGGGTACTGGTGGTGGGTGCCGGAGGTCTTGGCACTCCTGTCCTGACCTATCTCAACGCCATGGGTGTGGGTACCTTGGGCCTGGTCGACCGGGATGTGGTGGCCCTTTCGAACCTTCATCGCCAGGTATTGTATGACGAAGCGGATATTGGAAAGTCGAAGGTAGAGATGGCCATTGCCAAGTTGAAGGCGCAGAACGGGGATACAGCGCTTATCGGCCATGCGTTGTATCTGGATCGGGACAATGCGCTGGATATCATTCAATCTTATGACCTTGTGATCGATGCCTCCGACAACTTCCCGACCCGCTATTTGATCAATGATGCCTGTGTGATTTTAAAAAAGCCTTTTGTTTATGGGGCATTGCATGGCTTCGAAGGGCAGGTGAGCGTTTTCAATTATAAGGGTGGCCCAACATACCGATGCCTCTATCCTGGGATGCCCAAGGCCGATGAGGTGCCCAATTGCGATCAACATGGGGTACTGGGCATTTTGCCGGGCATAGTGGGGAACCTACAGGCCTTGGAGGCCATTAAGGTGATCAGCGGGGTAGGGGAGGTCCTTTCCGGTACCCTGTTATTGTTCGATGGACTGGCGAATCGTTTTCAAAAAATAAACTTCAAATCGAATCCGATTCATTTTGCCATCGACGCCCTTCAAGAAAACTATGAAATGGATTGCGGCCTGCCCATCCCCTCGGTGGATGCGGAAGCGTTCGAAGCGCTGCTGGCCTCTGGGCCACTGCAGCTGATCGATGTGCGCAACCCCGATGAATTCGAGACCTTCAATATCAGAAATTCAATGAATATCCCCCTATCGGAACTCCTTCGCAGAAAAGGGGAAATAAATATTAAAAAACCCATTTATTTCTTGTGCCAATCGGGCATCAGGAGCCAAAAAGCCATACTTGAATTGAGGCCTTATTATCCGAACGCACAACTCGTAAACGTTACGGGCGGTATCAACCAACTACATGAATATGTCGCTAGGGATTGAAGGCCTGCTGCTCTTGTGCATCGGTTTTTTTGTAGTGGCCACCTTATATTCTTCGGTCGGTTTTGGCGGCGGGTCTAGTTATTTGGCCCTGCTGACACTCACCATTATGGGATTTTTTGCCATTCGGTCCCTGGCCCTGGTCTGTAACCTGGTGGTCGTCTCAACGAGCACCTATCTGTATTTTAAACATGGGCATGCCAGGGTCAAGGATTTTTTGCCCTTTGTCCTGACCAGTATTCCCTTGGCTTTTATTGGGGCCTCCTTCAAACTGAGCGAAAATGTGTTTTTTGTGATCCTTGGGTTTTCCTTGATCGTTTCTTCACTGTTCTTGGCCTGGCAAACCTATGCCATGGCCAATACCATGGAAAGGGTGAAGGTGTATCCGAAATACCTCAGTTACGCGATCGGTGCCGGCATCGGACTCCTATCGGGCCTGGTAGGTATCGGCGGGGGCATTTTTTTGGCCCCCGTATTGAACCATATGCGATGGGACAAATCGATAAAAATTGCAGCCTTGGCCAGTTTTTTTATCTTGGTCAACTCGATTTCGGGACTTGGAGGGCTCATTTGGGCGAATACCTTGGAATTGCCACCTATTGAAACCTTGGCTCTGGTCAGCTCGGTTTTTCTGGGGGGGCAACTGGGCATCCGCATCAGCTTAAAAAGGCTTTCCCCCAATGGCATCAAAAGGGTCACCGCCTTGTTGGTATTTATGGTCGGGTTAAGGGTTCTCTTCAAAAACGGCCTAGAGCTGTTTTAACCCAAGCTGCGCCGAGACAACCTGGCCGCATTAAAATCGCTAGCCTATTTCAAACTATTTTCCGTTATATTTTTCCATATATCGCTTCCATAGTTCGGTTTGGTGGGTTTCCAAAGAAAGTTCCCGACCATCTATAAAGGCATGGGTAAGTTGGTTGCCGCGCATTTCCAGCGCATCGCCTTCCGAAATGAACAATGTTGCGCTTTTGCCCACGGCTAGGGTTCCATATTGATTATCTATGCCCAGAATTTTTGCAGGGTTCTGCGTGATCATTTGGAGTGCCTTTTCCTTATCCAATCCCTGCCCTGCGATATGGCCAGCATAAAAGGGCAGGTTCCTGGTTTGGAATACCGCCTCGTCGGCATTTTGTATGGCAACGGTTAGTCCTGCCTCGGCAAGCAATACCGGTAATTTATAGGGAAGGTCGTAGTCGTCATCCGCATATTCGGGAAGGTTGTGCGGGGCACGCACCAAAACAGCCACCTTGTTTTCCTTGAGGAAGTCGGTGATTTTATAGGCATGATAGCCCCCGACCAGCACAAGGTGCTGCGCCCCGCCTCCAGTGGCGGTGGTCACCGCATCGATGATTTCCTTTTCACTGTCCGCATAAAGATATAGCTTCTGGGAACCATTGAACAGTCCCTGCATCGCGGCAAAGGGCTGGTTGATTTCCTTGGCGGTCGCCCTGCCATAGGCCGCGGCGTTTTTCATAAAAGTGGCTATTTCGGCAACTTCCTTGGTATAGTCTTTATTGGGCTGGTAACCCCTGTCCTCGCCCATCCACCATCGGCCCCTGAGATAGCTGTTGGGCCAATGTAAATGAATGCCGTCATCGGCCTTAACGGTGGCATCTTCCCAATTCCAGCCATCGAATTGCATGATGCTGGAGGTGCCCGAAATTCGGTTGCCATTGGGGGTGATCTGCCCCAACAACACCCCATTGGGCCGCATGCTTTCCACCACTTTGCTCTCGGCATTATAGGCGATCTGGCTGCGAACATGGGGCAACAATTGTCCCAGTTCTTTTTGATCGTCGCTGGCGCGAACTGCGTCCACTTCCACCAATCCCAACGGGGTGCTTGTGGCGATGAACCCGGGATAAATGTGTTTTCCCTTCGCATCGATGGATCTTCCCTCGGCGGGCAGCCCAGCGCCCAAAGTGGTAATAAGACCGTTTTCGAAGACCAAAGTCGCATTTTGGAGCACGGTTCCATCCCCGATATGGGCGGTGGCCCCGGTAATGCTTATCACTTCCGATTGCTCAGGGGCCGGAGTCTGTTGTGCATAGGCCTGTATCGTCATGATCATGATCAGGAACCCAAGGCGGGTGTTGAATACTTTTTTCATCTTTTTGTTTTATGCTGTTCTACCGCTTCCATTGGTCAGGTTCCGGGATATGGATATCCAATATGCAGTTCAGCGATTTTTATATTTTTTTTTCGAACTGTTATTCTTCTAAAGGCTATCGCAATGGAAGCGCTCTTTTTTCTTGCCATTGGGAGCCTGCATGGTACTGCCTCCATCCTTCTCTTTAAGCATCATTTGAATCAAGGTGCCACGTTCTTTTTCGACCGCTTTGCGCTGTTGAAGGTCTTTTTCCAAATCGAAATAGGTGGCGCCTTCGATAAGGGTTTTTATCGGTTTGGCATAAACCGAAAGCGGATGTTCGTTCCACAATACCAGATCCGCATCCTTGCCTTCCTTGATACTGCCCACACGATGGTCGATGTGCAATAATTTAGCGGGATTGATGGTCACCATCTTCCAGGCCTCCAGTTCCGACATCCCCCCATATTTGACCGTTTTGGCCGCTTCCTGGTTCAGTCTCCGCGACATTTCCGCATCGTCACTGTTGATGGCCACGGTAACCCCTTGGCTGTGCATGATGGCCGCATTGTAGGGGATGGCATCATTGACTTCGAATTTATAGGCCCACCAATCGCTGAATGTGGAACCGCCGACCCCATGTTCGGCCATTTTATCGGCCACTTTGTAACCTTCCAGAATGTGGGTGAAGGTATTCACCTTGAATCCCATTTTGTCGGCGACTTTCATCAACATATTGATTTCGCTCTGTACATAGGAATGGCAGCTGATATAGCGTTCGCCCCTTAAGATTTCCGCCAAGGTTTCCATTTCCTCATCGTATCGGTAGGGTTGTCCGCTTTTCTTTTTGGCATCATATTCCTTGGCACGCTGGAAATAATTGATGAACACCTGTTCCACGCCCATTCTCGATTGCGGAAAACGGCTGGTGCTGCCCCAATTGCTCTGTTTCACATTTTCGCCCAAAGCGAATTTTATGAATTTGGGGGAATTGGAGTAGATCATGTCATTGGCGCTGCCGCCCCATTTCAATTTCAGGATGGCCGAACGGCCTCCGATGGGATTGGCCGATCCGTGCAACAACTGCACGGACGTGACGCCACCGGCCAGATCGCGATAGATATCCATATCCTCCGGATCGACAACATCTTCCATTTTCACCTCTGCCGATGAATTTTGTCCGCTTTCATTGACGGCCAGGGCAGCGATATGGGTATGCTCGTCGATAATACCTGCCGTGAGATGTTTACCGGTGGCATCGATGGTTTTTGCATCGCCGGCGGTCAATCCTTTGCCGATTTGGGCAATCTTGCCGTTCCTGATCAACACATCCGTGTTTTCCAAGACTCCGGCGTCCTCACTGGTCCAAACGGTTGCATTTTTGAACAATATATTTTCCGCTCTGGGTACCGCTGAATAGCCATAGCCTACGTTGGGGAAGGTGACCGGCAGTACGGTCGGCTTCCCTTCCTCTTTTTTGTCGCTGTCCTTTTCGGTAAAGGGTGCTTTTTTAGTAGCGCTAAAAGTCGCTTCCCCGCCTTCCGGCAACACCAGCTTACCGCGCAAATCATCCGACTTGCTACTGACCAAACCGGTCATGCGATAGGTTTTTTCCCCTTTGTCGGTGGTGAACGATAATTCGAACCAATCGTCCTGATAGCTGAACTTTGACGGGAGTTTCAACGTATCCTGTTTTATTTCCACTTTGGGTTTGGCCGCTTCGCCCGTTATGGAAAGCGAATAGACTGTTCCGGCCAAGGCAAGATCGTAATCTCCCCGAATATCCTTTAAGGTCAGGTCGTTGATGCTGTTTTTGTTGCCCTGGACCCAATTTTCGAACAGGGTGGTTTTTTTGTCAAAGATATCGCCCGAAGTGATCAGGAAGTTGGCATAGTGTCCGCTTTCGAGCGTTCCTATAGTGGCGGATTTGCCCAGGATCTGTGCCGGCACGGTGGTCAAGGCCTCCAAAGCTTTGGTTTTGGGAAGCCCATATTCGATGGCCTTCATCAGTTTGGCTTTAAAATCACCTGTCGATTTCAGGTCGTGCAGGGTAAGGGAAAAGATAACGCCGTTATCGGCCATGGCCTTTGGATTGCCGGGCGCCTGGTTCCAGTACCGCATATCCTCATTGCTCACATAGTCGGCCTGATAGGGATTCGACACATCGTAGGGCTCCGGAAAATTTAAGGGCAGTATGAGCTTGGCATTCGTGGCTTTGATATCGGCAACGGATTCAAATTCATCACCGCCCCCCAAAATAACATATTGTATATTGAACTGATCCCCAATCCCATCGGCACGCAACACATTGCCCTTATCGCCGGCCGCGAAGATCTGCACCAGGCCTTTGTTGGCATTCAACGCCTCCAAAGAACGATCCTTGGTAGTGACGTTGCCTTTGGCGTACCAATCGGCGTCATAATACATTTGTCGCAGCAAGGCCATGCTGCCCATAAGCGAACTGGGATAAGATTGCATTTTTTCGACGCTTCTTTCAAAAGAAAGGTATTCGGCCGAACGATCTTCCAAAATCCTGTCGGCATCGTTCCCTTGCCCATTGAGGGCGACCAAAACCCCGGTACCGCGAACAATACCGTCCTGTATATGCGAATTCACCACACCGAAACCAATGTCCCTCAGCTCTTTCGCTTTTTTCTCATCGTAGCTGAACTTGGAAACGGCATCGTTTTCGGGCATCACATGGTCGTTCCAATAAAATCCTTCCCTGGAGGGATCGTATTCGGCGCTTCTGCCGGAACGTTCCGGTCTTTTGGCCTGTGCCACCCCGAAATCGGAGAAAACATCGATAAAAGAAGGATAAATCGATTTTCCGGTGAGATCGATCATCACGACATTCTTGGGCAAAGCCACATTGGTCCCCACCTGTACCACCTTACCGTCTTGGATCAGCAAGGTTCCCTTTTCGATGATTTGGGAAGGGGTCACATAGATCTTGGCATTGAGCAGGGCCGTATAGTTGTTGTTTTCCGATTTAACACCATCGTTTTTTGGAAAGTAATCCTGACCATAGAAGGTCGTGGCGCAAAATAGCAATGCGATTGCAAGGAATTTTAAGTTCATGAAGAAAAATCTAGGAGAATTAGTTGGTGGCAAAAAAAGCAAAAAATATCGGTTGGGCGACCTTAATGTCGTTTTTTTAGTGATCTTTTAATAGTTTTTGTCTATGCTGAATTCCAAAACAATAATTCTAACGCGTTGGTACCTATTGATCGATGTACCTTAAATGGGGTGCTTTAAATGATAGGCTACCATCAAGTGCACCACCTTGCCATAGCTTTGAACGCCATCGGGCTGGTTGTTGGCCTTAAGGAAGGTATTGAACATCGATTGGAACAAGGGTTCGATCGGATTTTCGTACCGGGCATAGAAGGCATTGAGTTCCCTGTAGTTTTTTTTGGTACCCTCGTTCAGCATGGCATATAATAGTTCGAATTCCGGTTGGTCTACTCTTGCGATGGCCATCAGGCAATGGCTTAATCCAAAGGCGTAAGCCGAATATTGAAAATAGGGATCATCGTTTTTCATGGTCACCAAATAGCCGATCAAGTTGGTTTCGTTTTCGGCGGAATAGCCCACTTGGTGGCCGACCTCATGGCCCACAACCACGGGAAAGCGAAAGAGTGGTGTAAGGGCGTTTACCTGAGCCTCGTTCGTGAACGGATTGAGATAGCCGCCAATCCCAAGATAGGTGCTGAAGGTACTGTACATCGATTTTTTGATGCTCGGCCGACGGTATTTCAAAAAGGGATATTGTTTTCCGAGTTGTCCATAACCCGCGACGGTTTTCTCGATAATGGACTTCCGATCGTAGGGTACTTTAACGATGGCAGTCGTATCGCCGGTGATCTTGAACTGGATTTCATTGGTCTTTATGATCAGCTTTTTGGTGAATGCAATAACTTCGGTCTTGGTGACCGAATCGCGGATGTCCAGATTTTGGGCCAAGGGCTCCCGGTAATAGTTGAGGCCCCAAAGCAGGTGGAAAGTGAAGTAGAACACGGCGAGCAACATGGCCACGTTCCGGAAAAAAACGAAAGGTTTCGATTTGATGTGGCGGCGCTGCTTATACCCATAAAATAGCGCCAGGAGAATCAGCAGGCTATAGACGATCTCGCCCACGGCGAAGGGGATCCACCCATATAGGAACCTAAAAAAAACACTGATCTTGGTATAAAGGCCCATGCTGTAGTGTTCTTCGACCCACTCGGGATATTGCCCGATCCATTTCACCAAGATAATCTGGGGAATAAGGCTAATGGCAATGCCATTTTTAATTTTTTGATCCATTGCGTCAAAAATAGAGAAAATCCGACCAAGCTAATTTTTCAATCCCTATTTTTGGAAAAAGTTAAAACTTCATGACCAAAACTTTACGAGAATTGGACCCTAGCCCCGTTTGGAACAAATTTGCCGATCTCAATGCCGTTCCACGACCCTCCAAGAAAGAAGAAAAAGTCATACGGTTCATGCTCGATTTCGGCCGGTCACATAATTTGGAAACCTTCAAAGATCGGGTGGGCAATGTCATCATCCGGAAACCGGCCAGTGCAGGCATGGAAGACCGTAAGATGGTTACCCTGCAATCACATCTGGATATGGTGCACCAAAAAAACAGCGATACCCGATTCGATTTTGAGACCCAGGGCATCGAAATGATCGTCGATGGCGATTGGGTGAAGGCCAAAGGCACGACCTTGGGCGCCGACAATGGCATGGGGGTCGCTGCCATCATGGCTTTGCTGGAAAGTTCGGAAATCCCGCATCCCCCCTTGGAAGCCCTGTTCACCATAGATGAAGAGACCGGGATGACCGGGGTGATGGGGCTGCAAAGCGGCATCCTCAAAGGTGAAATACTCTTGAACCTCGATACGGAGGAAGACGATGAACTCGATATTGGCTGTGCGGGCGGTATCGACCTGACCGCTACAAGAACGTATTCGGAAGAACCGGCTCCCTCCGATGGGGTCGCACTGGAAATCCAGGTCAAAGGCTTGAACGGTGGACATAGCGGCATTGACATCCACAGAGGATTGGGCAACGCCAATAAGATCATGAACCGACTGCTTTACCATGCCTCGGAAACACATGGCATCGGTATCGGGGAAATTATCGGAGGCAGCCTTCGCAATGCGATTCCAAGGGAAAGCAGCTCAAAAATTGTGGTATCGGCTTCAAAACAAGCGCAGTTTTCAATCGATTTCAAGAAATGGGCCCAAACCATTTCAGAGGAACTTGCAGTGGTGGAACCGGATCTTTCGATGATCGTGGCCCCCTGTGCAAAAGTGCCCATGGTGATGGGGTCGGCCTCCCAAAAACAACTTTTATGCGCCCTGTATGCCGCCCAAAATGGGGTCTATGCCATGAGTGCTGCCATTCCCGATTTGGTGGAGACCTCGAACAATGTGGCCAAAGTAGAGGTAAAACATGGGTCGATAAGGATTTCTTGCCTTACCCGCTCCTCAGTAGACTCCGCAAAAATGGACCTGGCCAATGCACTTCGCTGCACTTTTGAACTCGGTGGGTTTGAAGTGCTCTTGGGCGGGCAGTATCCCGGTTGGAACCCTAACCCGAATTCGCCCATCTTAAAACTATTGGAATCGAAGTATGAAAAGTTGTTCCTTGGGAAACCAAAAGTGGTCGCCTGCCATGCCGGCTTGGAATGTGGCATCCTTGCCAAAAGTTATCCCGAAATCGACATGATCAGTTTTGGCCCTACCATCAAAGGGGCCCACTCGCCCGATGAACGGGTCAATATAAAATCCGTACAGAAGTTCTGGACCTTTTTATTGTCGGTTTTGAAGGACATTCCCAAAGCCTAAATTTTTGGAATATTTAAGAGTAATTGATTAAAAATCAGTAACTTTAAGAAACTCCAAAAATCATAAGTCATGGGAATCAAAAGCTTTCAGGGCCCGATGAAGCCCAAAGAGGGAAAGTCGGTAGATATAAAGGTCAGTGATTATATGACCCGTAAGTTGATTACCTTCCGTCCCGACCAATCCGTGGAAGAAGCGATTTCGGCCCTCTTGAAATACAAGATTTCCGGAGCTCCTGTCGTGAACGAAAACAATGAACTCATAGGGATGATTTCCGAGGGCGACTGCATCAAACATATCAGTGAGAGCAGGTACTACAACATGCCTATGGAAAACAACACCATCGAGCACCGCATGGTGACCAATGTGGCCACCATCGATGGCAATATGGACATCTTCGACGCCGCGAACAAATTTTTGAGCGAACGCCGCCGCCGTTTTCCCATCGTTGAAAATGGCAAATTGGTCGGTCAAATTTCCCAGAAAGACATCCTTAAGGCAACCTTGAAACTTAAATCCCAAAATTGGGGCAAATGAGCATTTGGCGGTCCAATATGCCATGGTTTGAACCATACGAAAAGTAGGTTGTATTTTTTTCCTTGCCGATGATAGGTTCTGCCAGATAATTGTGTGGCCGTTTCTCGTTACCATAGCATTCATGATAAATTTAGACTTCATTTATTGGCTTTTATGAAGGTCTTTCCAGCTTTTCCCTTTTTACTTGCCTCCTTGAGGGGCAATCGGCAGAATGGAATTTTCTGCTATATTGCGGCTTTGACGAGTTCGAATGTCCCTACCCACGACGCATATGGTAAATTTCGGCGCATCTACCCCGGTTCTTTTTGGCGGCACGCCCATTTCGCTCGGCCCTGTTTGAGGCGTAGGGGCATAGGCGCTTCCCATCAAACGGGCTGGACCGCCCTGGTCGCCAATTTGATCGCTGAAATCAAGGAAGGATGAACGAATGGTTCGATAAGGAATGGTTGCTGACCAATGCGCTTGGCGGCTATGCCTCCAGTTCGGTGAGCGGGGCAAATACCAGGCATTATCACGGCCTTCTGGTAGCCGCTTTCAACCCACCTGCCGATAGGAAAGTACTGGTGGCCAAAGTAGAGGACAAGGTATCGGTAAATGGGGAAGACTTTGAGCTGTCGACCAACCTATATCCCAATTTGGTGCATCCCGAAGGGTTTAGGTATCTTCAAGACTTTGTCGTTAAACCCCTGCCCAAATGGCAATACGGTGCGGCACAATGGCAATTGGAAAAAAGTATCTGCATGGTACAGGGCAGCAATGCTACCTTGATATCTTACAGGAATTCCGGCAGTGAAACCATAACCCTGGAAATACATCCGCTCTATGCCTATTCAGATTATCATGAGGCTTTTCATGAAAACCCTGTATTTGATTTTTATTCCGAATTTGCCAAGTATCATATAAAAACCTATGCTGCTTATGGAAGTCATGCCCTTTATACCGGATGGTCGGCCGGGGAATATACGGAGACACGGGACTGGTATAGGAATGTTCAACTTCCCAAATCGCATGTGCGCGGCCTGGATTGTGTCTGTGACTATTATCGCATCGGCTATCTGAAAAAAGAATTGCGACCGAAGGAAACGCTTTTTGTCATTTTTTCGATCGAAGAAGACTTTCTTCAAAAAGACCTTAGTAAGTTGTGGGCAGAGGAAAACCGAAAGGCTGCAAAAAAAAGACCTGTTACCAAATCCGTATTCTATTATGACCTCATGGCCGCGGGCAAGCAGTTTTTGGTGCGTAGGGCCTCCACCAAAAGCGAATCCATCATTGCCGGTTACCATTGGTTCACCGATTGGGGCAGGGACACCATGATCTCGATGCGCGGACTCACCATTGCCACGGGTCGAAAGACGATTTCGAAGTCCATTTTGTCCACTTTTTTCAAGAGTATCGACCGGGGGATGATCCCCGACCGTTTTCCCGACAATGGGGACAATCCTTTGACTTACCATTCGATGGATGCCACCCTCTGGCTGTTCGTCGCGACCTACGACTATTTTAAAAAGTTTGGGGAAACCACTTTCATCAGAAAACATTTGAAGGCCTTAAAAGGTATATTGGATGCCCATATCAACGGTACGCGGTATAACATCCATGTTACTGACGAAGGCTTTTTATACGGAGGGCAGGAAGGCGAACAGCTCACTTGGATGGACGCCATCGTCAACGGTAAGGTCATTACCCCACGAATCGGTTGCCCCGTGGAGGTAAACGCGCTTTGGTACAATGCCGTCAAAATATATCTTTTTTTTTGCGAGGCCCTGGATTTGGTGCCGAACAAAAAATACCGTGATATCATTGCCAAATTGGATGCGAATTTCCCTAAAATGTTCACCAATGCCGGGGGAACCCTTTATGATGTGATTGTACCCGGGGTGTCGGCAGACAGCAGTATTCGGCCCAATCAACTGTTCTGTTTGAGTTTGCCTTTTCCCTTGCTGGATAAAGCGCAACAAAAAACCATTTTTGAAGCGGTCACTAAAAAATTGCTGACCCCATTTGGATTGAGGACCTTGGATACCGATGATCCAGATTTCGAGGCCAGCTTTCAAGGGGGCCAATGGTCGCGTGACCATGCCTACCATCAGGGCACGGTATGGCCTTATCTGCTGTACGACTACTACTGCGCTTATTTTAGGATCTATGGCGTCAACAACAAGAACCGAAGGAAAGTGATCGCAGATCTCACCGATTTGAAGGTTCATTTCTACGAACATGAAGGCATACATTGCATATCGGAGATTTTTGACGGACACCAACCCAACCAAGGCAAAGGATGTATCCATCAGGCATGGTCGGTCGCTGCCCTGATCAAACTATACACTGACTATCAGCTATTTGAATTGGATGGTGATTGAATCATTAAAATGAAGTTTAGCATTACCGCATACTTTTCTCCAAAATAAAATCAGTAAAAATTAAGGAACAGTGCTACAGGTTTGCTCGTATTTATGGTATTCGGACCACCGGGTTGCGCGCAAACTGGTGAACGAGGCCTTTGCGAAAAAGTTTCCATCGGTTCTAAAGCCAATGCGGGACGAGGAATAGGATACCGATTGGGAAGCCGAATTTGAATTGAACGGGCTCGAATTCTCCACCAATTGTCTGGGAGATGGCACTTGGAAAGGAACGGAACATGAAGTGAAACTGAAGGAGGTGAAGGGAAATGTCACGGTCGCAGTGAGTTCGAATTTTTTGATTGTAAGGTGGAAGTAGTGGAAGTATCGGATACCTTGGAAGGATCCGTTTACGAATTTGAAGTCGAAAAAGGGGATGAGGAATGGGAGGTGGCCATCTACCTGAACGGAATACTCGTTAAAAAAAAGAAAGCAACCGGGAAGATAGGGAACGGGATAGGAACTAACCGAGGATACAATCCGCATAGTTTGAGCGGGCACCACTGTAGCTGGATCATGGGTGCGTTCCTCTAAATCTTTGTAATTCCTTTAGATCGTATTTTAATTTTTAGAATTTTAACGGATAAATGCTGAAAATATGTACTTTGTGAAAACCGAACCAAACCGATGAACCATTGCGGAATTTTTTCGAGAACTTCAACATTGCCAATACAGTAAAAACGCTCAGATTTGCCATTTTCTTGGCTTTGTGTTGCCAAACATTCAGTACAAATGGCCAGAGTGTGGCAATAGAGACCGCCAGCGATGTACTGTTGGTGGCCATGCCAGCCGCTGCATTGGGCAGCACTTTGATTCTTGGCGACCATCAGGGAACCTGGCAGTTTTCCAAGGGATTCGTTTTGAACCAGGTGGTGACGGCCGGTTTAAAATACGGCATCAACAAAAAAAGGCCTTTCGATAACGGGGTTCGATCCTTTCCTTCAGGGCACACCTCCACGACCTTTCAAAGTGCCGCCTTTCTTCAAAAAAGATATGGATGGGAATATGGCATTCCCGCCTATTGTCTGGCCGCATTTACCGGATATAGTCGAATCAATGCCCAAAGGCACGATGGCTGGGACGTAGTGGCGGGCGCCTTGATCGGGATAGGAAGCACTTATATTTTTACGACGCCCTACCAACGGGAGCATTTTGATTTGACATTTGCCAGTTGGGACAACAATTACGCATTGGCTTTTACCTATAAATTTTAAAATCTAGAACATGCTCAAAGCTGCCATTTATAATGATGCCAAGAGACCTGCATATGATTTCAAATTCAAAAGGGAAGTTTCGACTGTTTTTGATGATATGGCAGTACGATCGCACCTAACTATATTGAAAACAGAGGCATGTAATTCGTCATTGCGATAGCGGCCTTAGGGTTTTTCTATTTTACGGTACGATATGTTAAAATGAAGGCACAGCGGGAAGATCGGAAAAAACTGGCCAGTGAAGGTTCTTGAAAGTAGGCATTCACCAAAATAAAAAAGGCCCGATATTTTTCGGGCCTATTTCTTTGCTGCTTTTTATTGGTTTGCGGGTGGAAGTATCTCCAGGTCGAATGCCAAATCGGCATTGGGCGGGATGACCCCTCCGGCGCCTTGTGCGCCATAGCCCAAGTGGGGCGGTATAAACAACCTGACCTTATCCCCGATTTTCATCAAAAGCAATCCTTCTTTGAAGCCGGCGATCAGCCTGGCATCCGGACTATAATCCATCGGTACTGGCTCATACCCGCCCTGTGCTTTTCTATTGGGGTCGAACATGCCGTATT
This sequence comes from uncultured Flavobacteriaceae bacterium, assembly GCA_963700435.1. Lineage (GTDB taxonomy): Bacteria > Bacteroidota > Bacteroidia > Flavobacteriales > Flavobacteriaceae > Pelagihabitans. The sequence goes on from CAVOXM010000009.1 coordinate 71,735, forward strand.
TCGTGGCCACGGCCTCATCATTGCTATCGAACAACGTACCATCCATAAGATATCCAGCGTATCGCACCAAGACCTGTTGCCCCACGGTCGGCACTGCCCCGGAGCCTTTTTGTAAACTCAATATTTTGAGTCCTGATGGCAACGATTCGGCCTGTCCCATCTGTTGTTGCAGTTCCGCCGCGAATTCCTGTTTTATCTTGGCCATCGTAGCTTGTCTGGCATCCTCTTCCGCAAAATATTCGGTCATAATCTTCACCGCATCGAACTTTTTGGCGGCTTTCCCGTTCCTGATGATCTTTACACTGTTTATTCTAACGGTATCAACAGGCTTGTCGCCTGCGCTGGTGCGCACGTTGGCAATGGAATCGACCACCTCCATACCTTTCACCACTTCACCGAAAACGGTATGTTTTCCGTCCAGAAATGGTGTTTCCTTATGGGTGATGAAAAATTGGCTCCCGTTGGTCGTAGGACCGGCGTTCGCCATCGAAAGGATTCCGCCTTTATCATGCTTCAGCGAATCGCTGATTTCATCCTTGAATTTATAACCGGGATTACCGGTACCTGTGCCGGTCGGGTCGCCCCCTTGAATCATAAAATCTTTGATTACCCGATGGAAGATAATGCCATCGTAGTATTTTTTGCCCTTGTACGCGGCACTGACAAAAGGGTTTGAGCCATCGGCGAGGGATACGAAATTGGCAACGGTCACCGGTGTTTTTTCATATTCCAGCCTAACGATGATATCGCCCTTATTGGTCGCAATATCGGCAAAGACACCATCGCCAAGATCGGCATATTGACTTGATTTACAACTAGAGAATGCCATGGAGGCGATAAAGACTACTAAAAAGGCTTTTTTCATTTGAACTGTTTTTGTTTAGAGGATGATTTTTGATTTTAGGGTTTTGGTATTGAATCGGCTTGTGATGCCCTTTCTATTTTTAGGATACTTATGGTGGCCTTCAGGGGCACGTTGACCCCAATTTTATGATCATCGCCATGATAGCCATAGGCCAGGGAAGAAGGAAACAGAAAGGTCGCCTTTTCGTTTTCTTTCAAGAGTTTCACACTGGACCGAAGTCCGGGGAAAACATCCTGTTTGTCTACTTTATATCGTTGTACCCCAATTTCCTCCATGGCATAGATCGTGTCATTGGTAAGGCTGATCAGATTATAAGTCAGCGTTACCAGATCATCCGTTTTTGGGTAATAATCGGAGGTGTCGTTTTTCGCCTCATAATAAAACCATGATCCATTGGCACTGTGTTCATATAGATGCAACGAATCTTTGTCGATGATCTGCTTGATCAATTTTTCCTCCGAAGCCAAAAGTTGCTTGTTCCTTTCTATCGATTCCTTGAAATAACTGCCCGATTTCACTTTTATGGGCCTTCGCGCTTCCGGACCTTGACAGCCCAGCAACGTCAATATTCCAAAAATTGGAAATAAATGTCTCAAACTATTGATCTTGATCATGATGAATATTCAAATCTACTGTTGGTATTTACCGAACCATATTATCGCGCCACTTGCAACAATTCTGCTTTATAATCCGTCAAATATCCCAAAAAGTGGGATACGGTCTCTTCCATGGACACATCGCTCTTTCCTCCCGCCGCGTTCATATGTCCCCCACCGTTAAAATGTTTGCGTGCAAATTCGTTGACCGAAAAATCCCCTTCAGATCGCAAGGAGATTTTTATGATCCCTTCTTCCTTATTTTCTATGAAGATCGCTGCGAAACAAATGCCATCCAGGGTGAGCCCATAATTAACAAATCCTTCAGTATCCCCCTTTTGATGTCCGTACAGATCCAATTCTGCTTGGCTCAAGGTGATATAAACCGTTCGATAGTCTTCCAGGATCACCATGTTCTTTAGGGCACAACCCAGAAGATGTAATCTACTGGGCGTATTGGTATCGAAAACCTTATTGTGGATGCTGGTATTGTTGGCACCTTTGTCTATCAGATCGGCCGCTATTCTGTGGGTGCGGCTGGTGGTGGAGGAAAATTTAAAAGAACCGGTGTCGGTCATGATTCCGGTATAGATACAATTGGCCATATCAGGGGTTATGGCCTCCAAATCTCCCAGATATTCAATAAAGTTGTACACCATCTCGCAGGTAGAACTCATGTTCACGTCGGAGTAGGTTATTTTGGCATAGGTATCGGGTTCTTGGTGGTGATCGATCATGACAAAGGTGGCCTTCGATGCTTCCAGGAACGGTGCCATTTGACCGCTTCTCCCCAAATGGTTGAAATCGAGCGTAAAGATGATCTCTGCTTCTTCCAATTTTTCCTTGGCCTGGTTATTCTGTTTCTCGAAGTTGAGCACCCCATCGTTTCCCGGTAACCACTTCAAGAATCTGGGAAAGTCATTGGGCACGACCACGGTGGCTGTATGTCCTTTTCCGTTTAGGTAGAAGTAAAGGGCCAGGGTTGAACCGACGGCATCGCCATCAGGATTTTTATGGGGGACGATCACTATTTTTTTCGGCGATGATAACAGTGTCCGAACAGCTTTGATTTCCTCAAAATTCATGCGGGCAAAGATACGATTTATTAACTTAGACTTAAATGTGGTTGTGCTATTTTTGTGATGTACCCAAAACCGTTACCATGCAGCGCGTTCTAATTGTCATTATGCTTATTTTGCCACTTACCACGTGCAGAATGGGGCAGTCTTCCCCAGTGGTGGACCCCGGTTTTGAAAGCATAGCCCAAAAACCCTCCGATTTTAGGATTGCCTTTGGCTCTTGTAATAAGACCAATCTGCCAAACCGACTATGGGACGACGTCATCGCCACAACACCGGATCTTTGGATATGGGGCGGGGATAATATTTATGCCGATACCGAAGATCCCATAGAAATGCGGGAAATGTACCAAGAACAAAACAAAGTGGCTGGCTATCAAAAATTGAAGGCGCAGGTACCGATCATAGGCACATGGGACGATCATGATTATGGAAAAAATGATGGAGGGGCGGACTTCATTGCCAAAAAGGAAAGCGAACGGGAGTTTTTCGATTTTATGGGCCTTTCCAAGGAAGATCCTTTGAGGGAACAGGAAGGGGTTTATAGTGCCCATGAATATAAAAACACCAATGGCAGTATCAAGATATTGCTCTTGGATACCCGATATTTCCGAACACCCCTCACTGCCGATGCCAGCCTGAAAAAGCGATTTAAACCCAATGATTACGGGGAAGGCACCTTATTGGGCGAAGTGCAATGGCAATGGCTGGAATCAGAGCTGAAAAACACAACGGCCGATTTCAATGTGATCGTGAGCAGTATCCAATTCCTCTCCAAGGAGCATGGTTTTGAATGCTGGGGCAACTTTCCGCATGAAGTGGAACGACTCGAAAATTTGTTGGTGGCCTCAAGGGCCAAGGGGGTCATCATACTTTCCGGCGATCGTCATATTTCAGAATTTTCCCGGACCAACGTGCCCGGTATGGACTACCCGCTGATCGATTTTACCAGTAGCGGGCTGACCCATGTGTATTCCAGATTTAAGGACGAGCCCAATGCCTATAGGGTAGGGGCCGTAGTGGCCAAGGAAAGTTTCGGCCTGTTGCAATTCGATTTGAAGGATAAAAAGGTGACATTTGGTATGTTGGGCGATGAGGGAAGGCTTTATGGGTCGTTGCAACAAACCTATTAAAAGTTGTGTGTTGGTGCGAAAAGCGTATTTTTGCGCAAAATTTAAAAAAGCATGACTACGAACAGAACCTTTACAATGATCAAGCCCGACGCGGTTGAGAATGGACACATCGGTGCCATTTTGGAGAAAATTACCAGTGCCGGATTCAAGATCGTCGCTTTAAAATATACACAACTGAGCAGAAGGGATGCAAGGGAATTCTATGCGATCCATAAGGAACGACCTTTTTTTGGGGAGTTGGTCGATTTTATGACCAGAGGTCCGATTGTCTCGGCCATACTTGAAAAAGATAACGCTGTTGAAGATTTTAGGGCCTTGATCGGTGCGACCAATCCTGCCGAAGCAGCAGAAGGTACCATACGCAAGATGTTCGCAAAGGATATTGGTGAGAATGCGGTACATGGTTCCGATAGCGATGAAAATGCGGCCATTGAGGGAGCCTTTCATTTCGCAGGCAGGGAAATATATTAACGAATGGACGCGTTTGTTCGCTTCAAGCCCAACGGTAGCCCTACTGTTGGGTTTTTTTATTATCTCAGCACCAGTTTTTTGATCAGTTCTTTTCCGAGTTCCTCATTGAGCATGGCGATTATTTTTGATTTTCCAAGGCCCAGCTCCTCGCGAAGCACCGAAGAGCTTAGCGAGACGTAGAGCGTGTCTTTTTGAAGCTCCACGGCCGTTGTATAATGATTCACCCCATTGCCCATAAGTTTGGCCCATGCTTCCCTGGCCTCCACCTTATCGATACCTCCCTGCAGTCTATTGGTCTTGATGAACTCGTGCAAGGCATCGCCAAGGGGTACAAGATCGTTTTTTCTTTTTGCCATTATTCGTTGATATTGATGGGGGAAAAACGCTTGTACTCGTAACGGATGAGCGCCTCGTTGACAACCGAAAAATGATCCGCATCGAGCTGCACCAATCGTTCCGTCCATTCGCTCAAATCGGTCTTGTAGAACAAGATCCAATCGCCTTCCCGCTCCTGTATGGAGAAAAATTCCGCATCATTGGAGGTATCAAAGGTGCCATCGAATTTCGGCTGTACTTTTTTGCGAAAACCCTTTAAGCCCTCCACCTGAATATAATCGATGGTGGTGCTTATGCCATATTCCTTGGTCTTGCCATCAGGGAAAACCACTTCTTTGATTTCCCAATACCCGTTCAACTGTGGAATGGCCTCTTTCCTTATTTCCGTTGCACAACCCATCATAACCACCGCCATGCAGATCAAACCCCATTTTCCCATGTTACAATTTAAAGATTTTATACGTTTGATGGATATTTTTTATGACACTTTCGGTCCTTTCCACATGGGTATCGCTGATAAAGATCTGTCCAAAGTTTTGATCGTTCACCAGAGCGACAATGTGCGCTACCCGGTGTTCGTCGAGCTTGTCGAAGATATCGTCCAATAGCAGTATCGGGGTGGTTTGGGCCTGTTCCTTTATAAATCGGAACTGGGCGAATTTTAAGGCGATCAGGAACGATTTTTGCTGGCCCTGACTTCCAAACTTCTTGATGGGATGCCCTGCTATTTCGAAACTTAGGTCGTCTTTATGGATGCCCACGCTGGTGTATTGCAAGGCGCGATCACGTTCGATCTGAAGTTCCAATTGTCGCAAAAGGCCTTCTTCCCGCAAGCTGCTGTTATAGTTGAGGTCCACATCTTCCTTATCCCCTGAAATGGCTTTGTACTGTTCCCTGAATATGGGGATAAAGGCTTCCAGAAAGGCTTTGCGTTTTCTAAAAATCTCCATGCCATATCGGTCCAACTGTTCGTCATAGACCTGTAAGTTCGAGGGGTCGAAGGTTCGGTTTGCCGCAAAGTATTTCAAAAGCGAATTGCGCTGGGCAAGCACCTTGTTATAATGGATCAGGTCTTGCAAATAGGGTTTGTCCGATTGCGATATCACTCCATCCATGAACTTGCGACGGGTATCGCTGCCTTCAATGATCAGGTCACGGTCGGCCGGGGAGATGATTACCAAGGGGAGGAATCCTATGTGATCGGACAGTCGATCATAGGCTTTGCCGTTGCGTTTGATCATCTTTGCCAACCCCTTCTTCAAGCTGCAAACGATTTTTTCGTTTTGGCCATTTTTCTGGAACGCCCCATCGATCATGAAAAAATCCTCGCCGTGCTTGATATTTTGGGTAGCGACGGGGTTAAAATAGCTTTTGCCAAAGGATAAATGATAAATGGCATCGAGGATATTGGTTTTTCCGATACCATTGGCACCCACAAAGCAGTTGATTTTATGATCGAACTCAAATTCACGGGATTCGAAGTTTTTGTAATTGATAAGCGACAACTTCTTCAGAAACATTCTTGCGGTGTAAGGTTTTTGATTGACGCCACCGGCGACTTGGTGAAATATCAAAAATAACGAATAAATACCCGTTCGGTTTTGGATAAAAACTTTATTTTTGCGCCACCAATAAAAGAAAACAATGGCAACATACAAGAAGCGGGGCTATAAACCTAAAGACAAGGAAGAGGAAAAACGATTGGAAGAGCAGGAAAGTACCACCGCTGAGGTGTTTAGTTCATTGGACGAGGGCGCTTCCCGGACAGAGGAATGGGTCTCCACCAACCAAAATTATATTTTGGGCTTTATCGGCGTGATCGCCGTCGGCCTTTTGGGGTATTTGGCCTATAACCAGTTTGTGCAGAAGCCCAAGGATATAGGTGCGGCCAACGAACTTTATTACCCACAGCAATATTTCGACCAGGCATTGAACGCCACCACCGAAAAGGACTCCCTGTTCAACCTTGCCCTGAACGGGGCTGAAGGGAAATACGGATTCCTTGATATCATTGAAGAATATCCGGGCACCAAAGCGGCCAATCTGGCAAACTATGCCGCGGGAATGGCCTATTTGAGTATGCAGAAATATCAGGAAGCCATCACTCATCTTGGCAATTTTTCCTCTGATGACGAGATGCTCGGCGCCATGGCCAAAGGCGGTCTTGGAGATGCTTTTATGCAATTGGGACAGCCTTCCGATGCCTTGGGATATTATGAAAATGCCTTTGAATTCAGCAACAACGAGTATACCACGCCAAAGTTTCTGTACAAAGCAGGGGTCACCGCCCTTGAGCTAAAACAGAACGCCAAGGCCCTTCAATACTTTCAAAGAATCAAGGATGACTTCGCTGAGGCCGACGAAGCCCGTACCATCGATGCATTTATAGGAATGGCCAAAAGTGGAAAATAATGGCCACGGCGCATAAAAACCTTTCCGAATACGACCTTTCCAAAATTCCCGATCTGGAACGTTTGAAGTTTGGGATCGTGGTCGCGGAATGGAACGGGGAAATCACCGAAGCGCTTTTCAACGGTGCGTATGGTACCCTTTTGGACTGTGGCGCAAATCCCCACCATATCATTAGGTGGAACGTTCCCGGAAGTTTCGAACTGGTATTTGGTTGCAAAAAGATGCTGGCCGACCATAGGGTAGATGCCCTGATTGCCATAGGAAGCGTGATTCAAGGTGAAACCAAACATTTCGATTTTGTCTGTAATGCGGTTTCCCAGGGTATCAAAGATCTTAATGTAAAACTCGATACCCCCATTATTTTCTGCGTCCTTACCGATGATACCCTGCAACAGGCCAAAGACCGCAGTGGTGGAAAACATGGTAATAAGGGCACCGAGGCTGCAATTGCCGCGATTCGGATGGCGGTTTTGGGCAAATAACCCTATCGATTTTAGCGCAGTGCAAGCATTGTAAAGATATATTCTTGCTTTGCCATACGAATATCCCCATGTCTCCATGTCAGGGACCTTCTTCCTTATACGCCCCAAAAAACAGGACATTTCGGCAGGTTGTGTTAACAAATTTTGGCAATAGGGTTACGGCATATTTTTTGATTTTGAGTAACTTTGAAAAAATGGGTTTACTAGATAAATTTACCAAGCTTAAAAGGAACAAAAAATTTGGTTATTCCCCCCGCTACTACGATGATAAAGGCGAGGGGAGTCCATTTAAATTTGAACACAAATTTGATAAGTTCCGAAGTACCGTCGATACCCCCAGAGGATTAAAAAATAAGATGAGAAATGCCGCCGAAGACCTGAAGCGCAAGGGCGACCGAAATATAAAAATCCGATTTCTGGCCATCTTGGTCATCCTGTTGTTTATATTCCTTTATATCATCGATTTCGACCTTTCTATATTCTATACCAAATAAATGGCATCTATCATCAAACTTTTGCCAGACCACGTTGCCAACCAAATTGCAGCAGGAGAAGTGGTACAAAGGCCGGCCTCCGTGGTTAAGGAACTGCTCGAGAACGCCATCGACGCCGGTGCGACACATATCAAGCTTATTGTCAAAGACGGCGGCAAAACGTTGATCCAGGTCATCGACGATGGTTCCGGAATGGGCGAAACAGACGCGAGGCTCAGTTTTGAACGGCATGCGACCTCTAAGATACAAAGGGCGGAAGATCTGTTTCAGTTGACCACCAAGGGTTTTAGGGGCGAGGCACTGGCCTCGATCGCGGCCATTGCGCATGTGGAAATGCAGACCAAGCCCGAAGATCCGGAATTGGGAACACATTTGCGGGTCGAAGGCAGCAAGGTCATCTTTCAGGAGGTAAAATTGGTTCCTAAAGGCACCTCCATAGCGGTAAAAAACCTTTTTTTCAATATCCCTGCCCGTCGGAACTTTCTTAAATCAGATCAGGTGGAACAACGCCATATTACCGATGAGTTTCACCGCGTGGCACTGGCCCATCCCAATATAGCCTTCGAATTCCATAACAATGGAAGCGAACTTTTTGGGCTGCCCAAAAGCAATTTAAGGCAGCGGATCGTCCATGTTTTTGGCAATAAAACCAATCCAAAATTGGTACCGGTCGGGGAAGAGACCCAGGTGGTCAAAATCAGGGGTTTTATCAACAAACCGGAGTTTGCGAAGAAAAGCCGGGGCGAACAGTTCTTTTTTGTGAACGACCGCTTTATCAAGAGCCCCTATCTTCACCATGCCGTGGTATCCGCTTTTGAAGGGCTTGTGAAGCCAGAGAACCATCCCGGGTTACTTTTTGTACCTGGAGGTGGATCCGGCCTCGATCGATATCAACATCCATCCCACCAAAACAGAGGTCAAGTTCGATGATGAACATACCCTATACGCCATTCTTCGGTCGACCATCAAGCACAGTTTAGGGCAATTCAATGTGGTTCCGGCCCTGGACTTTGAAACGGATCAAAATTTGGAGACCCCGTATGCCTATCGAAACAAGGCAGCGCAAGTACCTCGAATTTTCGTTGATCCTGGATTCAATCCCTTTCTTGAATCACGGGACAAAAATGAAAACCACGAATCACCATTCGAATAAAAGGTAGTCCTGCCGCGCAGGGCCGTCATTGGGAAAGTTTATATTTGGGCCTTGAATCGAAATTGGGCAAAGGATAATGGTTTCAGCAGTCTGGAATATGAGTCGGAGACCATTAGTGGTTCCATTTTTGAAGGGAAAAACGATAATTTTGAATCAGTTTGCCACCACTTTTCAGCTGCGGCGAAAATACATAGTCACGACGATAATGTCGGGGATGGTGGTCATCGATCAAAGCCGGGCCCATCAGCGGGTCCTTTATGAACGGTTCTTGAGGCATAGTACCATAAAGCAGGCGATAAGCCAACAATTATTGTTCCCCTTGTCCCTTTCGTTTTCGAAAGCCGATATCGGAATTTTGAAGGAAATTATGGAAACCCTTATCGCCGTGGGCTTTGTTTTTGGAGAAATCGGGGAAACAGCGGTGCAGGTATCGGGGGTGCCCTTATTGGTCCCGGAAAGTGAGGTGGGCATGGTTTTAGATCAATTGATCGCCGATTGTCAGCAGGAAGTATCGGGGGCAGGTTTTTCCCAAACCGATATTCTTTCGAAAACCTTGGCGAAGACCTTGGCCGTAAAAACCGGGGAATCCCTTGACAATGCTTCCCAACTCGCTTTGGTAAACGATTTGTTCGCTTGTAAGGAAACCAGGATAAGTCCGTTTAATAAACCGGTGTACATCACCATAACGGAGAACGACATTGATAAAAAATTCATTTAGATGGGAAGACTGACCGAGGCCATAAAACATTTATTGATCATCAATATCCTATTTTTTGTGGCAACCTCCTTGTACGGTGACCAAATGTACCAGTGGTTCTCACTGTGGTTTCCCAAGAACGAACATTTTAGGCTTTGGCAGATCTTAACCCATATGTTCATGCACGGCGGTTTTATGCACATCGCCTTTAATATGTACGCGCTGTGGGCATTCGGCTCCCCATTGGAGGCCATGTGGGGAAGGAACAAATTTTTCTTTTTCTATTTTTCGGCCGGTCTTGGTGCCGCCTTGCTCCATACGGGGATAAATTATTACTATTTTAACGAAGGGATGTCGGCCCTTGTCAATTCCGGACTCACGGAGAGCCAAGTGCTCGATATCATATCGGCCGGTCAATATAGCCCCAGTTGGTACGAGATCGCGGGCAAGGGCACCATCGACAATTTTTTGAGTGCCTATCAATACGCCTGCGGTCGGGGCTTCAGGTGCTATTTACGGGGTGTTGGTGGCATTTGCATTTAGTTTTCCGCAAGCCGAACTTATGCTCATCTTTCTGCCGATCCCGATAAAGGCCAAGTATTTTGTTCCGGTTCTGATTGCGCTCGATCTATTTTCGGGGGTAACGGGTTATGGTATCTTCGGCCAGGGAATTGCTCATTTTGCCCATGTGGGTGGGGCAGTGGCAGGGTTTATCATGATGTGGTATTGGAAAAAGAATCAGTTTAATAAAAACCGTTGGAATTGACGATGAATAGAGGAGGATTAAGATATCAATTTGCAAGTTTGAGCATTGCCGAAAAACTGATAGCCATCAATGGTGGTGTGTATGTTCTGAATGCCCTGCTCCCCTTTTTATTGGGCCTGGCCCCGGATGCCATCGACAGATGGTTTGCACTCCCCAGAAATTTGGGCGACTTTATCACACAGCCTTGGTCTTTGGTCACCTATTCTTTTTTTCATGGCAGTTTGGGACATATCTTTTGGAACATGCTGTTGTTGTATTTCGCAGCACGGATCTTCCTCAACATTTTTGGATCCAGAAGATTTGTGAACGTATATTTTCTGGGAGTCATTTTTGGGGGGCTTCTTTTTATGTTGAGTTATAACATTTTTCCGGCCTTTATGGGGATCAATTCTACCCTGATCGGTGCTTCGGCCGGGGTTACGTCGGTGTTGATCTTTGTGTGTGCCTATATGCCCAGCCAAGAGGTAAGGGTCATCTTCTTTAATGTAAAGCTTATGGCAACTTGGACTTGGTGGTGGTATTGATCGATCTGATACAGATCCCGTATGGCACGAATGCTGGCGGGCACTTGGCACATTTGGGAGGGGCCGCTCTGGGTTATCTTTACGGAAGACAGTTGCTCAAGGGACATGATATCGGGGAAGGGTTTTTCAAAGATGCTGGACGGAATTTCAGGTCTTTTTAAGGCCAAAGAAAAAAAAGCGCCCTTGAAAACGGTATACAGGAAACAAAAGACGACCGTATCCTCTTCCGTAAATTACGACAAAGAGCTGCACCAGAGAAAAATCGACGCCATCTTGGATAAGATCAGCAAATCGGGTTATGAGAGCCTATCCAAGACCGAAAAGGATTTTTTATTCAAGGCAGGCAAGGAAGATTAGCATCGTGAAACAACTTTCGATATTCAATAAAATCGTGTTCGCGGTGAATTGGGCCTTTGCAGCCCTTTTGCTATTGGCTTGTTTGGTAACTTATGTTCCGGCAGACATTTTCCCTTACTTCGGGCTCCTGGGCATAGTGGTTCCCCTTTTGGTTTATGCCAACCTGTGTTTTGTACTGTATTGGGTTTTAGGTCGGAACCGAAGGGCCTTTGTCTCCTCATTATTGCTCGTTATCGGTTATGTCAGCTTGGGTTCGTTCGTAAAACTGAAACCATCGGATGATGTATTCAAGCCCGCAGACCTGAAAGTGATGAGTTTTAACGTCAGTGATTTTTGGTGGAGCAACGGAGGAGATAGGAAAAATCAGTTCGAGAATGTTTTCAACTTTGTTGCCGAAGAAAATCCCGATATCCTATGTTTCCAGGAGGTAGATTTTCGGAAGCGGGATAAATTCAAGGATTATCCCTACCGACATCTGAATTACATCCATAAGGGGAAACGTGCCATGTTATCGATTTTTTCGAAGTATCCGATCATCAATGAAGGCACTCTCGATTGGCCGGGCACGGAAAATAACGGGGCTTTTGTGGATATTCAATATAAAAACGACACCATCAGGATTTATAACCTTCATTTGGAATCGTTTGGTTACCATCCTCAAATCAGGAGAATTCCCACTGATGTCTCAGGGCGTTTGTTCCTGCGATTGAGCCGAACTTTTAAAAAGCAGGCGGAGCAGGCCCGATTGTTCCTAAAACATAGGAATTCGGTACCCTATAAGACCATTGTATGTGGGGATTTCAACAATACCCAGTTTTCGTACGTGTACAAATTGATCAAAGGAGAGATGTCTGATTCCTATATGGAAAAGGGGAGCGGTTATGGGCGTACTTATCAGAGCTTGCGCTTACCGTTCAGAATCGATTATATCATGGCCGACCCACAGTTCGATGTCACGGGCCACAAGAATTACGATGTCCGTTTTTCCGATCACTTTCCGGTGATGGCCTCATTTCGATTGCAGGAGCACTAGCCAACAGTCGGCCTGATCGGCAAAAATATGGAGCAGCAGCGCCAAGCCAATGATTCTGGTCATCTTTGGGACCAACAATAAAACGTAAATACCGATGGCCCAATACGTGTGGAGTGGATGGAAATCGATACTGCAGCGGTTTGGATCGAATATCGGCACGGCCCATAGATGATCGATATCGATTAAAATGCCGGCCCAAAGAATCAAAAGTGCCTGTAATCGATATCCCTTATAGAAGCCCCAAACGAACAGCAAAGGGACCAAAAAATGGATTCCATAATGTATGAAGAACCTAAGCATGAAGAAATGACAGGGTTTGCGATTTTAAATAATTCAAGGTATTGCTACCTTCATTGAACATCAGGTCCAGTATGCTCAAATTGCCCTCAAAACCATGGCGGTCACCAAAAACCTGCACATACTCCTTCGGTCGAAAGTCTATCTGGGCCTTCGCATTGACCAACGGCCTGCCATCCAGGAGGTTATGGGGCACTTTTTCGTAGAGGGTGGTTTTTTCCTGTGGCATTTCCGATTGCAGGCATCCACAGAGCACCGCGATGGCCGTTAGATTGAAATCGAGTAAATATTGATGACGTTTTTCAAACAAAGGGGCCAGTTCGTCTTCATAAAACTCGAAAAAAGGGGAGGTACGGTATGCCGTTTGAAGGGTTCTCCAATGCAAGCGTTGCCAATCAAATGAATAATCTAACCGTACCTCCTTATATTTCTGCCGGCCCTGATGGCCACCTACATGTTCGATCGGTACGCTGAGCAGCTGCCTGCCTTGGTCATTGCAGATAAAACAACGATTGCGATAGGTCTGCTTCTGGTAGTTGTCTTCCACCTCCCAAACCACTTCTTGCCGATGCATCGCCGCAAATGTGGCAATGTTGGGGAAATAGGTCGGATGCAGGATCAGTTTCAATGTTTTTCTTGCTTATCGTCTGAGTAACAAAGGTATTACTTTCCAAAAAGTCCAAGCCCATTCTCTATCCAATTGGATAACATGGAGCTATATCATTTATCAAGGTCCGTTATGGGAGTCCGTTATTTTTTGTCTTTTCTTTCTTCTGCCCCAAAAATAACTGCCCACAAAGTATGCGGCCAATGCGATCAAGAAATATTTGAAGTACGATCTCGGTTGGCCATCACCGTGCACGGTCGTAAAGATACGGTCCCATCGGGGTTTCCAATGGGTAATCCCGTCATTGAAGTTGTCAAAACTCAACCAGATAAATATGGGGGTGCCGACAATATGGTTTTCAGGCACATAGCCCCAGGCACGACTGTCTTCCGAATGATCTCGATTGTCGCCCATCATCCAGTAATAATCCTGTTTAAAAGTGTAGGAGTCGACCACCTTGGCCGTTGATCAGAATCTGGTTGCCCGAAACCTCCAGCAGGTTGCCTTCATATTCGCGTATTATTTTTTTATAAAGCGGGAGCACCTTAAGGTTCAGGGCTACCGTTTTCCCTTTTTCAGGAATGTAAATCGGTCCCATTTGGTCGTAGTTCCAATCGTAATCCGGACTCTGGGGAAAGAGGTTGATGCCGCGTTGTCCTTTAGGCGGTAATGACCCGTTTGACCGAGTCAATAGAAGGGTTCTTTCTCCAGTTCGGCCACCATTCCATCGGTCAAAGCCGCTTCCCTGGCCCTTGCCGTTTCCTCTTTCAGAGGGAGGTTCAACTTCCGGATCAGGTCAACGGGTATTCCGCTTTCCTTCGTGTAGAGTTCCAATTGCCCGTCAGCCCGTCTGTTGAATCCTATAATGTATTTGCCAAGGGCATCGACCTGTATTTGGTTCAAGGGTGGGGATATGAACTTCCTTTGAAAATCGATGATCTCCTATATCCTGTAACAATCTTGAAGAAACCCCATTGTTGCCATAAATGGTATAGTCATATTGCGGTTTGGCGCGTTCGGGCAATACCGATTTTTTGCCATCGATATAGACATAACCGTCAATGACTTCCAAGCGAATCTCCGGGGATACCGACACACCGCTTTACGTAGTTCGATTTTTTATCGATGGGTTTTTTTACCCCTTTGTCCTTTTCTGAAAAATTGATATACGGTATCGGCCGGCCAGCTGAACACTACAATGTCGTTTCGCTTTACTTTTGTGAATCCCGGAAGCCTGAAGTAGGGAAGTTGTGGTTTGTTCAGATAGGATTTAACCCCAAGCCCGGGAAGCGTATCGTGAACCATCGGGGCCGCTACGGTGGTCATGGGGGTACGTGCCCCGTAATGGAATTTACTGACGAACAGTAGGTCGCCTATTCTTAATGTACGTTCCAACGAACCGGTGGGAATCACATAGGGTTGAATAAAATAGGTATGTACCAAGGTCGCGGCCACCACTGCGAAAACGATCGAACCCACCCATTCTCCTAGGGCCGTTTTCGGGTGTAGGTCTCCTATTCTCGATATAGGTAACGTCTTGGGCATAGTTTACATAGTAGATATAGAAGCCCAGGGTGAGGACGACCAACCAGCTCTCCAAGAGGCTGTTCCGTGCCGAAGCTGCGAATGGTCTCCACCCATACCACGGGAAACATCAAAAGGTTTATGATTGGAATAAAGAGCAAAAAGACCCACCATTTCGGCCTATTGATGATTTTCATCAAAACAATGGCATTGTAGATCGGAACGGCAGCTTCCCAAGACTTTCTGCCCGCTTTAACGTACAGTTTCCAGGTACCTAAAAAGTGTACCAACTGTATGATCAAAATAAAAAGAATCCACTGTGTTCCGTCCATCTTTGTTTTTTATGGTTTGTTGTATTCCGTATGTTTAGGTTCGTTGCTCAAAATCGTATGGATTCTTTTAAAATTCACAATTCCCGTGCACCCTGTTTCAATGGCATATTTTCGAGGGCCGTTACAGGCCCAGAACATCTTTCATCCCGTATATCCCTGTTTTGCCCACGAGCCATTCCGCGGCCACCACTGCGCCCAAGGCAAATCCCTCTCGGTTATGGGCAGTATGTTTGATTTCGATTTGATCTACTTCACTGCTGTACAAAACGCTGTGGGTTCCTGGAGTCTTCCCGATCCGTTTCGATTCAATCGGTATTTCAGATTCTCCGGCAATGCCATTGGACCACCCCACATAATCGGAATCTGCCAAAATCCCATCTGCCAAAGTAATTGCCGTGCCACTTGGCGCATCCAATTTTTCGGTATGGTGTATTTCCTCTATCGAAACCTTATAAGATTTCATTTGCCGCATCATTTTGGCCAGATGGGAGTTCAGTTCAAAGAAAACGTTTACCCCCAGACTGAAGTTCGAGGCATAGATGAAGGCGCCTTTCATTTTATGGCAAGCAGCAACGGCTTCCCCGAACTTTCCGAGCCACCCTGTGGTGCCCGATATTACCGGTACGCCATGTTCGAAGCATTTGGTGATATTTTCAAATGCCGCGTCCGGGGTACTGAAGTCAATGGCCACATCCATTTCATCAAAGTCAATGGATGTTGTGCCTATATCGATCTTTGCCACAATGCGATGCCCACGGGCGGTAGCTACCGCTTCGATCATTTTTCCCATTTTTCCGTAACCGAACAGTGCGATATTCATAGACTGGTTTAATTTCGGAATCGTTCCGAATGTATCACTTTCAAAGCAAATGGTCTCTTTTCCGATTTCCAGGTTCTTCAAAGGGGCCTTTTTGATCAAAATCTTATGACCATGGCCAGGCCGTAGTTGGGATTATTTGTAATTGGGTTGCGTTCCAAATAGGGCTGCACATCAAAACTTAGGTCATCATCGATGTTGAACTGCTTCAAATGTGCATCTACATTGGCATCCACGATGTTCAGGATGTACAGTCCTATGGTAATGACCAGACGCCAGATCCCGATCTCGTTGATACCGTTCCTGTGCATCTTCTAAAGCGGAATTCGATAAATCAGGTTCGGCGGGCAGTATACCGTCATCGGGTGTTCTGATATCATAAAATTCGTCATCTGTAAAACCGGCCTGTCTTCTTTTGAAGGCCGTTCTGTAACGACCATAACGGTCATTATTCCAGGTGTAGGCATAAATCCCGGTTCCTATGGCCCCACACACCAACGGTGCTTTCCAATATCGTTTGTTATATATTTGACCCATGCCAGGGAATATGGCTGAGTAAAAAGCGGCCCTACTGGGTGCTAATGGATTGATGGGCTTTCTTTTTTCAACCTTGGAATCATTAATGTCGATTCCTTGCTCCTTTAGATCGGTTTGTAATGAATCCACTTGCGTCTTGACCGGTTCTTCTTCCTGTGCCTTACATACCAGAGTGAATAGCAGCAGTAAAGAGACCATATATCGGTTTTTACCCACCCAATAGATATTTTTTTTATTCGCTTGAAATCGGCTTCTGATCGAAAAGGTATGGTAATTTTTCCCTTGCCTTTTTCGGTAGCTTGTATCCCAACTTTCACCGAAAGCCGTGCAGTGAGTTCGGCTATGTCGTTTGAAGTGAATTCTGGCACCTTAGGTGCCGAAGGTTTTGGTCTTTTTAGGGCTTGGTCCTTCTTGATACGTCTTGACCGCTCTTTCCGTATCCCGAACCGAAAGTTGTTCCCCAACTATGCGCTCATAAAGCGCGATTTGGTCCTCTTTCTTGTCGATGTTGACCAAGGCCCTGCCATGGCCCATGGTGGTGAAACCATCGCGTATACCGGTTTGAATAATAGGGTCGAGTCTTAGCAATCGGAGATAATTGGTGATTGTCGATCGTTTTTTGCCGACGCGTTCACTTAATTTTTCTTGGGTAAGTTCAATTTCATCGATCAAACGCTGATAGCTCAATGCGATTTCAATGGGGTCTAAATCCTGTCGTTGAATGTTCTCTACCAAGGCCATTTCCAATGACTCCTGATCATTGGCAATTCTTATGTAAGCGGGAATGGTCTCCATGCCGATCAGTTTTGAAGCCCTATACCGTCTTTCCGCCGGAGACCAGTTGGTATTTGTTGAAATCTACTTTTCGAACTGTAATGGGTTGGATTACACCAAGTTCCTTTATGCTGCTGGCCAATTCCTGCAGTGTTTCATCGTTAAAATTGGATCGCGGTTGAAAGGGGTTGACGACAATGGCGTAAGGTCGAGTTCCACGATATTTCCAACGACTTTATCGGCATTCTTGTCGGAAACCGATTGGATGTCATTTTCCGGATCTCTGAGCAGGGCCGATAATCCCCTGCCCAAAGCCTGTTTTTTGGTCGCCTTCGCCATTACACTTTTTCCTTATTTCGCATTACCATTTCATTGGCCAGGGTCGAGGTAATTTTCGGCACCTTTACTGCTGGCATCGTACTTGATTATGCTTTCCCCGTAACTTGGTGCCTCACTTAACCGAACATTTCTTTGGATTATGGTATCGAAGACCATATCGGCAAAGTGCTTCCGCACTTCCTCCACTACCTGATTGGAGAGTCGCAATCTTGAATCGTACATGGTCAGGAGCATTCCCTCGATATCAAGATCCGGATTATGTATTTTTTGTACGCTTTTAATGGTATTGAGCAGTTTGCCCAAACCTTCTAGCGCAAAATATTCGCATTGAATCGGAATGATTACAGAATCGGCGGCGGTAAGCGCGTTGAGCGTCAGTAATCCCAGCGAAGGGGCACAGTCGATTAATATATAGTCATAGGAATCCCTCAAATCGCCGATGGCCTGCTTCATCATGTATTCCCGTCGATCCAGTTCGACCAATTCAATTTCTATCGCCACAAGATCGATGTGGGAAGGAATTAGATCAACGTTGGGGGAGGAGGTTTTTATGATGGTTTCTGCAGCGGTTTTGGAATGTTCCAAAAATTGATAGGTTCCCAATTCAATGCTGTCCACATCAACGCCGAGACCGGAAGTGGCATTGGCTTGGGGGTCGGCATCGATCAACAACACCTTCTTTTCGAGCACCCCCAAAGATGCGGCTAAATTCACGGTAGTCGTCGTTTTACCGACACCACCTTTTTGATTCGCAATAGCAATTATTTTGCCCATTATGCTTGTAAGTTAAGAGGGTAAAAATACGATTATTTACGATGCCAGAAAACGAATTTTGTTAACAGAAAGTGAATAACTTAAGGGCAGTGCGTTAAAGTAAGTTAAAAGGTTTTGGCCCTTTTCGCTGAAGCTTCGATAGGGTATGGGTTCTGCCATATACGGTGCTTTTCAATTGCCTCCTAACAGTCGTTGAAAAAGGGCAAAAGGGCAACGGATTTATTCCTCTTCCTTGTTTACCTTTAAACTGTCCTCAAACTCGATGAGGTAAATCTCCTCGTTTTTCTTTTTGAGATAGTACTGTTCCCTTGCAAACTTTTCAAGTTCTTCGGGGTCTGATAATTT
The DNA here is from genome assembly GCA_963700435.1 of uncultured Flavobacteriaceae bacterium. GTDB lineage: Bacteria > Bacteroidota > Bacteroidia > Flavobacteriales > Flavobacteriaceae > Pelagihabitans. Next base: position 90,479 of record CAVOXM010000009.1, read on the forward strand.
CTCAATGATTTTTTTGTCGTTGGCTATTTCTTCCCTGAGAAACTCCTGTTGTTTTTCGAGTTTGTCGATTTCCCTTTTTAACTCGAGATGGATCAATAATGAATTGGTATCAAAAAAGACCATCCATACCAGAAAAACGGTCAGCACCAACACATACATATTGGTGAGGATTCCGAACCATTTCTTCTTCTTGATTTCCTTGAAACCCCATTTTTAAACTATTTTCTGATTGATGATGGTACGCACGATATCGATGGCAACGGTGTTATAGGTATTGTTGGGAATGATGATGTCTGCATGTTCTTTGGAGGGTTCGATGAACTGTTCGTGCATCGGCTTGATGTTCGACTGATACTTTTGAAGGGTCTCGTCGAGGTTCCAGCCCCGCTCATTCACATCCCTTTTCAACCTTCGTATCAAACGCTCGTCGGAATCGGCATGAACATAAATTTTGATGTCGAACATGTCCCTTATGGTCGGGTTGGTCAAGATTAAAATGCCCTCCACGATCAACACCTTGGTAGGTTTTGTGGGAATGGTGGTATCGGTTCTGTTGCACTCTAAAAAAGAATAGACCGGTTGCGCTATGGAAATGCCCGACCTTAAATGCGTCAAATGATTTTCCAATAGTTCGAAATCGATTGATTTTGGATGGTCAAAATTCGTCTTTCTTCTTTCCTCCAAATTCAGATGGGATAGATCTTTATAGTACGAATCTTGGGAAATAACCCCCACTTCCCCGGTCGGAAGTTCGTTGATGATCTGGTTTACCACGGTTGTTTTCCCACAACCGGTGCCCCCCGCAATACCTATGATCAACATCTTTTTCGTTTTGCACAAAAGTAGCGATTTGCGTGCCAATTTGCTACAATTCCTAAAATCGGACTTTTATGGTTAGGTTTGGCTGCCATATGACTATTTTTGCCGGATGCAAGATCAAAAAGTTACACCACATTTCGAATTTGTGGCCATGATGGCCTCCTTGATGTCGATCGTGGCCCTTGCCATCGATGCCCTTTTACCGGCCATCGCCAATATAGGCCGCGACATCAACAGCCTAGATCCCACCGCCAACCAATTGTTGATCACCATGATTTTTTTGGGCCTTGGGGTCGGCCAGCTTTTTTTTGGGCCGCTATCCGACAGCTTCGGTCGCAAGCCCATAGTTTATATGGGTTTTGTATTGTTTGCCATCGCAAGTATTGTATGTGTGATGGCGCCTTCGCTCGAATGGATGATCTTTGGCCGCATTCTGCAGGGCATTGGCCTATCGGCCCCGAGAACCATCAGCATATCCATCATCAGGGATACCTATAAGGGAGACCATATGGCCCGCGTAATGTCGTTTGTGACCGCTTTTTTTATATTGGTGCCCGTTGTTGCCCCTGCCATCGGAAAAACAATCATGGATCAGTTTGGATGGCATGCCATATTTTATATGCAGTTGTTTTTTGCACTGGTGGTCGGGATATGGTTTTGGAAACGCCAGCCCGAAACCTTGAAACCAATTTATAAGATTCCGTTCTCTTCCCATGTTTTTCTTGACGGCATCAAAGAATTGATCAGGTATCGGGAAACCATGGCATTCACAATCATCAGCGGACTTATCACAGGGGCTTTTTTGGTGTACCTCAGTGCAGCACAGCACGTTTTTGAAGATCAGTACGGGTTAAAGGATTCCTTTCCCTATATTTTTGCGGGATTGGCCATTTCTATTGGGCTTTCGACTTTTTTGAACGGAACCCTGGTCATGCGGTACGGGATGAGAAAATTATCTTTTATTGCCCTATCGGCTTTTTGTGCCCTAGCATTATTGTACGTTATACTGTTTTGGGATAGTCCCAATCCGGCAGTTGGGGTATTGTTCGTCTTCTTGGCGTTACAGTTTTTTTGCTTGGGCTTCATTTGGGGCAATCTGCGGTCGATCGCCATGGAACCCATTGGGCATATAGCCGGTATAGGCGCATCGATTACAGGATTTATATCCACGCTTTTATCGATACCGATCGCCGCCTATATCGGGAGTTTTGTGGTAGGTAGGGTATTGCCCTTGTTTGCGGGGCTAGCCACATGTGGATTCATATCCCTACTCCTATTTAGCGCCATGCTTTGGAAAAGGATGGCCGCAAGGAGTTTGGCCAATCGCTCGATTACATGAATCCTCCGGAAAGTTCTCTATTGGACACCGTAACCCAATCTTCTTAAAAACCTCCTATTTTTAAAGGGCATTGTCCATGATTTCCTTAACGACCTCTGGGTTCAAAAGGGTACTTGTATCGCCCAAATTGCCCGTATCCTTGGCAGCGATCTTTCGCAAGATACGACGCATGATCTTCCCCGATCTTGTTTTCGGAAGGCCGGAAACGAACTGTATCTTGTCCAATCTTGCGATCGGTCCAATGTGCTCGGTGATCTGTTGGTTGATTTCTTTGCGAAGGTTGTCGCGATCTCTGCTTTCCCCCGTTTCCTTCAGAATAACATACCCGTAAAGCGCATTGCCCTTGATATCATGTGGGAACCCGACGATGGCCGATTCTGCAACTGCCGGATGTTCATTGATGGAATCTTCAATGGGTGCGGTGCCCAGGTTATGGCCGGAAACGATGATTACGTCATCTACCCGTCCCGTAATCCTATAGTAGCCTACGGCATCGCGTAAAGCCCCATCCCCGGTGAAATATTTGCCTTTATAGGCGGAAAAGTAGGTATCGTGATAGCGTTTGTGATCGCCCCAAATGGTTCGAGCCATCGCAGGCCAAGGAAACTTGATGCACAACCTTCCCTCTACCTGGTTGCCCATGATCTCCGACCCGTTCTCATCCATAAGTGCCGGTTGTACCCCGATAAAAGGTAGGGTGGCATAGGTCGGCGTCGTAGGGGTCACATAAGGTATGGGAGAAATCATGATGCCCCCGGTTTCGGTCTGCCACCAGGTATCCACAATCGGACTCTTCTTTTTCCCCACATTGTTGTTGTACCAGTGCCACGCCTCCTCGTTGATGGGTTCGCCCACCGAACCCAACACTTTCAGGCTTGAAAGGTCGTATCGCTCGACAAACTCCAAGTTTTCCTTCGCCAAAGCCCTGATGGCGGTGGGTGCGGTATAAAACTGTGTTACCTTGTGCTTTTCGACCACCTCCCAGAAACGTCCGTAATCGGGATAGGAGGGAACCCCTTCGAACATCACGGTCGTGGCCCCGTTGGCCAAAGGCCCATAAACAATATAAGAATGGCCGGTGATCCAGCCTATATCGGCCGTGCACCAGTAGATGTCGTTTTCCCTATACTGGAATATGTTTTTAAAGGTATAAGCGGTGTAGATCATATAGCCGGCCGTAGTATGCACCATCCCTTTGGGTTTTCCCGTTGAACCTGAAGTATAAAGGATGAACAAAGGGTCTTCGGCCTCCATAATTTCAGCTACACAGTCGGCATAGGCATTGTCCAAGAGGGGTTGTAGCCATTTGTCCCTTCCCTTGCGCATTTTAATGTCACTGTTGATCCTCTTGGTGACCAGCACTGTTTTGACCCCGGGGCATTCTTCAAGCGCTTTGTCAACGATTCCTTTGAGGTCTATGGTCTTAGATCCACGGTACGAACCATCGGAAGTGAGCACTATTTTACAATCGGAATCGTTGATACGGGTAGAGAGGGCATTCGATGAAAACCCTGCAAAGACCACGGAATGGATGGCTCCTATCCTGGCACATGCCAACAAGGAAATGGCCAATTCCGGAATCATCGGCAAGTAAATACAAACCCGATCTCCTTTTTTAGTGCCGTGTTCTTTGAGCACATTGGCCATTCTGCACACCTTTTCATGCAGTTCCCTGTAGGTTATGTGCTGTGGCTCATCCGCCGGATTGTTCGGTTCAAAAATGATGGCTGTCTTTTCACCTCGGGTAGGGATATGTCGATCGATGCAGTTCTCCGTAATATTGAGCTTGGCGCCTTCGAACCATCGTAGTTCCGGTTTTTTAAAATCCCATTTCAAGACTTGGTCCCATTTTTTGCGCCACACGAAGTGTTCTTCGGCAATTTCCTCCCAAAAAGCCTCGGGATTTCGAACCGATTTTCGATAAACTTGAAAATATTCCTCTAGGTGTTTAATATGATAATTGCTCATCTCAGCTATGCTTTATGCCATAAAATTAAAAAAAATATCAGTGCCCGGTAGCTTCCTTCACGCCGCTGGGTATTCGGATATCCTCTACGATATCCTGTACGTGTTGTGGTGGGGCAGGTGTAAATTGCATCACCAAAATCGAAACTAGGAAATTGGCGAGCATGGCTACGGCTCCAAAACCTTCCGGTGAGATTCCGAACCACCATTCTCGCTTATCTGGCAGGATGTCATCGAACCAGCCCAACTTATATTTGAGCATATAGTACAACATCAGGGTTATTCCAACGACCATCCCGGTAACGGCACCTTCCTTGTTCATTTTTTTATAAAATATGCCCAAGACAATGGCGGGAAAAAAAGAAGCGGCGGCCAAACCAAAGGCCAAGGCCACAACGGCGGCAACGAAACCGGGCGGATTGATACCAAAATATCCCGCGACCACCACGGCAAAGGTGGCAGCGATTCGGGCCGACCATAATTCGCCCCGCTCCGAGATGTTGGGGACGAAGACCTTCTTGATAAGGTCATGGGATACCGAAGAAGAAATGACCAATAACAATCCCGCTGCAGTGGAAAGTGCAGCTGCAAGCCCTCCTGCTGCCACCAAGGCGATCACCCAGGCGGGGAGATTGGCAATCTCTGGATTGGCCAAGACCATGATGTCGTTGTCGATTTTGAGTTCATTGGTTTTCGGATCGGCCACGTACTGTATTCTGCCGTCCGCATTCTTGTCCTCAAAGGTCAGAAGTCCGGTTTTTTCCCAATTTTTGAACCAAACGGGCAAAGTTTGGTATTCTTGATCGCTCACCGTATCGATCAAATTGGTTTTGGCAAAAACCGCCACGGCAGGGGCGGTCGTGTACAAAACAGCGATCAACAACAAGGCCAAACCGGCCGACTTTCGGGCATCCTTAACCCTTTTTACCGTAAAAAAACGCACAATGACATGCGGAAGTCCGGCAGTTCCAACCATCAAGGCAAGGGTAATGGCAAAAACATCGAGCGTGCTTTTTGAACCGGAGGTATATTCGGCAAAACCGAGCTCGGTGGAAAGTCCATTGAGCTTGTCGAGAAGATAGGTTCCCGAACCATCGCTTAAGGTCGACCCCATTCCCAATTGCGGAACAGGGTTTCCGGTCATTTGGATGGAAATAAAAATGGCCGGTACCATAAAAGCAAAGATCAACACGCAATACTGGGCGACTTGGGTATAGGTTATGCCCTTCATGCCCCCGAGTACGGCATAGAACAGGACAATGACCATCCCGATGATCACGCCTGTGTTGATATCAACCTCCAGGAAGCGCGAAAAGACCACTCCCACCCCTCGCATTTGCCCGGCCACATAAGTGAACGATACCAACAGCGCACAAAATACGGCAACGATCCTTGATGATTTGGAATAGTAACGATCGCCGATGAAATCCGGAACGGTGAACTTGCCGAATTTTCTAAGGTATGGGGCCAAAAGTAAGGCCAGCAAAACATAGCCCCCGGTCCATCCCATCAAATAAACCGACCCGTCGTAACCCGCAAACGCGATGATACCTGCCATGGAAAGGAAGGATGCAGCAGACATCCAATCGGCTGCCGTGGCCATACCGTTCGCCCATGGCGATACGCCCCCTCCGGCAACATAGAATTCCTTAGTGGAGCCGGCCCGCGACCAAATCGCGATGCCGATATAGAGCGAAAAGGTAATTCCCACTAAAATATAGGTCCATGTTTGAACATCCATAGTAAAAATAGTTTTGATTGGTCGGCTTATTCGTCGTAGCCATATTTTTTGTCCAATTTGTTCATCAAGTGGACATATACGAATATCAAAATCACAAACACATATATGGCACCCTGTTGCGCAAACCAAAATCCAAGTCCGAAACCTCCAATTTTAATATGGTTGAGGGTATCCTTGAAGAGGATTCCGGCCCCATAGGAAACGGCAAACCATATCCCGAGCAGTATAAACAGGTATTTTACATTTTCTTTCCAGTACGCCGTGGCCTTCTGTTGTTTGGATGGCATATGCTTGCTATTAATATTGCTTTTCGAAATTCCAAGATAGGCAATTGTGGTGTAACTCGTTAATTTGGGAGGTATAAAACCCCGCTCGACGAATCTCTTTTTGCCCCGGTCACCGAAGCGAATACATTGGTCCTTTGTTCCAGACGAAGGGCGCCCATCAAGGCAAAAATCAAGGCTTCCTTATATTCGATCAGGACACCTGGGGGTACCACCACTTTGGAATCTTTTCCCAGTTGTTGCTGCAGGGTCTCGATCAAAAAGTCATTCAAGGCGCCACCACCGGTCACCAATAGGGTTTGGCCCCTCGATTTTTGATGAAGCTTTATTCGATCACCAATTTTTTCACAAATATGGACCACGGCCGTATGCAATAAATTTTGGGGCTTATCATTCGTAGCATCCACTATGGGCACCACCTTTTCAACGAACCATTCGTAGCCAATCGATTTTGGAGGGGGCAACCGATAGAATTCGAGTTGGTTCAACCTTGATAACATCTCGACGTTGCACCTGCCGTTACGTGCCAAAGCCCCGCCACGGTCGAAGTCGAGATCTATTTTTCGTGTGATGTGGTTCAAGAGCATGTTCGCCAGCCCAATGTCGTAAGCGATTCTTTTTCCTTCCAGATCGAATGAAATATTGCTGATCCCCCCTAGGTTTAAACAAAAGTCAAATTTCCCGAAAAGCAATTGGTCGCCAATGGGGACCAAAGGGGCCCCTTGCCCACCAAGCGCAACGTCGTTTGTCCTAAAATCACAAATTACCTTAAGGCCACAGGCATTCGCCAAGTGTTGCCCCGAACCGATTTGATAGGTAAAACCCTTATCGGGCCGGTGGTGCGTGGTATGCCCATGACTGGAAACGGCATCGACCACCAATTGGTGTTCATCGACGAAGGTTTTGGCTTGTTCGCCCAGCCATGTTCCATAGGAATTGTTCAGTTGCAACAGCGCTTCCGCCTTTAAAAAAATGGCATCCTTTAATGCCGTCCGCATGGTTTTGGAATAGGGAATGCTTTTGTGTGCCTCTATCTTGTATTCCCACTCATCTTGGATCTTGCAAAACTGACAATGGGCAAGGTCCAACCCATCCAGGGAAGTACCCGACATCAAACCTAAAATGGAATAGGTTTTCATGGTTTTGGAAGTGTTACCGGCAATTTGCCATCAGCTTTAAATGTACCTAAAAAATGGGCTGCGGCCACCTTTTGGAAGACTTCAAAATCTTGGTGGGCGACCACAACGGCCCGTGCTTTGGAAATATCCAGAAGTCCCAATACATATGGGTTTCCAAAAAGATAGAGTATTACCTGATTGGATCGTAGCAGCATATCGATCGATTGCAGCTCCCCTTTGCTATAGCCAAAATCATTCGCGGGCTTTACCTGACGTGGGAACAAGGCCAAAAGAACGTTTTGTTCGGCTTCCATTGCCTTTTCCGGTTGTGGCCCATGTTCGATGTCCGTAAAGAATCGACTATTGGCGGTCTGCGGTATGGATTGTTTTATGAATCCCTTCTTTCGAAAGGTGGTCATGGCATCCTCATCGCCTTTGACCATGGTCAAACCCATACGCGCCATCTTTTCGTTCAACAGGGTGGGATCCGTTAAGTTACCTAGCTGCATCATCGTATTATCAGGGGATTCGGCATTGATAGCCTTTTCCTTCAGTTGCCATACCCTTTGAAAACTTTCTTCTATCTGTTGTTCGGAGGCTTTTTGAACGATGGTTTCAATGGCCTCCTTGGTATGTTCCGCAAAACAGAGCACATCGTTGCCCGCATCAAAGGCCAACCATTCCAGTTCGCCCTTTTTTGGATAGTTTTTCGAGACCGCATGCATGTTCAGTGCATCCGAGATCACCACGCCTTTAAATCCCATTTCCCTACGAAGGACTCCTTTGATGATCTCCCTGGATATACTCGAGGGAATGGGTTTGCCTCCGGCCAAGGAAGGCACCGATAGATGCCCTACCATCACTGAATCTACGCCATCGTTTACCAATTCTTGAAATGGAAAGAGTTCGATTTCTTGCAGGGCTTCCTTGGACTTCTCGATCAATGGAAGTCCCAGATGGGAGTCTGTTTCGGTATCACCATGGCCCGGAAAGTGTTTGATACTGGTCAAAAGGCCTTCACGTTCCATCCCCTTGATATAGGCCAATGCCTTTCGGGTCACCCTGGTCTTGTCTTCCCCAAACGACCGGTATCCGATTACCGGGTTATTGGGGTTGACATTGATGTCTACCACAGGGGCCAAGTTCCAATGGATTCCGGCGGCCAAACAGTCTTTGGCGATGTTCCGACCCATTTCAAAGATGAGGTCATCTCCATCTTGCATGGCTCCCAAGGTAATGGCATAAGGGTATTGTGGGGTATTTTCCACGCGCATGGCCAAGCCCCATTCGGCATCGATGGCGATGAGCAATGGATACGTGGCCGCTTTCTGATAACGTTGTACCAATGCCCTAAGGGTTTCAAAGCTCTTTTCGTTGTAAACGACCCTTTTTTTTCCTTCATAGTTGGTGGCGGCACTCGCTCGACTATGGAAAAAACAAAGGCCACCTACATGGTGTCTGCCGATCAACCGTTCCAATTGCGCAATTTCAGCCTCGGAATCATTGATGAAGGCTGCGGGCATGAACAATTGTCCAACCTTCTCGGGGATGGTAAGCAAACCTTTGGCTTGCCGATAACTAGGAATTTTCCGCATTTCTTGAACTTGCTTTACCAAAATCTGGGGGATAGTAGATATACTTTAACATGATAATCGCCGGAAACGCCGCTATGACCACCCATACAAAAAAACCGCCGTAGCCAAGCCATTCCTGCATATAACCACTGATCAATCCTGGGAGCATCATGCCAAGGGCCATAAATCCGGTGGCTATCGCGTAATGGGAAGTTTTTGACTTTCCTTCGGCGATATAGATCAGGTACACCATAAAACCGGCGATACCGAAGCCATAGCCGAACTGTTCAAGTACCACCGTGCTCACGACGGCGGCAATATGGGTGGTTTTGGTGATGGCGAGCAAGGCATATAGCGCATTGGGCACATTGAGGGAAAGCAACATGGGCAGCATCCATTTTTTCAATCCGTCGCGGGAAATGAGGATTCCTCCAAGGATGCCGCCAACAGTGAGCATAATGACCCCTATGGTGCCATAAATGGTTCCCACTTCCGAAGTGGTATACCCCAAGCCTCCAGCCGATGTGGGATCCAACAGGAAGGGGGATGCCATTTTTACCAACTGCGATTCGCCGAGGCGGAAAAGCAATATAAACGTCAATGCGGCCGTCATGCCCGGTTTTTTAAAGAACGAGATGAATACTTCCATGAAACTGGCAGGTTTGTCAAGTGCAATGGCATCGGAAGTCTCAAACTTCGGTGTGACAAAAAAGTTGGAAATGGTCAGTAAAAGCATCAGAAAGGCCGCGCAGATCATGGTGAGCGACCACGCTTTGGTATTATCACCATATTTATTCTCGAGGAAACCGGCCAAAATAACCAGAAGCCCCTGTCCGGTAACGGTCGATAATTTGTAGAAGGTACTGCGCAAACCGACGAAAAAGGACTGCTTTTCCTCAGTAAGCCCAATCATATAATAGCCATCCGATGCAATATCATTGGTGGCGGAGGCAAAGGCTGCCATCCAAAAACAGGCCAAGGAGGTAATGAAAAAGATATTGGTGGGAATGGTTAGCCCCACCCCTAACAGTGCCACCGAAATCAACAGTTGTGTAAAGAGAAACCAGTTGCGCTTTGTGCTCTTTAAATCTACGAAGGGGCTCCATAAGGGCTTGATGACCCAAGGGAGATACAACCAACTGGTATAAAGACCGATATCTGCATTGCTAATGCCCAATTTTTTGTACATGATCACCGAAACGGTGACTACCATGACATAAGGCAGGCCTTGCGTAAAATAGAGAATGGGTACCCAAGCCCATGCCCATTTATTCTTTTGGATCATATTGGTTGGTTTGGTTTAAATGTACTAATATCGGTTTGGTTTCACGACCATAAAAATCGATAAAAGAAATCGCAACCTGCTTTTTCTTTGAAAAATCGGATATGGGGAGTACCAACTCCCCTGTATTAATAATTGAAATTTTCTTGTTCAATTTTTTCATCGCGTAGTCCTTTTTTTGCTTTTTCCCGGAATCATATACCATGGCGTACCGATAGCCTTCGGGCACTTTGAAGGCAAGTGGGTCGGAAGCTAGGGGTACAATGGCCAGACTTTCTTTTTCTTTTATTGGAAGCAATGGAGAGACGGGCGGAAGCGCGGGTCGATGATAGTATTTTTTCTTAAGATGGGCGACGATATCGCTATGGTCCTGCATCAAGATCTTGGCACTGAAAAACACGTTGCCGCCAACCTCCGGGGTTTTTCGGGCGAGGGAGAGCTGTCTGGGCAGTTCCTTTTTGTCATACCAGACACTATCGGCATTGTTCCTGATTTTATACACCCCGTTGCCAATGTAGAGATTGGTTTTTTTTATATTTCCGGCCCACCAATCCATAATTTTTTTATGCGAGGCCACCGGTAAGTCCATGCTCCAATAGATCTGGGGTACGAGGTAATCCAGCCAACCCATTTCAGACCATAGCAGGGGGTCCGCATAAAGGTCTTCATAAGTGGTTTGGCCCGCCTGTGTATCCGATCCCCTGGGATCTGTGGCCTTGTTTTTCCAAACGCCAAACGGACTGACACCAAACTGCACCCATGGTTTGTTGGCTTTGACGGTCTGGTGAACCTTTTTAACGAGACTATCAATATTGGCCCTTCTCCAGTCCTCCAGCGATGCATTCATCTCATTATGGAACCGGAAGGAATTCCGGTCTTCGAAGACCGCATCCTGTATTTTGTAGGGATAGAAGTAATCATCGAAATGGATGGCATCAACATCGTAATTGGAAACGACCTCGTCGATGATGGAAACCAATCGGTCTTGAACTTCGGGCAGACCGGGGTCATAGTAGTATTTGGGGCCATATTTTAGCATCCATTCCGGATGTAGGTTAAAATCGTGGGTCGGACCAAGACGTTCGGTTTTTAGGTCGAAAGTGGCCCGATAGGGGTTAAACCATGCATGGAATTCCATGCCCCGTAGATGGGCTTCCGAGATCATCCATGCCAAGATATCTTCTTGGGTATCAGGGGCGCGACCTTCTTCTCCGGTCAAAAAACGAGACCATGGCGCATAGGGCGAAGCATAAAACGCATCGCCAGCCGTCCGCACCTGCACCACGACTGCGTTGAAGTTCAAGGTTTCGTAAAAATCCAAAATGGAGCGGTAATCCCTTTTTTGTTTTTGAACGGCATCTAGGCCATTTTTTGGCCAATCGATGTTCGCCACCGTCGCAATCCAAACACCCCTAAATTCTGTTTTGGGCTGCGGTATGGGTTTGAAAACGGAACAAGAGGTCGCGAGCAACAGCAATAAAAAGCGATAGTGATGAAGCATCCTGGTCGGTTAAAAAAATAGCCATGGGCACCCGCGATTCACTTTGGATTGCCCATGGCCATGGTGCACTGATTATTTGAACTTGTACCTCACGAAGCCTTCCATGGCCTCATATTCGGCCATTCCAAGGGAATTGTACTTACGGGCGGTATCCATGTTTCGCTGTTCGGCCCGTTGCCAAAATTCCCTATCGTCGTTTCCTGGGAACATGGCCGCATCTTTTTGCGACTGGTGCTTGAAAATGGCGTTTTTCTTTCTTTGCATATCCTTGGGGCCAATGGGCACGGCCATTTCCATATCTGCAATATCCCATTCCTGCCAAGCGCCACGATACAGCCATAGATAGCAGTCATCGATCCATTCCGCGCCTTCCTTCACCAATCGGTCCAGGGCTTCATAAATGATCTGGAGGCAAACGCGGTGTGTGCCATGCGGATCGGAAAGATCTCCTGCTGCGAAGATTTGATGGGGTTTGATCCGGTTCAATAAATCGTAGGTCAGTTGAACGTCGGCCTTTGAATGCGGTTTTTTCTTCACCGTTCCGGTCTCATAAAAGGGGAGGTTCTGAAAGTGGGCATTTTTTTCATCGACCCCGCAGTATCTGCAGGCTGCCAAGGCTTCACCTTTTCGGATCAAGCCCTTAAAACGTTGTATTTCCGGACTATCGACCTCTCCGGGGGACTTGCTGCTCAAGAATTCCCGGACTTTTTTAAATTCTTCCTTCAAGGTCTTGTTTTCTTTCTGGATGTCGGTGGCAAAATCCATAAACCGGATTACCTCATCATCGAAAACCGCGATATTTCCGGAAGTTTGATAGGCAACGTGTACTTCATGTCCGTGGTCGACCAGTCGCAATAAGGTTCCGCCCATCGAAATGACGTCATCATCGGGGTGCGGGCTAAAGATCAACGACTTTTTTGGATAGGGCGAATTGCGTTCAGGCCGGTTGGTGTCATCGGCGTTCGGCTTGCCCCCTGGCCAGCCGGTAATGGTGCGTTGCAGATGGTTGAATACTTTTAGGTTGATATGTTCGGCAGATCCTATTTCGGCGACCAAACTACCCATGCCGTGTTCGTTATAATGTTCATTGGTGAGTTTCAAAATGGCTTTATCCACTTTTTCAGAGAGCCAAATGGCCGCCTTTTTGATCAATGCGTCCGTCCATACACATTCACTGACCAACCAAGGGGTACAGATCCGGGTCAGGGCGGAAGCTGCGGCATGGTCGATGATGAAGTCACAATTGGGATGATGCTGTAGGAAGGTAGCGGGTACCGATTCCCTGATTTTGCCCTCAACGGCCTGTTTGATGATGCCCGCTTTCCCTTCGCCCCACGCCATCAAGATGATCCGTTTCGCTGCCATGATCGAACCGACACCCATGGTCAGTGCTTTGGAGGGAACGTTTTCCAACCCGAAGAAGTCACTGGCCGCATCCAATCGGGTCACGCGGTCGAGCCGCACCATCCGGGTCTTGCTTTTCAGGGAGGATCCCGGCTCGTTAAAGCCGATATGTCCTGTTCTGCCTATACCCAAGATTTGGATGTCGATGCCCCCTGCCTCCTCGATCTTCCTTTCATACTGGGCACAAAAATCCCTAACATCTTCCTTGTCCAAATTCCCATCCGGGATATTGATGTTCTCTTTTTTGATATCGATATGGTTGAAAAGATGTTCGTTCATGAAACGAACATAGCTATGAATGGAATCAGGCAACATGGGATAATATTCATCCAGATTGAAGCTGATCACGTTTTTAAAACTAAGGCCTTCTTCAAGGTGAAATTTGACCAGGAATTCATAGACCTTGGTAGGGGTAGAGCCCGTTGCCAGCCCTAAAACCATATTTTTTCCCTCTTTTTGCCGTTGCCGGATCAATTCGGCAATTTCATTGGCCACAAAGAAGGAGGCATCCTGGGAGCTCTCATGGATGATCGTGTTGATTTTCTCGAATTTTTTTGATTCTTCGTCCATTGGGTAGTTCATTAGTTTGGGTTTTGTTGAAGTATCGGCCATTTTGTGAATTTTAAAGGTTTTTGATGTCACAAAGGTAATCAAAAAAATAATATATTGCAGTTTTATGCAATATATTTTGCAGTATTTTGCAATATTAAAGGAAATGAACTGATTTGTAAATTAAAAACGGTAAAAAACGGCAAATCAAATAATTTTCTATCTTTGTGGAAACAAGTTGAATTTTTATGCTCAAGGAAGAACGTCAGCAGTTGATTTTGAACGAGGTGGCCTTGCACAATAGGGTGCTGCTCACCGATATAGCCGAATCATTGGATGTATCCATCGATACTGTCAGGCGCGATGTCAAGGAACTCGATGCGGAGAACAAGCTGAAAAAAGTTCATGGGGGAGCCATTTCCTTGGGATTTACAAGTTATGGGGCAAGAAACGGAACCATTTACGCCTTGGAGGAAAAGACCATCATTGCGGAAAAGGCGATTAAGTTGTTGCGGCAAGGAGGGGTCATCTTCATCGACGGGGGTACCACCTGTTTGGAACTGGCACGATTGATCCCAACAAATCTTGAGCTTACTTGTTTTACCCTGAGTTTACCGGTCGCCTTCGAACTATTGGCCAAACCCAACATCGAAGTTATATTTATCGGGGGTAAAATCTCCAAGGATGCCCAGATTTCCATAGGTTCCCATGCCATACATCAGCTGTCGGAAATCAAGGTCGATTATGGTTTCATCGGGACGGGTTATGTAGATTCGTTATACGGACTTACGGAGTTCGATTGGGACATCGTGCAACTGAAAAAAGCGGTGATCAAGGCTTCCAAAAAAACGGTACTTTTATGTATCTCGGAGAAACTCAATTCCCAACACCGATACAAAACCTGTGATATCAACGCCATCAATACCATGATCACGGAATTGGAACCCGATAATAACTTGCTGAATCTTTTTAGAAACCACGACATACGTCTTTTGTAAATTTTCCTATGGATTATAAAAAAATTACGGAAACCCCTTCGCTCCATGAGGGTTTGGAGTTCATGGATACCCATACCCTCCTTACCAAAATGAATTTTGAAGACCAGAAGGTCGCCAAGGCCGTTGCCTTGGCCATACCACAAATAACACTTTTGGTGGATGCCTTGGCCGAGCGCTTTGCACAGGGGGGGCGACTCTTTTATATCGGTGCCGGTACCAGTGGGAGGTTGGGCATACTTGATGCCTCTGAAATCCCCCCGACCTACGGTATGCCGCATACCCGTGTGATCGGATTGATCGCAGGGGGCGACGGGGCCATCCGAAAATCGGTGGAACATGCAGAGGATGACAGACAACAGGCATGGAAAGATCTCATGGTCAATGAGCTCAACGAGCACGACGTGGTCGTAGGAATCGCTGCTTCCGGTACCACGCCTTACGTGCTGGGCGGGGTGGGGGATGCCAAAAAAAATGGATTGCTCACCGCCGGTATCACCAATAATCCCGGATCTCCCTTAGCCTTGGCGGTCGACATTCCCATCGAAATCAATGTGGGGCCTGAATTCGTGACCGGAAGCACCAGAATGAAAAGCGGTACCTCCCAAAAACTGGTGCTGAACATGATTTCGACGGCCCTGATGATCAAAATAGGACGTGTTAAGGGCAACAAGATGGTAAATATGCAACTGAGCAATACCAAATTGGTCGATCGTGGGGTGCGTTATGTGATGGAGGGTTTGGCCGTAGATTATGCAGAAGCGGAAGAGCTGCTCAAAAAACACGGTTCGGTCAAGAAAGCTTTGGATGCCGGTAAAAATTAGATCCCTTTTTGATCAGGTCTTTATTTTTTTTGGACGGCCTCAACTTCTTCTACCGTGACCATTTTGTCGGAGGTATTGCCCCATGAATTGAGGATATAGTTCATCACATCGGCAACCTCCTCATCTTCCAATCCCATTGGCGCCATCACGCTGTTATAGGTCACTCCGTTCACCACCAATTCGCCCTGTTGCCCAAATTTGACGCCTCTGATACTCCCTTCCCTGTTGTTCAGCAAATAGTCCGATTTCGCCAGTGGCGGGAAGGCATTCACAACGCCTTCTCCTTCGGCCATATGGCAGGCAACACAAAAATCGGCATAGATTTCGCTGCCCCGCTGAACGCTTGCTTCCAAGGTTGGGTCTTGAAATAAATACACCGAAAAACCCAGTACAATGGCCAGGTACGAGAATAAGAAAGTCTTCATTGGATCAAATGGGTTATTTAATTTCGGAAACGTTTTGGAATGGTTCGGATGGCATTATTTAGGGTCCAATCTATAAATGCCCTTACCCTCAATGGCCACGTAGACGAGTCCGTCAGGTCCCTGCTTCACGTCGCGCACCCGACCAAGGTTTTCCAATAACTTCTCGCGTTTTACCACCTTGGTGCCATCGAGTTCCAGGCGTTCCAGATATTGAAAGGCCAGGGAACCTACCAAAACACTGCCCTTATAGCCCTGGTATTTGTCAGAGGTGATAAAAGCCATGCCGCTTGGGGCAATGCTGGGCACCCAATAATGAATGGGTTGTTCCATACCTTCCATTTCGGTTTTGTCGGTAATCGGGGTGCCGCTATAGTTGATGCCATAGGTGATCACGGGCCATCCATAGTTCGCCCCTTTCTTTACGATATTGATTTCATCGCCACCTCGGGGCCCATGTTCATTATCCCATATTTCACCGGTGTCGGGATTTTTCGCCAAGCCCTGTGGATTTCGATGCCCATAACTATAAATGGCGGTTTTAGCCCCGGAAGTGCCAACAAAAGGGTTGTCTTCCGGAATACGCCCGTCATCGAAAAGTCTATAAATTTTTCCCCCATCCAAGGTAATATCCTGGGGATTGATGTCGCGTTCCCCGCGCTCCCCCACAGAGAAATAAAGGTAACCGTCATTATCAAAAACGATCCTTGATCCAAAGTGCTGCCCTTTCGTGGTATTGGGTTCGGCTTTGTATAGCAACTCCTTGTTTACCAAAGCATTATCCTGTAATTTGGCTCTCATCAATGCCGTATTGCCCCCCTTGTCGTCTCCCTCTGGAGAAGCATAGGTGAAGTAGATCCAGCCATTGTTCCCAAAATCGGGATGAAGTTCGATGTCCAGTAGTCCGCCTTGGCCCCGATCGTAAACTTCAGGTACATTGGCAACCGATACTTTTTTACCGTCCTTAAAATGAATTATTTCCCCTGATTTTTCAGTGATCAGCATGCTTCCATCGGGAAGGAACGCCATGCCCCATGGAATCGGTAGCCCATCGACCAACAGCGTTGCGGAAAATGGAACTTCCGATGGCATAGCTACCTGATTTTCAGCATCCTGTCCGCATGAAAAATTGAACGTTACAACGAATAAACACAATAATGACACACTATTCCTCATAATTTTTCGTTAGATAAATATTAATAAAGTAACCTACGGGTTAAAGATAAAGAGAAATTATAAGTATAAATAATTACGCTGAGGAATAATCCGATCCCCAAATCATGGTTGTTCCAGCCAAATCAGACTTAACCTATGCTCCCAAAAAAAACAAGGCATATTTACTATGCCGTGCTGCTGCTGGCCCTTTCTGCAGTATGTACTTCTGCCGTAGCTAACTCAAGAATATTCGTTTTTATTTCTGAAGTGGCCTCCGTATTGGATCGGCCCAACATTGCATCCATAGCGGGGGAAATGGATGCTACCTCCAAGGAATTCGACAGTAAAGCCATTGCGGCCAAAAAGGAAACCGCCTTCTTCAAGCCGGTATTTGCGACCATTATCCAAGGGGCCGACCAGCTGGTCGGTTGTGCCAATGATGGCAGTACCTTGGCCCGCTTCAACCTTTGTGGGGATTCCGACAATAGGATCGTGACGCTTTCGGGCAGCTATTCTTCGGTTTCCTGGCAAATTTTAGGGGGTAGTTGCAGCCCCGACATCAACAACGATTGTCCCAATACCACCCTTTCCTGTTACAGCCAGGTCGGCACGGGAGCTAGTTTTACCATCAATGCCGCTTCCATTCCTTCCTCCATAGGTGCAGAATTCAGGGTGGTTGCCGATGGTCAGCAATATTTTTTCAAGGTAAAGAAGAGCAACATCACCCAGACCTTTGTAAAAAACGACTATATCTGTGGGGTACCCGGAAGGATACAGATAACGAACCTATCAAGTGCCTATGAGTTCAGTATCAACAGCGGGAGTGGATTTGGACCATGGCAAGGCCCTATTTTCAATACCTTGAATCCAGGAACTTATGTAGTCAAGGCCCGTCTCAAAAACACGCCCGACGCTTGTGAATACCCTTATGCCCCCATTGTCATACAACAATTGGATATCGATATTGACGTTACCTTTACAGATGCCCAGTGTGCAGGCGATACGGGTACGATTACCGTTGTGGCCAACAATGTGCCCGGGCCCTACAAGTATACCTTGCTCGATGCTTCCGGTACCGCTCAAGAATTTACCGCATTTATACCCAACAATCCTTACACTTTTGCGGCAGTAGGTTTTGGCACCTATACGGTACAGGTAGAGACACAGCAATGTACCGGTGATCCGCTGAATGGTATTTTGCCGCCAAGGCAAAATGTGGACACCTCGGGGAACCCCATCGTCATTGGAAACGGGGTGGTGGCCCTTTCGGCATCTGCGGAACCCAACAATAGTTTTAGTGCAGCTTGCGGAATCAATAGCGTCGACATCACGGTATATACTTCCGGAGGTACGCCACCGTATACCTATATCGTTAACGGTGCGGGGCCCTCCAGTCCGCCTTACGGCGCTTCAAGGGTGCATACCATCAACAGTCCAGGAACCTATGAATTTACCATAACCGATAGCAACGGGTGTACCATTATGGCCTCGGCCAATGTGGAAGAACTTACCCCGCCCGATATTACGGTCTCCGGGGTCAACGGAACTTGTACCAATGGAGGGGCGCGATTGCAATTCAATATCATTGATGCCAAAGGTTACGATCTTTCGTTCAGGGCCGATCCAGGAGATGCATGGGGCACGAACCCTGTCCTTTCTGTAACGGCAGGTACTTACAACAACATCGAGGTGCTATACGAATCAGGGGCATTCAATTGTATCCTATCGATGCCCAATACGGTCACTGTCACCGAAGTCGGGGCCATTAATGGCACCGCCGTAAAAATCGCCGACAGGACATGTATCGCCGGTGGTGGTGTAAATGGAGGGGAAATAGATATACAAGGGGTGTCCGGAGGTTCCGGTAGTGGCTATCAATATAGCATCGATGGCGTGAACTTTTCACCATCCCCCAATTTTACGGGACTGGCCGCCGGCACCTATGTCCCTGCCATAATCGATGACAGCGGTTGTAGAAGAGATCTTACCCCCATTACCATCAATAATGTCGACCCCCCAACCGATATCGCTTTTGCACAGAGCAATATCAACTGTTCGGCCGGCACTTCGGATGTTCAACTGACCGTTACGGCCAATGCGGCGATCGCCACCTTTGAGATCATTGCGCCCATAGTTGTCAACAACGGGGGAAGCAATAACTTTATAGGCCTGCCCACAAATGTTTCCTATCAGTTCAGGGCGACCGATGTCAATGGTTGTAGCATTACCGAAAGCTTTACACCTGCCCAAATAAGCTCGATTCGGGCCAGGGTCAAGTCCGGGGGCGATTTGAGGGTTTGTACGGGGGCTACGGATGGAACGGGTACCTTTATCATCGATGGTTTTGAAAATGACTATACCTATGACATCAACGGTGGACTATATACCGGGGGGCCACAAAATAACGCCGAAGTGGTATTGCCACCTTCGGGCGCGGGTACTTATACCATTACGGTTACCGATGCGGATACCGGATGTACCGATTCAATAGGCTTTACCATTTCAGAACCCGCCACCCCTATTGCACTTACAGGAAATGTTACCGCAATGAGTTGTGCGAACGGAAATATAGGTAGGGTGATCGCATCGGCCTCCGGGGGATGGGGCGGATACCAATATACCTTGGTCTATCCTGGCGGGGTGACCACCGTGGGCCCCAAAACGGGTGCCACCTTTAACAATTTATCGTTACCGGGTGCTTACAGCCTTTCCGTGGCCGACGCCGAAGGCTGTACGACCACTTTTGGCTTCACCCTAACGCCAATCAATGCCCCGAACATAAACATAGATACGGCCTTAAACGATTATTGCTATATTCCGGGACCCGGCGCAACCATCGCTGTGACTTCGACCGCAGGAACAGCCGCTTTGGCTACCCATCAATATCGTATCAATGGGGGCAGTTTGCAGGCAAGCCCAATATTTGCCGGATTGAATCCGGGCAATTATACCATAGAAGTGGTAGATGGCAACAACTGCCGTGACCAGATCGGGGTGACCATCAATCCACAATTGAGGGTCAATACAGGGTTGGATACCGCCATCCCATGCGGCGGGGCTCCAGGACAGATACAAGTAACGGTCACAGGTGGTTACTTGGCGAATGCCGTACCCAAGGAATACCAGGTGAGCGCCGATAATGGGGTCAGCTATGGCGCTTTGCAACCCTTGGCGGCCAACAGCTTCCTCTATCCCGTAACCGCGGGGGGTACCTATATATTTCGGGTGACCGACAACGAAGGGTGTGAGGCTTTTTCTTCACCTTTGGTGGTGGACCCTCCCCAACAGATCGCACCGGCCATGGTTACAACCACCCCGGTAAGCTGCGGCAATCCCAACAATGGTACCGTGACCATCACACCGGATGCCACGAGCGGTATCCCTCCTTATGAGGTCAGTTTCAATGGAGGACCTTTTACGGCCCAAACGGTCTATTCAAATTTGGCGGTAGGAAGCTATCCTTTTATTGTAAGGGATTCAAGGGGTTGTGAAACACCGGCTGCAAATGCTGTCATCGTTTTGGATGCCACGCCAGGCCCCGACGCAAACGTATCTGAAATTCAAGCCACATGTAGTGCTGGAAATGTTAGTGGCGGAATCACCATCAATAGTGTGACCAACGGCACCCCCAATTTTAACTTTGTCATCGAAGATGATTTGGGCAACCAATTGTTCACTTTTAATGATGTGGCACCCGCTTCGTTACCACTTGTCATCAATGATCCATTGTTGATACCCGGAAACTATACGGTGGTAACCTTGGATGCCAATGGATGTAGGGATGTTGATCCCCTCACCATCACCCAGAATACCGTAGATGTGGTTCCCGATCCGGTCCCCTTGCCCGTATGCAGTGCCACCGGTTTCAGCAATACGGTGGAAATAATTGGAGGAACCGGTCCGTTCCTGATCCGATTGGAAAACGACCCATTACCTCCGGTTGCGCCAAATTTACCTCCGAGAAGACATACTTTCAACGGACTTCAATATGGTGTGGCCTATACCGTTGAGGTTACCGATACGGCCACGGGATGTATTTATTTAGATCTGATTCCTCCAATTGATGGACCTTCCACTTTAGATGTAACGGCCACCTCAACGGCAGGTTTCTGCGATGTGAATAGAAATGGGGAAATCATCTATACCGTAACGGGTTTTGCCCCGGGAGATAATTTGCAGATCGAACTGCTCAACAATTTGGATGGTTCACGGATCATTCTTGAAACCGTCGCCCCGGCCTCAGACCCCTATTCCAATAACTATCTTGCGCTACCGGGCGACTATCAGATCATCGTTACCAATTTAACCGACGATTGTACTGATGCCACGGGCGTCATCATCGACCAAAACCTGCCCACCATTGATATTTTGGCCGAAGAACCGGCCAATTGCAATGCTGCGGGTCAAATTACGGTACAGGGCGCGGGTGGCGCAGGCGGACCCTATGAATTTGCCTACATGCCCACTGGATCAACCCCCAATCTGGGTGATTGGACTTTTGATACCACCTTTGTGGCCGCGGCTGGGAGCTATGATGTTTATGTAAGGGATTCCAGTTTTTGTACCTCCTTTGCCATTGCAACGGTAATCCAATTGCAACCCGACTTATTACCGCCTACCATTACGGTAGACAACCAATGCGTGGTCACCGCGACCCAATTCGACGTTACCGTGAGTATGGACGCCAGTACGGTCGACACGCCCCGGTTTACCCTTGCGGGGGATACCCAATTCGGAGTTTATAATATTGGAAACAACCGATACGAATACACTTTTCAGGTCAGCAGTCCTGGCGTATATGTCGTCGATGTAATCGATGCGAACGGCTGTACCAGTCAAGGTACTGCGGAGGTTTATGAATTCTTGTCGGCCTCCGGCGATTTCACGGCCAGTCCTTCCTGTAACAATGCCGATGGCGTGATTACGGTAAGTGTGATTGGCGGTAGTAACCAGTTCAGCTATCAATTACAGGATGGTGTGGGAACCAACATCGGTGCACCCATCCTGGGAGATCGCACCGCCGGAATTTTCAACGGAATGGCCCCTGGAACCTATCAAGTGGAGGTGACCGATACCGAAACCCTTTGCGATTTTGTCGTGGATGTTGAGCTGCTGCCAGCGGTTCCGCCAATTATTGATAATGAATTGAAGCAAGACATCAGCTGTTTTGGCTCTGACGATGGCAGCATCGATATTCTCTTGCAATTTGGTACCGATGTGGATACCCCCATCGAATTTATTTTGAACAACCTGAGCAATGGACTGGAACAGGATCGAAACTTGACGGGTTCTTTTGCCGGGTTGCCACCGGCCCAATATCAGGTCGAGGTTTTAACCGTCAGGGGATGTTCTGTACCCTCAGGGGTGATAGATATCATCGAACCCAGTGATTTTGCCATCACTGCAAGTGCCCCTGATTTTACCTGTGAACCCGGTGCGAACCGTTTCAGTTCCTCGATCATTACGGTGAACGTAGATCCTGGCAATCCGGGAACAGTGGGCAGCGGTTATCAATACAGCATTACAGGATTCAGCAATTACCAGTTGGGGAATACCTTTGAAATAGTTGACAACGGTTCGCCCCAGAACATCACGGTCTATGCAATCGATGGCAATGGATGTCAAACTACCTTTGATTTGCCCACCATCAATCCACCGACCGATGTGGTTCCCACCCTTACCGTGGTGTCGCCCTTGAATTGCAGGGACCCGGAAACAGTTGAAATCAGTGTGATCGGCACCACAGAGTTTACGGTAATCACCAGTGGACCGTTAGGTACGGTAGTTCCAGACGTAAGTGTTAGCGGGGTCAGTGTTGCAACCGTGTTTTTGCCCGATGCGGGGGATTATTTGATAATCGTCCGGGATGATTCGCCCAACGGGTGCGATTACCCACTGCCAAAACATACCGTAATAGCCCCGATCGATCCCACGGCCGTGGTCACGGAAGCCAAACCGGTGACCTGTTTTGGGGATTCGGATGGAGAATTGTTTATTGACGTAAGCATCTACACGGGCATATATAACTATACGGTATACCGTTCTTCTGATGTTACCAAAACCACGCCCATGGCGACCGGTAGTTTTGATACCGCAAATTTTCCCGACATCTTTGGCGACCTCGCCAGGATAACAGGCCTTCCTGCGGGCAACTTCTTTGTTGAAGTGGTGGAAGCAAGCGCACCCTATTGTTCAGTTGACAGCAATGTGGTCACGGTACGTTCCCCCAATGGGGCACTGATCGTACAGGCCGTGGAGGTGGGTAATGTAAGTTGTGACGATAATGCTGGGACCATCGATGCCACGGGTAATGGGGGTTGGGATACTAGCCCTTATGAATATCAATTGTTGAAAGATGACGGATCCGGAACTTATCTTGTGGAAGTCGGTTACAGCGCAAACAACTTATTTCAAAACCTGACCAGTGGAGATTATCGGGTCGAGATCAGGGATGTGGAAGGGTGCACAGATACGTTTAATATCACCCTATCCGCCATTCCATCGATTCAGGCCGGTATCCGGGAACCACAGAATTTGGTTTGTCCAGGGGGGAATAACGCAGTACTGGAAGCCTATGACCTGATATCCGGAAATCCCGGAGCTACAGGTGGAGTGGCTGGCGCAGGCTATAAATACCAACTGATCTATTTGAACAGCAACAATATTGCCGATGAGCGTGAACGAAGTGGCCTTCAAGACAGTCCAACCTTTATCGGTGCATTTGGCGGCGTGATCAGCGCAGGTTGGTATGCCATTGAGATCACTTCCAGCTATAACTGTAGTTTTGTCACACCTCCCTATGAAGTGGTGCCTCCGCCTCCTGTAGAGCCCAAACTGGTGCAGACTCAAGTGCCCGGTTGTGGTGGTATGGGCGAAATGCGTCTGTACATAGAAAACCCAGATCCCTTGTTTACCTACGAATATCGAATTGTGCCCACGCCGGATCCCATCAATGATCCCTATACCGATATGGTGGGCAATACGGTATTGATACCTGGAATCGCCGGCGTTCTGTACCAGTTCGACGTGCGCAAGAAAAATGCATCAAATACTTGTAATCCAGTGCGATCGAACGGGATAAACATGACCGACGCGACCGGGGTGACCTTATTGCCCAACCAACCCGATGATATTTCCTGCGCCTCCGAACTCGATGGCCGCATAGAATCGTTCATCAATGGTGGCGTGGGGAACAATATGTTCACCTTGTACATCGGCGATCCTGTGGATGCTTTTGCTCCCGTAGTTCCGGCATTCCGTGGTCCACAGAACTTTGGTACTTTCGAAGGCTTGCCTGAGGGCAATCAGTACTATATCGCGGTGACCAGTGGTGTCACCTGCCAGGACATTGCCGGACCATTTGAGATCATTAGGCCCGAACCCATTGTTTTTACAGCCGATTCGATGCCGGTTTCCTGTAATGGGGAAAATGATGGCACCATAACCGTTGAGGTGATGAGCGGTGGCGTAGGCCTGATACAGTTTGCCATTGAACCCAATTTCGGTGAATTTTTTAGCGATCCCGCTACCCCGGGCACCTATACATTCGGCGATTTGGCCGCAGGGGATTATGAAATATTGATTCAGGATGAAAACGGATGTTTTGAAAAAGATGTCATTACCGTTACCGAGCCCATGCCACTCCAAACAATCAATATACAAGTGGTTCCTGAACTATGTATCGGTGCCAATGACGGTACAATGGTATTTGAGGTAATCGGTGGTACCCCATTTGTGGATCCCTTGGTGAGCCCCTTACCCTATTTTGAATATAAGGTAGAGATGATATCGCCGATCGACCAGACCGGTACCGGGGTATTTGCCCCCTTTAACGGTCAGCCGATCCAGAACCTACAAGGTGGTGCTTCCTATGCGCTCTATGTCCAAGATGCAAATTTATGTAACTTTTCAGACGTGTTCAATGTGGGTATTGGCGTTGATCTCACAGCAGAACCGATGGTTCAATATGGTTGTGAGGGCATATTTCCAAATAGCACGGCTACCGTTCAGATGCAAGATCCGAGTCTTTTGCCGCAAATGCTGTTCTATCTGGAAGATTTGGATTCAACTGATCCCCCTTTGACCATTTCTGAGATGATCCTACTCGCGGAACCTGAATATACCTTCGGAGATTTGCCGGCCGGGCAATACAGGGTGCACCTGTTCCATTCCAATGGCTGTTCCAATACCACGGAATTTACCATCGACCCATATGCCCCGTTGACTTTGACCGCGGAAAAAACAGGTCCCAATGAACTGACGGCCATGGCATCGGGCGGCTATGGTGGCTATGAGTATTTTTTCCAAGGCCAATCGCAAGGCACAGATAACGTTTACCTGACCAATGTCAGTGGCAATGTTGAAGTGCGGGTGGTTGATCGTAACGGATGCGTTGCCGTGGTCATGATACCATTTGAATTCACCGGAATGCTTGAATTGCCCAATTTCTTTACCCCGGACGGCAATGGCGAAAACGACCTATGGAGCATCGGAGGCAGGGATTTCTTTCCTTATATAGAAATTAAGATATATGACCGTTACGGAAGGGTAGTGGCCATCCTAGATCAGGTGACCAACTGGGACGGTACATATGAAGGAAAAGAATTGCCAAGTGGCGATTATTGGTATGTGGTCAACCAAAACGATGCCAGGAATACCCGCTTCGTAGGACATTTTACATTGTACAGATAAACGGTAACCCCCGAATGGTTCCATACAAAGGGATGTCAATTTTTGATATCCCTTTTTGTTTTGATTTGTTTCAACAATGCGCGTAACAATCGTAAGGGCAAAAGCTTTGTTTCAAAACCCACCTTACCAATAGGGCTTATGCCCTGAGTTTGTTTTTATGGATTAAAACAAACAATAAACAATATCTTTGCCTTCTGTAAATCGATTTCCATATGGGTAGCAAGATTTCGTTCCTGTTGTTTTTGGGTGGCGCACAACTTTTGATCAGCGGTTGTGCGGGGGATGCCTCTGGGAGCGCAAAACCAGTGGATACCGTATTGAACGAAACAAATCTGACCGATGATCAGTTGCTCGACAAGGTTCAACAACAGACCATCGAATACTTCTGGACGGGTGCTGAACCTATTTCGGGAATGGCGCCGGAAAGAATTCATTTAGATGGCATATATCCCGATAATGACCAAAACATTGTTACTACTGGGGGGACGGGATTTGGACTTATGGCAATTTTGGCAGGCATTGACAGGGGGTTTATCCAAAGAGACCGGGGCATAGGACGATTTGAACAAATCGTCACTTTTCTGGAAAATGCAGATCGCTTTCATGGAGCGTGGCCCCATTGGCTTGACGGCTCTACTGGTGAAACCAAGCCTTTCAGTCCCAAAGATGATGGGGCCGATTTGGTGGAAACCGCATTTTTGATTCAAGGTCTTTTGACCGTTAAGGAATATCTCGACCCGGAAAATCAAAGGGAAAGTCTTTTGGCAGACCGTATTCAACAGCTTTGGGAAGCAGTGGAATGGGATTGGTTCACGCAAGGTCAGGAAGTGCTGTACTGGCATTGGTCGCCGAACCATCTTTGGGAAATGAATTTCGCGGTGAGAGGGTATAACGAATGCCTGATCATGTATGTTCTGGCCGCTGCATCTCCCACACACCCTATCTCTAAGGCGGTATATGACCAGGGTTGGGCCCGTGGCGGTGCGATCGAATCGGATACCGATTACTATGGGCTACCCACGGTTTTAGATCATTACGAAACCAATGATGAAGCGGTAGGGCCACTGTTTTGGGCCCATTATTCTTATTTGGGGCTTGATCCGAAAGGCTTGGAAGATCAGTATGCCGATTATTGGAAGCTGAATGTGAACCATACCTTGATCGATTATCGGTATTGTGTCGATAATCCCAAGGATTTTAAGGGTTACGGACCCGATTGTTGGGGCCTTACCGCCAGTTACTCGGCGAATACTTTTTATGAGGCACACCGACCCGGGCAGGATGTGGGCGTGATTTCCCCAACGGCGGCACTCTCATCGATGCCCTATGCGCCAAAGGAGAGCATGGCCTTTTTGCGGCATCTCTATCAAGAACATGATTCCTTGATCGGAAAATACGGTCCCTATGATGCCTTCAGCGAAGAGTATAAATGGTATTTGCCTAGGTATTTGGCCATCGATCAGGGACCGATTCCGGTAATGATCGAAAATTACAGGTCGGGCCTGCTTTGGGGTTTGTTTATGAAGAACCCAGACATCATCAATGGCCTAACAAAACTGGGTTTTACCCAAACCCCTTGATTTAATGACAGCTAAAGCACAATCCCAATGAAGTTCATAGTTATCGCATTGATGGTTACCATTCTTTTACAAGGGTGTGCCGCACAATCGAAATCACAATTGATCAACGGTTCCATGGAGACCGTGGTCACTGAAAAATTACGCTATTATCTGTACTATCCCGAAGATTACAAGGTTGACAGTTTAGAGCAGTTCCCGCTATTGCTCTTTCTTCATGGAGGTGGGGAGTCGGGTGATAGTCTGGTTACTGTAAAAAGGAACGGACCCCCTAAACTCATTGCAAGGGGAAAACAGTTTCCCTTTTTGATCTTGGCACCGCAAAATCCGCACCGAACGAAATGGTGGAATACGGAGGCGGTGATGCAATTATTGGATACCATCGTAGCTAAAAACAGAGTGGATAAAAAGCGCATCTACCTGACAGGTTTGAGCAGGGGAGGTGGCGCGGCCTGGGAACTGGCGGTACAACATCCTGATAAATTTGCGGCTATGGCCGTGGTCTGCGGCATGGCACCTTTGCCCTATGCGGCATGGATCGACAAGAAAATGCCCATTTGGGTCTTTCATGGGGAAGATGATGAATCGATACCGATTTCTGAATCCGAAAATATGGTGAATCGACTCCTCGGGATGGGCTACCAGGTGCGGTTCACGAGGTATCCCGGCGTGGGCCATGATGCCTGGATTCAGGCCTATGATACCGAAGAACTCTATGAATGGTTCATGGAACAGGCACGAAAAGACTGAAAAGAGGGTTTGGGTTTTCTATTTTTTAGGTATTTTGTAGACATGTAAAGATTTCCTTCCATCGGTCGAATAAAACCCATACCCAATATGAAAAATCTGACTCATTTTCTAATCGTTGTTATGGCACTCTGCACTTCAGGCAATATAGCTGCCAACCTCAATACAAAGGACAAGGACAAAAAGAAGCCCAGAAACGTTGTTTTTATCCTTACCGACGATCACAGATACGATTATATGGGCTTCACGGGCAAGGTGCCCTGGTTGGAAACCCCAAATATGGACAAGCTGGCAGCGGAAGGGGCCTATCTATCGAATGCCTTCGTTACAACCTCTTTGTGTTCCCCGAGCAGGGCCTCCATATTGACAGGGCAATTCTCCCATACCCATACCATAGTCGACAATCAAGCGCCCGACCCGGGCAATCTGACCTATTTCCCCCAATTTCTTCAAAAGGCAGGCTACCAGACGGGTTTTTTTGGCAAATGGCATATGGGAGATCATGGCGACGAACCCCAACCCGGATTTACACATTGGGAGAGTTTTCCCGGACAGGGGGTCTACTACAACCCCACCTTGAACATCAACGGAAATCGCGTGGCTTATACCGATTCTACCTATATCACCGACTTATTGACCGAACATGCTGTAGACTGGCTGGAAAAAAGGGATAAAAAGAAACCGTTTTTTCTGTATTTATCGCACAAAGCCGTACATGCAGGCTTTCAGCCGGCACAGCGCCATAAAGGCAGGTACAAAGGAAACAAGATTGCGCTTCCATTGACCTATGACCAGACCAAAACAGGGAAGTACCGTGATTTGAAATGGCCCCAATGGGTGGCGGACCAGCGGGTGAGCTGGCATGGTGTAGATTATATGTATCACGACAACAGGGACATCCACGAGATGGTCGTCGATTATTGTGAGACCTTATTGGGCGTTGATGAAAGTGTCGGCTCCCTGATGGAATTTCTTAAAAAGGAGGGATTGGATGAATCTACCTTGGTGATCTATATGGGAGATAACGGTTTTAGTTGGGGCGAACATGGCCTGATCGACAAACGACATTTTTATGAGGAATCCGTAAAAGTACCTCTTTTGGTGCGTTGCCCGGAAATATTTGAAGGCGGGAAACAACCGACACAAATGGTCCAGAATATCGATATTGGCCCTACCATCTTGGCGGAAGCGGGCATTGCCAAACCCGAATATATGCCTGGGGTTTCCATTATTCCCATTTTGACCGGCGATGCGAATGCCCCTTTGCGCAAGGAAATTTTCTACGAGTACTTTTGGGAATACGATTTTCCCATGACCCCAACGGTATTTGGCATGCGAACCGATCGCTATAAATATATCAAATACCATGGGATTTGGGACGGGAACGAGCTCTACGATCTGCAAAACGACCCTGAGGAAATGTATAATCTGATTGCCGACCCCGACAAACAGGAAGTGGCAAAATCGATGGCAACGGCCATTTATGATTGGTTGGAGAAAACAAAAGGGATGAACATCCCTTTAAAAAGAACCGTGAAATATAGGTTTGGGGACTATAAACATCCTGATGAGTATTAGTGGAACATTGAGCCACGGCGCTTCGGTTTTTTGAATGACCCAATAATTGGCCTGTTTTCCTATTGCCCTATGATTCGAGTCTCTTTCCCGCTATTATCAAAAAATTGGACCGACTTCATGTTCCCTGTCATGAAAATGGAACGGCTACTTTGGGATTGAAAGGTGCTTCCCCAGTAAAACTCTCTTATAGTTTCCGTGCCATTTGCATATTTTATTTTGGCCTTCACCTCATTGTGGGCCAGTTTTAGCATTTTCCCCAATGGCTTGATTATGGATTCAAAAACTTTTAAGGAGTCGTTGTTTTGCGATGCGATGATTAGTTGATTGTCGTCGGCCATAGCCACGGAAACCAGACTTTTTCCATCCCCGGGCACAAAAAAGTGACTTGATTCCAGGGGTAGCGCATAAAAATCGCCCTTGCCTTTGTTCCTTAGAACCACACCGTTCAGGGCGTCGGCCTTGCCTTGTTGTACTTCCATGCCATAATCGTTGCCAATGAGCAGGAGATCGGTGTTGCCATCCCCGTCGATATCTTGGGCAAGTATCCCGTAGATGGGAGCCAATTGGGCTTCTATGGGCAATGCATGCATTTTGAACTGACCCTTGCCCAAATTCTCTACCCATGCACTTTGCATTTGGTTGAAGGTGAGTTGGGTCGCATCGTTGAGCAGGCCATCGGAAAACATTTCAGGTAGCGTTGATTCGCCGAAGGCTCCATAGGAATTGAACTTTTTTCGTATGCCCACATATTGCTTGGTGACATCTTGCCAAGGGTGGTACAGATATTCTTTTTTGGTGCCGATGCTGTCTCTCAAATAATAGGATATCAAGGGGTCGACCGTGCCATTTCCATCCAGATCCTTGGCATAGACACGAACCGGTTCTTCCTTATTGCCCCTTAGATACATGTTCTTTCCAAAATTCCCGGCCACATAGTCAATATCCCCATCATTATCTATATCCGTTGCGGCCAAACTGTTCCACCAACCTAAGTCATCGGCAATGCCTGTATTGGAAGTGACTTCCACCAATTTTCCATTTTCATTTTTAAAAAACCTCAAAGGCATCCATTCCCCAGCCAATACCAAATCGGGCTTAGAATCACCGTTAAAATCGGTCCATAGCGCATCGGAGATCATGCCCGCATAGGCCAGTTCTTTGGCTACAGTCTCGGTGGCATCCACAAATTTTGGATTTCCAGGTGTGCTTTCATTTCTCAATATATAGCTCCTATCGGGCATGGGATAGGCAAATGGCAATACCCTGCTGCCCACAAAAAGGTCGAGATCGCCATCCATATCAAAATCGGCGGCCTTCACGGTCGAGGAATTTGCGGTGATACCTGGAAGTGCATCTTTCACCATACCAAAATTTCCCTTTCCATCATTTTTATAAAGTACATCGTTATAAAATTCGTGGTTAATGGGGTATTGCCCGCTTCCACGTGCAATGTAAAGATCTAGGTCGCCATCGTTGTCGGCATCGAATAGCAAGCTGCCCGAATCTTCCTCTTCCATTTTCGCGCTTGTCTTGTAACTGATTTCCTTCCGGTCAAAAACGCCATCTTTGCGTTGAACGAACCAATTTTCCTTGAACATACGGCTGCCGCCCACAAAGACATCGTCAAAACCATCGTTGTTGATATCCCCAACGGCGATTGAAGGCCCGTACTGAGAAAATTTGTGGGGTATGGTCCTTTGAAAATTGAAATCGATGAAGTCGTAGTCTCCCGCTAAAAAGTCAAGATTACGTTCCGCAGCAGTTTCCTTGAATAGGGATTGGCCTATAGGTCTTGGCCGAAGCTTTCCAGCGGCCTGCTGCGGATCATATTTGAGGATCAATATGGTATCGACCCTTGAACTGCCCAATAATTGTTCATTTCCGTTGGGCCATGTGATTTTGATGCTGTCCACTTGGTCGATGGCCCCCAATCCAAAATGGAGCACCTGCTCTGGTTGGGAGAGATAGCCCCGACCCGATAGCACTTCTTTTTTCTGTATCCTGCCATTTGCAAAAATTTCAACGGATGACCCAATGGCTTTGCCGTTCTTTTTGGAACCGGTAAGATTGATCCTGAGGTAATGTTGGTCGGGGGCCAATCGATCACTGTGGTTTTCCAAGAGTAGGGCAGGGTCGTTTATATTGTTGATTACGATATCCAAATCCCCGTCCAGGTCAAGATCTCCATAAACGGCGCCACTGGAAAAGGTCCCGAAATTAAGGCCCCAGGCCTGGGTTACATCGGTGAACTCCATACCGCCATTATTTTTGAAGATAAAATTGGGCAACTTGATCTCAGGAATGGCACTGATCAATTTTTCCTTGCTCACCAGGCGGCTTGCCGTCATCCTGAAGTCGCCAAAGTCGCGGTCGGTGACATCTTTTGGGAATCCATTGGTAATCAAAAGATCCTGCCAGCCATCATTGTCGTAATCGGCAAATAAGGGTGCCCAGCTCCAATCGGTTTCCTGCACGCCGGCGAACATGCCCACATCCGAGAAAATCGGCAACTCGGTCAGCGGATTTGTGCCCATATTCATCTGCAGCGTATTGCGTGCATACTGAAATTCGTAGCCATACTTCTTGGTGAATATTTCTTTTTGGTAACTGCTCGGGCCCTGGAACAATTTTTTCCGTTTGTTATAATAGGGCTGCATTTCGGTGGTATAGATATCCATACGGCCGTTGTTGTCAACGTCAGCGATATCACTGCCCATCGATGAGAGACTGAAATGCTTGAAGATGTCGTTGGCGTGGTTCGTAAAGGTACCATCGTGGTTGTTGATGTAGATGATGTCATTGCTCAGGAAATCGTTGGCCACATAGATATCGGGCCATCCGTCTTCATTGAAATCATGGATTACCGTACTATGGCTGTACCCATGGTACCGGATGCCCGCTTTTTCCGAGACATCGACAAAGATCTGTCGGTTGAGGCTGTCGTTGAAGGTATTCTCGTAGAGCTTGTCCCTGCTCATGGAGGTGCCGTCATCTTCTAAAGGACGGAACTCACTTGGATCGATGCCTTCGATGCGGTTCACCCCGATAAAAAGATCAAGGTCTCCATCGTTATCAAAGTCAAAAAATTGGGCGTGCGATGAATAGGTGTCGTCGGCTACCCCATAAGATTGGGCCATTTCCTTAAAAATGGGCACTCCATTGGCATCGTTGCCCCGATTGATGTACAGCAGGTTGTTTCTTTGGGAGGGCACTTTTCTGAACGTGTTGCAGACATAGATGTCCAATTTACCATCGGCATTGACATCGACGAGCGAAACGCCGGAAGACCACATCAAGGTGTCTGTTTTGGCAATGTTGGCCGAAGTTGAAATATCTTCAAATTTTAGCTTTCCCTTATTCAAAAACAATTTGTTTGCCACTTGATTGCCTGCAAAAAAAAGATCGTCATATCCATCGCCATTTACATCTCCGAGGGCGACCCCGGCACCATTGTACACAAACTCGTTGTCTAGAATATTGATGCTGTCGTTCTCGGTGAGCCGGTTGTTGAAATCCAATCCGCTTTGTGCATTGGGAACGAGGGTGAACAAGGTGGTGGGCAAGGCATCGGTACATCCCAAAACTCCGATCGACATTAGGATCAAACTGCCCAAAAAGAGTATGGTAGGTAAATTCTTAAGTTTCATCGTAGATCAAGAATGAATAATGCTCATGGTACAAAGATGCGCGAACCATGGTAAACAAGCAAAAAAAAAGCCGCCCATTGGGCGGCTTTTAACTTAAATCCGTAAAAATATCAATAACCGGGATTCTGTTGTCAAGATATCAGTACCCTGAATATCGATTTGTGTCTGTGGTATCGGATAATATTCACTTTTTCCGGCCTTAAAACTGGCACCGCCAAACTTGGTCACCAAGAGTGTTGACTCATAGGCCAAATAAGCGTTCAATTCTTCAGCGGCAACTCCCCAACGCACAAGGTCAAAGAATCGATGCCCTTCTCCCGACAATTCCAATTTTCTTTCGAAGCGAACCGCTGCAGTGGCAGATGCCTTATCGGCAAACTGCGAGGCGGGATATTCTGCAGATCGAATAATTGGCAGCTGGGGTGGCACCTCCATCATTGGATACCCAATAGGCTGGATTGGCGGCCCTTGACCTAACCTGATTCACATAGCCCCTGGCGGTTTCCAAACTACCGGCTTCGATTTCCGCTTCGGCGGCCATCAAAAGCACATCGGCATAACGGATAATGGTGTAGTTCATGGTCGCGTAGCCACGGGTCCAAGAACTACCATCGGTAAAGGAGTTTTCTTGTGACTTGTAATAGATATATTTCTTCGGCGAATAAGGACCGGCATAGGGCTGGCTCCTGATCCAGGCTTTCCCTGGGTGGGGGATCCAATCCAAATACTGAATGCCCCTTCTTCCGATCGACCAATCGATCCTTGGATCCAATTCCTTGGCAGTAGGCGTAAAAGGATCGTCGGCTTCTAGGCCGTAATCCGTTTCAATGGCGTTCGCTGCGCTGTTGTACGACTTGTCCAACAAGGGCAGGCCAGCTACGGTACGGAACGAATTGCCCAATTCGAAACTGGGCTGAAAGAAGCCACAGCAGTTTCCTGGACCATCCGGACCGGTGTTGTAGGGTAGTTCAAATCATCGAAGTAGTTTGCATTGTTCACACTACCGGTATTGTTGGCAGATTCAACGTCGAAAACAGATTCGGCATGCTGGTCGTTCTCCGCGTTAAAAATCTGTGCATAATCGTCCAACAAAGCATATTTCAAGCCGTTGGAAGTGGTGCCATTCGCGATGACATCGTCGAACCAGGTTTTGGCTTCTGAGAATTTCTGTTGGTACAATTTGGCTTTGCCCATATAGGCGGCTGCGGCCCATTTGTTGTTCCGCCAGGACCGTTCACGGCTGGCAAATTGTCATAGGCAAACTGAAAATCGGCTTCGATCTGTCCCCAGACATCAGGGGTATTCGGAACCTCCACCACCTCTGGGGCAGATAAGGTCTCATCGAAAACGGGAACACTGTTAAAATGCTTTTTCAGGTCGAAATAAAAATGCCCCCTCAGCATCCTGGCCTCTCCGGCAATTCGCGCTGCATCGGCCGCTGAGATGTCGGTAGCATTTTCCAAAGCCCTGAGGACTGCATTGGCCCTACTGACCCCTTCAAAACGACCCCTCCATAGGTTGTTCAAATCCCCGCTGGTGGGATCGGTTTCGTAACGTTGGATAGGATTGATGGAGGAGTAATCCCCCGCATCGGTACCTTTGTTGGCCTCACCACCCATTATCGATCCGGTGATCCAGTGGTTGGGTCCTTCAAAACGGTTTCCAAATACCCCGTTCACGGCGGCATAAGTCCCGATCAGCAGGCCTTCAATACCATCTTTTGTGCCTACCTGGGCATCGGCTAGCGCCCCTGCTGGAAGCACTTCCAAGAATTGATCATTACACGAGACCCCGAACATGAGCAGGCCCATGGAAAGTACCGTGTACTTTTTAAGTTTATTCATTGTTTTCATAGTTAAATTTTTGATAAATATAATATTTTTTTAGCAGACATGGTTCTCGGTTTTATCATAGTTTAGATTATATGCCTAATTCCAAGGTAATCAAATACTGCGGAGAAACCGGATAGTTACCCACATCGATACCAAAGTTGGTATCGGCGCCACCACCTACTCCTGGGTCTAAACCGCTATAGTTGGAAATTGTCCAGATGTTGTTGGCGGAAAGTCCCAATTTGAGCTTGCTCAAACCTAACCGGTCCAAAATGTCAACAAAGTCGTAGCTGAGGGCCAAACGCTGCAAGCGCACGTAAGTACCGTCTTCTACGTACCAAGAGTTACCGGCACCACTGGTACTGAGGTTCGAAGCGCTTTCCCATATAGGGGCAGCGGCACTGTTGCCCAATGCAGGGGTCCAAGAACGTTTTGCATTCTGGCCTTTGGCAGATCCTTCGAAGGTGCCGAAGAAATCTGTAAACCATTTCGATTGGTTGAAGATTTCATTGCCCACTGAGGCGAACCAATAGGTTTCGAATTCGAGATTCTTATACCGCAAGTTCAAGGTAGCACCGCCCGTGTAATCGGGTACTGCACTTCCCAAAAAGGTTCTGTCGTCCGGTGTAATGGCACCATCGCCATTCACGTCTTCATACCTAAAACGGCCCAATCCTTTTCCATCCTGTGCTGGAGAACTGTCAACTTCGGCCTGGCTGTTGAAATAACCGATCACATTATATCCAAAGAAGGATGACAATGGTTGTCCAACAGCGTTTCTGGTAGCTTGGATTCCACGATAGCCAGGGCCATCGAAGAATTCAATGCCCGGTGCCAATGCGGTGATCTCATTGGTCAAGAACGAATTGTTCAAAGTAAGGGTGAACGATAGGTCATCGGTGAACTTCCCACGTCCTATGATCTGGAAATCGACCCCTTGGTTAGACATACTGGCGATGTTAACGGATGGTGCTGCGGCATAGGAACCGGTAACCGCGGCCAAGGGCACTTGGTATAACAGGTCTTCGGTGTCTTTTTTCCACCAATCCAATATGATTTCAAGGTTGTTGTTCATGAAGGAAGCGTCAAAACCAACGTTGAGGGTGGTACTGGTTTCCCACTTCGCATCGGGGTTGCCGATACGGCTCTGGGCGAAACCTTCATTGGCGCCACTGTTCTGGCCATCCACAGGATAAAAGGTATTGCCCCTATCGGAAGCATACAAAGAATACTGGTTGTTGGGATCCACGTTGTTCGAGTTACCCATTTGTCCCCAGCCCCCGCGGAATTTTAAATCGGTGATGAAGTTTTGATTTTGCATGAAGGGTTCCGCGATCACACGCCAGGCTCCCGATACCGCTGGGAAAGTTCCGTAACGGTTGTTGCCCCCAAAACGAGAGGCCCCATCCCTACGGATGACCCCGGTCAGATAGTATCGTTCGTCCCAGTTGTAATCGAGTTTCCCGAAGGTGGAGTAGAAGTTCACGCCTTTGGCAATGCCACTGCCTACGTTCGGACTCTGTACCACGCTCAAGCTCTGGAAATCCAAATCGGTGGAGAAAGGGTTGATACCATTTCCGAAGATGTTCCTTCCACGACCGGTGTTCAAGGCCTCCATACCGGCAAATGCACGGATTTTATGCTTGCCGAACAATTTTTCATAAGTTAGGGTATTGGTGAAGGTCCAGTTGAAATTGTAAAAACTGCTTTCGTTAAAGCTGTTGCTGGCCTCTGGCTCTGAATCGCCCAAATATCGGAAACCATAACCCACGAAATGTCCGTTGGTATAACCCCCGCCCAAGCTGGTACGGAAGGTGAGTCCGTCAAGTGGCTTCAATAAAGCGTACAAGTTTCCGAAACCGCCTATGGTATAGCCCTTATCGGATACCATCATTAAGTACCAATTGCCTTACCGGGTTACGTGGGTTGTTGAAACCGGCGGCCCTTGTGCTGGCAAAACTGCCAAACTCGTCATATACGGGAATAATGGTCGGCATTCTATAGGCAGAAAGTACCACCGATTCGTCATCGGCACCGCCGATACCGCCCTGGCCTCCAAAACCGCCGATCACTGATCGGTAGGTCACCTGGAAATTTTCGCCGATGCTCAACCATGGGGCGATGTCCCATTCAGAATTGAAACGGGCAGAATATCTGGAAAAGTCGTTTTGTAATAAGATACCGGCCTGGTTTTGGGCCGAGATACCCATATAAAAGCGTCCGTTTTCGGTGCCTCCATCAAATCCTAGCGTGAATCGGCTGATCGGTGCGATCCTTGTGATTGCCTGATACCAATTGGTCCCTGCCAAATTTGGCTTGATCAGGAATACGTTTCCTGGATCGGCCTCATAGTTGGCCTGGATCTGCGCAAGGTTGATTTCGCTGGCAAATACCCCGTTCTGTCCATCGGCATGAAGGTAATCCGGGAACCTTGGGTTGGGCCCGGGTCCATATTGTGGATGGGTGTATTGAACCGGCGTGTTGTTGGCAGCCGCGTTGTTGCGATAGGCGATAAAGGTATAATCTGCCATATCCTGAGGGTTCAGGTTTTGTGGTGCCCCAGCAGTATTGGGATCTTGCACCCCGCTGGCGATGTTCAGGCTCATCCGTGTTTTGCGTCTTGCCCTTGATCCTTGCTTGGTGGTGTAAACGACCACCCCGTTGGCTGCCCTTGCCCCATAAATGGAAGCTGCAGCCGCATCTTTAAGCACGGTCGTGGTCTCGATATCATCTGGATTGAGGAACTCTGTATTGGCAACAGGGACTCCGTCAACAATGTATAACGGTTCGTTACCGCCAAATGCACCAAAACCACGGATACGGATCTGGCTGGTGGTTCCTGGCTGACCGTTGGTCAGTACGGTAACCCCTGCGACCCTACCTTGTAATTGCTGTTCGATGTTACCGGAAGGTATCGCGGCCAATTCTTCCGCTTTTACAATGGATACCGCTGCGGTGGTTTCCCGCTTGGTCTCCGTTTGGTAACCGGTGACCACCACTTCGTCCAATGCCGCTGCATCCTCCTGCATCGTCGCATTGACGGTGGATCTACCCCCTACGGCAACTTCCAGGGTTTGGAAACCCAAGTAGCTGAACACCAAAACGGCATCGCCTTCGACATTGAGGGTATAGTTGCCATCAAAATCGGTTTGCGTACCATTGGTGGTTCCCTTCACCAGTACGTTGGCCCCGGGAAGCGGAGTACCATCAGCATCCGTTACGGTACCAGTTACGGTTGCTTGTGCAAAATTGTCAACTTCTACCATTATGGAAATGGTTTTTGAATTTGCCTGGAGGAGTTGCGTTCCGAGGCAAACCATCATCGACAAAAACCCAAGTGTTAAAGAAGACAACTTCTTTTTAGGTTTTAACGAATTGAAAGAGCGTTTTTGATTCATAATCCTTGATGTTTGTTAGTTTAAATTATTCTTGATTTAGATAGTTTTTTCAACGATTCTGGTTTGGACCAATATGTTAACAAAAACCAAATTTGGGATAATAATAGCAAAATATTATGATATAGCTGTAGTTCATCAATAAAAATTTCTCTCTTAAAATAACGGTTCATTCCTTAATATTTTGGGAATATGGCCTGTAACCCCCCCTATTATTTAGGGATATCAAAAAAAAGCCCGGTGCGGATTGAAGAATTCGAAGTCGATGTTAATCACAATGAAAACCAAAAATGTTATCAATTTTCACAGGGCGGGGAGGAATAAAATCAAAGACTAAAGGGGTGGATTTGATTTAATTTTTGGTATTTGTTAACGTTAAAAAATACCAAATGGAACCTAAAATTATACCGTTTAAAACAAATTCGGGAAAATGGCTTGGCGTCACAAGCGGAGTGGCTTTAAAGAGGCGCTCCCATAGATTATGAAATCATGGCCAAGAATTGGCGTCATCGATTCTTATTACAGACCAGGACCATGGGTTTTTCCGAAATCGACCGAATAAAAAACAGATAGGTATTCCCCCCGTCCTTGATGCGGAATTTTTTTCTGATTGCGGCCACCGTCTCCGGAAAATTGCGCGTCGCCACGTTCGCCTTTGTACCGGCCAGTGTTTTCATCCCGCTTTTTCGATAGGGAATCGCATTTTCGACCCTGAAGATACGACCGGGAAAATCGACCCGATGGTCACTGGTATATAGGTGCGTATTCGGGTGTAATTTTTTGAGGTGGAATCGATTGCCTATGCTTTTGAATGCGCCCGATTTCATGATGGCTGCGTTGGGTTCGTAAAGATAGGAGCGGGGGTGACTATAGGCTACGCTGGCTTGCTGTTCCCCTTCCAAATCAAATTCGAAAGTCTCGTCCTTGGCCAAACCAAGGTTTACGGTTTTGATGCTTGCCTCACCATGAAAACCTTTCTCCAACCACCACAACACCTCTTTAACCTCGTTCGACACTGCCACTACATGGATCTCTTTCACAAAGTTCATTTCGCCACTGCCGGCTTTAAGGTCTAACAGAGGTGCGGTCTTGATCAAAATATTGTCCGTTTTGGAGAATAACAGGTCGAGATGTTCCAAAACATTTGGCGAACAATTGGCGAGCCGAAAGACTTTTCCCTTATGGTTATCTCTCCTTGAGGGATCCAGATATATCCAAGAAAAATGCTGTTCGGTTTTTTGAAGGAAGTCCACAAAGCTTCCTGAAACGGATTGAATGTTGCTTCTGCCCAAAACCTGAAAATTATGGGCGGCGATTGCCGATAGTTCTGGATCTTTTT
This sequence comes from uncultured Flavobacteriaceae bacterium, assembly GCA_963700435.1. Taxonomy (GTDB): domain Bacteria; phylum Bacteroidota; class Bacteroidia; order Flavobacteriales; family Flavobacteriaceae; genus Pelagihabitans. The sequence continues at coordinate 130,257 of CAVOXM010000009.1, forward strand.
CCACGTGGGTTACCGAGGGTATTTTCCGACTGAAAAAACAACTGTCGACGCCCAAGCCACCGGTAAGATCGGCCAACGATTTTCCATGCACAAATCCCGCCTTGTAGGATGCCGTAATTTCGGAAGAGGTCTGTTCGATGTTCAGTTTGTTCGGGAAATAAATTCCCGGGATGTTGTACCAGGTGGGGAGCTTTTTTTCGCACTTTTTTCGAGCCTCGAGCTGTGCGGCCAGCTCCTTGTTGGAAATCCCCTCAAAAATTGGTTTTTGAAGCAATACTGACATGATGTCAGTATTCAAATTTTCAGTTATAAAAGATTGTACACCAGTACTTAATATGGCTTTATTCAATGTGATACTATAAATTTTTCGTCAGTGATTTCACCAGTTTGATTTCCGAGTAAAATTCCTTTAAAATCACCTTGATGGCGGTATATCCGGGTACCGCAATGATCATTCCCACCACCCCGAAAAGCAGTCCCGCAATAATGATGATCAGAAAGATTTCCAAGGGGTGCGATTTTACGCTATTCGAAAAAATAAAGGGTTGGGAAAAGAAATTATCGACCAATTGGCCTATGACAAAACCGATCAAAACATAGCCGGATTTCGGCAAGATCACCGCACTGAAATCCGCTCCTAAATTGCTGGTCATCGTAAGCACCACCATGATCACCGCACCGATCATGGGCCCGATGTAAGGGATGATATTGAAGAGTGCGCAAAGGAAAGCGATCACGACCGCATTTTCGATGCCCACAACCAACAATACGATGGTGTAGATGACGAACAAAATGAAAATCTGGAGCACCAGGCCCAAGAAATATCTGGACAGCAGGTCATTGATTTTTTCGATCGATTTTACCATCCCTGTTTCCCGATCATTGGGCACGAACATCAACAAGCCGTTTTGGAACAGTTTACTGTCCTTTAGAAAGAAAAACGAGATGAAAAGTATTGAAAACAAACCGATGCTCGTAGCGCTCAGCACATCGAGGAAAGAGTTCAGCAGGTTAGGTATAAAACCGACATCGAGCCGTTCCAAAAGTGTCTTTCCCACTTCCGAATGCTGCAGCATGTTGTTCACCGAAGCAGGCGAAGCCCCGAAGTACTGGGTAATCTCCAAATAAAGCACGTTCAATTGTTGTTGAAGTGAATCGATATTTAACAAAGAGAGGTTTTTTCCTTGTTGGGAAATGAGCGGCACGAACAAGGCGATGGTCCCGGCCATCACCCCGACCATGAACAACATGGTCAACACCACCGCCAAGGTATTCGGGAATTTCAGCCGCCTCCTGATAAAAAGCACAATGGGCCGGCCTATCAAAGCAATCACTGCGGCGATGGCCAAATAGGCCAAGACCGACTGGATTTTATACAAAAAATAAAGGAGCAATGCGATACCCACAATAATTCCTACAGCTCGCAGAATGCCTTGTGCAATGGTGTTTGAGGTCATCTATCAATTGATTTTAATTTTTAAAAACATAGGAAATAATGTTAGCGCCCATTTTTAATGCCTTTTCCCTTACTTCAGATGGGTCGTTATGCACAGTTGGGTCTTCCCAACCGTCGCCCAAATCGCATTCGTAGGTAAATAAGAGTACGAGCCTATTATTCTCAATAATTCCATAAGCCTGGGGCCTTTTACCGTCGTGTTCATGTATTTTGGGAAGGCCCTCGGGAAACTGATATTCCTGCTTGAAGATCGGATGGTCTGCCCCCAGTTCTTCCAGTTGCTTATCGGGAAACACCTTGCCCAACTCCTTTCTCAAATAGGGCTCCATGCCATAATTATCGTCGATATGTAAAAAACCGCCCGATAGGAGGTAGGTGCGGAGATTGATGGCTTCCTCGGGGGTAAAAAAAACATTGCCATGGCCCGTCATGTGCAAAAAGGGGTATTGGAAGATCGCAGTGCTACCAACGGTTACCTGTCCGGCGCGTTCTTCCAGTATCGTACCGATATTTTGGTTGCAGAATCGAATGAGGTTGGGCAGGGCCGTAGGATTGGCGTACCAATCGCCACCGCCGTTGTATTTCAGTATGGCGACCTCCTGGGACAGAACGACCCTCGGGGCGTACATCATAGATAGCAAGCCCAATAGCGTAAGAAGTTTCATAGAGCGCAATTTAAAATTCCCAAGACCCCCAAAAGTAATGAATATCACATCCAAATGTGCGCCTTCAAGGGCAGAAGTTTTGATTCCAATAAACACGGTCCCAATCTAAAATATTAAGTCTTGCTGTTTGCCATGGCTACAACGGTACAGGCTACAATGGCGGCCGTTTCGGTACGAAGGCGATTACTCCCCAGGGATACCGGCCGAAAACCCTTGTGCAATGCCTGGGCGATTTCACGGGGGCTAAAATCCCCTTCCGGACCGATGAGCACGGTCACCTCCGTATTGGGAACCAATCCTTGCAACAAATCGGTTTTCCGATCTTCCACACAATGGGCGATAAAGCATATTCCTTGTTCCGGCCTTTGCAAGAAGGCCTCCAATGTCATCGGCTCATTGAGCAGGGGCAAATGGGTTTGAAGGCTTTGCTTCATGGCCGCTTGCAATACTTTTTCCAGCCGTTCCATTTTAACGGTTTTTCGTTCGGAACGTTCGCAAATGATGGGCGTAATTTCATCGATCCCAATTTCAGTCGCTTTTTCCAGAAACCACTCGAATCTGTCGTTCATTTTGGTTGGAGCCACTGCCAAATGCAGTCGATGGTTTTTGGACGGTGATTTTTCCGACCTGAGGATGTCCCCGATGCATTTTTTGCCCCGAACTCCCATGATTTTAGCATGGAACAGCTCGCCTTTGCCATTGGTGATGAGCAAAACATCCCCTACTTGGCGTCGAAGTACCTTTAGAATGTGCCTGCTTTCATCAACTTCGAAACTAAAATGTTTACTTGAAGTCTCTAGGCTCGGATTAAAAAAGTACTGCATTTCACCCACTTTATTTGTTGATACGATCCAGGGCCTGCAATGCATGTTCCAGGCCAAGTTCTAACCACGATGCAAGTTGTTTCTCGGAGCTGAAACCCTCAGGGGCAACAAAAACAAATTCCTTCATGGGGCGATTGGTAAAATCCATGGGCCTCACATTTTCCAATGCTAAAACGCCCTTCATTTTATCACTGATCACACGAACCATCAAATCTTCTTTTACGATACCTACCGTCATTTTTCCCTTGTAAAGAAATGCAATACCGCCGAACATGCGTTTTTCGGTAAACTCCTTGGCCAGAGCTTCCGGGAGCTTCATAATGGCCCTTACTATTTTATTTTCCAAATCGGTATCGAATGCCATTTCGATTGAGTTTAACATGAGATTCAAGGTACAAAATCTGATATGCATTTTTCATGATATAGCAGAGGGATAAATATTTTGCATTATTGCTATCTTTAGAACCGATACCGGGCTTTTACCCCTATGGTCGTCTTTGAAAAATCACCCTGCAGGTATTTAAGATGGCCAACAATACCGATCATCGCCCCGTTATCGGTACAGTATTCGAATTTGGGGATAAAGGTGTTCCAGCCATGGGACCCCTCCATTTGCTTGAGCGCTGCACGGATGCCTGAATTGGCCGAAACCCCACCACCAATTGCTATTTCTTTGATGCCCGTCTGTTCGACGGCCATTTCAAGCTTATTGATCAGGATACTGATAATGCGCTCTTGGATGGAGGCACAGATATCATTGATGTGCGCCTTGATAAAGTCGGGGTCCACTTTCGACTGTTTTTGGATAAAATAGAGGATACTGGTCTTCAATCCGCTGAAACTAAAATTCAAACCGTCTACTTTCGGTTCGGGAAATGGGAAGGCATCCGGGTTGCCCTGTTGTGCATATCTGTCCAAAAAGGGCCCTCCTGGATAAGGTAGGCCGAGTAATTTTGCACTTTTATCAAATGCCTCTCCCACCGCGTCATCCAGTGTCTCTCCTAGGATTTCCATATCAAAATAATCCTTCACCTTAACGATTTGGGTATGACCACCGCTGATGGTCAATGCCAAAAAAGGAAACCTTGGTTTCGCTTTGTCGCCATCTTCAATAAAGTGGGCCAAAATATGGGCTTGCATATGGTTCACTTCGATAAGCGGTACCTTGAGGCCCATTGCCAATGATTTTGCAAATGAAGTTCCGACCAAGAGCGAGCCCATAAGGCCGGGACCTCTTGTAAAAGCTATGGCGGATACTAGTTTTTTGTCGATATTTGCGGTAGCTAATGCTTGGTGAACTACGGGAACAATGTTTTGCTGATGGGCCCTTGAGGCCAATTCGGGAACGACACCACCGTATTCTTCATGTATTTTTTGAGTGGCGACCACATTGCTCAATACCTTTCCGTTGCATAAAACTGCGGCAGAGGTGTCGTCGCAGGATGATTCTATGGCAAGGATATAAATATTTTGCTGTTCCACGATGTTTGGAATAAAAATTGGTGTGCAAAGGTAAAACATTAGGCCCTATCAAAAAATTGAAAAAAATTCTGATCAGAACACTTTTGGTGTTCTTGCTCATTTGTGTTTTGGGCACCCTAGTGCTGTCTTTCCCTTTTGTACAGACGAAGTTGGCCCAATATGCGACCAACTCGATCAACAAAGAATTCGGTACCCATATCAATATCGATAGGTTAAGGGTTTCCCTGATCTCTTGGGACACTTCCTTGAAAGGGGTCTATGTGGAGGATTATCAAAAAGATACCTTGTTTTATATCAGGCAACTCTCAACCTCGATCATGAGCGTTAGCAACCTGATCGATGGCAATCTGGAATTCGGGGATATCGATGTTGATGAGCTCGTTTTTAACATGCATACCTACCGCGATACCACAGTATCGAACCTCGAGATTTTTGTAGATAAATTGGATGATGGCAAACCACGCCCGCCAGGTACCCCGCCCTTCCTTTTCACTTCCTCCCGAATCAGTATCAAGGAAGGAACATTCAAGCTCATCGATGATCATTTGGAAAAACCCAAATTATTGGATTTTAAAGACTTGAATATTGAAGCCCCGGATTTTATGATATTGGGCCCTGAGGTCACTTCCCGAATCGAAGTATTGGCTTTCGATAGCAATCGGGGCATTATCGTGGAAGATTTTAAGACCGATTTCAAGTATACCAAACAACAGATGCGCTTTGATTCCCTCACCATAAAGACCCCCGCTTCCCAGGTGCATGGCAATATTGTTTTTAACTACGATAGAAAGGATTTTGCCGATTTTTTGAATAGGGTCAATATCGACGCTGAATTTAATGAATCCATTGTAGCTTTTGATGAGATCAACCGCATGTACGACCAATTTGGGAAGGGCAAGGAAGTCGCCTTTTCGGCCAAATTGAATGGCGTTTTGAACGATTTGAAAGTCGAAGACCTTTTTCTGCAATCCGATAACACGGGTGTTCGGGGCGATTTCAATTTTAAAAATTTGTTTTCGAAAAACGAAGCCTTCTTCATGGAGACCAATATGCGGAACGTGACTTCAAGTTACTATGAACTTCGCGCCCTGATGCCTAACATTCTGGGTAAATCGCTTCCGTCCGTGTTTTCCAAACTGGGCCAGTTTACCATACGGGGAGAAGCGGAGGTGGGGGAAACCTCGGTTAAGGCAAAGGTGAACATCAATACAATTATAGGCAGCAGTTATGCCGATTTGGAATTGACCAATTTTGACAATATCGATAATGCCCAGTATAAAGGATTCGTTTCTTTGATAGATTTTGATCTCGGCAAGTTTGTAGACAATAAACAATTGGGACTAACGACCTTGGATTTCAATGTCGAGGGAAAAGGTTTTGTTCAAAAGAGCCTCAATACGGAGGTCATCGGGGAAGTCTACACCGTCGATTTCAATGACTACGTTTATCAAAATGTGAAGGTTTCCGGAGTTTTGAAGGAACAATTGTTCGATGGAAGCTTGGATTGCAATGATGCCAACCTGCAATTCAGCTTTAAAGGATTGGCCGATTTCAGTGCCGAGCGTAATAATTTTAACTTTGTCGCCTCGGTAGACTATGCTGATCTTAAAAAGCTCAACTTCATCGAGGACAGCGTGTCGGTATTCAAAGGGAACGTGAGTATGAACGTTACCGGCAATACACTCGACAATATAGTTGGGGATATCAACTTCACCAAAACCAATTATCAGAACATCAACGATATTTACTATTTTGATGACTTCAAGGTTTCTTCCACCTTTGAAAACGATTCGCTCCGCGTGATCGACATCAACTCACCGGACATCATTACAGGCTTCCTCAGGGGCAACTTCAAGGTAAAGGAATTGGGCCAACTGATGCAGAATTCGATGGGGAGTATCTATACGAATTATAGGCCCTTTAAAATTTCGGGTGGGCAAACCCTGGCCTTTAATTTTAAGATCTACAATAAAATAGTCGGGGTATTTTTTCCTGAGATCAAGTTCGACCCCAACACTTTTATCAAGGGCAATATCATAGCCGATGAGGGCGATTTTAAGCTCAACTTCAAATCGCCAAGTATTGAGGCATATGGGGCCAAGGCCGATGAAATTGACATCAAGATCGACAACAAGAACCCGCTCTTCAACACCTTTGTCTCGGTAGGTGACCTGACGAATCCTTACTATGATGTCAAAGACTTCAACATCATCAACACCACTTTGAAGGACACCTTATTCTTTAGGGCTGAATTTAGGGGCGGAAAGGGTTTCAATGACACCTATAACCTCAATTTCTACCACACTTTCAATCAAGATAACAAATCGGTTATCGGCTTGAAGACCTCGGAGGTAAGTTTTAAGGGAAATACTTGGGTCCTGAACAAAGACGGGAACAATCAAAACAAGGTAACCATCAACAGCACCTTGGATAGCGTTGATATTCAGGAGATTGTAATGAACAATAGCATACAGGAACAGATTAAATTAAGGGGTCAGTTCGCCGATTCAACGTACAAAGACCTACAGCTCGAGTTCAAAATTGTGTCTTTGGATAAAATTACCCCTTACATCGATGGGCTCGAATTAAAAGGGGAAGTCAACGGAACATTGAACGTCTTGCAAAAAGATGATATTTACCTACCATCTTCGAACTTGGGCATCACTGATTTCTCCGTGAACGATTTTAGGCTGGGAGACCTGACCATAGGTATTGTGGGAAACCGTGATTTGACCGACTTCGTGGTCAATTCACAAATTACCGACAAGGGGATGGAAAAGTTGGGGATAGTGGGCAACATCAGCAATAAAGCGGAAATGCCGACAGCGGATCTGCTGGTGAATTTTAACAATTTCGACCTGGAACCCTTTAGTCCGCTGGGGGAAGGGGTGATCAGCAATATCAGGGGCGACCTGAATGGAAATGCCCGTATTAGGGGTAATATCGATAATCCCGAATTCAGTGGCATACTCACCCTCGACAATGCCGGGCTGGCCATCCCATACTTAAACGTAGACTATAGTTTTGCGCCAAATTCAAGGGTGAATCTTGTGAACCAGACCTTCGATTTTGATCGCATTGCGATTACCGATATCGCGGAAAATACCAAAGCGACCTTAGACGGTACCATAACCCATAGCTTTTTTACGGACTGGACGCTAGATCTTAATGTAGATACCAACAATGATCGTTTACTGATCTTGAACACGCCCTTTGAAGAGGAAGTGCTGTATTACGGGACGGGTTTTTTGAAGGGTTCCGGCCGTATATTTGGTCCTACAAAAGCATTGAATATTGAGGTAAATGGATCTACGGCCGCGGGTACCTCGCTTAAAATACCCCTTAGCGACGTTACAAGTGTGGGCGATTATTCATTTATCAAGTTCATGGATAAAAAGAAGGTCACCACCTTCGAAAAACAGAGGGTGCTCGATGAAGTTCAGGGTCTCGAACTTACTTTCGATTTGGATATCACCCCGGATGCCGAGGTTCAAATCGTGACCGATACCAAAACAGGGAGTACGCTTAAAGGCACGGGGGTAGGGATCTTATTGATAGAAATCAATACCAAGGGCAAATTCAGAATGTTCGGCGACTTCGTAGTGGTTACCGGGGAATACAACTATAGGTTTGGGGGCGTGATCAATAAAACCTTTATGGTTAAACCGGGCGGTACCGTGAATTGGGACGGCGAGCCCCTTAAAGCATTGCTCGATATGGAAGCGGTGTATTCTTTAAACGCCAATCCTGCACCGTTGCTCGATAACCAATCCTATACCAAGAGGATTCCGACCAATGTGGTCATCAAGCTCACCGAAGAATTGGAAAGTCCGAACATCCAATTCGATATCGAATTTCCAGGTACGAATTCCATCGTGCAATCAGAACTGGAGTATCGGTTGCAGGATCCCACTATCGAAGAAAAAAATGCCATCTTTCTTTTGGCACAGGGTTCTTTTGTGAACGAGCAGAGCGGTATCAATCGACAGGCCGTTACTGGAAATCTACTGCAGTCCGCCTCCGGTCTGTTGAACCAGGTGTTGAGTGGCGACAACGATAAATTTAATCTCGGCCTTTCCTATGAGCAAGGCAATAACGTTGCCCAGATACAGACCGAAAATCGGCTCGGTGTCACGGTCTCCACCCAGATAAGCGATCGTGTTTTGTTCAATGGCAGGGTGGGTGTACCGGTCGGTGGTGCCAGTGAAACGGTGGTGGCCGGGGATTTTGAGATTCAGTTGTTGTTGAACGATGAAGGCACCCTGAGCGCGAAATTTTTTAGCAGGGAAAGCGAGATTCAGGAATTCTTGGCAGAGCGGATCGGGTCAACGCAGGGGGTCGGACTTTCCTATGAGGTCGACTTCAATAATTTCAAGGAACTGCTCCGTAAAATTATAGGGGAAAGCAAGCAAAGTAAGGAGCCGGCCCCCGAATCGTTCACTGTGCCCTCAACGGTCATGGGCAGGGATACCTTGATCAGGATTTTTCCCAAAACGAAAGGTTTGAGATAGATATGGCACAAATCGGAATGAAATTGTGGTATTTTATCGATCCATACCTTTCCAAACTGTTGGATCTGCAGTAGGTGATAGCATAAAGCACCTTTATTGAAGCATTGATACACTTTGGCCAACTGCTCGGTAGGCGGCAACATACCCTTGAAAAATATCGGCTTTCCTACTATTTTGCATTATATTCGGCCCTATCAATGCAGACGAACGACATCAAAATTTGAAGTTTAACAATTCTTTAATTGAAATAAGTTCGTTAATTTTGCAGCTTAAATTTTTCCATGGGTTCAGCGATTAAAAAAATTGGGGTGCTCACCTCTGGAGGCGATTCCCCCGGAATGAATGCAGCCATACGTTCCGTTGTGCGCACCTGTGCGTATTTAAAAATTGATTGTGTTGGGATCTATCGCGGTTACCAAGGGATGATCGAAGGAGACTTCAAACCGATGGATGCCAGAAGTGTCAATAACATTATCAATAAAGGAGGGACCATTCTCAAATCGGCCCGTTGCGATGATTTCAGAACGGTAGAGGGTCGGAAATTGGCGCACGAACAATTGCGCAAAGATGGTATCGATGCATTTGTGGTTATCGGCGGAGACGGTAGTTTGGCCGGTGCGATGATCTTTAACCAGCAGTTCAATTTTCCGGTGATGGGGATACCCGGCACCATTGACAACGATATTTTTGGCACAACCTTTACCTTGGGTTTCGATACGGCACTGAACACGGTGGTCGAAGTAATCGATAAGATTCGCGATACCGCAAGTTCACATAATAGGCTCTTTTTTGTGGAAGTGATGGGGCGTGATGTCGGTCATATTGCCCTTAATGCGGGTGTAGGCGCAGGCGCTGAAGAGATTTTGATACCTGAGTTGAATTTGGGACTTGACAGATTGCTTGAGTCCTTGAAAAGAAGTAAAAAATCAGGTAAATCCTCAAGTATCGTCATTGTTGCCGAAGGGGATAAAACCGGCAAGAACGTCTTCGAACTAAAAGAATACGTCGAGGAGAACTTGCCTATATATGATGTGCGCGTGTCGGTATTGGGCCACATGCAACGAGGTGGCGCACCTTCCTGTTATGACCGCGTTCTGGCCTGTAGGATGGGGGTAAAGGCGGTTGAATCGCTTTTGGAAGGAAAAACCAACTTGATGGTAGGGGTTCAGGACAATAAGCTGATCTTGACGCCCATTGCCAAGGCCATTAAAGGGCACACGAAAATCGACAAAGAGTTGATCCGAGTCTCGGAAATCATGACGACTTAAACATTAATCTAATCTAAACTAAAATAGCATGTCAAAGTTAAATATAGGAATCAACGGTTTCGGTAGAATAGGAAGAATGGTATTCCGCGCCACGGTCAAAAGGGATGACGTAGATGTCGTTGCCATCAATGATTTGTTGGATGTGGAACATCTGGCCTACCTGCTCGAATACGATTCGGTTCATGGGAAGTTTGATGGGACGGTAGCTGTAAAGGACGGCCATTTGGTAGTCAACGGTAAAAAGGTTAGGATTACTTCGGAACGAGATCCAAAAAATTTAAAATGGGATGAGGTAGGAGCCGATATCGTTGCAGAATGCACCGGTATCTTCACCACAATGGAGACTGCGCAGTATCATATTGACGGTGGTGCCAAGAAAGTAGTGATTTCAGCACCATCGAAGGACGTACCCATGTTCGTGATGGGCGTGAACCATAAGTCGGTCAAGGCTTCCGACAAAATTGTTTCCAACGCATCCTGTACGACGAACTGTTTGGCACCATTGGCCAAAGTATTGAACGATGCCTATGGCATTGACGAGGCCCTTATGACCACGGTTCATGCGACCACGGCGACCCAGATGACCGTTGATGGTCCGTCCAAAAAAGACTGGAGAGGTGGCAGGAGCGCCTTGTTGAACATTATTCCTGCCTCTACCGGGAGCAGCCGTAGCGGTAACCAAGGTTATCCCTGAATTGAAAGGCAAGTTGACCGGGATGGCGTTCAGGGTACCAACGGCCGACGTTTCAGTAGTTGACCTTAACGGTAAAATTAAAAAAGGCCACCTCTTATGAAGATATCAAGAAAACCTTTAAAAAGGCGGCAGACGGGGAATTGAAGGGTATTTTGGGATATACGGAAGAAGCGGTGGTTTCCCAAGATTTTATCGGGGATGTCAGAACGAGCATTTTCGACGCGGAAGCAGGTATCGAATTGAATTCAAAATTCTTTAAGATTATTTCCTGGTACGATAATGAGGCCGGTTATTCCAATAAATTGGTAGATTTAGCACAATACGTGAACAATCTATAGACATTTCTTAACATGAAAGATATTCCTGAAAATGGGTACACGGTTACTTTTTTCAGGATTCTTTTTTAAAACCGAAAACATGGTATTGATTGTAGATAGTGGGGCAACCAAATCCGATTGGATCGCCTTGGACGAAAAAGGCAACCAAATGTTCATGACCCAAACCTTGGGCTTGAGTCCAGAGGTACTGACCCGTGAGGTCATCGAAGACCGATTGGCCAATAACTTTGAACTCTCGAAAAACAGGGATAAGGTGACCCGGCTTTATTTTTATGGGGCCGGTTGCGGTACCGACAGGATGAAGAAGTTTTTGGGAAATATCTTCAGGGATTTTTTCCCCAATGCGAAATCTGAAGTCAAGGAAGATACCTATGCAGCCATTTATGCGACCACTAAAATCGGGCACCAAGGCATCGTCTGTATTTTGGGCACCGGCTCGAATTGCAGCTATTATGATGGCCACCAGCTCTTCCAAAAGGTAACCTCTTTGGGCTACATTCCAATGGATGATGGAAGCGGAAACTTTTTCGGAAGAAAACTGATCCGTGATTATTATTTTCACAAAATGCCTCAGGATTTGGGCATGAAATTCGCCAAGGGATATAACCTGGATGCTGATGCCATCAAGGAAAACCTATACAAACAACCGAATCCGAACACCTATTTGGCCACTTTTGCCAGATTCTTGATAGAGAATAAAGACCATCCTTATTGCAAGGGGGTTATTGATAAGGGATTACAACAATTTGTCAACAACTATATCATGCAGTTCGAACTGGCCACCAAGGTGCCGATCCATTTCGTGGGCAGTATCGCCTATTTTTTGAGGGAGGAACTTTCCATGGTGCTGGAGCGCAATGATTTGATCGTTGGGGTCATCAGGCAAAGGCCGATTGAAGGGCTGATGGAATTTCACAAGGAGAATCTCTAAGTATTTTTACAGACGCTAATACTTAGCTGCATTTTTTAGTTGCGCAGTTTGGCTTCCCCAGTGCCCTAGATGTTGCAGTATTTGTTTGGAAGATTGATGCCATACGTTTTCAACGCATGGCGATCATCGATATTTCCACATTGACGAATTTAGGAAGGTTGGCAACTTCCACGGTTTCCCTAGCCGGGGCTGATTCGGAATTGAAGTAGGCCCCGTAAACCTCGTTGATTTGACCAAACTGGTGCATATCTTTCACAAATATCGATGCTTTCACCACCTGTTCAAAAGTCATTCCAGCCTCCTGTAGAATGGCCTTCAGGTTTTCCATCACTTGCTTGGTTTCTTTTTGAATATCGCCCTCGATCAACTTGCCACTCACCGGGTCGCTGGGGATCTGTCCTGAGATATATAACATATTTCCCGCCATAACGGCCTGATTGTAAGGCCCGATGGGCGCTGGCGCTAGGGGAGTTTTGATGATTTTTTTCATGGTCGCACGTTATATGATTATTTTGTCTATTTCGTTACCGCAATTAAGCCTAAATTTTAATTATTTAAGCGCAATCCCAAAATCAATATTTTGACCTTGCTGAATTGAAGGTCTACCTTCTCGGAGGTTGGCTTCGGTTCTCCCATTTCAGGTCTTTCAGCACCGAACTCTTGATACCGATAAAAAAGTACCAACGCTCATATTGTCCAAAAGGGGTCCAGTTGAAGCGTAGGTTGAAGCTTTTCAGGTCGCGTTCAAAGCGAAGCTGGGTCAAGGTAAAGCCAGAATTTTTAAAATCATATCCCGATGAACCACCGATTTTCCACCGAGGTGATAATTGGATATTACCGGAGAACATCAAGGAATGGCTGCTGAATTCATTTTGCCTTGCGGGATTGGAGTAAGTGGCGGAATAGGCCAACCTGAAATCCCATGGTATCTGGGTGCCATAATAGGGGTTTTCCACATCTTCGGAGCCTTTTTTGCCCCTATTGCTCAGTTCGTCATCGTAAAAATCATCTGCTTTCCCGAAAAGATCATCGGTTCTCCCGCCGCTCGCCGCGACATAGTCATATTCGCCTTCCTCCAACTCTTCTTCTTCATCGTCGGTCTTCTTTTTGCCAAAAGTATCGCTATTGATCGAGTAGCCGACGTTCATATTGGCCCGCGTTAACCGTAATAAACTTCCTCCATTGTCAATGTTGAATTTATCGATTCGCTGTCCGTTATTGTTGATGGCATAGGGATCCAAGGCGGCAGAAAAGTTGATGCTCATCTTTTTTTCCAATATGGTGGTTCCTCCGTTGAGGGAAAGCGGACTGAGCCTTAGGGAGTCGGCCTCGATGTTATAGGAGGTCGAAAGGTTTAGATTGCTGAGCAAGGGTATTTTTTTGGGTTCCAATTTTGTGGAATCCCTGTCCCTGACCTTGGCTTCAAAAGTATTCGCCAAGGAAATTCCGATGCTGTTCGATCGGCCAAGGCTCGGGGCCCCGTTCAATGTGCCCTGGAACCTTGTGTACTGTACCACTTCTCCAGTATCGGCATTGAGATACTCATCAAAAAACTGTTCAAAGGACGGGGCGTAGCCATAACTGATCGAAGGCCGCATGACATGGCGTATGGCTTGGATCTTTTTGTCTTCCCCAAAATTGAAGGTACCATAAATGGTCGTTCCCAAACTTGCGCCAAAGTTGTACTTGTTGAATCGGTCAAAACCACTGATCGTATCTACCACCACCGAGCCATTGGCCCCATCCACCCCGGGCTGAAAACGCCTTTCATAAGTTTCCAAGGTCCAGATATCTTCATAATTGCCCCCCACACTGAAACTGAAAAACTTGGCGATTTTAAAGTTGGTGCTTATCGGGATCCGGTGCCTAACGCCTACCTGGGAATTATCGAACATCCTTGCGGTCAAAAAATCGGTATCGTTTGTGGTCAAACGGTTCTGCCCGTTCACATCATATTGAAAATTGACATTCTGTATGGCGCCTTTTTTGATGCCTTCGCGTTTGGCGAAGGGAAAAATGCGTTCAACGCTGCCTTGAAAAGTGGGTAAGGTCATCGAAATATTGTTGGCATCCGCATTCGCACTCGTGTTTTGGCTATGCGTGGCCGTAAGGCTCATGTTTACCGAAGGATACTCGGGAAAGGTTTTAGAGTAGGATATGGACGATGAAAGGTTATTGGTTTGCGTTAAAGGTAAATCGCGTTGCAAGAGCGAATTTTGAAAATACTGGCTGCTGCCGAGGTTGACCGAGGCGGAGAACCTTGAATTCGGACTCGCTTTGGTATCCTGTGAATGGGAAATTTGAATGTTGTACAGGGTGCTTCGGCTGTAATCGCTGAACCCCTTCTGACTGGTCACCAAATTCTGAAAATTGAAATTCAAATTCCCCCGGTATTTATAGCGCTTGGCATAGACCGACTGGGTCCTGAACCCATAACTGCCGTTTGAGTAAAAATCCCCGGTCAAGGTGAGGTCGGCATATTCACCGAAGGGAAAATAATAGCCTCCATTCTGCAGAAAATAACCCCGGTTGGGGTCATTGCCAAAGGTGGGCATCATCAAACCCGCCGTACGTCCAACGGTCAGAGGAAAATAGGCAAAAGGCAAAGCAATGGGGGTGGGCACATCGGCTATGTAAAGATTGCTGAAGCCGGCGATCACTTTTTTTTTGGGTACGAATTTTGCCTTTCTGATCCTAATGTAGTAATCGGGATTAATGGTATCTGCGGAAGTGGTCAGTTTTCCCTCGTTCAGAAAATAGACCGAATCGTTTTCCTTTTTGGTAATCTGGGCATAGACCTTCATGGCATCGCTGCCCAAACTGCCGAGTCCAGCTTGCTGTTCGGTCCTGGAATTCCAAATCAATGCCTTTTGGGTATCGAAATTGAAACGGATCGAATCTGGCCTTACTTCCTGACTGCCCTGTTTAAAGAAGGGAAGTTGCGAATAGTTGCCCAATGAGTCTTTGAGCCGCCCTGCGTACACCTCGTTCTTGATATAGTCCATCACAATGATGCC
Organism: uncultured Flavobacteriaceae bacterium; assembly: GCA_963700435.1. Lineage (GTDB taxonomy): Bacteria > Bacteroidota > Bacteroidia > Flavobacteriales > Flavobacteriaceae > Pelagihabitans. The sequence continues at coordinate 145,443 of CAVOXM010000009.1, forward strand.
GGCCTTTAGCTCGGTATCCTGATAATATATTTCCGCCTCGTTGTACAGGTATATTTTTTGATTTTTTTGACTCAATTTCACATAATCCTTGGCCTTGTACCTTATTTTATCGAGTAGGATGCTCTTGTTTCGGTTCAAGGGTATCTGATGAGGTCGGTAGTGCCCGTTATACTGTCATTGAGATCCGACGCGGTCAACAATGGCGCTTCGATGCTGTCGCGAATCGCTTTTATGGGTAAAGGCTTGATTTGATCTTCTTGCGATGAAGCGGTGAACACGCCGATCATGAGTAGGAATAGGAAAAGAAAAAGATGTTTGTTTGATTGCAAGGCTATATATCCTATTTTTGTAACCGTTAGGCGACCCTTGACTGACGGGATTTGGGTCAAACTTACATATATTTTTTATTCCGTTCATGGAACGTTACCATAAATTTAACCATATAGAACGCTCTAAAATCAATGGCCAAAATGAAGTTCAACCGTTTTCTTTTAATTCTGATTTTCTCCTTGGCATCTCCCTTTTTGTCCTTTGCCAATCATTTGGATGACAGGGGGAAAGATGGAAAGTTTGTCGTTGTTCTCGATGCCGGGCATGGCGGACATGACCCCGGAAATTTGGGAAATGGCTATTTGGAGAAAAATATCGCCCTGAATATCGTCTTGAATATAGGCGCAATTTTGGAAAGAGATCCCAATATCCAGGTGATCTATACCAGAAAGGACGATTCCTTCGTTGATCTTTTCGTTAGGGGCGAAATCGCAAATAAGGCAGACGCTGACCTTTTCGTATCGGTACACTGCGATTCCCACACCTCCAAAGCGTATGGAGCGGGTACCTTTGTTTTGGGACTGCATGCCAACAAGCAAAATTTTGAAATCGCCAAGAAAGAGAACTCGGTGATATATTTGGAAGACAATTACCAACAAAGATATGCCGAGTACGATATCAATTCCCCGGAATCGATCATCGGACTGACCATCATGCAAGAGGAATTTTTGGATCAAAGTATCGCCTTGGCAAAAGGGATACAGGATAACTTTTCCATTAAATTGAAACGCAACGACAGGCAGGTCAAACAGGCAGGATTTATCGTATTGCACCAGACCTTCATGCCCAGTGTTTTGGTCGAGACAGGTTTTCTTACGAACGATGAGGAAGGGGCCTATCTCAACTCCAAAAAGGGACAGGCCGAAATGGGTAAGGCAATCGCCGATGCGATTATGGTTTATAGGGGAAGTGTTATGCCCAGCATGGTACAAAGCAATGAGCCCTTGACCCCAATTGCAGCGGAACCCAAAAAAGAAATGGACAAGCCCGCCCGGCAAGTGGTAACAAAACAAGAGGAATCCGCAAAACCCGTTGAAGAAGTTCCAGCGGCCGTAGCAACGGGGGAACAGGTTGAACAACAAGCCAAAATTCAAAATATAAAGCAAGAGAACAAAACACAGGAAGTGCTCGAGATGCCTGCCACTGGAGACTTGGAAGCTAACAAAGGAACAACGGCCAAACCCGAAGTGGAGCCACCATCTTCGGCATCCACTGCGGTCGGCAATGCGAAAAAATCGACCAACATTATCTTTAAGGTACAGTTGTTGGCAAGCGCCAGGGATATGGATCTTCGATCCGATAATTTTCGTGGGTTGAACAGGCTTTCACGGGAATCTTACAAAAACCTATATCGTTATATGTACGGCAATACCGATTCCTATGACGAGGCCCTTTTATTGAAGTCGAATGCCGACGCAAAAGGATATCCTTCCTCCTATATTGTTGCCTATAAGGATGGGGAGCGGATATCGGTTCCCGACGCCCTTAAATACCTATCGGATAAATGAGCGGGGTCTAAAATTTATTTCTAATTTTGTTAAGCACCGAAAAGCGAATCATTTGAAACTATCCAGGGAAATCAAAACCGGAATTATTGTAATTGGGGGCATCCTCCTTTTTGTTTTAGGGTTCAGTTATTTAAAATCAACACCACTTTTTGACAATAGCAAGCAGCTTTACGCCATATATCCCAATGTGGGAGGCTTACAGGCAGGCACGCCGGTTTCCATCAATGGTTTTACGGTGGGCAAGGTGGCCGACATCCGGTTCATCGATAAAAAAGGTAACCTTCTCGTGACCTTTACGGTGAGCAACGATTTCAACTTTTCCAGAAACAGTCCGGTCGAGTTGTACGATACGGGCATCATAGGTGGAAAAGGCCTTCAAATCAATCCCGTCTACGACGATGGCCCTTTGGCCAAATCCGGGGATACTTTGGTAACCAGTACAAGACCCGGCCTTACCGAATTGGCGCAGCAGAAACTTACGCCCCTGTTCAGAAAGTTCGAGTCTGCCGTTTCCTCCGCTGATACGGTCTTGATCAATGTGAACGAAGTGCTCGACGACAAAACGAAAGGTGATCTGCGCAAGGCCATTTCCGGTTTAAGTGTTTTGATCCAAGACCTTCAGGGCAGTGCGGGGTCACTTAATAGGATCCTTAGCTCGAACGAAAGCAAGCTCGATAGTGCTTTGACCAATTTCCAGAAACTTACGGCCAGTTTTTCCAAGTTGGCGGATTCGTTGAACAATGTTGGCTTGCCCAATACCTTAAGAAGCCTTCAATCTACCGTTGCGGGGTTGGACCAGGTGATGGCCAAAATTGAAAAAGGGGAGGGGACCATGGGAAAATTGATGAACGACAAAGAACTTTATAAAAACCTGAACAATGCCTCCAGGGAACTCGACCTGTTGCTCCAAGACTTCAGGTTGAACCCGAAGCGTTATGTCAACGTATCGGTTTTTGGGAAAAAACAAAAAGAATACGAGCTTCCTGAGAACGATCCCGCCATTAAAACCGATAATCAGTAGCGGGTATGGAATACCTTCCCAATATCATTTTTGTGCTGATACTCATTTTGGGGATAGGTTTCTTTGCCCGAAACGTAAAACGCCTTTCCCGGAACATCAAATTGGGGAAGGATGTCGATGTTGATGATCAAAGAAAAGAGCGGTGGGGCAATATGGCCAAAATTGCATTGGGACAGACCAAAATGGTCGTCAGGCCCATTGCGGGCATGCTACATGTGATCGTGTACCTGGGCTTCATCATTATCAATCTTGAAGTACTTGAAATTGTGTTGGACGGTATTTTTGGGACACACCGTTTATTCTCCCCACTGGGTAAGACCTATGATCTGTTGATCGGTTCCTTCGAGATTCTGGCGTTATTGGTGATCGTGGCCGTGGTATTGTTTTGGATTCGAAGAAACGCATTGCGTTTACAACGTTTCATAAAACCTGAGATGAAAGGATGGCCTAAAAAGGATGCCAATCTGATACTGTACATAGAACTGGTGCTGATGGTCCTTTTTCTGACCATGAATGCCGCCGACCATTCCTTACAACAATTGGGGGCCGCACATTACACCTTGGCCGGTAGCTTTCCTGTAAGTCAGTTTATCGAACCGCTTTTCGAAGGGTTGACCACCTCCAAACTGATTTTGGTGGAGCGCAGCGCATGGTGGCTGCATATTGTGGGAATTCTGCTATTTCTGAATTATCTGTACTACTCCAAACACCTTCATATCTTATTGGCCTTTCCCAATACGTTTTATGCCAATTTGAAGCCTTTGGGGCAATTTAACAACCTTGAGTCGGTGACCAACGAAGTAAAATTGATGATGGATCCCTCGGCAGACCCATTTGCCGCGCCGGCCGATGGAGCTGCGATTCCGGAGAAATTTGGGGCTTCCGAGGTAACGGATTTGAGTTGGGTGCAATTGATGAACGCCTATACCTGTACCGAATGTGGTCGCTGCACGAGCGAGTGCCCCGCAAACCAAACCGGCAAGAAATTATCGCCCAGAAAAATAATGATGGATACCCGCGACCGTCTTGAGGCCGTGGGCAGGAATATTGACAAGAACAAAGGCAAATTTGTCCCTGATGGCAAACAACTGCTCGATGATTACATCACCCGTGAGGAACTCTGGGCCTGTACTTCGTGCAATGCCTGCGTGGAGGCCTGTCCCGTTAATATCGATCCCTTATCCATCATCATCGATATGAGGCGGTATTTGGTCATGGAGCAATCGGCCGCCCCATCCGATTTGAACAATATGATGGGAAATATTGAGAACAACGGCGCCCCGTGGCCCTTTAATCAAATGGATAGGCTGAATTGGGCAAATGACAATTAAGAAGTAAGCAATTTGGAACTGCCAACAATGAATTTTGAATTATGGGAAGCGAAATAAAGGTACCGACCATGGCACAGATGTTCGCCGATGGGCAAACACCCGAAGTGCTCTTTTGGGTCGGCTGTGCCGGTAGTTTTGATGATCGGGCAAAAAAAATAACAAAGGCCTTTGTCAAGATTTTAAATCGGGCCAACGTTTCCTTTGCAGTATTGGGTACCGAGGAAAGCTGTTCCGGAGATCCTGCCAAAAGGGCCGGAAATGAATTCTTGTTCCAGATGCAGGCCTTTGGCAATATTCAGGTGCTCAACGCTTATGGCGTTAAAAAAGTGGTCACTGCGTGTCCCCATTGTTTCAATACCCTAAAAAATGAATACCCCGGGCTCGGCGGAAATTATGAGGTGGTGCACCATACCCAATTCATCAACGAATTATTGGCCTCCGGAAAAATTGCCTTGGAAGGTGGCAAATTTAAAGGGAAGCGTATCACCTATCACGATCCCTGCTATCTTGGAAGGGCCAACAATATATATGAAGCCCCCCGTGAATTGATCCAAAAATTGGATGCAGAATTGGTGGAAATGAAAAATTGCCGCAAAAAAGGCTTATGCTGTGGCGCTGGAGGGGCCCAAATGTTCAAGGAGCCGGAAAAAGGGGATAAGGACGTAAACATAGAACGCACGGAACAGGCTTTGGAAACCCAACCTGAAATTATTGCGGCCGCTTGTCCTTTTTGCAACACCATGATGACCGATGGCATCAAGAACAAAGAAAAGGAGGCCAGCGTAGCGGTTTTGGATATAGCCGAACTGATCGCAAATGCTGCAGATCTTTAAAAAATACAGGATATGTTGGTAAAATTTGAAAGTTTGCCCGAAGATGCCCGAATATGGATTTATCAGGCCAGCAGGAGTTTTTCCAAGGCAGAGATCGCTGAAATGGAAAAGGCCCTGGATAACTTTATTCAAGAATGGACGGCCCATGGCCAAGATTTAAGGGCTGGCTATGAAATTCGCTACAATCGTTTTATCGTATTGGGATTGGATCAGGGCGTGAACATGGCATCAGGCTGTTCCATAGATGCCTCGGTCCATTTTATACAGACCTTGGAAAAACGGTACCAAGTGGAACTGCTCGACAAGATGAACGTATCGTACAAACAGGGGGAGTATATCGCTTACAAGCCCTTGCTCGAATTTAAAAAGATGGCCAAGGAAAAAGCGGTTTCCGAAAAAACGATCGTTTTCAATAACCTGGTGAACAACAAGGGCGAATATCTTGAACATTGGGAGGTTCCCGCTTCTGAAAGTTGGCATGCCCGTTTCATGTAAAGCAAAACACATGGCATTTGCCGCACATGGGCCCTTCTTTTGGAGAAGGTATCGACGAATTGCAATAAATTTTATCGATTGTAGTTATTTTCATAGAAATTTTGATATGCGCTGTTTTTTGCTGTTCCCTTTAATTTTATTGGGCATTTTTAAGGCACAGGGTCAAACCGATCCCTTGGTGACCAAAGACACCCTTGCCCAACGGCAATGGGTGGAGGCACAGTATGCAGGCATGTCGACCGACGAAAAGTTGGGGCAATTGTTCATGGTGATGGTTGCCTCCAACGGTGACAAAGCATCGGAGGAGCGCACCAAAGCCCTCATCAGCGGCCAAAAAATAGGAGGGGTTATTTTTTCCAAAGGCGGCCCGGTACAGCAAGCCAAACTGACCAATATCTTTCAATCCCGATCAAAAATACCCTTGATGATCGGTATGGATGCGGAATGGGGCCTGGCCATGCGATTGGACTCTACTTATGCCTTTCCCTGGAACATGACCCTTGGCGCCATAAAAGATAGCAGCATCGTGGAAAGTGTGGGGTACCAAATCGGCAGTGCCGCTAAGCGATTGGGCGTCCATATCAATTTTGCGCCCGATATCGATGTCAATATCAATCCCAACAATCCCATCATAGGGAACCGTTCTTTTGGGGAAGATCCCAAAAACGTGGCCCAAAAAGGAGCTGCGTTGATGCGGGGATTGGAAAAGGCGGGCGTCCTGGCCAGTGGGAAGCATTTCCCCGGACATGGCGATACGGCCATGGATTCCCATGAGTCACTGCCCACCATCGGATTCAGCCGCCAAAGATTGGACAGTATTGAACTCTATCCCTATAGAAAATTGATTTCATCCGGACTCAGCAGTGTCATGGTAGCGCATTTGAACGTGCCCAGTATGGAGATTCAGAAAGACCTGCCTTCATCCTTGTCAGAACAGATCATTTCAGGAGTGCTGAAGGAGGAACTCAACTTTAAAGGATTGGTATTTACGGACGCCCTGAATATGAAAGGCGTAACCACATACGGCAGCGAAGGGGATGTGGCATTGGAGGCTTTTTTGGCGGGAAACGATATCCTATTGATGCCTACGGATGTGGTAAAAGCAAAAGCAAGACTTTTGAAAGCCTATAATAGCGGACGAATATCGGAAAGACGGCTCGCGGAATCCGTCAAAAAGATACTGATGGCCAAATACAAGGTAGGCCTGAACGATTACAGTCCCATAGAGCTGAACAACCTTTACGCCGATTTGAATTCAATGGATGATGATCTGGTCTACGAATCCGCCATCGAAAATGCGATTACCGTCGTAAAAGACGACTTTTCGCTTTTGGCCATCAAAAAGTTACAGAATAAAAAAATCGCCTATGTGAAATTCGGCGATGCCGACAGCAACCCTTTCTTGGAAGAATTGAACAAATACACCGTTGTCACGCAAATCAATGGGGCCGATATCGCTACGCTAAAGGAAAAATTGTCCGAATACAATTTGGTGATCATCGGGCTGCACAAAAGCAATGAGAGTCCATGGAAATCTTATCAGTTTACCAAAAATGAACTCGAATGGCTACAGGAAATCGGCAGGGCACGCACGGCCAACACCATACTCGCCGTCTTCGCGAAACCCTACGCCCTGTTCGACGTGGTTGATTTTAATGCGATCGACGCCGTGGTGGTAGGCTACCAAAATAGTGTAATGGCCCAACGAAAAACCGCACAGTTGATTTTTGGCGCCATCCCTGCAAAGGGGGTATTGCCGGTGACCATCCATCCAGATTTTCCGGTAAAAACAGGCATACCCTTACCGTCCCTGCTTCGATTGGGGTATAGCTATCCCGAAAGGGTAGGGATGAGTTCTTCAAAACTGGCCGTTGTAGATCAAATGGTGAAGAACGGCATCGATTCGTTGATGTATCCCGGGGCACAAGTCGTGATTGCAAGGAGGGGCAAGATCATTTATGACAAGGCATTTGGCAAACCAACCTATGATTCGAAAGACAGCATCACCCAAAACAGTATTTATGATTTGGCTTCCTTGACCAAAATATTGGCCACACTGCCAATTGTCATGAAAATGGAAGAGGAGGGGAACATTCGACTCAATGATACTTTCGGGGAGCTCATTCCCGAATATGCCACTTCCGGACTCAAGAATGTGACCGTGTTAAAAGCATTGTCACACTATGGACGTTTACCGGCATGGATTCCATTTTATATCAGCACTTTGGACGAGCAACGGAAACCTTCGGGCTTGTATTATCGCAACGGACCGATGACGGGTTATTCGGTCAAAGTGGCCGATCATCTATACCTCTCTGAATCCTACAAAGACTCAATTTATGACCGAATTGGTCGGCAGGAACTGAAATCGAACCGCTATCGCTACAGCGATGTGGCCTATTATGTGATGAAAAAATATATCGAAAAAAAGCTGGGTGACCGCTTGGATAGACTGGCCGATAACTTTTTGTACAAATCCTTGGGCGCGTACAATACGAGTTTCAATCCTTTGGAGAAGTATCCCAAAAACCAGATCGTTCCGTCTGAAAACGATAATTATTACAGATATCAAACGGTTCAAGGATATGTGCACGACATGGGCGCTGCCATGCAGGGTGGGGTAGGAGGCCATGCTGGATTGTTCAGTAACGCCACTGATGTGGCCAAGATCATGCAAATGTATTTACAGGAGGGCTATTATGGCGGGGATCGCTTTCTGGAGGCAAGAACGATTAAAATGTTCAATACTTGTTACTTCTGTGATCAAAGGGTGAGAAGGGGCGTAGGCTTCGATAAACCGGAGTTGACCGGAGGGGGCGCTGCCTGTGAATGCGTCTCAAGAAAAAGCTTCGGCCATAGCGGCTTTACGGGTACCTATACCTGGGCCGATCCCGAAAAGGAATTGGTGTACGTTTTCCTATCGAACCGTACCTATCCATCGGCAACCAATACCCTATTGGCCAAATCTGCGCTCCGCATCCGGATTCAAAAAGCCATTTATGAAGCCATCTTAAATTAATGCAATTCATTAAGCACTTACATTTCTACCGCTCAAGACCGATGATTTCAATTTTCCAAGGCATTGCTTCTTTTTATTGAAAATAAGGCCTAAAGTAATTGTAATATTCAGGCATTAAGACCGACTGAGAACAAGGTTTCCGTAAATTTGAACTATGAAAATAGCGATCGTTTGTTATCCAACCTTTGGTGGAAGTGGTGTTGTGGCCACAGAACTGGGACTTGCCTTGGCAAATCGTGGGCACGAAGTTCATTTTGTCACTTACAGGCAGCCGGTAAGGCTCGAATTGTTGAACAGCAATGTACACTTTCACGAAGTACATGTACCCGAATATCCGCTCTTCCATTACCAACCCTATGAATTGGCATTGTCGAGTAAACTGGTGGATACCATTAAAATGTACGGGATAGAACTTTTACATGTGCATTACGCCATTCCCCATGCCTATGCGGGTTATATGGCTAAAAAGATGCTGGAGGAAGAAAATATCTATATTCCGATGATCACCACATTGCATGGAACGGATATCACGTTAGTCGGCAAACACCCATTTTATAAACCGGCGGTCACCTTTAGCATCAATCAATCGGATGTAGTGACTTCGGTATCTGAGAACCTCAAAGAACGTACTTTGGAGTTTTTCGACATCAAAAAGGAAATCGAGGTGGTTCCCAACTTTATAGATAAGAAAAAATACAATTCCACCTTTACTGACTGCCAACGTTCCTTGATGGCCAAGGACGATGAAAGGATTATCACCCATATCAGTAATTTTAGAAAAGTAAAACGCATTCCCGATATCATTACAATATTTTTTAAAATACAGGAGCAAATCCCTGCGAAATTGGTGATGGTAGGGGATGGACCGGAAAAAGAAGTAGCGGAGCAACTTTGCGAGGAACTCGGAATTGCCAATAAGGTTATATTTTTGGGCAACAGCAATGAAATAGACCGGATTCTGTGTTTTTCCGATCTTTTCTTGCTGCCTTCCGAATCTGAGAGTTTTGGATTGGCCGCACTGGAGGCCATGGTCAATAAAGTGCCCGTTATTTCAAGTAATGCTGGAGGTATTCCCGAGGTAAATCGAGATGGTATCACAGGTTTTCTGAGCGATGTTGGCGATGTGGAGGATATGGCCGCCAATGCGATCAAAATACTCAAGGATGACAAGGTATTGGAATCATTTAAGGAGAATGCCCGAAAAGTAGCCTTGGAATTCGATATTTTAAAGGTGTTGCCTCTTTATGAAGCGATTTACAAAAAAGCCTATGACGGAAGATTCAAAAATGCCTTTGGTTAATATCAAATATGGCCTGTTCCTCTTGTTGCTGGCGATCCTCTCCTGTAACAGTCAGAAAAAATCCTTGATGCCCAATTCGAATGGGGAAAGCCGAACTGATTCCTTGGTGCTTTTGATACAGGATAACTATGCGCCGACAGATTCCGTTGAAACCCATGTGATCAGGGATGAAACCGCTCTTCGTAAATTCTTTTCAAAGATCAATATGACCCGTAAGCCAGGGATACCGGTTCCGGAAGTCGACTTTTCCAGGGAAATGGTATTGATATTTTGTGCCGGTACCCAAAAGGATGCCAAATTTCCCCCGCTGACCATCTCCCATGAAACCGAAAATGAGGTCGTGATCTCTGCTTCAGATAATATACCGATTGAACCGACCGCAATAATGCCCTATGCCAGTCCGTTCAGCGTTTATAAAATGCCCGCGACCAAGAAAGCGATCGTCTTTAAATTAGTCCACCGCTAGGCTTTTATAATCTAAGCAACATTCCAAAAAATATATGGCCCGGCTCGCCCATTGGCGGGCTTTTATCGACCAGCAGATATCCATCTTTTTGGGAACTATGGTTTTTTCTACAATTCATGTATTCCATCGAAAATAATGGCGCTTTAAGGTGCATTTTTAGAAAGGCTTGCCAACGGCCATAACTTTGAGGTTGAATAAAGTCCCAAATTTTAACCTTATGAAAAAATTTACACTGAAAATGTGCGTTTTGGCCTGTCTACTTGTAAGCCAAATTTATTCCCAAGAAAATCTACAGCTCAGTGCCAAGGATAGTATTGTCCAAAGTGCATGGGTAGCGGGTCTTGGGATCAACATTGTGGATGATTCAGCGACGCCTTTCGGCAAGGAGTTCTTAAATATAAAGGATACCTGGCACGCAGTACCATACCCGACCAGAATAAGTATCGGACGGTTTTTTAAGAGCGGAATCGGTATTGAGGCGATTGGAACATATAATAAGTATAAAGTTGGAAAAACAGTTGACGGTGCAATCAATCAAGCCGAAAGGGAGTATTTTGCCATTGACGGAAAGATAAGTTATGATGTAAACAAATTGATCGGCGAAACCGGCTGGTTCGACCCTTATCTCCATGTTGGTGCCGGTTATAGTTCAATTGGAGCAGTGGGTAGAAGTACTTTTAATGCAGGTTTTGGATTTAATACTTGGTTCAATGATCAATGGGGCCTTAATTTCAACACCATGGGTAAATGGGGCCTTCCTGAAGGTTCAACAAAACAGTTGCAGCACTCAGCTGGAGTTGTATACCGCTTTGGTATCGAAAAGGAACTTTCCAAAAAAGGCGCGGAAAAATTGGCTTTGATCGAGGCAATTGAGAAGGAAAAGCAACGGGTACAGGATTCCATTGCCGATGCGAATAGGGTTGCGGAAGCATCTGCTCTGGCCGAACGATTGGCGCGGGAACGCGAGCAAGCACAAATAGCCGCTGCTGAAAAAGCAAGGTTGGAGGCAGAACAACAAAAAAAGGCAGAACTTCAGCAAGCGATCGACGCCTTAGGTTATGTCTATTTCAGTTTTGACGCCTCTAATCTTAATAAAAAATCTAAAGAAGTACTGGATGCCTTGTCGGTACTATTGCTGAATGCCCCGGAAGCTGAGATACAGGTAAGCTCCTATACCGATTCCAGAGGCCCCTCAGAGTACAATCTGTGGTTATCCGAACAAAGGGTAAAACGCACTACCGACTATTTGCTGGATAAGGGTATCGCACCTAACCGGATGAAGTCCGAAGGCTATGGGGAGACCAAGTTGTTGAACGAATGCGATGACAATACCTATTGCCCCGAATCGAAGCACAAATTGAACAGAAGATCGGAGTTTTTGGTGATCAAGCTATAGAAATTAGTGTAATGAATAAAAAAATCCGCCATTGAGCGGATTTTTCATTCATAGATCGTTTATAATAATATCTATTTTGTGAATATAAGTTTAAAAGGTTCGGCATATTCGATACCTATCATATTTCCGAAATATTTTGACGAATTTCTCATGCCTTCAAGACTCCTCGGGTGCGGATAGGATCTCAGTTCCGTTTTATATTGTGCCATGGAATTCAGTTTATCATCTATGGTCGATGCTATGTCAATAAATACATTGGGATTGAACGGTTCTTTTTTGAGCAAGTTCCCCCATTCGGTCGATGAATTGACGTAGTAGGACAATAAATGTTTAACTTTTTGGCCCGGGTACGTCCTGCACGCCACCAATGTACTTGCAAAAAGCTCCTCATGGTCCTTGTTTATATCGGTTCGGTCCTGCACGAATACCGTGTCGTACCCTCCTTCGGAGATTACCTTGCCCAGCGCTATATTCTTATCTACATGGGCAACCGTATCCAAACGCATATCGGGAAAATCCAAGCGTGGGAGTAAATTTGAACCCAGGATTTTGTTCGCTTTTTTGGCCTCTCCAAATTTATCTTCCAAAGTAGCCTTATCATTAAAATATTGGGTACTGCTGCCATCCGTAAAAATGAGGATATCTACTTGTTTTTTCATTTTCACCAACAGGGGGATTGTACCCCCGACTCCCAATATCTCATCATCGGGATGTGCGGCGATTATTAGGACCTTATTAAATAATTCCAACATTATCTGAGTCGTTTTTTTAAAGTATAGAGTTCATCTTGAATAGCGTAACCTAATTTATCCCCTAATCTAAAGAATTTCATTTCAATGGGGGTGCCATCTTCAAAACTTGGTCGGTTTAACCATAAATTACCATCCGAAAATTGGACCAGCAGGCCATCCGCATTTTTTTTGAGGATCTGCCCAATGGTCCCGAAGTGATTGGCTTCTTCATCAAAAGCTACGCGCCAAAAGATTATTTTTTGATCTTTATAGTAACAATAAGCGCCCGGGAACGGTTCGGATACGGCCCTTACCAGCCGTTCAATTTTTTGAATGGGGTTATGAAATTCGATTAGGCCGTCCGATGGGGTTCTCTTTCCCCTTACCGTCATTCCATCCTCATTTTGTCTTGAAAAAGTAAAGTCCTTGCCCGTTGCAATGATTCGGTATATTTCATAAAATCCTTGTCCCAGTTCTTCTGCGACACGGGCATAAAGGTCCTTAACGTAGGTCCTTGGGGGAATATCGAATTCTCTCTGAAAAATCAGCTCTCCCGTATCGGTGCCCATGTCAATTTTAAAGAAACTCACTGCGGACGATCTTAAATCTTCCAATAAGGTCCAAGGTAATGGGGCTCTCCCCCTTCCATAGGGTAACTTGGAAGGATGTGTTCCCACAATGAATTTCGAAAAGCAGCTGATAAATTCTTGCTTAAATAGTTGGCTCCATCCCAATGTGAACAGATAGTCCGGTTTTTCTTCCCTTAAACGGGCTATCGTTTCCTGTGAATTTACATTGGTCGTATCCACCACCTTTATACCATTCGTGGCACAAAATTCATGCAGGTCATAATAGTCGGATACATGGGTATCGGATCCACTGGGCAAGGTAAGCAAGGAATTTATTGAACAACCTTGGTCAACCAGATATTTTAGGCATTCGTAGGATTCAATATTTGAACCAATGCAATAAATTTTACTATTTCCCCTCATGGTGTCCATGCTATTTAAAGGTATGAATTCTATTTAGTATTATCGACTTCGGGGATTTTAAAAAATGATCCAATTTTCAATGTTGGCGAAAATTTCAATATAGCCATGCTATCTTGAATCAGAATATGCGACTTTTTCATGGACAATTTTATCTTTTCGATTCCTTGAACTTAAAACTTCAATTTCGATTTTTCGGGTAAAGCTTTAGCCGTTTATGGATGTAGTACTATAGTGTCCCAATCTGATTAACAACGCCCAATAGAAAAAAAGTTTTCTGCTTTGAACTGGCACTATTAAACCAATCATTTTTAATTTTTATTTGTATGAGTAAACGCAGGGCAATGGTTCAAACTAAACTGCAGCTTTCCCAAAACCATTTTCATTAATGGCCTTACGGGATGGGATTAGCCTCCTCATTCGCATACCTAAATTAAGCAACGTTTTATTATTAACTAATGGCACAAAAATCATGTTGTAAATAAAACTACCGTTTCCTATCCCTCCTATTTTAGGGTCAATTGGGTAAGCTTCAAGCTTATTCATCTTAACCAATATTTCATTTAGTTCATTAATAGTAAGAAGACGATGTTTAAAAGTCCTTATTAATAAAGCAAAAACAAAGGCCTGCTGTCTGGCCTTTAATTTTTTAATCACCTTGTGATAATTCACATGCGAACTGTTTAGGCTTTTAATCAATTCATGGAGTACTTCATTGGCATATACCATTCCACGAATGAATTTTAGGTTATGTGCAGGATCTCTGCTGGTCACTATGGAATTTTCCACAACAACATAACGATGAATATCTAAGTCTACCTTGGACATCCTATTCGCCTTTAAAAACAGACTTGCCGTAAAAATGACATCTTCGTATAATGTGCCTTCTATAAATTTTATTCCCGTATCCGTCAACAAATCTTTGTTGATGATATACCGCCAAGCTTCATTTCGGAAACCATACTTTGATATAAAGGTGATGCCATCCATGACAGGAACCGCTAAATTTTCAAGATTTTGGGGTACTGCATCGGGTTCCGGGCCATCAACTGTTTGCAAGGTGTTGAATTCCAATATGTCAAGCTCATTTTGAGTTGCTAGTTCAACCAGGGAATTCAAGACATTGGTTGCCAGGTAATCATCGGCGTCCAGAAAATAGATATAACTTCCCACTGCCGCTTCAAGGCCCCTATTGCGGGCAACGCTTGGCCCTTGGTTTTGTTGACTTATAAGCTGTATATTTTTATGTTTTTCAGCATACTTTTGGACAATTGATCCACCGCCATCTTTTGAACCATCATCAACAATGATGATTTGATATTCATTTGGGGATAAGTCCTGCGCCAGTAGCGTTCTTAAGCAGCGATCAATATATTTTTCCTTATTATATAACGGAATAACTATGCTTAATTTCATTGCTATTTTTGGTTGATTTGTAAGGTTATATTTTAAATTGGTATTCGTCTAAACGTTGTTGATGCAATGGGTTCAAAGGCTGGATTGCCGGTATCATGTCAATGGAAACTTTATTGTACACCATAAAAATTACGGTTAAATTAGGGCATCCTACTACATCAACAAATAAAATCGGTTTATTATAGGGTTTTTTGGGGTAAATCACTTCAGGCCAGACGTTATACCATTAAACGTTTCTTTGGATTGAAATTCGACTATTTGTTTAGGTGAACCTGCGTCCGACTGAATAAATATCATTTACGATAAAAACGGTTGATAAATTGATCTAGGAAGCTAAAATGCTCCCAATGAAAAAGTTGTCCCTGAACGTTTAAAAATCCAACAAATAGAGGATTAGGATAAAATAACCGGGGTCATGATTACCCATATTTTCTGTTTGGGCACGTCATGAAATACAACATCTTCCTATACATGGCTTTCCCTTTAACTATAATCGTCCTCATTAAAAGGTTCTAACCAATCCAAGATCATATTTTCTCCATTGGTATCAACTATCCCTAGCAAGTTTTCGAATTCTCTAATCTTTTTGTTGATCTCTTGGATGGAACTGCCCACCACATAAATTCTGGCAAAAACCTGTTTTTCCGTACCCAGCCACTCTTCTTCAATGGTATCCCCTGTTTTAAACCGCTGCATAATAAAAACAACGGTTTCATCGGCTTTTATCTCTTTTAAGCCTTGAATGGAATCAATGGTCCCGGCCTTTAAGAGCACCCAAATGGTACAGCCTATTTTGCCCTTAAACCTATAATCATTTTTCTCGGGAAGATCGTTATCTCCGAATACTCCGGTAAATGCATAATTGATGAGCATTTCCTTGTGGTTAAATCCATTGATGTTCGCAATATATATATCGGGTGCTTCGCCCTGTAATCTAAATCCCGGATCATATGCATAAATAACATTCTCCTCTACAAAAAATTGAATATTGAGTATTCCGTTTTGGATATTCAGTCCTTTAAAGAGTTCACATAATTTTGGATGAACATCCTTGACAAACAAATCCGTATATTTCGAGGGAAATATGGCACCGATACATACCGGACTGGCATCTCCTTGTTTTTTTGTAGTAAATCTATCCGACAGTGCCGAAATGTAGGGAACACCATTTCTGAAACGTATAGTATGCGGCCATATCATCGCAATCCATGTATTTTTCAACCAGGACTACTCCTTTTCTTGAAAACTCCAGGGCCGTTTTGACCGATTCCGTATAATCCGAATCGTCCCAACAAATCTTCATGCCCATTCCACCGCCCCTGTCGACCGGTTTGATCATTAAAGGATAATCAATTTCCTTTGGTTTATCGATTTCCGATGTTTCATCTAAATAAATACCCGGTATATCCTGTATGTTATATGCCTTGCAATATCTTTTAAAGCCATCTTTGCTGCAAAAAGCCTCAACGGCTTCTTCGGTGACATAGCAATGAATATTTAACTTTTCGCAAATTTCCCTGTAGGGTTTAACCAAAACATCCACCACCCCTATCATCACGGCATCGACCTTATTATCTTTCGCCACCTGAACCACTTTATCCGTATCAAAAACATCGATATCGTAGCTTTTGGACGCATTTTTTTTTGCCGGGGAATCAGGGCTCATATCAATTACGATCGTATATATGCCCATAGACATGGCGATATTTACCAAAACACCCGTCTCAGGATTGCCCCCCAGAATAATAAGTTTTTTTGACATACTTTTTAACTAGTTATTATTGCTTACCGCTACGCCAGGATATTCGTGATTATTTCTATCCCTAACTAGGCGTATACTCGTTTTTTACTACATTTTAATTTTCTTGAAAAATAAAATTTTCATCAAACCCTAAACCAATCAATAGCTTGTCGATTTCATTTTCGTTGGTATTGATTTTTACTATCTTCTTTTCGGCAATACCCATAAGTGCCAATTCTGTTTTAGTTGACTCATAAAAATGTGGATTAATGGAAGCGATTATTAAATAATCAAATTCAGCTATTCTTAACAGAACTAATAGGCTGTACCAAGTTCCCACCTATATTCAAATCATGAAAATCAAGGTCTATCCATTTGACGATTTGGAAGAACCTGGTTTTTAAGTTGGTTGATAAAATATGTTGCCCGAAAGACCCCGAGCTATACACCACGACTTTGGAATTCTTTTTAGTTTTTAAAAAAGGATTAAAAAAAATAGTTCCGGAATCCCCCTGAATCAGTCCCCCAGATCTCACTAAAATTTGTGAGTACAGATAA
The DNA here is from genome assembly GCA_963700435.1 of uncultured Flavobacteriaceae bacterium. Classification (GTDB taxonomy): domain Bacteria; phylum Bacteroidota; class Bacteroidia; order Flavobacteriales; family Flavobacteriaceae; genus Pelagihabitans. The sequence goes on from CAVOXM010000009.1 coordinate 162,577, forward strand.
TACTTGATCTGTTTGTTCAAGTTTTCTTCGTCAAGTATATGACTGAGTTTTACGCTTTAAAAGGTTAGTCAGTAATCCCAGTCTGTAATATTCAGTTTTTGGGTTTTCGATGGATTTCACAATGGAGTCATGTCTCTGTCTGTAGTAATATAATGGAATTCTGCTAATGGCCAGACATTTTGAGACAGCCAAATACGAGAAGGTAATCGCGGCATCCTCCCCCATAATAATGTCATTTGGTACATCGTAAAGAACCTTATTCAGCAGTTCTTTTTTAAAAAGCTTGTTCCAAACGTAAGTTGAAATGCCGTGCTCACAAAAATCACCCGTATATATGGCCTTGGGAAGTATTGATGGATTTTATTTCATTCTCGTCGTAAATTCCCGCTGATTTTGGTTTTATCGTTTCAATTTTTCCATTAAATTCCCTAAAATGGCCAGTTACCACAAGGTCGGAAGTATTTGCCTCCGCCAGTTTGTATAAGACATCCAAATAGTACTTGTCTACCCAATCATCACCGTCGACGAAGGCAACATATTTTCCATTGGCATTTTTTAATCCTGCCTTTCTTGCGCTCAATAAGCCTCCATTTTCTTTATGGACCACTTTTATCCTTGGGTCTTTTGCTGCATATTCATCACAAATCTGGGGACAATCATCAGGACTGCCATCATCTACCAAAAGCAACTCAAAATCCAAAAAGGACTGGGTCAAAAGACTGTCTATACATTTTGGCAAATACTTTTCTATTCGAAAAATGGGAACAATAACACTAATTTTCGCGGTATTCAATAGACTCAATTTTAATTAAATTTACTATTAAAAACAACCCTTGTGACCGTATCTATCAATGATTAATTCAGATTTGGCGGCAGCCAAATATGAGTTGAAATAATTATCAAAACCACAAAATGTTACGTTAGCACAAGTTAATTTTTGTTCTTTTAATTTATGCCCATTCAAAGGAGTCCATATAGAAACAAAACAAAGGAGATCTGTTTTCTTGAGTCAAAAACTGCACCTTCCAATAGTTCTGATCTGGAATGAAAAATAAAGATGAACCAATAAATCATCTTTTATATATATTCTCCGCCGGTAATTCTAAGTAAAGAACCAGTGGTCATCTTGGATTCATCAGAAATAAAATACATTACGGCCGGGATAGGGTCATAAGCGGTTTAGCATACGGCCCATTGGAATTATTTCTGCGGCTTCACTTTTCAATTCCGCTTCACTCGTTCCATCCTTTAGCTCTTAATTCAATTTCTCCTTCGGTATTTGTCCAACCCATTACCAAATAATTTGATCTAATGCCATATTTCGCATAATGATGCGCAATATGATTGGATAAGGTGTAAAGCGAACTTTTGGTTAGGGCGTAGGGCGCTCTGTCCATTTCACCGTAATCCATGTGGGCAGATCCAAAAAAAATGATAGACCCGGAATTAAAGCCCCATCATGGATCTTAAAACGTGTTTTAATAAGAAAAAAGGGGCTTTAAGGTTAACATTAAAAACACTGTCATAAAGATCCTCCTCCGTATCAATAATGGATGAAATAGGGGTTATTCCGGCATATACCACCAAGGCATCTATTCTTTTAAATCTTTTAATAGTCTGTTCGTGAAAATTTGCAATTTCTTGAATGCTATTTAAATCTATTTTATGAAAATAAAGGTTGCTTTCTTGTCCTGTAGATCGGATGATTTCATCACCGACATCAGCATTTCGACCACAAAATGATACATTGTACCCTTTTTTTATACAGGATTTGAGAATCTCCTTACCGACACCTTTGGTTCCGCCTAATATCATTACTGTTTTCATGGGTGTTTAAGGCTAACTGGTTAAAAATGTATCATTATTCAAAGATACATTTATATTTCAGGAGGGTGTATGTTCATCCACATAAGGAAACAAAAATCGATTAAAGGAGTGGTGGGAATACGATACGCCCCATCTGTAAGACAGGTTAAAGGTATTTCTTAGTTAATCAAGATGCCAATTTTTTGGCGTTATATATTTGGTCCGGCGGCACTTTTCCTATTTCGGTATGCCTTCTTCTGGTGTTATGGAATTCGATATACTCCCTTACCATTCGGTATAGGTCCAGACCTCCATTGGGAGGGTTAAGGTAGATCTTTTCGTATTTGATGGATTTCCTGAAGCGTTCGATATAGATATTGTCCAATGCCCTTCCCTTGCCGTCCATTGATATTTGGATGTCATGTTCTTTGAGCACATCTATGTATTGTTTACTGGTGTACTGGGAACCTTGGTCCGAATTGTGGATATCCGGTGCCCCGTATTTGGCGATTGTGTCCTGCAAGAGTTTGATGCACCATTGCCTGTCCATCGAATTCGATACGCTCCAATTGAGTATCTTCCTGCTATGAACGTCTATAATGGCGTTCATGTACATGAAGCCCCGCAACATGGGGATATAGGTGATGTCGGTCTGCCATACCTGATCGGGGCGCTCTATTTTCAGGTCCTTGAGCAGATAGGGGTATTTGTAGCTGTCCACGTCCCTTATGGTGGTCCTTGGCCTTCTGTATATGGTCTGAAGCCCCATGAGCTTGTAGGGCCGCCTTACCCTTTTCACATTGACCCCGTGCCCTAGGTCGAGGTTCGGATGATCGGTCATCCGCTCCACTCCATAGTAAGGGTGTTCCAAGAAATATGCGTCGATCTCTTTCATAAGTTCCAGGTTCAGGACACTTTCGCTTTTGGGCCTGTAATAAAGGCCTGATCGGTGGATGCCAAGAAGCTCACATTGTTGTACAAGACCTAGCCTTGGATGGGACTTTACGACCTTCTGCCTTCTTTCGGTCGTACTCATTTGCCCAAGACTTTCTTTAAAAAATCGTTCTCCACCTGTAACTGGCCGATCTTGTTGTAGAGCGGTCCGGTATCCGAAGTGGCATCTTCTTTTTCAGGTTTCGGCCCAAAGGCCAAAGAGGCATTATCTAAAAACTCCCGCTTCCAGCTTGATATCCGGGCAGGGTGGAGTTCGAACTTGGCCGCTATCTCTTAGACGCTGCTCTGCTCCTTTATCGCTTCAATGGCAACCTTGGCCTTGAACGACGCACTGAACTTTCTTCTTGTTTTCTAAATATTTGACAGGGTTAATTTACAACTTAACTCGCTGTCCTAAATTTGGGGAGTATTATACTGTTCAATTCTATTGCAAAAATAATACAATAGGTTAACAGTAATAAAGCGAATTTAGTATGGCCACATAACGATAAGACCGCCCGTTCAAGAACGGACGGTCTATAGTACCGTACTTTACTATTTTGAAAACTAGAAGTTCACCGATACTTTCCCCCTGATAAAAAAAGGAGTACCCGGTGTAAAATGAATTTCTTCGAATGAATTGGGCTCATTGAACAACCTACTTTCTGTAGCGAACTGGGTTTCGTTCCATTCGATGTCAAAGAGGTTTTCGATGATCATACCAAAGGTCCAATTCTTGTAATTGTAGTTGAGGTTCAGGTCGGTAACCGTGTACCCTTCGGCTATGATCGAATTATCTTCATTTGCAGGCCGGTCTTTAATGTATCGATAATTGATGCCCCCTGAAAAATTTCCTAGATCCCTGAAAGCAAGACCACCGGCAGAAGTCAGATCAGGAGCTAACGGAACAAAATCGTTACCATCAGGTTCTTTGGTACTTCGTGCGTAGGTATAGTTGACATCGCCATTGAGGTACAACCAATCGGTCAATTGGTAACGCAACCCCAAGTCTACCCCAAGCCTACGGGTCTTGCCGCTCGGTTCAACAATGGCCGCATCACCTACATATACAAATTCTTGCTCTAAGAACAAGCTCCAAAGCGCGCCATCGATTACCAATTTGTCGGAGGGTTTCAAAATGGTTCCAAAATCAACCGAATAGGCCGCGGGTAGAATATCTTCCCCACTATTGGCAACCACTACACGGGTATCGTTCGAATGGAAGCCTATGCCCGTTTTGGCAAACAATTGTACATTGGGCGAGGCGGCATATAGAAAGTTCAATTTCGGGCCTACAAAGAGCTTGTTTTCACTTTTGTTGTCGTACGTGTCGGAAAGCAGGTCAACATAGTCGAACTTGAAATAATCCAATCGAAGTCCGGGGTTGATGGTCCATTTGTTTTTCTTGTATGTTAAATTGAAGAACCCGTAGCCGTTCATTTCGTCGACATTTCCGAATGCTAGCCGCTCTAGCAGTTCTTGCCGGTTCTTGGTACGCGAAAGCTGTACGTCATTGATATCATCATATCTAAATCCTAATCCGGTTTCGTATTTCAATTGGGAATCATGATCACCAACATGAATGGTATGAACATACTTGGTTTCGGCACCGATTATGGTACGATCTTCTTTTTGACGTATTTGATCAGCGTTTACAGGATCTTCGAGAAAAAAGGTAAAGTTTGAGAACAGTTCAAAGTCGTACTTCGAGATATAGGCCTTCGAGACAACGTTCGAATGTTCATCAATCTGTTTACGGTGATTGACCAAGAAATTGGATCGGCTGGTATTACCACCCTCGGTATCATCTATGGCCCCGAAGCGAGAGATCAAACCTTGGTCTACCGCACGTTGGGGAATTTGGCCGGAAGCATCCCATTTACTTTGAAAGTGCGATAAGGTGATACTTAGGTCTTGATCTACAAGATTATTGAAGTTATAGCGCCCCATGATATTCAAACGGTTAAAGTGCTGTGGCGATTCAAAAGCGCCATCGGTAAGCACAAGTTCAGAGGCGATATAGGCATTACTCATTTCACCCTCGGCAATTTTCAACATGCCTACCGTGCGCAAGGTATTGAACATGCCCAGTTCAAGAGATAGCAGATTGTCATCGATACGCTTCTTGGTGCTGAGATCAACATAACCTGCCGTGTTGAAATTGCCATGGTCGGCATAATAGGCTCCTTTTCCGAAATCGATATTATCAATGGTTTCCGGAATGATGAAGTGCATATCGGCATAGCCTTGCCCGTGGGCGTGTGATACCATGTTTACGGGCAGGCCGTCAACATTGATCGTAATATCGGTACCGTGGTCGATATCGAAGCCGCGCAGGAAAATCTGTTCGGCCTTACCGCCACCCGCATGTTGGCCAATGATCAGGCCGGGTACTTTTCTCAGTATCTCCTGCGATGACTTTACAGGGTTTGCCTTGACATCCACGTTGACAAACTGACTCATGGCGTTCACTTTCGAGACCAGTACCACCTGGTCTAATGACACTGCCGATTCGATCATGGTTATGTTGACCGTAGCGTCAAGTTTACCTTCATCAATGGTCAGTTCTTGGGTCTTAAAGCCCAGTGCATTAAATGTAACGATGTCTCCAACCGAAATGTCATCCAGTTCAAAATAGCCTGAAACAGTTGAATAGGTATAGGACCCTGTAGTCTTATTGTATACCCCAACACCTTCAATGGGTAGCTTATCCTCAGAAGTTATGGTGCCCTTGAGCTCATGGGCGCTGAGGCTATGTACGAGGTAAAATAGTATTGCGAAAATTAAATATTTCATAGTAATGGTTTTTTTAGTCCAAGCCAAAATTTGCCGTACTCTTGTTCATAGGCGGTCATCACCGCGTATACCCAATAGGGACGTGTTAACGTAATCGTTGGAAATTAGTAGATCTTGAAACGCCGATGATCGTAAGATTAAAATCAGCCGGGGAAGTTTCTTGGAGGGTTTTCTTTTTTTCTTTTGTGACCTTCCTTTATCCTTTTGAAGGGATTTAAAAAAACATGTTCTACTTGGAGGAAAAAATAAGGTAATCGTTGGTAGGTAGAACTGGTGATATGTTTGTCTATTTTCAATTGAACAGGTATGTTTTCATTGGAACCCTCATGGTCATCGGAAGTACCAAAAAACAGGTCTATCGTCGTTAAAACCACATGTTCATGATTTTCACTAAGGGCTTCATGGAGGTGCTGGTCATGGTGGTGATCATTCGATAGTACAGCGGAATTATGTTCAATGATGTTATTGGGCATTTCAATACCATGGGAAATCGCATGGAGCACATCATTAAGTTGATCATGTAGCGGATTCAATAGATAGCAGATGCCTATCAACATTGCTAGCCGTTTAATCAGTAGTGGCTTCAAGCCTTTTAAGAATCCTGTTCGCATCTTTTATTGATCCATCAACGACATCAAGGTTTCCTCGATATAATTCGCATATTCGGATATGGTGGGCAACTCGAAAATTTTGTTCAGGGGGAATTTTGCTTCAACCTCTTCATTGATTCGAGCGGTCACGCGTATGGCGGCCAAGGAATGCCCTCCCAAGGCAATGAAATTATCATGAACCCCCACTTTCTTCAAACGCAGTACCTCCTTCCAAATAGTTGCCAGCAGCTCCTCGATTTCTCCTTGAGGTGCAACGAAGGGCGTATCCATTTCCAGCTGAGAGATATTAAGGGCCTTAAGTGCCAACTTATCTATTTTTCCATTAGTGGTTAACGGAAGCTCCTTCATGTATTTAAAGTGTGTGGGCACCATGTAACTGGGCAACTTCTTTTGCAGGTGTTCTTTCAGTTCCTTATTGCTTACCTGTTGTTTGCCGGCATAATAGGCTACCAAACGCTCTTGGTTCACATCGCTATCAACCGGTTCAAAATAGCCGATTTCCGCCATGATACGTTTCACCTCTTTTTCATCAATTACCTCATTGATCTCTTCTAGAGTCTCCGCCCGTGTTTTGTGCCCTAAACGAACATCCCAACTGTAAGGAAATGAATAATTGCTATAGCCCTTCTTCTTTTTATGAACATAGATACCCACCTGATTGATAAGGCAGTTGGTAGAACGACCTGTATCTGTGGGTCGAACCCATTCAACCTTTTCTTCCAAAAATTTAAGCATCTCCTCTAAACTTACGTCACTATAGCGATAGAAGTCGATAAACTGAACTTGATCAAAAGTGCTGTTTTTCTCAAAAGCGGAAACATCGAGAAGCGATTTTACGGCATCCTCCTCTTGATGGTATAGTTTTCGTGCTTCAAGAATGGTGTTGTCGATTTTGTCCACTTCGGCATTTTCATCCCAGAAAAGTTCTTCTGTCAAACGGGTCTCGAAAAATTGGCCCCTAGATAAACCGGTCACTATAAATGGAATTTTTTTCTCCAAAGCTATTTGGGTACTTATGGTATATATAGTCTTGAAACAGCCGTTACATACGTTTTGATGCCTTTGCAGACTATCGACGAAAATCTTGTTCATATGTTCGGTTTTACCGTACACATGATCAACATTCAACTTTTTAACGATTCGGTCGATGTTTCCTTTAGCCTGGTCGGAGATGTATCCATTATCGAGGGTAAATGCCAATACTTTAAGGCCCATTTGGATCAGTTGCGCAAGAATATAGGTGCTATCTTTTCCACCACTAAGTAAGGATATACAGTCGTAATTGGGGTTTTTCCCTCTCTGGGAAACCAAAATGCTCCTCAACTCGTTTTCTGTCTTGAAGTAGCGTTGTGCCTGATCTTTGTATCCCTTGAAAGCGTTGCACAAATGGCAGACCCCGTTTTCATCTATATCAGCAGCAGGGTAGTTGGAAGGTAAGCCGCAGGCTACACAATTTTCAACTTCTTCATCGGGAATAGCTTTCTCATTTTCTAAAACCACCACCGCACAGTTGTCAACAGCGTCGTGAACGGCTAAATTCGATTCAATATCGGCAAGCTCAATTCTGAACCCCCTAAGTTTTATTTGCTCGTCAACTCTTCCTAAATACTCAAATTCGTTCGCCTCGTTCAAGCGAGCCAAATCACCGGTATGGTATATTTTTGTACTAAGATCGAATGGGTTGATGATGAACTTTTCTGCGGTAAGCCCTGGCAACTTTACATAACCCTCGGCCAATCCGGCACCACCTATATAAAGTTCGCCAACGACACCTTTCGGCACTTGATTTTTATAAGGGTCCAAGACATAGGCTTGAACATGGCTGATCGGGCTTCCGATAGGTACCGATGCATCCGTATGGACTTTAGCATCGTACTTACTAACAATACAGCCAACGGTAGCCTCGGTAGGGCCATATTCATTGAATATGTTGATATCTTCCCCAAAAGCCTTGGACATGGAGTTGGCAAGCTCTGATTTAAAATCTTCTCCACCAACAATCATGGTTTTGATCAGGGATTTCGACATATCCCTTCCCTTTAAAAAATGCAAATGCGATGGAGTGAGCTTGATGACATTCACCATATTGGCCCCGATAACTTGAAATAGGGCGATATCGGGCCCGATCTCTGCTTCTTTATAAATAACCAATTTACCCCGGTTAAGTAGGGGAAGAAATGTCGCGGATATGGTAAGGTCGAACCCTATAGAGGTGAACAAGGGAAAAACCGATTCTTCGTTTATTTCATACGCGGTAGCGGCCCAACTAAGATAATTCGATAATGCGCCATGTGAAATAAGAACACCTTTCGGGTTTCCAGTAGAACCAGAGGTGTAAAGAATATAGGCGATCTTGGTTTTGTCAATTCGAATACCGATATTGGCATCGGATTGCTCTAAAATAGGTTCAATTTCATCGGTAACTACAATTAATGGAACATCGGTATTTTTGATATTCCCTTTCAAGCGCGACTCGGTCAGTGCCAACGAACAATCTGAATTTGTAAGAATAAATTCGATACGGCTGGCGGGTTGGTCTGAAGCCAGTGGAATAAAAGTAGCCCCGAGTTTCATTACAGCAAGCAGACTTATAACGTATTCCGGACTTCTGGAAAAATAAAGCGCGACCCTGTTACCCTCTACGATTCCTTTTTGACCTAAATAGTTGGCCAACTTATTTGCTCTTTTGTTCAGTTCATCAAAAGTCATACTTTGATTACCTAGTTGCAAAGCCACCGAATCAGGTACCGCTTCAACAGTACTTTCAAATCTTATTAAAACCGATGGGTCGATGATTTCCAGCGAATTAGGTTCGGGCAGCAAGGCATCCATTTTGGTATCTGTTAGCAGACTTGGTTTTAATATGGGTTGTTCCATATCTTCCAATGCGGCATCCAAGAGATTTAAAAAATGATGAGGAAAGGCTTCGATGGTATCTTTATTGAATACATCGGTATTCAAATCGAAAACCAGTTCCATTTCGCCGGTCTTATCCATATCATAGAGATGACATCGCAAATGGTGAGACGGGTCACAATGTTCTGGGTGTATCCATCTTGTTTTCGTTGGATTGCCATCAAATTCAGGAAAATTGGTATGGATATAATTAAAAACGGCATTGAAGCTACGGCTTATTTCGGCACTCGAAGCACCTGTTTCTGCATATCGTAGAAATTCATTTGACTCAAGCTTAACCCTTTGAAAAACCGAATAAAAAGTATCATCATCCTCTAGCTCGGCGGTTAAGGGAAAAATCTCGATAAAAAGTCCCGCTGTATTTTTAAACTCCTTTGAAGTCCGGTTGTGCACAGGGCTTCCGATTGCCAGTTTTTTTTGACCGCTTACACGGTAAAGGTGTATCAATAACAGACTTGAAATGATGTTGAAGATGGAAAGGTCAAGGGTCCAAGAACGCATTTCGGGTCTCGACGCAAGTTCCTTTAATTTGTTGGTCTGAGTTTGACCCAGTACCGTAGAAAACCTTTTAGCAGCGGTGCCAACAATTTTCTTTTTATTACCGTATAATTTAGGTGTTTCTAAGAACTGTTTTGCCTTTTCTTTCCAGTAGGATTGTGAAAGCGAAACAGATTCTGTAAGTCGCAGTCTACTTTCATGAGCGATGAAGTCGGCGAAGGCTGGCGTTTTCTCCATACTATCGAGCTGGTTCTTGCTTATCTTCCCATACAAGTCAGACATCATACTGAACAAAATTGTAGAAGAAGTGGCATCCGTTACCAGATGGTGGAGGTTCAAAAACCAAAGGTACTTTTCGGCATCGAGTCTCAACAAGGCACTATCAAATAGGGGCTGTGATAATTCGAATATTTTTTGACTTCGCACAGCAAGCCACTGATCGATTTCGGTTTGGCCAGTATTCGGATCAAGGTGGATAATCTCTAGATCATGCTGAAACGGTGGTAGAATATTTTGATATGGAACATCTTCAATGTCATGAAATGTAATTCTTAGTACATCTGCCCGTTTAACCAATTCTTGAAAGGCGATACGGAAAATAGCTTCATCTATTTCGCCGAATATAACAAAGGAGTAGGGTACGTTGTAAAGTGGAACATCCGGATTCAGTTTTTGACCCGTCCACAATAATGTTTGGCTTTGCGTCAGGGGCAGATCTGTGCCATTTATTTTATCCATAGACAATTATTGTTTTATTGGATTACGATTTAATCGAAACATAATCGCTTATGTTCTTGACCGTCTTGAAATTCTCCAAGGTCATATCTTCAAAGGGTACTTGTAGTTTAAACTTCATTTCAATGAAGCGCACCAGCTTCATCATACCCATTGAATCCAAGATTCCCGCGTCAAAAAGATGGTCATCGGGTTCTATGGTTACATTGCCAACAATGTCATTTTGTAAATAGGTAATTAGGGTATTGTAAAGTTCTAATTTTTGAACTTGGTTTGTCAATGCCATTAAATATTTTATTGTTAAAAAAGAGTTTTTATATTTATATTAAAGATAGGCGGATCCCTGCATTTTATTGGTATACTAAGACACCTGTTTGACAAAAAAACGGGCCAATCATCGAATAATTATTCACTTTGGTGTTGATTAACTCAATTATTAGGACATTTATGTGAAATTGATTTTCAAAAAGTGACCTTTCGAACTAAAATCGTCATAGCTACTTTAATGGTGCAATGTGATAACCAAGAAACCGATAAATCTTTTAATACTTAAATTACAGACTATGTGTTTCGCTATGCTATTGAGGCGTACAGCGCTTCTAATCTTTTTTCTGCAGGGTATCGCGGTCTTTGCACATCAACCCAACAACAGCTTACTTTATTTAAGAATTTATGAAGAAGCAGGCATAGAAGGCCGTTTTCACATTAATGTGAACGAGTTGAACAGTGTTTTGAAATTGGGGCTCGCCAAAAATGCCAATATCGAAGACGTAAGGCCCCATTTGAGCAAGATCAGGCAGTATATACTTGAAAATACTGTATTTTCCTCAACATACGGCGATCACGAGATTGTCTTTACCGATGAACTGGACAAGTTGTCCACCTCCTTTGGGGCGTTCATTCTGTTTCATTTTGAACTGCGCAATGTGGCCAAGGTGCCCGATGACCTGAACGTTATCTATAAGGTCTTTCTCGACGAAAGCCCTAAGCACACTAATTTATTGGGTGTCGAATACAACTGGAAAGCCGGTATGATCAATAATGAGGCCATTATTTCCCTCGAGTTTTCTAAGGATGATTATACGAAGACACTTTCTCTAACCGATACCTCACTATGGAAAGGTTTCGTCGCCATGGTAAAGCAAGGTGTTTGGCACATTTGGATCGGCCTGGATCATATTCTGTTTCTTCTTGCCTTGGTATTGCCCTCGGTTGTTCGGAGAGTAAACACACCAACTTCACCGGCAGGGGTAACCGCAAAAAAATCTAGGTTAATCGCCTGGAACTGGGTGCCCGTTGAAAAGTTCAAGCCAGCTTTTTTATATATTCTTAAAGTGGTCACTTTTTTTACAATAGCGCATACCATTACGTTGAGCATGGCGGCATTGCAAATCATCAACCTACCGTCAAATGTGGTTGAATCAATAATCGCTTTTTCGATCGGCTTGGCCGCCTACCACAACATCCGACCGATTTTTAAAGGGAAAGATTGGGTCATTGCCTTTGTTTTTGGACTTTTTCATGGTTTCGGGTTTGCCAGCGTATTGGGTGAACTAGGTTTCAAGGGAGAATTTTTGAGCTTGTCTTTATTGGGCTTTAATGTGGGTGTTGAAATTGGGCAGATTTTGATAATCGCAATGATATTCCCGGTCTTGTACTTTATGAGAAACTTGAAGCTATACCCCAAGTTCTTGGTATTTTTGTCTTCTCTGTTAATCGTTATCTCTCTTTATTGGTTGTACGAAAGGGCATTTGATGTTGACTTACCTTTAGACGAGGATATCCGTAGGTTGGGAGGTAGAATTTTAAGATGGTTGGGTATATTGGAACCATTAAAGTAAGCAGTGGCTATGAAAAATGAATTGCACGATAATAAGGTTTCGTTGCTTACTCAGTGGAAAAAGAAAAAAGCGACCTTAGAAGAAACGGTAAAGATTTCTAAAGCTCCGCAAGATGCTGTAATACCACTTTCAAATGGTCAAAGGAGATTGTGGTTTTTACAGCAGTTATACCCTAAAAGTCCGGTTTACAATTACTCGGAAATTTATGTATTTAATGGAAGTTTGGATGTTGAAATACTACTATCGGCTTTAGAAAAGGTATGCGAAGACCACGATATTTTAAGGTCAACCTATCATATGGAAGATGGGGAGCTTTTTATAAAAATTACGTCTGACCCTATTATTAGGGTTGCCAAGCATGATTTTAGCCACCTTGATTCGCTTGGTTCCGAAGCAGCTGTCAAGCCTGTATTGACCGCCGATGCCCGACATTCTTTTTTACTTTCGGAGCATCCTATGGTTCTTGTGTCTTTGGTGAAGATCACGAGTACCAAGCATATCTTGCTACTGACATTACATCATATATCTACAGATAAATGGTCAATGGGCATTCTGAGGAAGGAACTTGCGAAATATTACAGGGCACTGTCATCTGGTAGTGAGCCCTTAGAACGGCGGGGCACGGATATTCAATTTTCAGATTATACCTATTGGCAGCAAAACCAACCAGTCGATGCAGCACAGTTGGCCTATTGGAAAAACAAGTTATCGGGCGAAATACCTATAATAAACTTGCCCACCGATTTCCCTAAACCAGCAGTCCCGACCCTTGAGGGCGGAGCTGGACCCAGGAAATATTTTTCAAGGGAACACTCCACCGAGATATTGAATTTGGCTAAAAAGATGGAGGTAACCCCCTATGTTCTGTTCTTATCAGTGTATTATCTGCTGCTGTTCAGGTATAGCGGGCAAGAGGATATTTTGATCGGAACCCCTATTGCTAACAGGGATAAAAAGGCCTTGGAAGATATTATCGGTTTTTTTAATGATACCTTAGTTTTGCGCACCAAGCTTTCTTCAGGAATGAGATTCAGAGAATTGGTGCAGCAGGTGAGAAGTACCACCTTAGAGGCATTTTCAAATAAAGATGTTCCTTTCGATACCTTGGTCAAAGAACTAAAACAAGAAAGATCTCAATCCGTTCATCCGTTTTTTCAAGTAATGTTCCTGTATCATTCGGTTCCAGAAATCCCTTCTTTTGGATCTGGGGTCACCTTAGAACACGATTTTTTCGATGCTGGGGTTTCAAAGTTTGACCTTACCTTATATATTTCTGAAGAAGACGGCCTGTTGTCTACAACGTTTGAATATACATCTGACCTTTTTACGGAAAAGTCGATTGCCAGGATTCAGGAACACTATAATCTTCTGATGAAAGGCGTAGTCGAGAACGAGGAATGTTACCTCGCTGAAGTGCCTATGTTAACAGACGCGGACAAGAATTTCCTCCTTAATCAAAAGACCGAACAAGCAGCGGTATTTGAGTCATTTGCTGGCATACACGAAATCATTGCGCGCATTAGTCAGACCAGACCAGATAAGACAGCACTTACTTTTGGTGACCGTAGTATGAGCTATGGCGAATTAGAGCAACGGGCCAATACCCTTGCGCTTAGGATCTTGGAAAAAACACACGGGCAGAATAAAATTGTAGGCCTATTGACAGAACGTTCGCTGGATATGATCGTTGGCCTATATGCCATATTAAAATCGGGTTGCGCTTATTTGCCGCTAGATGCAAAATATCCAAAACAGCGTCTTGACTTTATGCTTAACGATGCGGATGTGACAATAGTGATTATGCAGGAAGGACTGGTAAGCGACTTTAACGATTTCAATTTAGAAACCCTATTAATACCTCAGGATCGAGGCATTGTCAAAGAAATTTCAACCGAATTTCCGAAGGCGAACAGGAACAATTTGGCCTATATGATATATACCTCGGGTAGCACCGGGCAACCTAAAGGGGTGCCCATCACCCATGGAAATATCATCAATTCTACGGAAGGAAGATTGTCTTTTTATAGCACGGATCCCCAAGCTTTTCTTCTGATGTCTTCCATTTCGTTCGATAGTTCAAAAGCAGGCCTATTTTGGACACTCTGTACTGGGGGAAATCTAATACTGACCGAAGATCGATTAGAACAGGATATTGAAAAACTGCAGGAGGTAATCTTTAAGAACAAGGTAAGCCATACCTTGATGTTGCCTTCATTGTACAGCCTTCTGATCGAATATGGTAATAAGGCAAAACTACAGAGCTTGAGCACTGTTATAGTAGCTGGTGAGTCATGTTCGCCAAAACTGTGTAAAATGCACTTCGATGTACTACCCAAAGTGGCAATTTATAATGAATATGGGCCAACCGAAGCGACGGTCTGGTGCCTTGCGCATAAGATCGAACGGAAAGATACGTCAAGTGATATTCCTCTCGGCAAGCCAGTGGCGAATGCGCAAATATATCTTTTGGATGAACAAAGAAACTTGGTGCCTACAGGAGCCGTGGGTGAAATCTATATTGGTGGCGAAGGCCTTGCGGGACGTTACTACAAAAGACCCGACCTGTCAGATCAAGCTTATGTTCCTAATCCATTCAGAAAAGGAGCTGACGAAAAACTGTATAGAACCGGCGATTTGGGGCGCTATAATGCCGAAGGAAATATTGAATTTTTAGGCCGATCTGACCAGCAGGTTAAAATTAGGGGCCATCGTGTGGAACTGAACGAGATTGAACGTCATTCTCGAAAATGAACCTGAAATACGGGAAGCGGTCGTGCTGGTTGAAGAGGTCAAGGGAATGAAACGCATCAACGCGTTTATCATTGCCAATGCACCGATCGAGTTTGCTGCAATTAGTAAGGCCATGCGAAGTAAGATGCCTGAATACATGGTGCCTGCAACTATTTCACAAGTGGATGAATTCCCAAAATTACCCAATGGGAAAGTTGACAAAAAGGCTCTTTCAAGACTCAAGAAGGATATGGTTTCCAATTCATCGGAAAAAGGGTTGCGACCAAGCACCCCAATGGAATCTAAAATTATGGAGCTTTGGAAAGAATTATTGGGCCTAGAGTCGATAGGGATGAACGATAATTTTTTCCATATCGGTGGTGATTCTATTTTAAGCATCCGGTTCATTGCAAAAGCAAAAAAGGCAGGAATACTGATAACCCCGAACCAAATTTTCGACCATCAAACGGTGGCCGAATTGGCGAGATTTGTTACTGAAAATGAGAGTAAGTCTGATCAATGGGATTATTTGGTCACCCTTCGCAAAGAAGGTTCAAAACTTCCTTTGTTTTGTGTACATGCCGGCGGGGGACATGTCTTTTTCTACAATATCTTGACAAAATATATCGATGCGGACAGACCTCTTTATGCCCTACAGGCTTCAGGTTTTTATGGTGATAAACCTATGCACAATAGTATTGTTGAAATGGCACATGACTATATAGATTCAATCCGCAAGGTGCAAAAAAATGGGCCCTTCAATATCATGGTATATTGCTTCAGCATTACGGTTGGCCATGAAATGTTAAGGCAGCTTAAAGCACAAGGGTTTGACGCCAACTTGATCGTATTGGATACTGGCAATGGACCCCAATCATTGATGTTGCGCATTAAAGTGTTGATGAAACTATTGCGCAAACAACCGTTACAAGCCCTCAAATTAAGGTTGGGCCTACGGTTACTAAGACTAAAATTGTTACTTAACAAAAAAGTGGGCACGGAAGAAAGTAGGGCGTTGTCAAGAGTGCACGAGAACTTGATCAGGATCAATGAGGAATATCAGTGGACAACCCACCAGGAAAAGATCAAGTTGATCCTCACCAGAAAAATTGATGAACGACCCAATACACTGATCGTTGATTCATGGCGAAAAGTTGCCCTTGGAGGCATTTCTATCTCTGTTATCGATGGTGATCATGCAAATTTGTTCACAGAACCTGATGTCGCTTCAGTGGGAAAGACAATTGAGAATTGTTGCTTATAGTTTAGACCTTATCGGCTGCATGGATTTGTGCAGTTACCTTCAGTGGTTTAAGTTTAATGGATTTATTTTGAAGTGTTGGATGAAGTACATGCTTCAATAAAAACCATGGTTAAAATGCTCCTAGGTGCTTTATACCAGTATTATGGATTCAATTTTGCAAAAAAATAATAACGGTATATTGACCCGTGATCTGGTTCATTTTTGGTATGGGGACCTTGAAGCTAATCGTGCCATGTTACCCGCGTATTTAAAACTGCTGGCAAAGGATGAAGTTAAGAGAGCAAGTAATTACATGTTTCAAAAAGACCGTGAGTGCTACGTCATTTCACGTGGTATTCTTCGAATTTTGTTAGGTAACTATTTAGCTGTAGGTCCTGATAAAGTTGAATTCGTATATTCTGAATACGGAAAACCTTCCTTGGCCACCAACACCAGATTGAAGTTCAATTGCTCGCATTCGGCAAATTTGGTCGTACTTGGTTTTGCACTGGGTTGTGAGATAGGTGTTGACGTGGAGCATATAAAAACCGATTTCGATGTGTTCGATTTGGCGATAAATTTCTTTTCGCAAAGTGAAATAGAATCATTAGAACGTCGACCAGAACAGTTGTATCGATCGTTTTATCGCTGCTGGACAAGGAAAGAAGCATTTATAAAGGCGAAAGGAAGCGGCCTTTCTTTTCCTTTAGATTCATTCACGGTCTCTTTGGAGGATGATGAAAATGCAAAATTATTGGAAACCCATTGGGATGTTAACGAAGCGGTAGAGTGGAAGGTTTTTTCTTTTGTCCCTATGGCAGATTACATGAGTGCGGTGGTAGTCCGTTCAAAAGAAGCTTCCATTGTATATCGAAACTGGGATTCGTTTTCACTGCAGGGAGGTTAAGGCAAACCATATTGCCTCAGGTCTTTCATAAAACCTATATTATCGATGATGATTTCTCCTTTTTTGCTTTTATCAAATACAAAGGCAACACTAGTGATTTTTGAAAATTCGAATTCACGGTTGTTATTCAACATGTCGATAACGGAAAACTGAAATAGTTGAAAAACAGTTTCTGATTCAAATTTACCGAGCAGATAATCCGTCTTCCAAATACTTACCGGGATTTTAGGTTGTAAATAGGAAAAACTACTCAATGGTAGTCTGACCATTTCTCCATTGGCATCGCTAAGCACAATAGTAAAATCAATGGTATTTATACCATTCGAATCCGATTCCATGTGATGTTCCAACACAGTTGTTCCTTTTAAAAGACCATTGGCCTCTGCCATTGAAAAAACTAGAACCGAAGCGGAATCAAGTTGGATACTGTTTGCAGGAATTGCAATTGAATAGCTTGCTAAAGATGAATCGAGAGGGACTTTGAATGCTGATTCCGATCTCGTTTCGCCTTCAGGAATAGTATAGTCCCACTTAAGAAATACGCCTTTACTGCCTTTGTTTTTACGGAGTAATTTGATTTCTTCCTCTTTCCAGACCAATAGGTTTTTTGCCGAAATAGAAGTATCTAAAATGGTAGAACTTTTAAGGTCGTCATCTTCTTCAAAGGTACACAGCAGTTGCGTATTGGAATCTTCAAACTGGTTAAGGTATATTGTTTTTGGCAGCCATTTTCTACCTGTTCTATAATCTGAAAAAAGAGGAAGGTATTTTGTTTCACCTTTTAGGGTTGTCTCTAAAAATGAAGCTATATACACTTTGGCAATCTGTTCTTGTTCTTCCAATGGCAACAAATCGTTCAAGTTCAGAAAGCCCTTAAAATTGGTGAAGGCGTCTTTATCGCCCCAGGTGGTATTGAATTGACCATGGTTTGCCCCTTTAACGAAGAGTCCGGCCTTGAAATGATAGGTGCTATCGGAAAAGGTTATGCGTTCAAACTGCCGAGAACCCTGATAGGATGTTACCTCGCCGTCTTGTGAGCCATGAATAACAAGATAGTTTACATTCTCTAAGGTGGTTAGTTCGCCAGCGGGTTTATATTGCCCATCTACCGGCGCAATGGAGATTATGGATTTGATGTTAAAGCCATAATCGAGATCCAATAAAGGATCATCAGGGTGTTTTTGCAGCCCGTTCATCAATACGGCATGTGCTACCGCTTCACCTCCTTTTGAGTGCCCTAGTAATGCGATGTTAGCAGTGTCTATTTTTTTGAAGAATGGGTTGTCTTTTGAGCCGTTCCATTGGTGCCAGGTTTTGAGATGTTCCAATAACAACCATCCTCGGGCATTGTTTTCATTTTTTAGCTTACCCCGGTAATCGGACCACGAAGTATTCAAAAAATTTTGATCTACCGAGGCCAAAATAATTCCGCGAGAAGCAAGTAGCTCGCCCAAATAATCATAACCATATGCTGAAAAATCTTGCATATGGTGGTCTCCATGAACAATCAGGGCCAGAGGGAAGACACCATCACCTTCTGGGTACCAAACATGGGCGTTTAACGGAATCTTTGTTGCATCGAACCCCCAATATTTTGAACGCCACCAGCCGCTGAAACCATTCCAATTGTCTAGAAAAGAGGTGCCATTAATAGAATTTGTCTTTATGGTTACCTGATCTTTGAAAGCGTTTCTATGATTATCATTACCACTGCCATAGCTGAGATAGCCAACCTTATAAGGTCCTTTCTCGGCTGGGGAAGGAATATCGATATGGGGTATTCTATCTGCTGAAAAGGCCGCCGCATGGACAACGGGACTTAATTTAAAGCCTTTTGGCAAATACCATACGGAAAATGTGATCATACCCCCAATACCAAGTAGTAGGCCTGCCAGAGCAATTGTTTTTTTACTAGTTGACAGTTCACTGTACTTTGACTTAAAAAGAAGATTGCCTGAGGCGCCTGTAATCGACATGATGATAATTAAGTAGGTGCCGATCAAAAACTCAAATCGTATAACCTTTGCCATGATAAGGCCAACAATTAATAAAGCCAGTAGATAATAATTAAATCTTTTGAAGAATAACCCAATCAACCTAACAAAAAAATACGAAGCTATGGATATGAAGAGAACCCGGACAATAAAATTTAGAATTACCAAGAAATCGCCCAAACTAATTATTGACCGAATAACATCGATAATCAGAAGAATAGCGGTGCCAAAAAGCAGTGCGAAGGAAGCGCCTTTTTCTTCATATGTTTTCGGTTTTTGGATAAGAAGCAATTTCCGGATATTTTTAAATCGCCCTTTTTGTTCACCCTGCATTGATTTTGCTTTGCAATTGAAAGATACGAAATAAATTATTTTGCATACAAGAACTATTGTAATACTCCCTATTTCCTGGACCAAAAGGTTTCATTCTTAGGCTAATATTTTCATATTTCAGGCAACTTTTCGATTGATGGATTCATAGAATTTTATATCAGGTGATGAGTCCAGGGATTGATGTTTTTTCTGGTTGTAATAATCGATATAGTACTTCACTCCTTCAAGAAGTTCAATACCACTCTCACAGGGGTTTAGGTAGATGTACCGGTGTTTGATGGTTTTCCAGAACCGCTCGATCCAGGCGTTATCGGTTGCTCTTCCTTTGCCATCCATGGAGATTTTAATTTGCTGGTTTTCCAAAAAGTTTGTCCAGGCAAAGCTGGTGTACTGTGACCCCTGATCGGAGTTAATGATCTCCGGTTCCCGTTTGTCTCAATGGCCTCTTTAGCACCTGAAGGCACCACTGCTTGCTCATGGTATTGCTGATGCCCCAGCCCACGATGCGGCGGCTGTATACATCGATAAAGGCCGTTAGGTACATGAAGCCCCGGGCCATGGGGATGTAGGTGATGTCCGTGCACCATACCTGGTTGGCACGGGTAATCTTCATCCCCCGGAGCAGATAGGGCTTAATGAACTCCTTTAAGGCGTTTTTAGTGAGGTTCTTCTTGCGGTAAATGGTCTGGTAGCCCATGAGTCTAAAAAGCCGCCGGATGCGTTTGGGGCCCACCGGGTAGCCCATGCCTTTGAGCAGCTCCACCATGGAAAGTACTCCTTCGGTTGGGTGCTTTAACAGATGCTGATCCATAATGTGCATCATCTTCACATTCTCCGGCTTCTCAGCCACGGGCTGGTAATAGAGCGAACTTCTTGGGACCGACAGGATATCGCACTGCCGCCGCAGGGAGATGGTTTTATGTCGTGGGCTGATCATTTCCATTCGCTGCTCGGGTATCCCCAGTTTCCTGGCACTTTTTTTTAAAAAGTCATTCTCCACCTTCAGCTGGCCGATCTGGGCATAGAGCTTGTCCAGATTCTTGGATTCTTTCTCCTTGCCCGGGCGCGCTTCCCGCTCAAAAGCAGCCGACATATTCTCTAAAAACTCCGCCTTCCACTTGGAAATGGTCACCGGATGCACCTCGAATTGATGGCTCAACTCCGAGATCGTCTTTTGTTCTTTAATCGCCTCCAAGGCCACCCGGGCCTTGAATTCAGCTGAAAATTTGCGTCGTGTTTGTTTTCTCATAGGTCTAGTAAATTTAATCGTTTATTTTTAACTAAACCTCTGGTCTAAGATTTGGGGAGTATTACATATGAACGTCAGTGCTGTGTTTTGGTGAACTAATTAAGCTCGTTATTCCTATAAAGTAAGTGCCATCTTCTATGGTAACCATAATCTTTGAATTGGCACCACTGATTTATTTGGTCGAGCCAACTGGTTATTTCAGGCAATGTCACCAATATAAGGTCAAGATTGAAATTCTTGAAAGCAGTACCCCTTGCAACAATCAAAGTTTTAACTGCCAAAAGATTAAGGCGGCCTGTTGTCTACAACGTTTGAATATACTTCTGAACTTTTTACGGAAACGTCGATTGACAGGATTCAGGAACACGATAATCTTTTGATGAAAGGCGTAGTCGAGAACGACGAATGTTACCTCTCTGAAGTGCCTATGTTAACAGACGCGGACAAGAATTTCCTCCTTAATCAAAAGACCGAACAAGCAGCGGTATTCGAGTCATTTGCTGGTGACCTCCTCCCATATTTAGGTACCGCTCATAACTAGAGAATCCGGGCTATTTTCAATCATTTCTATGTACCCGTTGGGGGACATGTCCCCCAACGAGCTGTGCGGTCTAAAAGCGTTATAGTCCTCTCTCCAAATATCGAACTTTTCCTGTGCATCTTCCAAAGAAAAGAACCAATTGGCGTTCAGGCATTCCTCCCTGAACGAACCGTTGAAGCTCTCGATAAACGGGTTATCGCTAGGTTTTCCAGGTCTTGAGTAGTCAAGTTACACCTCGTTCTCGTATGCCCACTTGTCCAATATCTTACTGATGAATTCGCTACCATTAGCAACTTTTATACGTTTGGGAGTACTTCGTTTCCAAAAGTAATAGTTTCCATAACCTGTACGACATCACTTCCCTCAAGAGACTTTCCTGCATGGATGGCCGGGTACTTTCGACTAAAGTTGTCCACTATAGTTAACGCCCTGAACCGATTGCCATTGTAGAGCTGGTCGCAGACAAAATCCATGTTCCAACATTCATTCAGACTAGAGGCGTTGCCCACACTGGGT
The DNA here is from genome assembly GCA_963700435.1 of uncultured Flavobacteriaceae bacterium. Taxonomy (GTDB): domain Bacteria; phylum Bacteroidota; class Bacteroidia; order Flavobacteriales; family Flavobacteriaceae; genus Pelagihabitans. Next base: position 184,226 of record CAVOXM010000009.1, read on the forward strand.
TGTCTATGTGCGGCGGAACGGTTGCGTTTGGGACGCTTACTTCTCAGGTTCAGGCCCTCCTCGCAATAGACCCTGTACATGCGTTTATGGTTGTCCATGAAGCCGTCCCTCCTCAAAAGGTTATGGATGCGCCAAAACCCGTACCTGACCCTTACGACGGCAATCTCGTTCATGCGCATGCGCAGCAGTTCATCGCTGCGCCCATTGGACTTGTAATAAAAAAAACGCTCTCGTGCAACAATACGAGTTTGCAGCAACGCTGGATGGAGCTGTTGTGCTCCATCCTGATGTTATCGACCATCCCGCGCTTTCGGGACGGCCTCTGAACTTTTTTTTCAGTACGTCCTGTAGGATCTGTTTGTCAAGGCTCAGGTCGGCCACCAGCTTCTTGAGTTGCAAGTTCTCCTCTTTAAGGTTCTTGAGCCTGCGCAGTTCGGAGACCCCTAGGCCCCCGTATTTCTTCTTCCAATTGTAGAATGTGGCCTCGCTGATGCCCATCTTGCGGCATACCTCTTGCAACCCGGTCCCCGTCTCCACTTGTTTGATCGCAAATACGATCTGCGATTCCGAATACTTTGATCGTTTCATAAGCAAATACTTGTTTAAGGTTAAACATTTATTCGCCCGGAATCCTCTAATTTTAAACTGTCCGGTACAACGGGAGGAGGTCAAGTTCCTGAACCCAAAAGAACACTATAACGACCAGTACTAAACCTTTAGGAGTTAGTTTTATAAGAGCTGCCCATAAACCTTGGCATTGTCTTATTATCACTGGTAGATACGCCTTCCTGTTGCAATACCTTCTTAACTGTCAGCATCAAGATTTTCATATCCGTTGGGAAGCTTATGTTGTTTACATACCATACGTCCAACGCAAACCGTTCTTCCCAACTTATCGCATTTCGACCATTTACCTGGGCCCAGCCCGTGATGCCAGGTCTGACGCTATGGCGCTTTGCCTGTTCCGTGTTATAAAGGGGAAGATAGTCTACCAACAAGGGTCGTGGCCCTACGATGGACATCTCTCCTTTAACGACATTGATCAGTTGTAATAGTTCATCAAGGGAAGTATTCCGAATAAACTTGCCTACTTTGGTAATTCGTTGTGAATCGGGTAGAAGAGTACCGTTTTTATCCTTTTTATCGTTCATCGTCTTGAACTTAATAAGGGTAAAAATTTTTACATTTTTTCCAGGTCGCTTTTGAAAGAAAAAAGGGTTTCCATTATTGGCAAAGAGCAGAAGGAATATCAAGATTAAAATGATAGGCATTAACACCCCCAATGCGATGAGCGCGACAAAAAAATCTGCGGGTCTCTTAACTATGGCTACATACATTTTAAAAGTTGTTAAATATCGATTGAATAATTTTATATTTATTGTTACGGGTTGAAAGATCATAGCGAATAATACTCTGTTAGAATTTCATCCCACATTTTATGGCCTACTGAATCTTGAAGAAATCAAATTTCTTATTTGTATCGGCGTCATAGGAAGGAGCATCCCTTTCGGCTACAAACCATTCCATTTTGCTTTGCAATGCATTTTCGTCTTTGGCAGGTACTAAAACACCATTTTCTCCCTCAAGGATTATTTCATTACAACCGTTAATATTTGTTGCAATAGTTGGAATTCCCATGGCACCAGCTTGCATCACCACATTGGGAAATCCTTCACGATAACTTGGAAAAGCCAATACATCGGAGATTGCAAAAAACGGCCTTACATCATTTTGATGGCCTACATAAACGATGTTTGGGTGGGATTGAATTAATTTTTCAATTTCAGGTAAAACAGGATCCAGTTGTTTTTCGTATGACCCAACCAGAAGTAATTTGGTCCTATGATATTTCTTATTTACTTTAGTGAAGGATGAAACAAGTTCATTTATACCTTTGTCGGCAACAATTCTACCTACAAATAAAAACACAAAATCGTCTTTTGATATCCCCAAAGAATCCCTTAGCGAATCTTTGGACTTTTGACCATACAATTTAGGATCAAAATGATCTACATCAATACCATTGGAACTTCCATTGCCTATCACCTTCAATTTTTTTTCAGAGGTGTAACCGTTTTTGAGAATAATTTGCTTTAATCCAAACGAGTTTGGGTATACCTTGGTTGCGAGCTTAAAGGTTATTTTTTCAACAATGTCCAAAAGTTTACGTTTGGTCCCGGTCGCCTCAAGCAAAGGCATGCCGGCAACAGTATGTAATCTATGTTCAACACCCGCCAGATAGGCCGCAATCATGCTAACCGTTCCTGCTTTTGGCGTATGGGAATGAACAATCAGTGGTTTTTCCCTTTTGAATATTCTATAAAGCTGATAAACGGCTTTCGCATCCTTGAAAGGGGTTATTTTTCGTGTCATTTCCACTTTAAGCATTCTGACTCTGTTCTCTTTGTTCAATCAGCTCATGGAAATTATTACTATCCGGACTTGCTATGCCCACTACTTCATAATATTGCCCCATAAACCTTAGCTGCCCTTCAAGAAGGCCCACCAGGGAACTCGATACCGTTGTAATCCTAATAAGTTTTGGTTTACTCATTCTATAAGTTTTGGTAAATATTGAAGTACCACTTTTGAAAACAATAAAACGTCCATACCTTAAAAGTATTATCTTCATGACCGGACAAGTGATTTTGAACAAGTTGACTTATCTCGGATACCTTAAAAATTTGTTGCTTTTTTAGCTTCTCATGCTCGATATAGCTTTTTAGTTCCTCCAACAAGGAAGATTTCAACCAATCTCCTACAGGAACTCCAAAACCTTGTTTTCCCTTCTCCAAAAAATCTTTGGGAAAATCATCTTTAAATGCCGCCTTCAAGATATGTTTTTTGTCCCAGCCTTTCATCAAATAATTCTCTGGTAGGGTGTTTGTATAATTCCATATTTTTTTATTAAGGAAAGGTGCCCTACATTCGAGTGAATTGAGCATGCTAGTCCTATCCACTTTTACCAGCGTATCCCCTTCAAGGCTAATGTGCTTGTCAATAAATCTGTAATCGCTTAAGGAGTTCGGACAACTTATGTTGGTTTTGTTCTTGTACCAATCAAATACATCAAGTTCAACATTCTGAGGTAAAAAATAATTACTTATATGGTCACTCGCATACCCTAGTGAAATAATATCCCAATAATATTGCCCTTCGTAGTCCATGGCTGTCAAACTTCGGCTTAACTTAAATTTTAAGCCGCTTACATCATTAGAATCCTTAAGTATCGGGGCAATCAATCGGATATTATTTTATGCATTCTCTTAGGGATAATACCCGTATACTTTTTATTTATTTTCCCCATATAATATTTGCCATAACCGCCAAATACTTCATCCCCTCCATCGCCCGTTAGAGCGACTTTTACATGCTCGCTGGTTTTTTTGGAAACAATGAAAGTAGGCAGTGCAGACGAGTCGGCAAAGGGTTCGTCAAAATTGAGGAGGATTTCTGCTACATTTCTTTAAGTTCATTTTCCCCGTCAATAAATTCATGGTGGTTACTTCCGATAAGTTTGGCCACAATTTGTGATTTGTCCGTCTCGTCATATGATTTTTTTTCAAAGCCAATGGAAAAAGTTTCTATCGGATTGGATTTTGCTTGTGCCAAGCAAAGTGAAACAATTGAAGAATCTACGCCTCCTGACAGGAACGTACCAATAGGAACGTCCGAAATTGACCTGCTCGTTACACTCTCTTGTACCATTGATTTAATATGGCTTTTAGCCTTTGTAAAGGAATCACCGCTTTCTTGAGGTTGGTTGATTTCCTTCTCTATGGGCGAAACTTGCAAGAATGTCTTAAGGTCCCGAGTATGGCTGTGATTCGAATTATATGCTTATTATCGTATCAAGGTATGCTTGTAAAATTTTTTCTTTTTCAAAATTTTGTACTCTTTTAAGACAATTGATTTGCATTGTTCAAGTAGTTTTTATTCCGGTACATGTAGTCAATTCCTTTGGACATAAGTTCAAGTCCTCTATAGGTACAAGGAGGCCATAATCAGTTATCATTAGATTTTGCTTTACTTCTTTTAATTCCATAATCTCGTTGGGTCCGGAATTACAATTGGTACTTACAACCGGTAATCCACAAGCCATAGCTTCCAATAACACATTAGGAAATCCTTCGAAATTAGAACTAAATACAAATAAATCGGCCGCTTTTAAATATTGGTATGGATTGGTGGTGAACCCCATTAAAAAGACCTGTTCTTCCATTCCGTATTTTAAAATCAGATTTTGCAAATAATCCGCAAGGTGGCCTTCTCCAAATATATAAATCTTTATTAAGGGATTATTAAGCTTTTTTAATGCTTTGATCAATAATTCATGGTTTTTGACCTTCGTTCAACCTTCCAACCGTTATCAAATTAAATAAGTGCTATGATCGAAAAAATGTGTTAAAGGATTAATGTTCTTTAATAATAATCCAAATCAATAGGATTGTGAAATACTTTCGTTTTTATTTCCGGGAACACTAAAGTTATCGACTAGATCCCTAATACTTGCAATGGAATTTGCAATAATCATATCATGCATGAATTTAAATAAATCTACGACATCATGAATCTATTAAATAGAGAACGGAAATCTTTATCACCATATTGTAAACTTGGGATAGAACTTCTTTCATTAATAATAATCTTGATATATTATAGCTCGTAAATATTGGAAGATAATTACATTTAATCAGATGACGGCCTGGTCAAAAAACTAAGACTATGGGTCAATTCTAATTTTTTCACTAATTTGGCATATTTAAAAGCAAGGAAGGGAATCTTTATGGCCTTTAAAAGTACCACTTTCATTCGGATTATGTTTTTCTAAGATAATGTATTTCTATTTCTTTTGGGATGGCATATTTCATTGTAGGATCCATTAGAATCAAATTTACGTTAATATTTGTGTTCCACACAATATGACAAGAGATACGAAACGACCCTTTCTGCACCTCCTCCGGCCATAGATAAAATTAAAATACGCATCCTCATTTACTTAATATTAAAATAATCGAAGGACTTCCGAATAGCTGTTTGGAGATGATTTGATGTAAGCAAATCTAAAATTCATTATTGATAATTACCCTTGATCCATTTTTGCGGACAATAGCCATTACGTTTTAAAGATTAACATGAATACCATTGTTGGCCAGCCATTGTTTTAGCACCAAAACCAGATCACGTGTAATGATTCCAAGTTCCGTTCATGTGTTGTTCAATCATTTTGGTAACTTCATTGGGTATTATTCCTGGTATATCCTTCAAACTATGTCTGAGTTTAGTTCGGATAAGTCACCAAATCTCTTAAATCTTCTTTAAACCATTCTTTAAACGGCATGGTAAAACCAGCTTTGGGTCTTTGAAATAGTTCTTTGGGCACGTGTCGATAAAGAAGATCTTTTAATATTTTTTTTTGAACTTTATTACCATATTTAAAATTTGTGGGCAATGACCTTGCAAAATCCACTACTCGATAGTCCATTAATGGCGCTCTTGCTTCCAAAGAATAGGCCATGGTTGCTCTATCCACTTTGGTATTGATATCCCAATTTAAATATGTTTTTATGTCAAAATCAGAAGCTCTCTCGAGCAGGCCTTTGGCGTTATGAAACAGATATTTCCTTTCTTCAAAATCCATAAGACTTACTCTTGGATCCGTCCTATTGCTTTTGGAATTGGATATGGTATGTAAATAAGCGTTGTTTACATCTTTGCTTTGAATTACGTTTGCGATAATTTTAAATTTGTAATAAGGCATGATATTCAAGACACTTGCTCCAAATATTCTTAAAAAAGCAGGAAACTTATAAATGCTGTTAATGTAATTTAACCACTTATAACGATTATAACCAATAAAACTTTCATCACCACCATCGCCGGAAAGCGCTACGGTAACATGTTTTCTAGTATTTTTTGCGAGAAGCATAGAAGGAATAGCGGACGAATCAGCAAAGGGTTCATCGTAATAATGACAGAAATTTTCGATTAATTCGATCCCTTCCTTATAATCACATATCAATAATATGATGTTCTGAACTGATATGATTGGCAACTTTTTGCGCATATATACTTTCGTCGAATCCTTTTTCATCAAATCTTACTGAAAATGTTTTAATCTTCTCATTGGTCGATTTTGTGGCTAATGCTGCCACTAAAGATGAATCAACACCTCCCGATAAAAAAATACCGACAGGAACATCCGCGAACAATCTAGACTTTACCGAATCCAAAAGTAGTTGTTCCAAATCCTCTATTGCCTCGTTATAGGATCCTTTAAAAGAATTTACCCCATGAAAATCTATGTCCCAGTAAGGATTAATCACCAATTTACTAGTTTGAATATTGTAATTAAAATAATGTCCTGCTGGAATTTTCTTTACTTCATTATAGATAGAATAAGGATCAGGTACAGTATTCCAACATAAATATCTTTGTATTGCCTCATTTGAAATCGTCAAGTTTTTATTGAATAACTGAATCGAAGAAAGTTGACTGGCAAATTCAAAATGTGTTCCATTATGAAAGTAATAGAAGGGCTTTTTTCCCAATCGATCTCTTGCGCCAAACAAAATGCTTTGTTTTTCGTCGTAAATGACAAAGGCGAACATACCATTTAGGTGGGTAACACAATCGTCACCATATTCCAAATAAGCAGCACATATTACTTCTGTATCACTGGTTGTTCGGAATTGATGTCCCTTTCTTATCAATGTTGCCTTTAGCTCCTTGAAGTTGTAAATTTCGCCATTAAATACAATGTGTAATCTGTCGTAATAGGTAAAGGGTTGATTTGAACGTGCGTCCAAATCAATAATGGATAATCGGTTATGCCCTAGAACAATCTTTATGATTATCATTTTGATAGTATTTCCAGCCCATTGCATCGGGCCCCCTAAATTTAGTTCGCTCTAATTTGGCCTTTACCTCTTCACTGGTATAGGGAAAAGTTGACCCGTAAATTCCGCACATAAATTTCGATTATAATTAAGCTTTGACGTAGCCCTAACCCAAGGGATGTTCACAGTCAGTTAAGGTGTTTATCTTTTTTTTCAACAAAAAGTTTCGCAACACGGTCCCATAATTTTTATAATGGAACTGATTTATAGAGGTACTCAATACATTGGGCAAAACAGTTCGCTCTACCGCTTCAAGATTTTCAACAATATAAATCAATTTCTTGTACATAAGTTCTGGATTATCAGGCGGGACGATAAAACCGTTGACACCATCATCAATATACATTTTGTTGTCACTAATATCGGTCACCAGAACTAATTTTTGGTGATTCAGGTAGTCGGACAGTTTAGTGGAAAAACCGTATTTGTTCTGTATGCTATATCCTCTAGGCACGACCAACAAATCTTGTTGGTTTAGGAACGTAGATAATTCCTTTTTATTTAGGTAGCCATAATAATTTAATTCATTTCTAGACTGGCACGCTTCAAGAAAAGTATTTCGATACCGTTTCGCAACTGCGCCACATAAATTAAAGGAAATGTTATAGCCGTTCTTTTTGGCTTTGGAAATGACCGCAATAAAATTATCCAGATCCTCCTTGGTAGGATGGATGGTGCCTGAGAAGCCTACATTAAATGCCCCTTTGTGTAAAATATGTGTTATCTGATTTTTCGATGATGATGTCAGGGTCGGTGAGGATTGGTATTCTCAAGGTGTTTTTATTGAAGCGTGAACCATATGCTACCATGGAAGTCGATATGCATATAAGACCGTCATAAAAACACAAAAGAGGTTCCATCAAGGTAAAAACCGATTTGAAAACCGCCTTTTGCAGGGAATAATTTATATTACGTATCGAAAAAGGGGCATGAAAAGAGGAAGTATGTTTATTAATTTCATTGAGTTCACAGTAAACAGCATACTTTTTATAGCCCTTGAAATACAGAAGTGACAAAATCTCAAGAAATACCAAAAGGGAAGGTTGGTGAATAAATGTCTTGCCGCCTTTTTTACGCTCCGCAAAGGACGATAAATCCCTTAAGAAAGCTAAAGTTCGGAAAAAATTGTTGGTTGGATTTTTCTTATCCAATACATAAACATTAGGTTCTATTTCAATAAATTTCCCATCTGCCAATTTATCGGAGCAACAGGTAACCATATATACCTTATGGCCTTTATCGGCCAGGGCCTTGGCATAGTACAACATCCGCGTTGATCCTGCAGTCAATTGTGAGTAATCAAAATTACCATAGATATAAAAACAGTGTTGGTCCATCTGGGTTTACGAGTTTGGTTTGTTCCATACCACCCTGTTGACATAATCCACATAGGATAGGATGATCCGCACTACTTTTTCACTGACGTTGGGCATGGAATAATCCGACAACGGGCCTAAAATTACGCTTAGGCTTCCTTTGCTGTGCTTCTAAGGCAACCAATCCTTGTAGGATCCGTTCCGGATTGAGGCCTACCATCATCACCGAGGCTTCTTCCATGGCTTCTGGGCGTTCATGGGCCTCCCGTATATTCAGGGCCCTAAAATTTAAGATGGACGATTCCTCTGAAATCGTGCCGCTGTCCGAGAACACGGCAAAGGAATTGGTATTGTAGGGCATTATAATCCGTAAAGCCCAAAGGTTTTAGGAATTGGATGTTCTTATGTGTTTTGAGTTGCTTTGAATCCAACATATTCCGCGTACGCGGATGGGTGGAAACAATTACCGGATAATCATATTTTTCGGCAATAAGGTTGAGGGAGTCGATCAAGCCCTTAAAATTCTTGGGATTACTGATGTTTTCCTCCCTATGTGAGGATACCACAAAGTACTTTTCGTTTTGTCAACTTCAATTTATCCAATACCTTGGATGCCTCTATTTTCGGGATGAATTGCTGCAGCACTTCGAACATGGGACTCCCTGTTTTGATGATCCGATCGGCCGGGAGGCCTTCCCGCAAAAGATATTCCCTGGCAATATCACTGTAGGTCAGATTTACATCGGCTACATGATCAACTATTTTACGGTTGGTTTCCTCCGGAACACGTTGGTCAAAACAACGGTTACCAGCTTCCATGTGGAAAACAGGGATTTTTCTTTTCTTGGCAGGAATGGCACATAAACAGGAGTTGGTGTCCCCAAGGACCAGAAATGCATCCGGGGCTATTTTTTCGAGGATAGGGTCGATCTTGATAAGGATGTTGCCTACGGTTTCCGTGGCGTTCTTACCGGCCGCATTTAAAAAATGATCCGGTTTTCTGATACCTAGGTCCTCAAAGAATATTTCATTGAGCTCGTAATCATAATTTTGGCCGGTATGCACCAGGGTATGTTCTATGGCTTCGTTGGCATCCAAGGCATTGAGCACGCAGGACAAACGTATTATTTCCGGTCGGGTTCCGACAACGGTCAGGACTTTAAGTTTTTTCAATGTGTTGTTTTTTGGTTCGTCAAGATCATACATCTTCAAAATAGGTGTCCGCATCTTCCGGATTATACGGTTCATTGATCCAGAACAAGGTGATCAATTCTTCCTCCCCGATATTCTTAATATTATGCGTGTGCCATATGGGCATATCCACATAGGCCGGCTCATCGCCATCTAAATAATAATCGATCACCTTGTCCGTACCCGTTTTGCGCAACTGTATCCGTGCCTTTCCGCTTATAACGGCAAATCGTTCCGCCTTGCGGGTGTGGAAATGGTTACCACGGGTTATCCCGGGAACGGTTGTTGAGTATGAAAATTGTCCACTGCTGTTCGTTCGTGCAATTTCCACAAAACTACCCCTATTATCGGTATGTTTGGTGAATTTTACGGGATAATGCGATTCTGGAATATAGCAGCGGAAGGTATTGAACAATGCCTTTTGAAAGGAATCCTCCAAATTGGGGAAAATACCGTTCTCCATATAATTCTTCTTATATTCCTGAAGCATTCTTAATATTTCTGACACTTTTTTGTTGCTGGTCGGTGCTATGTCAACCTTATAACTGTTCTTTCCTATAGCTTCGGTATCTATTTCGCCCTTTATGGCGTCTATAATTATTTTTATCAATTCGTTGATATAGATGAGACCTACTTCCCCATCCTTAAGGATGCTCGGTTCCTCGCCATGTGCCACCTTATGGCAAAAGGTGGCCACCACCGAATTGTAGTTGGGCCTTCCAAAAGGGCCAAAAACGTTGGGAATGGTCAAGGAGGTAAATTTTCCCCCACTCGACGCTGCCCAGGCCATCATTTTATCCTTTCCGTCCTTTTTGGATTTGCCGTACAGATTGTCCCGAACTTCCTGGGTCGACGAGGCGAAGATGACGTGAGGCGTAACTTGTGCTTTTTCACAGGCTGTGATCAGTTCGGTTACCAAAGCCACATTGGTGGTGTAAATCACCTCTGGATCATCGTGACGGTTCATGGCGGCAAGGTGTACAATGACATCGCACTGCCCCACAAATTTTTGCAAGCTATTCACATCTTGGAAGAACGAGCGTTCAAAAGGTATTAATTCAATACTGGTGTCCAAACCAAGCGTTGTATGGAGATGGTTGCCCACAAAACCTGCCTGCCCTGTTATTCCAATTTTTTTCATGTCTTCTTATATTATTGTAAGCAATACTATTTGCGCTATCGGCTAAGGCCTCTATCCAAAATTGACTACCATTTTATCGGCCATTGTGTTACCGGATATCTAAAATCATCCTGTTTGGATTGCTCCAAGGTAAAATTGGAAAACACCAAAAGTTTCGATGACGATTGATTCGCTTTAAATCCCGTTGCAAAGCCACCTGGCACTTCAAGAACGGCGGGATTATTGGAATCCAATTCGAATTTAAAGGGCTCGACATCCTCCGGGGGATTTATAAAATTAGAAAGTCCGATCAGATAAACGACAAAGGATCCCGAATGGCAATACAACCATTTTTTTTCACCCTTATGTCCCTGCCATGCCCGTATCGTATCGGTGGAATTCGGCGCAATTTCATAAAAACGAACGATTTCCTTCATTTGGAAGGAATTAAAGAAATTCAGTTTTCCCCTATCATCCGAAAAGACGGACCCTTGAATTAGTCTTGGGATTTCCATTCAAAGATTTTCTTGGATAAATTTCAAGCCCAAAAGGGTCTTTTTCAGCTCTTCATTGGTCAATCTTTTGGTGTTATGCGAATGGTAGTCCTCAATAGTACTGATGTCGGTTTCACCTTCCGAGAAATAGCGGTTGTAGTTGAGGTCCCTATTATCCGCAGGGATCCTATAAAATTCACCCATGTCCTGTGCCTTCTGCATTTCTTCCCTTGTACATAAGGTTTCGTATAACTTTTCACCGTGCCGGGTACCGATTATCTTTATGGCAATGTCTGCCTCAAAAATTTCTATTAAGGCTTCTGCCAGATCCCCAATGGTACTGGCCGGGGCTTTGTTGACAAATAGATCTCCTTGGTTGCCATGTTGAAATGCGAAAAGGACAAGATCAACCGCATCTTCCAGTGACATCAGAAAGCGGGTCATATTGGGGTCGGTTATGGTTAATGGGGTATTTTCTCTTATCTGATTTACGAACAAGGGAATTACCGATCCCCTGGAGGCCATGACGTTCCCGTAACGGGTCAAACACACAATGGTATTGTCTTCCGGGATATTTCGGGAGGCGGCAACGGCCACTTTTTCCATCAAAGCCTTGCTGATACCCATGGCATTGATGGGGTAGGCGGCCTTATCGGTACTGAGGCATATGATTCTTTTCACCTTATTAGCTACTGCGGCATCTATCGTATTTTGTGTTCCAAAAACGTTGGTCTTGGCGGCCTCAATGGGGAAAAATTCGCAGGAAGGCACTTGCTTGAGGGCCGCCGCATGAAAGACGTAATCGACGCCGCGCATGGCCTTATCAATACTATTATAATCACGAACGTCCCCGATATAGAACTTTACCTTACTGTTCTTAAGACGGTTCCTCATATCGTCTTGTTTCTTTTCATCCCGACTAAAAATGCGTATTTCCTTGATATCGGTTTCTAAGAAACGATTGAGTACGGCGTTACCAAAAGAACCTGTGCCGCCTGTTATCAATAACGTTTTATTCTTGAACATTTTTATTCGTTTTTATAAAATTATAATAATAGTAGCACATGACCGTCAAATATAGACCACTGGCCAAAATCTTGGTTATGATGGCACCATTAACATCAAAATACTTAATCAATAGGGTATATCCGAGTATATTTACGATGCCCACCAAAAAGGCAGCGTTTCGCAATAGTTTGCCTTTTCCTTTGGCACCTAAGAATCTATTGATCAAATCGCCCAGGCCATGAAAAATAAAAGCGATGATAAGGTATTTGGATATATAGGAAACGGGCAAATAGGCCTCGGTATAGAAGGTGATAATGGCCCATTCGATCAGGGAATAGAAGACCAATAATGCCCCCAATGTACTTAGAATACTGAAGTAGATCACTTTAGAGGGGATTGAATTTATACTTACAAATTGTTTGAAGAATATCGTGCCCAGGACAGATGGAATCACTAATAATGGGCTGCATACTGTCATGGCCAACATAAAAAAGCCTACCTGGGTATTGTCCAAATAATAAGAAATGCTAAGGCCTGCAATGTGTCCTGTTGCTACGCCTGCCAAACTACCAAAATAAATCGGCCTACCGTTGAATTTGTTTTCGATCGAAAGTTCCTGTAGTAGGTTTTTCTTTATATGGAAATCAGGTTCCAATGACAAAATTAGATAACCGCCAAATAACAAGAGTATTCCATAATAAATAAACAGTACTGCATCAATGTTTATGGGTATAAACAGGTTTAGGATATAAATTACAACAAGGTAAGCCAACATGGGTAATACTCCGAAAATCGAAAGTGTATAAATCTTATGTAATCCTTTTAATATTTCCCCCAAAGCCAGATGGCATATTATGACCATTACAATAAAAAAATATCTTATGATACTATAGTCCAAATTATTATTAAATAAATAAGGCTCTATAACGGAAAATATGCAATACAAAAGGATCCCTAGGACAGAAGTAATTCCAAAAATGACGGTAAATAAACCAATATATCTACGTTCTTTTATCTTGTCGGTATTTATGGCCAGTAAGCGGGTAATTGATACAAAAAGGCCCACCGATACGAGGCTGGCAATAAAACGAGCGACCGTTTCTATAAATTTATAATCTCCGAAATCGTCCGGACCTAACACTCTGGTGTTAAAAATACTTATTAAAAATCCAAGGAGAATTCCTAATACGCTTGCCCCGTACATACTTAACATTTTCGTAATGGAATTCTTAACCATTATGCAATTTATTACGCATGCTATATTTATATAATACCCTTCCCAATATAATATTGATTGTAAAAAAGTAAAACTCCAAAGTCATCGTAGTAAAAATGGCTAAACCCATTAGCCCCAAAACCCATAGCACAAGCACAAAACATTCCACCTTTGTTTCATAGGTGAGGTTTCCTTTCAATATCATTTTAAATGGAATAGCAGCACATAAGTAAAAGTAGGACAATAATGGCAACAGCCCCCCCCACCATAATAAGTACAACCATTGGTTGTCTACCGCATCCCACTGATCATTACCTTGCATATATGATGCGAAGAATCCTTTTCCGGTGATGAGTTCAAACACGTTTAATTGATCAAGAAAATCAGCCAATTGACTGGATCTCGTATCGTGTGTTCCGCGCTTTAACAGTAACTCCAGGGAAGTGCTAAAAATTTCCGTTCGTAATACTAGAAAAATCAAACCTATAAATCCGATAATCAGTAAAGAAATATAACTTCCTTTATTTTTTGTATTGTAAAAATCAAATAATATGGTTATTATATATATTATTAAGAAAGATCTGGTTTGAATAGTCAAGGCTAATATAATCCCCATAAAAAGGGTAAATATTCTGAACCATTTCAATTTCTTATTGTATTTAAGTAATAAGAATACATAGGGGGCGATCCAAATCATGTTTGTGGCGTAAATTCTGTATTTACTCATTGCTTGTCCACGGTAAAAACCTATACCAAACTCGATAAAATTATAAATCGCCAGTACGGATATAAAAATAACAGCTATTAGTAAAAATTTGTTAAAATATTCATACCTCTTCTGGTGGTAACCAACGAATATTAGTCCAAAACAGACCCAGGTGCCAATACCCTTTGAATTCATAAAGTGGGTCATATTTAAAATGTCGAGCACCACTTATAAGGAAATTTAACGTAATGGAGGTGATTAAAATGCAATAGGCAAAGTAAATAGAAAAATGATACTGAGATTTGGATATTAAAATTGATAAAAGCACGGTAAGAAAAATAGAAATAACAGAAAAAATCCTTAAAAATTTTTCTGGGCCAAGTACAATTGAGCCTGTGATTTCTGATAAGTATAATCTTTCTTGGGCAAAATACACGAAAAAAAGATTAAAAATCAGTCCCATAAACAAGAAAAACGAAACCAGATTGTCTATGCGCTTTGTTTGATTCAATACAAGAAATAAAATTAACCGTTTATTTAAAGTCTTTTAGCCTGTAGTTCCGGCAATAAACCCTTGACATCATATATCACCCCACCGTCGAGTAACAATTCCGGGATATTTAGTTCTAAGAATTCCTTATGCGCAACTGCAAGTATTACTGCATTGAATTTTTGCGATGGTAATTCGTTGGAAGCGTCCAATTTATATTCATGCATCACTTCGTCTTCTGAGGCCCAAGGGTCATAAACGGTGACTTCTGGCGCCATAACTTTGTAGATTGTAAATTACATCGACTACTTTGGTATTGCGGACATCCGGACAATTTTCCTTAAAGGTAATGCCCAATACCAAAATTTTCGATCCCTTTACCTTTATGTCATTTTGTACCATCAGTTTCACCACTTCGGAAGCTACATATTTCCCCATGCCATCGTTCATTCGACGACCGGCCAAAATAATTTCGGGATGATACCCGAATTCCTGTGCCTTTTGCGCCAGATAGTAAGGATCGACCCCAATGCAATGTCCCCCGACCAAGCCCGGTTTAAAAGGCAGGAAATTCCATTTGGTTCCGGCTGCCTCCAATACGTGCATGGGTATCGATATCCATCAAATTAAATATTTTGGCCAATTCATTGACGAATGCAATATTAATATCGCGTTGGGAGTTTTCAATTACCTTGGCCGCCTCTGCCACCTTAATACTCGGAGCCAAATGGGTCCCGGCAGTGATGACGGAGTCATAAAGATCATTTACTCTATTTCCGAGTTTCCGGAGTAGACCCAGAAGTTACTTTCAATATTTTTTCAACGGTATGTTCCTTGTCCCCGGGGTTGATTCGTTCAGGGGAATAGCCGACAAAAAAATCTTTGTTAAAGGTGAGACCGCTAATCTTTTCCAATACGGGGACACATTCATCCTCCGTTACCCCTGGATATACGGTAGATTCGTAAATCACAATGTCTCCTTTCTTTAAAACGGCACCAACGGTTTCACTGGCCTTATAAAGCGGGGTCAAAACCGGACGGTTGTTCCTATCTACCGGGGTGGGGACGGTAACGATATAATAATTGCAGTCGCTGATATTTTCTATTTGGTCGGTACAATAGAGTACCGTACGCCATATCCGGAGTGTCTTGCAAAACCGCACTCAAAATTTCGGGACTCACTTCAAGCGTACTATCAGTTCCTGACTGCAATTCTTGGATTCTCTCTTGCATTGATATCGAAACCAATTACCGGATATTTGGTAGCAAATAAGCGCGCCAAGGGTAGCCCCACATAACCTAGCCCTACAACCGCAATTTTTATGTCACTCATAATTTCCTTTGTTATTAATTTGAAAAACGATAGAATCAGTCTAAAGAAATAGTCTATTTTAAATTGTCCCAATACCATTTTACGGCTTCTTTTAAGCCGGCTTTAATATCGTATTTCGGATCATAATCGAGTAATTTGCGGGCTTTTTGGATGGACGCCAAGGAATGGGGAACATCACCTTGTCTATTGGGTCCATATTTGACCGAAATATGGGCTATTTGGGAATCAAAAGTACTCAAATATTCTTTTAACAATGCTACCAACTCGTTTAAATCCGTGCGTTCCCCGAAGGCAACATTGTAGACGGTGTTAACGGCCTCCTTATTCGTGGAAACGATTGCCCTTATGTTCATTTGGATTACATTGTCAATATAGGTGAAGTCCCTTGAATAGCTACCATCGCCATTGATTACAGGGGATTCGTGATGCATCAACTGTATCACAAATTTGGGAATAACGGCCGCATAGGCCCCATTGGGATCTTGTTTTCGGCCGAACACATTAAAATAGCGCAGCCCAATGGTTTCCATACCATAGGTCTTACCAAAGACATCGGCATACAGTTCGTTGACGTATTTTGTGATGGCATAGGGGGACAGCGGTTTTCCGATGACCTCCTCCACTTTGGGCATAGACTTGGAATCGCCATAGGTAGAGGAACTCGCTGCATAGATAAACCGTTTCACCCGGGCATCCCTGGCCGCAACCAACATATTCAGGAAATCCGGAAACGTTGACTGCATTACTGGTTAATCGGATCTTTGATCGATCTTGGCACGGATCCCAAGGCGGCTTGGTGCAGCACATAATCAACCCCGATACATGCCTTATGGCAATCTTCAAGGTCTCTTATATCCCCTTCGATCAAAACGAAGTTGTTTTTGGATAATAAGTGGGCAATATTTTCCCTTTTCCCGGTGGCAAAATTATCCAGGCAAGTTACTTTATTGCCATTGGACACCAAGGATTCGCACAAATTGGATCCAATAAACCCGGCTCCCCCGGTCACTAAAATGTGATGATTTGGATTGAGATTCAATGATGCTAAGTTCATTTATATGCTGAATTTTAAGGAGCAAAGATGAATAAAAGATTTTGATTTAACCTACTATACTATTTTAAGTATGGATTAAATTCGATGAAATAATTAATTCATGGTTTTGACTCCAGGTATTCAAGCTTTGGGTTCTTGAGGGTCAAATTGAATTCTACGGTTCAACATCCGATCGACAAGAGGAAGATCCTTGGTTGATCATCAAGCCTTTTCGAAGTGCATCGGGAATAGACCATAACCTCATTTAATGATACCTTCCACTTTAACTGGAATATGGATATTGCTAGATTTTATAATACGATTTGTACCATGCAATAAAATGGGCAATGCCCTGTTCAATTTTCGTGTTCGGCCTATAGCCATAATCCCGCATCAAATCATCCACATTGGCCCATGTCCTTTCTACGTCGCCCGCTTGCATGGGTAAATACTCTCGTTTTGCCTTGACCCCTAAACTACGCTCGATCGTTTCGATAAAATCGAACAATTTTACGGAAGCATTATTGCCTATATTATATAATTTATATAGCTCATTATTCGCAATTCTTTTTCCTGCGTTTTGTTCCAAAACGCGAACCACCCCTTCTACAATATCGTCGATATAGGTAAAATCTCGGTCGAGATTACCATAATTAAATACTTTGATCTTTTCTCCGTTGAGAATGGCCTTGGTAAAAAGAAACATCGCCATATCCGGCCTGCCCCATGGGCCATAAACCGTAAAAAAACGCAAGCCCGTGGTTGGAAAACCATATAGGTGGCTATAGGAATGGGCCATAAGTTCGTTACTTTTTTTTAGTGGCGGCATATTAACTTATGGGATTATCTACATTATCGGTAATTTTGAAAGGTATCTTCAACTTTTGGCATATTTTTCGAGTCCCCATACGTAGAAGAACTAGCGGCATAAACAAAGCGCTTGACATTGTGATCACGAGCGGCCACCAACATATTAAGAAAACCAGTTATGTTGACATCGTCGCTTGTAATGGGATCCTTTATAGAACGAGGAACGGATCCCAGGGCGGCCTGGTGAAGCACATAATCAACGCCGGCACATGCTTTATTACAATCTTCAAGGTTTCTAATATCCCCTTCAATTATGGTGAAGTTATTTTTGGTCAATAAATGTGCTAAATTATCTCTTCTCCCCGAGGCAAAATCATCTAGGCAAGTCACTTTATTGCCATTGGCCACCAAGGATTCACACAAATTGGACCCTATAAACCCGGCACCACCGGTTACTAATAGCGTATAACCGGGAGGTAAATGTAGATTTAAAATACTCATCATCTATAATTATTTTGAAAACGCAAAGATGAAAAAAAATAAGTCTATATATAATTACCCCCATTGTTAGGACAATATGACCTCCTCCCATTTTATGTACCTGTCAAAAGTAGAGGATCCGAGCTATTTGACCTCCTCCCATTTTATGTACCTGTCAAAAGTAGAGGATCCGAGCTATTTTCAAGGGATTCTATGAACTGATTAGGTGTTAAATCACCCAAGGAACTATGAGGTCTAAATCCATTATAGTCTTCTCTCCACACATCAAATTTCTCTTGGGCATCTTCCAGAGAAAAGAACCAATTGGCATTCAGGCATTCATCCCTGAAGGATCCATTAAAACTCTCTATGAACGGATTGTCAGTAGGTTTACCGGGTCTTGAAAAATCTAATTCTACTTTATTCTCATACGCCCATTTGTCCAACACCTTGCTGATAAACTCACTCCCATTATCCACTTTTATGCGCTGGGGAAGTCGACCGCTTTCCATTGTAACGATTTCCATAACCTGCACTACATCACTTCCTCTTAAAGACTTTCCGGCATGGATGGCCAGGCACTTGCGACTATAATTATCCACTAAAGTTAAGGCCCTGAACCTGCTGCCATCGTAAAGCTGATCCGCCACAAAATCCATACTCCAGCACTCGTGTAAACTCGAGGCATTACCATCACCTGGCTGCCGGTGAGAGGCAGATCGGTTACGTCTGGGACGTTTACTGCGAAGGTTCAGACCTTCCTCCAAATAGACCCTATACACCCGCTTATGATTATCCGTAAAGCCTTCCCGGCGCAGCAAAATATAAATCCTCCAGAACCCATATCTCACCCGGGTGGCTGCGATCTCTTTGATACGCATTCTGAGCAACTCGTCACTGCGGTGCATTGCCCTATAGTAAAACACACTTTTGTGCAGCAGCACCAGGCTGCAGCAACGGTTTTT
>CAVOXM010000010.1:0-268850 GCA_963700435.1 uncultured Flavobacteriaceae bacterium
TTTCTGAATCTTCTCAGAAACATCTTTAGCATTATGCTTTTGAGCCAATGCAGTTTGAACTGTAAATAATGATGACATTATTACAGCAGATAATAGTACAATGTGTTTTTTCATGATTTTAATTTTTTAAATATAACTAATTGAACTTGCCTTATGACTGGAGATAATAAAAGTCATATAAAGCGCGGGTAACTTCCGCAATAGCCCGTTCTCTGTCCTCTTCGGGTGTCATGCTGCTGTTGGTGAACACGGCAATGGCAAATCTACGACCGTCAGGGAGCGTTATATAACCAACGTCGTTGGCAACTCCGCCTAAGGTCCCGGTCTTGTGTGCTACGGGCGTTCCCTTGGGCAACAATCCCTTAAGTCGGCCAGCACCGGTACGCGTGCGCGACATGACGCCTAGCAGGAACTCACGGCTTTTCGGGCTCATCGCCGTGCCATTGTCGATGGCAAGCAGGAGTTGCAGGTACGCATTGGGCGATGTGTGATCGCGGGGATCCGCCTCGAAGTCTAGATTGCAATCAACCTGGGCCGCCACCAGTGCCGGGTTCTTGCCGATGGCCTCAACGATCGCAACTGGGTTGACCGCTGACAGGCCGTAGAAATCCATGAGAATCCCGCGGACAGGCCTGTCGACTCTGAAGTCTTTAATCCCGAGCCTGCGCAGGTTCTCGGTCACCGCTGCTGGTCCACCTACCAGCTTCATGCAAACGTCGGTCGCCGTGTTGTCGCTCTCTGTTATCATCGGATATATCAAGTTCGCTAAGGAGAACTGAACCCCTGGATAGGGAAATCTCTCGGCAATTGCAACCACGCCGGCAACATACATGTCTTGCGGCACGTCCACCATTTGGTCGAGACTGAGTTCCCCTTTGTCCACGAGATCCATCACTTTGGCGGCAATCGCTACTTTATAAGCACTCGCCATACAAAAGGTTTCATCGCCATTTATGCTGACATTCAGCCCTGAGCCAATTTCCTGTGCAGCCACACCAATGCGGCCCACCAGCCCTTGCGTCATTTTTTCAATCTTCTGAGCAATACTTTTGTCAGCAGATACTGTTTTTGTTTCTTTCATGATTTTTGTTTTTTAAATATTAATAATTGAGTTTATCTCTTTATTCTTAATTGATTTTCATATTTCAGAAAAGGATCAATTGGATTTATAGACCTGTTTCCCTTCTTTGATGGTTTCTGTCACTTTAATGGTATGAATTTTCATGGGGTCAATTTTTAGCGGATTTTGATCTAAAATCACAAAATCAGCCAATTTACCCACAGTGAGCGTGCCTTTGCGGTCTTCTTCGAAATACTGATAAGCGCCCCAACGCGTTTGTGAAAGCAAAGCTTCATAAGGAGTTGTTCTCTGTCCCGGACCGAGTATCAATCCACTTCGGGTTACCCTGTTGGTAGTGGCATCGATAATTCTTAATGAATTGGGTGGTATTACCGGGCAGTCTGAATGACTGGTTAAATTAATACCCGCATCAATAAGGTCTCTGGTAGGGGAGATGTATTCAGCCCGTGGCGATCCTAACACAGAGTTTAAATGCCAGTCGCCCCAATAGAAGGTATGCACGGCATACTCGGAAGCGAGCACATTTAAATCGGCGATTTGTTGGATCTGATCTTTTCGAATCACCTGCCCATGTATTATTGTGGAACGATGATCATCGTAGCCATGATTTTTTAAAGCCTCCTTAATGTAAAAAAGATATTCATCTACAGCAGCATCTCCATTGGTGTGCGCCAATAATTGCCATTGATTTTGAAACGCCTGATTCACAAATTTTTCTGCATCTTCTTTTGTATATTTAGGGTACCCGTGATAATGACTATCTTTTCCCGAAGGAGGTACTAAATAGGGCTGGGTAAGCCATGCCGTTTTGCCCTGTGGCGACCCATCCAATACTAATTTTACGCCGCCTATACGATAATGGTTCAAGTAACTATGATCTTTTGTATAGTACGTACCAGTCATGGCCTCTAAGCCCATATCCATAACCGAATAGGTTACCAAGTCAATATAAAGTGCTCCATTATCTGCCGCTTTTTCCAAAGAGTTATTAAAGCCTGTATTGCCGCCACCTTCCTGCGCCGTGGTGTACCCAAATTGGGCATACATTTTTTGTCCGTTTTCAACAATTTTAGCATCTGTTTCATCATCTATTTTGGGCAACATTTGTAATTGTAAGGGCTGAAATGCGGTTTCTTCAAGGATTCCATTTGGATTACCATCGGCATCTTTTCTGATGTGGCCTCCTACCGGATCTTGACTATCTTTAGTGATCTTGAAAACTT
Source organism: uncultured Flavobacteriaceae bacterium (assembly GCA_963700435.1). Classification (GTDB taxonomy): domain Bacteria; phylum Bacteroidota; class Bacteroidia; order Flavobacteriales; family Flavobacteriaceae; genus Pelagihabitans. The sequence continues at coordinate 2,305 of CAVOXM010000010.1, forward strand.
CCAATGCCTTATGGTTCACCGAACCCAAATGACCAGATTGGTGTACAATAATTACAGGAACTTCCGTGCTTACTTTGTCCAGGTCATCAGCTGTGGGATGGTCTTTTTCTGCCAATTGAGAATCGTCATACCCAAAGCCGACCAGCCATCCAAATTTGGTTAAAAAGAACTGCCCTTTTTCAGACGCTTTCCAGGTATTCATTTCGTCTACTACGCCTTGAATGCTATTGCAATTTCCATCTGGCGGCGGCATGAGATTGGCCATCATATTGTAAAAACCTGTGAGGTAAAGGTGTCCATGTCCATCAATAAATCCAGGTAATAGGGTTTTTCCTTGCAAATCTATTTTGTTGGCTTTTGGAAATTGTTTTTCAGCGTCTTCTAGAGAACCTACAAAACTAATTTCCCCTTTTTCACGAACAACGGCTTCTGCATATTGCGCTTCTTCTCCTTCCATGGTAATAATGTCACCACCATAATAGAGGGTTATATCAGAAGAAGACGTAGGCGTTTCCTTATTACTTTTGGCATCTTCTTTACAAGAAGATGCCATTAATAAGATTCCTAAAAGTGTAAATACTATTTTTTTCATTTCATGTAATAATTTAAACAGCAACGGGTAAATAAAAAACTATTTATTAACCCGTTGGCTGTAATCGTTACGATCAGTCTTTGTGATCCGAAGGAACACCTCCCGTGAATCCAGATGGCATACCGGTTGAGAACGTTGCATTCCACGACTCTACCGATATCGGCTCGAAGCGTGGCTTGTCTTCTGGTTCAAAACGAATCGGCTGGCCGGGAAAAACCGGAAGCTGTACATCGTCACGCACAACAATCTGACCGTTGACGATCACCGCTCTCATACCCGTTGAAGGGACAGCGCCCTTTTGGTAGGTTGAATTATCCCTGAAGGTTTCCGGGTCAAACACCACGATATCGGCGACCATGCCTTTCTGGATTCGGCCGCGCTCTTGCATGAACTTCAGCCCCGTATCGCCCATATGCTTAGCTGCGTTGTAGCTAAGGATCGACATTAGCTGCATCATTGGGATATTGTTTTCCCGACCAAGTCTTATCGTAGCGCCTCGGGCACCAGCCGTGCGGGGGTGGGTGCCGCCAAGTGAGTCCATCGGGTAATCCCACGGTGCGAGGTAGGGCGTGGCTCCAACCGCATCGCTGGCCATGGTCACACCTTTGAGCGTCAGCCACTTCGCCTGGTCTTCCTCGGGCATCTTGAAAATGACGATCGGCCTGGTCGGTTCGGATGCGACGGTGGCCTTATAAGTCTCCAGGGTATAGTACTCATTCGTGACCGGATCCAGCATGGTATCTTCATAGCGATTACCCATGACATCGAGCCAGACTTGAGGCTCCAGGAACGACGCATTGATCGTGGTGGAACCCGCAGCGTAGGGATAGATTTCACCCCATATATTGTGGCCCTGCTCTTGAAGCCCGGTGACCATTTCGTGCGCAAGGCGCCAACCGGGGTTGTTGAAGTGCTCGACGATCGCCGGGGCGCCAAGCGCCACGGCGTTGGCAATAAGTTCCTGTGCGCCATTATTCTCTTGCGTGTCGTTGCCAAGCGTATAGCGGGTATGGGCGCCGGTAGGGCGACCATAGCGTGCGCCGACTTTCTGTATTTCAAACATCTCGCGTGAAGAGACGCCCTCTCTCATGTAGCCCACGGTGCTGCCGACTCCCACGGCACCAGCCTGTAGGCCCTTGTCAATCTCTTGGAGAATTGCGTTGCCCTGTTCCAGGGTGGGACGTGTTTGGCTCCAGCCCGTTTTCGCCCGGGTTGTGAGAGCGGCTATGGGGCCGTCTTTCAGATAATCGGCCCCGTCTGAACCGTCGATGAACATTGCCCGGGCAAACTCGTGACTCACCGCGATGCCATAGTTGGCCTGGGTCACACCGGCACGATCTTTATACCAGCGGTCGATATAGGATCCCGCACAGCCCATCTCGAAATCCATACTGCTGGTCAGGCCATCGCGCAATCCAAGGGAATAACCGATTGGCGTTTGAAAGTGGAAATGCGTATCAATGAAACCGGGCGCAACGATTTTTCCTGTTGCATCCACAGTTTCTGTGCCCGTCAGTGCCTCTTTTGTAATCGCCACGATGCGACCGTCTTTGATGCCCACATTTGCGATATCGTCAAACTCCGTTTCCGGATCTATGACACGACCGTTTAAAATGACCAAATCATAGCTTTCGTTTGAACTAGCTTTCTTTTGATCGCATGACAACGATACCAAAAGAATAAATAGAATAAATTAAATTGTTTTTCATAAGTTTAAATAATTAAGGGTTAATAGCTACGTTATCATTGTTATTCATCAAGTCTGTTTTTATATATTTTTCCGTCTTTAATTTTCAAATTTTCTGTTTTTGTCAGGAGTCCAATAGCGTCATGGGGTTTTCTATTCTTGAATTGCCGCCCGGATGGGTTGACCGGGAAAAACATCCTTCAAAACCTTAGAGTCCTTAACCACCACTGTACCATTGACAATAACGTATGGGATTCCCGTAGATGGCAAAGTACCCATCGCCGGTGTTGCATTGTCTTTGACAGTAGCTGGATCGAAAATCGTTAGGTCTGCATCTTTCCCCAACTGTATGCGCCCCTTGTTCGCCATTTGGGGTACGCCGTTTTCCTGAAGAAATTTAGCTGGCATGAAGCTCATCTTGGAAACCGCCAACATTAAGGGCATTAGATTTTCTTCACGTACTAACTTTAAAATTCGAGCGTGGGTACCCGCACCTCTAGGGTGCGCATTTATAGATTCATAAGGTGTATCCCAATCTATAGGTAACGATCCGTCCGACTTAGAAACGCCTGGAAACGCATCGCTTCCAATCATGGAATTTGGGTACGAAAGCGCCCAATATAGGTCTTCCTTAGTGGCATTTTCAAAGGTTACATTGGTTAATGGAGCGTCTTTCATCAATTGCTCGTACGTTTCCTTTGTTAAAGGCTGCATGTTCGAAATATTGGTAATATCTTTATAATCATGCCCCATGTTATTTTGGTAATTATCTGGTTGAAGATAGTCCGCAGCAACAATTGTGGAACCGTATGTATAGGCGTAAATTTCAGACATTACAGGAACGCCTTTCCCGGCTGCGGCATCAATGAGTGCCTGAGCCTGTTTTGTTTGACTCAAGGTCTGTGCTGTCATATGAGCAATCACCAAACCACCACCATATGCCTCAGCAGCACCAAGCTGTTGTAGCGTACCTGTTAGACCGTCATTGGGTGGGAGTTGTCCCGAAAAACGTCCGTGTAAATAAACGAAACGCCCATACTTTCCTGCTAATTTTTGAGCTCCGATGCCTTCCTCAGACCTTGCACCTTTTACCATATAACCAGGTGTGTAGCCAATACCAAGACCGCCTTGCTTTAATCCCTCTTCCACTAAATTGATGATCTGTTCAACCTGTTGGTCGGTAGCAACACCTTTGGACCACGCCATGGTTAAATGCGTCTCGTCCTGTATACCGCTATCATTGATAAGCGCTCCATCTTTGGTTTTATAGTTGGGGTTGAGCACCATCTCACGAGCAGCTTCTACACTGGCAGTGGCTCCGTAATTGGTTTGCGATTTACCCTTCATCCCGTCGTACCAAAAAGCAATTGGGAGTACTCCTAATTCTAATTCTAACGCAGTTGTAACACCATCTCGCAAGGCTAGCTTTTGTCCAAATGGCGTTGGCACATTGTGACTGTGCGGATCAATAAAACCAGGGGCAACAACATGTCCGGCGGCATCAATCGTTTCTTTACCTTTAATGTCACTTTCGGTAATAATAGCAATTTTCCCATCTTTGACCCCAACATTGGCGACATCGTTGAACATGGTTTCAGGGTCCATAACCCGGCCGTTTAATATCACTAAATCATAGGTTTCGTTTGTGATGGTTTTCTTTTGACCGTATGAGAACGCTACCAAGAAAGCAAACAAAATAATGAGATAGTTTTTCATAATATAGTTGTTTATCAGCTTTTACTTATTTAATAGTGTTTTTGTAAATTTTCCCGTCTTTCATAATAAAGCCAATGTTATTTGCATCCATTAATAATTTGATATCTTTTGTAGGGTCTCCGTTGACAATGATTATATCGGCAAATGCTCCTTCTTTAATCACACCAAGTTCAGCCCCTGGATAGGGATTCTTAAGACCCGATAGTGCAAGGACTTTAGCATTGTTACCTGTTATTTGTTTAAGCTGCTCAATAGGCGTAAAGAACTCATCCCGATAAGCAAATTCCTGTGTAAAGGCACTGTAAGGTGCACTACCAAAAAAGCAGTCTGTTCCCCAAAGGATGGTCAGTTTATACTTCTTTGCCAGAGCAATCGCATTTCGCGTACCTTCTGCAACCACTTTTAATTTTGCCTGCTGAATAGGATCTTGAAACATCGGGTTACCTGCAGTAGGCTGTAATGGTAAAAACAACTGAGGCGAATAAAAAACACCAAGTTCAGCCATTCTTTTTACGGTGCTTTCCTCTAGCACTAGACCGTGCTCAATAGACTTGACACCTGCATCCAGTGAAGCAACCACACTATTGTTCATCTGCGAATGTGTCATTACATAAGTTCCGTAACGAGTTGCTTCTTCTACAGCTGCGGCAATTTCCTCTGGAGTATACTGTGCTGCTTGAAGCGGATCTGTAAAGCTGGTTACTCCACCACCTGTATGGATTTTGATCTGTGATGCGCCGCGAAACAACTGTTCACGAACTGCACGGCGTACCTCATCGGTACCATCAGCAATTAAAGTGTGCTTCCACTTATTTACAACCCCACCGTTATCTACTCCATCATAAAAGGGGTGGCCATCTACATGTGATCTAAAATCGCCATGCCCAGAAGTTTGACCTATGGCTGCGCCACTTGGATAAATCCTTGGGCCGGAAATAATGTCTTGATCTATGGCACGTTTAACACCAAAACTATTTCCACCGCAATCGCGTATGGTTGTAAATCCTTGCATGAGGTAGTCATTCACACGTCTGGCGGCATGAATACCTTGCTCAAACTCGTCTTGATTCAATAATTTAGGCAAATCTGAAGCGAACATCACGTGTCCGTGTCCTTCTATTAAGCCTGGCATTAAGGTGTTTCCGCCTCCGTCAATAATGCTTACATTATCGGTTTGCGCGACCATTAAAGGTTCTGTTGAGATTTGTTTGATGAGGTTTCCCTCAACCAAAACATCAGCTTTTATCAGTTTATCGGTTGTACCGTCAAATACCTGTACATTGGTAAAAAGGGTGATTTGTTTGGCTTCTTCTTGGGCGAATAGCCCTAAACTGATGAAGCATACTAATGCTATTAGTAATGATTTTTTCATAGTCATAATCTATTTTAAAATGTTAGTAATAATGTTTAAAGTGATTTCAGCTTGAATCCAATGACGATATTGACTATTCCAATGATCAGAAATCCAATCCCCATCCATATGGTAATAGCAAGTACTCCGAATAATAAATTACTCATAATCATATAGCCTATGACTACTGAAAGTACTCCTGACAGCAATCCCAGCCACCAAAGAGGCACCTCTTCTTTTTTACTTTGAAACGCGTCTGCAAACGACATGATACCCGATATGATAATCCAGAATCCTACTACAAAAGGCAGTGTGCTCGCAGTAAGTGCCGGGTTAGATAAGAGCACAATCCCAAATACAATATCAATAAGCCCTCCAGCAAGGATCCATCCCCAATTGGGAAATAAATCTTTAAAACCTATGGAAAATCCTGTTTGCAATATTCCGGTAATCAATAAGCTAATCCCAATGTAGATAGCTACTCCAATGAGTGCATTCACCGGATGGCGAAATACAAAAAAAGCGAGTATTACTAGTATAATCCCTCTTAAAAGGGTGAACCACCATAATTTTTGTAATGTTTTCATTTGATAATTGGTTTGGTTTGGTAATTTTTTTATTTCTAATTAGAATCTCGGGATGCGTTTTCTTTTAGGAAAGCACATCCCGAGATGATTTAATTATTCTAAGATTGATTTGGATCAAACACTCTAGGATCAATCTCTATTTGATCTAAGCGTCCTTTTTCTTCCACTGGGAAACGGATTGGTTTACCAGGGAAAACTTTTTGTACTTCAGAATCTTTAACAACCGTAACTCCATTCACCAATACATAAGGAATACCTGTAGAGGGTATCGCTCCCATGCCTACCTCGTATGTGGAGTTATCTTTAACTGTTTCAGGATTGAAAACGACAATGTCGGCATCCATACCTTCTTGCATGCGTCCTTTAGTGTTAAACTGAGGGATACCCCCTAATTCGCCTAAATACTTGGCGTGCAGGTAACTCATCTTGGAAATGGCTTCCATCAACGTCTGGTTTTTATCTTCACGTACCATACGCAACACCTTGGCGCGGGTACCTGCGCTACGTGGGTGACATGTTTTTCCTTCATAAGGGGAATCCCAAGGGTAGTATTCGCCTTTTTCATCTATGATAGCCATACCGTCTGAGACAACAACTACTCCTGGCATAGCCATCCATTTAGCTTCGTTCTCAGCAGGATTGATGTAAACCAAAACCGTTCTGCCCGCATCATTCTTGCGAACGTCATCATGCATCTCCTTATCCCAAGGGGTGCCATCAAGGTTAGTAATATCTGAATATTTTAAATTCATCTGAGCCATGCCCGACTCTGAGAGAACATCTGCCGCAGCGAAGGTACTGGCACCTCCATATGGGTACACTTCACCCCATACTTTTGCCCCTCTTTTTTCTCTGGCATCGTTAATCAAAGGAATGGTGTATTCCCAGTCCATATTACTGTTGAGGTGAGAAGCCAAAAAAGGGGCATCTAATACCATAGCATTGGCTAACATTTCCTGAATTCCCAACTGCCCTTCTGTTGGAGGTCTAACACCAGCAAAACGTACATGAGCATCCGAAACGCGACCGTATTTTGATGCCAACTCCTGGTATTTGTACAATTCATACTGCGTAACTCCTGCGGTCATATAACCCACTGGAGCACCCACACCCAAAGCGCCCTGGCGAAGACCTTCATCAATACGAGCCATAATCTGGGTCATCTCCTCTTTATTTGGAAGCGTTGATGACCAGCCTGGCTTGCGCCCTTGTTTTTGGGCCTTTTCGCTGCAGCGCGACCCACCAAAGGGAACAGGCCGCCCATGTCATTAGCGTCAGCCACTATGTCAGCACCGTCCAGCACCGTTGCCCGGGCAAGCGTTGCGAGCACGACCATACCGTAGTTGGCCTGGGTTTTACCCTCGGCCTCTGCATACCATTTAGCGATATCTCCGGCACCTGCTTCGAAATCCATTTGGGTAGTCAAGCCATCACGTAAATTAACCTTGCGACTAAATTGATCTGTGGCGTGCTGGTGCGTATCAATAAATCCTGGTGCAACCACGTGTCCTTCGGCATTGATGGTTTCTTTACCTTTAATGTCGCTTTCGGTAATGATGGCTATTTTACCATCTTTAACGCCAACATTTCTGATGCCGTCAAAATTGGTTTCCGGGTCCATGACGCGTCCGTTAAGGATGACCACGTCAAATTCCTGATTGGGATCTGCACCTTTTTTAGATGCTGTTTCATTACAACTACTAAAAAGAAGTGCGGTAATAAATAGGGTTAAAAGTGTTTTTTTCATATGATGTACTTTGAGTTAACGTTTATTATTATTCTTTAAGCAATTTCCCTGCACCAGAGTCATCGTGATTATGAATTTGAAGATTTGGATTAACGCCAATGGTATGCTTCATTCTCCAATCGTCTTTATCAATAGGCGTAAATCTTCCTTTGGGTTCTACTGGGTAACGAATTGCTTGTCCAGCTTTTACAGGCAATACTTCATTGTTTTTTACTACGATAACTCCATTTACAATAACATAAGGAATACCGGTGGTAGGGATACCATTTTCCTCTGTTTTAAAAGTGGAATTATCTGTAATCGTTTCAGGGTCAAAAATGGTAATGTCCGCAACTTTCCCTATTTGAATTCTTCCTCTTTGCTTCATCGCCTCAAGCCCGGCATCACCCAGGTGTAACGCTGCCCAATAGCTTGATTGTGCAATGGTAAACATTAGAGGTACACCTTGTTCACGAGCCATACGAAACGCTGTACCACGCGTACCAGCCGTTCTGGGATGGCCTCTATAATCCTTCCAATCTGCTTCCCATGGTAAAGATTCTCCATCCGGACCAACACCGACCATGGCATCAGCTGCTATAGTCATATGCGGTATTGTTAAAAAATCGTTCAACCAGGGCTTACGGTATGGAAATACGACTACAACCGATCTTCCTGGTTCTTTTTTCATCAATGCTGCATAGGTGTCGTTGGTCAGGTAGGCATTATCAATAGGGTCGAAGATGGTTTCTTCGTATTTGAAACCACGCTTTTCTACCCATTCAGAAGGTTTTAAGAAATCTGCAGTAACAGCTGTTGCTCCGGCAGCGTAAGGATAGTACTCTGACCACATATTCAACCCCTTTGCTCTGGCCAATTGCAATTTTTCCTCAATTTCCCACCAACCATAATCGTTGTTATGGCAAATTAAAAAAGGAGCGCCTAACAACATGGCATTGGTAAACATCTCATCAAAAGCTATGGGCGCTTCCGTAGGTGTATCGCTTAATAAATGATATCTGGTATGAGAAGCTGTCATACGGTTATAATTAGCCGCTGCTTTTTGAGCCATAAAAACTTCATAACTACTGGTTCCCAAAGTTATGTAAGCCACAGGAGCTGCCATACCTATTGCACCTTGTCTTAGATCTTCATCTAGCATTTGCATCATTGTATTCATTTGGTCCAAGGTTGATTTTGTTGTTGCCCAACCTTGAACGCCATCTTTTGCAGCATTAGCAACATATGGCCTTGCTTCCGTATAATCCATTGTACCAACCATCTTCAATTCAGGGTCATGAATAGCCATTCTTGTCCACAATAAACTTGCAGTAGTACCATAGTTTACTTGCCAGCCCGTTTTTGCTTTTTCATCATACCATTCCTTCACATTGAATGATCCGGCTTCAAGGTCCATCCCGGAGGTTACCCCGTCTCGAAGTGCCATTTTAGTACTAAAAACATCCATGGAATGGTAGTGTGTGTCAATAAACCCAGGCGCCACCACATGCCCTTTAGCATCAATGGTTTCTTTTCCTTGAATAGGAGATTTTGTTATGGCAACGATTTTACCGTCTGTGACGCCCAAATTGGCGACATCGTCAAACATGGTTTCCGGATCCATCACCCGGCCGTTTAATATGACTATGTCATAGGTCGTAGTTGTTTTCTGCTGACCGTAGGAGAACGATACCAAGAAAATACATAGTATTAGTACATTGTGTTTCATAGTTTTCATAGAGTAGTATTTAATTGTTTATGTGGTTGCTTCATTATTTGTAAAAATTTCTATTGACAGAATTTCATAACGAATTTCATTCAAACTAATCAATAGCCCTAGTAATGAAGATTGGTCTGGTAGCCAACCTACAAGTTTTATGACTTTTTTATCAGCTTCCTAGTGTTATCTGCATGTTGTCAACCAAATTTATGAGTGCGGTATTGATTTCCCCATTCAATCTAATTTGATAGACAGACCCCGTTTTGGATGTTGTATTCTTCACTGTAAATCAGATAGGTAAATAATTGGAAAAGATAACAGGAAAATTAAAAAGAGGAGTACTACTTAAGGAGTATTAAGGGTGTATTATAAAGTAAATTAATTATGACTTAGAATTTTATTTAGCATGGAGGTACGATTACGGACCTCGAGTTTATTGTAGATATTGGACAGATGTTTCTTAACGGTTAATGTAGAGATATGAAGTTGTTCTGCAATCTGCTTATTTATTAAGCCTTTAGCGACAAGTCTTATAAGCTCATGCTCACGAAGTGATAATTCATCAAAATCACTCAAAGACTGAACAGGTGATTTTTGGTTTGCTAAATCAAAGTTTATGCGGGTTAAAATACGGTAAGGAGTGGAGTGGTCTAGGATGAAAAATATAGTTGGCATAACCTTATGAGCTTCTAAAACAGGCCTTATTGAACCGCTTTTTTCAGCTAACAGTAATGCCTTTTCCAAAGACTCCTTTGCGCTTGCCGTGTTACCTAAACGAAATAAGGCCATGGCTTTTAGGAACTCAATATCTATAGTATGATACCTATTGTGGAGTTTGTCTAGAAATGCTTCGACTTCAGCGAGGATGTTAAGTGCTTCTTTCACCTGATAAATTGAACCATGATTGACTAAGATTCGGATCTTTGTAAGGGCAGGTACATCAATTAAGAAAGCATACTTTTCCGAGCTCTGTTCAACCCAGTCCGTTTGCGCCCAATTCAGCTCCTTATGGCCTTGTCCTTTAATTAAGTGGACTCTTGCCCTGACCGAACGTTCGTACAATTGAAACATTGGATTTTTCATTCTTAAAACCATTCGGTTCATCATGTTGAGTATTGACTCTACTGTCTTGTTATCGTCATTTAGCACATTTAATATTGCAGATCCTGCTAACGCATCAAAAAACAATCTGTAATTAAGAATCCCCTCATGACCCAGGACCTCTTTGAAGGCCAGTTGGGTTTTATTTTTATTTAAGATCTGAAAGGCAGTATTTCCTATTAAATAATAAGAATTCAATACTAAAAAATTCAATTTAACTTGATTTGTCATGAAATGAAATTTTTCGGATGCCGCTAAAGCAAGCGAAAATTCTCCGGAGAGCATGTAAACAAATACCCTTGCGTGTAAAGAGCGTAAACGCATTATGGAGGCATAATTATAAGACTTATCGATATCGTCAAGCATTCCAATTGCTACCGCAGACTTGCCCAGCATCTGCCAGTTGATGGCCAATATTAACTCCCTTCGCGCACCAAATAATACACTTTCATCTTTATATAAAACTTTAGAACGTTCGAGAGCTTCTAAGGCTTTTTCAGGGTTTGGATTAAGAAAGGTTAAATAATAACCTAAGTGGTAAAGGTACCGCGAATAGCTCTCTGGTTCAGTATTCTCAATATCCAGTGATTCCAGGATACCCAATATGTAATAAACCTCATTAAAGGCATAGGTTTCCTCAGCAATTATTAATTCAATCAGCAGCACATCCACATTTTTTTTGCGCATGTCTTTAGGTATAAATTCGATCCAGCGTTTTATTTCCCACCATTCACCTTTGTCTAGAACACCCGCTTTGTGTTCAAAAATAAGACTGGAGGCTAATTCGAAATCTTTCCCCTTGATTGCGTATTGAAGGGCATCATAAATATGACCCTGAGCTGAAAACCACGAACTTAGATGGAGGTAAAGCGGTATAATCCTATTGGAATCACTTTTTTTCAGATGCCGTATTAGAATTTCCCTAAATAAATGATGAAATCTATACCATTTCCCATCCTCACTGGTAGGGATAATGAAAAAATTCAACTCTTTTAGTTTAGCAAGGAATACCTCTCCTTTAAAAGTACCTTCAAAAGCAAAGTCACAAATGGAGTCGATAAGCACTGCATTGAATTGATCGCAAAGCGCACAAAGTTGCATTTGCCTAAAAAAGCTAGGATCCAGGCTTTCGCTGATATAAGATATCAGCTGATCCAGATCCTTTGACATGATATCTAAGTCATTTTTTTTATTCCCCTCCGTCGGAAAGGACTTGGCTAACAGGATCATTCTTATGGCCAAAATCCATCCCTCTGAGCGCTTCAAAAGCCTTTTGATTTGGTCATTTTTGAGGCTGATATGGCGATCCAATGTCAGAATCTCAGTTAATTCCTCTTTCTCAAATCTGAGATCCGACATTCTGATTTCAAGTATCTTATTATATAACCGTAGTTCTTGTAATTGTAAAGGGGGATCCCAACGACTTATAATGATTACCTGTAAATTCCTAACCTCTTCGCTGATCATGACTTGAACCAACTTATGAATCTCCTGATTACTGATCAAATGGTAATCATCCAGAATCAATCTGGTCTTTTGCTCCAGTTTGTTGGCTGAATTGATAATTATTTCAATAATAGCCTCCCACGAAAAAAAGTTGTACTTCTTAGCTAGACCTATAAATACTTCGCTTTCACAAGAACTGTTATTTTTAAGCGACTCACCTAAATAGTTTAAAAAAGTAACAGTGTCATTCATGCTTTGGTCTAGGGATATCCATGCATGAGGGCACTCTATCTCTTTAAGCCATTGACTGACAAGCACACTCTTTCCATAACCCGCAGGTGCTGAGACCAAAATCAATGGTACAGTACTTTTAAGTCCCAATTTTTTGGAAAGATGCGGTCTTGGAATAAGATCCGAAGTAAGTGCTGGTGTATTTAGTTTAGTATACCACATATCATTATTCCTCATTTTTTTAAAATGAAGCGTCTGTGCTGTCTAATTAATTATATTCCCGTTCAAGCACGTAATTTCAGGACTAACAGTAAATATATGTTATATTGTAGAACTTATTAACAAAAAAGTTAAACATAATTTAAAATTAACATATATTTAACGTAAATTTAACCGCATGGAAAGGACGGATGAACGGAACAACCAAAAACGGATTTTTTGAGCCACAGCCAATTTTGTCTCAGAAGTTTGTTTTTCAAACCATTGCCAACGTTTTTGCTTTGCTCAATTTTTTCGGCAAAGGTGGTATACTATGTCCGGCGTTTCCATTCTATAAATCAATCCGATCAGCAAGTAATACATGGTGCTGTGATTTTGGGAATAGGGCCAGAAGCTAAATTGCCGGAAGACCTTTTTTTAATATTAAAAGAAAGAGATTCACGGCGTGGCTTTGGTGTGGAAATTGTATTGGAAGTTGATGATGTATTGTCTATTTATAAGCAAGTAAAGCGAAGCGGTTACCCAATACATGCTGAAATTAATGATAGACCTTGGGGGCTAACCGATTTTCGATTGACTGACCCCGATGGTTATTACATTAGGATAACTTCTAGAAAGGATTGATCTATTGTAGTCCCACTATAATACTTAATATTCGCTAGAAAGTTCAAATAAAGAATTGAATGAATAAAATTTGTACTTTTTTAAATCGATTTAGACAATATCCCATTAATTGTGTAAGTCAAAAATAACAGGGGTTCGATTTTTATCTAAAGTCTGACCCTTTTTTCATAGATCGTAAGGAACTGGTTTAAAATGATGCCCAAGTTCCTGATGGGCAGCGACCACTTTTTGATCGCTTCCCTGGTTGCCAAATATACGGATTTCATCACTGCGTCGTCCGTTGGGAAGGACAGTTTGTTCTTGGTGTACTTCCTGATCTTCCCGTTCACGTTCTCGATAAGGTTGGTGGTATAGATGATCTTTCTGATTTCCAGCGGGAACTCGAAGAAAACGGTAAGGTCCTCCCAATTGTCCCTCCAGATCTTTATCGCATAGGAGTACTTGGCCTCCCATTGTGCCGCAAAATCTTATGTTTTTAAAATACACTATGCTTTCTTTCGGTCGTTCTATCCATTAATGCACCTTCAAGCAAATGCCTATCGCGGTTCTGCTAGAATCCTAAATGATCCTCGAACCAACCAAAAAATTTACGCATGGGTAGGTTGTCATTAAAGCGATATCCCAAATGAACCGAAAAGTAAAAAGCATCCCTTCCAAATTGATCTTCCTGGTTGTTGGTGTAATTATAATTACGCCATTTGAGGTTGCCTCCAAAAAACCATCGATAGCTGTTGTATCCCATGGCAATTTCTGTTTTCATGGCCAGTGTAAAACTGTTGAAGATATCTTTAATTGGGGAACCATTATCGTATTGGTGGGCAGAATAGTTATATCCTATCCCAGGATGAAGGCCCGCTGTGGCAAACCATTTTTGATCATAAACGAAGGTATACAAGTACCCTACTTGGGCCAATACATCTATGCTGTTAATTTGTCTCAGTTCGTTGGGGGTAGTGATATTTTGAAAATTTGGTTTGATCACACTATAGGCATATCTTATTTTGGGAATTAAGCTTCCCGCACTTAGCAGCTGTCTTTCGGTTTGTGCGTAATGTGCACGAAATGAAAAGTTCGGATTGGCAATAAAAAATGTACTGCCTTCAAAGGTTTCCAAGGTAGTATTGGTCAGAAGCCCTGGTTCGTTGCCCGTTGCAGCGGTCCGGAAATCACTATAAAATCCTTTATAATAGCGATAACTCAATTCCTGTCTCCATTGATCGGTATAAAAGAAATTTAGGTTGGTAAATAAGGAATTGCTTTCTTCCAGGTCTGGATTATTTTGGGTGTCCAAGAGGAACTTTGGGGTATAATATAGGCTTAATGCCACCCATTTATAATCAAAACTATAACCCAGTTGGTATTGGGCCGCTGGTTTGAGGTCCAATACCTCACCCGTGCGTCCACTGATAAATTGTAGGTTGGCCACATCCGAGGTGAGTTCGGTTTTTAAAATAATATTTTCAAAATAATTAACCCTGAATGAAGGATCGTAGCCTTTAATTTCGGCATGTTTGGCCTGTATTTCCAAATCATAATGTTTGATTTTTTGACCATGTACCGAGGCCAATCCCAGAATCCAAAACCAAATGATCAACAAGTATTTCATATGAAGGAATTGCCAGGCCCACTCATTATTTTTTAGAATGGACAGTACCACAAAAAATAAAGAAAACCAAAAATATTCTATTTTCCCATACAAATGCCATACAAATGCCATACAAATGCCATACAAAAAATGGTTGGACTACTTACTTGGTTGAGACACCATTAGGAATAGGGTTAATACCCTTCCATTGAATCAATTCATGATAGAGGTGATGTGCCTTCCATCGGATCTGAAGGAAGGCCGATCAAAATGTTGTGGATATTTTTAAAGAAAAAAATGTATTGGTCATTGCCAGAACGACCAATGACCATGCACGCCTTGCATTTGAGGAAGCCATAGCCCTTGAGTTAAAGGCCCTTGGTATAAAAGCTACCTGGAGTTTTAAAAGGGCTACATAATTTTAAACATTATGTACAAAAATGACAAAGTGATCAGACGGTATTCCGAATCTTTCAAACTCAAAATTTTAGACGAACTTACCACCGGAAAACTGAACAAGTACCAACTAGGTAAGGCCTACGGTATTGCTCCTACTACCATCAATGAATGGATAAAAAAGTATAATCGTAAAGACCTTATGAACACCCGTGTGACCGTGAAGACAAAAGATGAAATAACCCGTATCAAAGAGCTTCAAAAAGAGATTGAACAGCTTAAAAAACTGCTCCTGAAAAAGGATATGGATGCCCTAGTGGACGAATCTTACCTTGAGGTGGCCGCTGAACAACTTGGTTATAAATCTGTCCTGGAGCTAAAAAAAAAGCTAAATATAAAGCCCTGATAAAAGCTAGGGAAAAGTCCAAGGGGTTTGCTTCTTTGTCAACTGTTACTGCCTGCTTCGGCCTTAAACGTGATGCTTACTACAAGTATAAACGTAGAGCTGACAAACGTTCAAAACTTGAACATAAGGTATTGAAAATAGTCAAGCAAAAACGCAAATCCCTCCCCAGAGAAGGCGTGCGCAAACTCAAAAAATCTTTGAAAGATGAGTTTGACAAAGCCAACCTTAAAGTAGGCAGGGACACATTATTTAATATTCTTAGAAAGTACAATATGCTAACACTTAGAAAGAAACCTAGCTATAAAACAACGAACTCATTGCACAGGTTCCATAAGTACAACAATATCATAAAAGATCTGCGTGCCACAAGACCAAACCAAATCTGGGCAAGCGACATAACCTACATTAGAACAATCAAGGGATTTTGTTACCTGGCTCTCATTACGGACATGTACTCGCGTAAAATCGTAGGATATGACATCAGCAACAGCTTAGAACTTAAAGGCTGTGAAAGGGCCTTGAATAAAGCCCTATATCAAGCTCAAGACATCACCGGACTTATTCACCATTCCGATAGAGGAATACAATATTGTAGCAATGTATACACCCAAATACTTAAAAGAAACAACATTCAAATAAGTATGACAGAGGACAACCATTGTTATGAAAATGCCGTGGCGGAAAGGGTAAATGGCATACTAAAAGACGAATTTTATCTCGACCAGACCTTTGATAGCCTGCAACACGCCAAAAGAGCAACAAAAAATGCAATCAACCTTTACAACGAAATAAGATTACATCTATCTTTAGAATACAAAACACCGAATATGGTATATAAATTAACAGCGTAAATCTATTTTTAACCTGTAGCCATATTTCAGGACTAGACAAAAAAATAGTTTGATCAACTTCAATAGGTATTTTGTAACGAAGAAAATGATCAGAATAAAAATGAAGCTGGGAATGTAACTTATGACATCGGTGCCGATCGAAATAATGGGATCGGTGATCAATCCCAAAGCGTATTGCGCAAATTCATTCGTCCAGGGAAAGAGGGTCAGGACATATTCGATATAAAAAATCACCAAAAAAAGGATAAGGAACACCCTTAGCGTATCGAATAAAACATGGAACACCCGCCATATCTGATTCGAGTTGATCAATTTAAACGAAATGTTTTCTACCGATTCGATTCGATGTTTTATCCTATTTTGAAAAAGTCTGTTGGTACGCTTCACAAGCCAGAGCAGCAAAAGCATGATCAGTACCATAATAACTGTGGCGGCCCCTGCATGCAGCATGTTATTTATGATGACCGGACGACTTCTTGCGTACCGGTATGAACTCAGGGTGTTTTTTATTTTTGCAGCATGGCTTTTTGCAAGTAGTTGTCGGGAAACCCCTTCGACTGTCGCGTCCGGGTCATAGATTTGCATGATTTCGAAGTCGCCGGCATAAATGCTGCTATGGTCTGCAGCCTCAATTATTTGGAGCGAGTCGGCAGCAAACGATTCATTTTCGGCCACCATTTTGATCCGTTCGCTGATATTTTCAGCCCTTTGCCCGGCTGGCAAGGAAGAAATACCGCGCACATCGAACAAGATGTTACCATCTATTTTTACGGGGGCAACCGCGAAAGGAACTGTGGTTTGTTCGGAGTCGACCTGCTGACCATAGGTGAGGAATGAAAAAACCAGTCCCAAACATAGGGCAAGGCTTGTTTTTATGACAGCAGCTTTAACAGCGCGGTTCCGTTTTTTTTTGAATATCCTCATTTTATTTATAATTATGTTCACCACTATTACATGATTTATTGACCCCATAGTGAAGGATTTATAACAACCAATCAGTCTATATGATGAATAATTCCCTTGCCAAAGGTTTTGATGGCTTTGACAAAATTTTTGGTGGTGATATCCAGTTTATGAACTGTACTGGTAGGTACCACCCTCATTTCTCCTGCGTCATACCTGGGTGCATCCGGAATGAAAACCATGCATAATTTTTCGCCCTCTTCTACCAAAAACCCAATATTCCAGGTGTCGCCATCACGAATTGTAATGGGCTGCATCATTTCTTCAGATTTGGTGCCTATGGTATCGGCCGTAATCGATTTTATCATTGCGTAACCGGGAATATTGATGAGTAACGTATTCTCTAATTTGTCAACCCATTTTTTAACCCTAACAGATCGAAACACCAATCCACTCAAAAAACAGATCAGGATCAACAAGCCTATTGTGAGCAATATGCTCGCGCTAAGACCAAACACGCTTTCGGGCAGCCTTTTTGACAAAGGTTCAGAAAGCTTTGCCAGTATGGCATACGCCTTGGACAAGAATATGATGAGCAGTACCGAAGGCAATAAAAATAGAACACCCCCTGTGAGTGTTGCCCTCATAAAGACTAGAAATGATTTCATGCTTCGAATTTAGGGGTTGGTTACAACAAAATTAATTTGGCCAGTATTTCACAAGGTTAGTTCTCCGCTTTAGGTTGAGGCGCGGAAATGGTTCCCTGGTAGGTCATGCTGCTTCGGTTGGTGCTGATTATCGTAAGTGTGGACGATCCTTCCAAACCTACGGAAAGCGATAGTTGAAACCTGTCGTTTTCCCCTTTTACAATGGTATTGACCTGGAAATTTTTCTTATCCTTCTTTATGGTAAAGACTTCCGGTTTTTCTTTGAAGGTCAATCCGGAGTCACCCGCGTACCGAACCCCGCTATAGGCCCTTCCAAAAAACGGCATATCCCCGTCAATAAGTTCCGGTTCGAATTTCACAAAGTTTGCGTTGGAAGCCAAACTAATGGATCTGCCACTTGGGGCCAGAGCCGTCCTGGCCACAAACACGAAAGATTTTGAGTTGACCAGTTCTTCGGTTTGTTGTCGCCGTTCCATTTTTTTTTCGGCTCTGAGTTCCTTTTTACTTTTTTCTTGTGCGTGTCCCCAGGTGATAAAAAAACCCAATAGAACTGCAACTAAAATCTTCTTAAGTGCCATATTGAATGATATAATTGTCCAGTTATAAAAATCAAGCATAAATATCGAATATTAATTTCATTTCCAAAGGCTAGATGATGACGAATCCAACCGGTTTCTTAACTTCATATAGGAAACAAGCCAGAACTCAAAAAAAAATGGCTAAAAAGCTTCCATTACACCAACGTATAAGCCTTGGTTTCCATCAACACCAACTGGGAGTTTGACTTTACGTGACAATCGTTCTTTGAATTCGAGGAATATAAGAGCCTTGGCCATAGTTTCTTTGCAAGGTTGCGCTGGAGTTTTTGAGATACCAGTTAGAAGAAGCTTTTAAGAGGGATTTCCATTTATGGTTATTTATACCACAATATATTTGTTTGTTCGTGCTAATGGGAGGTATAGTTTTCCTAAGACGGCCATCAATTCTTTCGCAAGAAAGGCTATTTTAGAAATCCTGTCCATAAATTTAATAGGGTCCGGAAAACGAACCATTGTTGCGACCATGTGAAATGCTTTTTTGACCTAATCTTTAGTTTATTAACTGATACTTCCAGAAGCTAGTGCCTGGATATTGGTTAACGTTACTTCTCTTGTCTAAATTAAATTTGAATCGATTTAAACCGTTTTGATAGACTTTTTCTATTTTCTAGGTTACGAAAGCACCAAAACGCCGCGATACATGTCCTATTTTTATGCTATAATTGGTAATGTCTTGTAAACAAATGGCTTTAACATTTGGGTGGTCGGGGAACCCCGATTCGAACTTTTAAAGTTTATATTTGGATTTCGGTAGCGGCTAATTATTTCAATCTAGGGTCGTTCCGAACAAACTTGCTTGGTTCCGTAAAACGGCCGTTTTATGGGCCTGGATGTGCTAAAGGAGAATTGAAGTATGCTTATAGCTTAAATTAGTGCTTGATCAGAAGAGGGTATCCATGTTTTAACTGTGCTGCTGAGAATACCAATCAATCGGCTTGGATTAATGAGATAAAAAATGCTAAATCCCCACCCCCTTTTACACTATAGCTTGATGAGAATGAAAACAGCTTTTTATATCCTTAGACCAGCATTATTACTTAAATATTCAATTTTTGATGCCTGAACTATTTCAAATCCTGACCCTGTTGGTCCTTTTTCAGTTATTTTTTATTAGTTTTTTCCTTTTCTTCTCAAAAAAGGGCAGAAAACTAAGTAATTATCTTTTGGCTTTTTTCTTTTTGAGTTTGGCATCGGGATTGCTCGACTATTATTTGCTCATTTCGGGGTTTTTTGATTCCAATACGCAATATGCGCTCTTTCTCAACAGCCTTGTTATCTTTCACGCCCCCCTCCTTTTATTATATACCCAATCTTTAAGCATCAAAAAATTTAGGCTCAAATCCATTCATTTGCTGCATGCCTTGCCCTTTGTAATTGCTTTGGCGCTATTGTTCATTTTCTATTACAACCAAACCCCGGAAATGCAGAAGTGGGTTTTGGAAGACGTTAAAAAGGGTAAGGATCTCAGTACCATCATGATCTCTGTTTTTGGGTTTATTTATGAACTTTCATACCTGTTGGCCATAAAGATCAGGATCAGGAACTACCGCGAGACTATTTTGGAACAATTTTCCAACCTTAACAAGATTAATCTGAATTGGCTCAATTTCTTTGTAAATGTATTCATCATTTCTGTTTTGGCCAGTACCTTGGCCAACGTGCTCAGGCATAGCCAACTGATCCGTCTGGATCAGGGTGCCATAATTGTGGGATTGGTCGGACTGCTGTTCTTTATCAGTAGTGTTTTACTAAAGGGTCTTCACCAAAACGAGATTTTTCTTGGTGCCCAACCTAATTTTGCAAATGGCGTCAGTTCACCGGAAGAAAATAAATCGTTATTGGAAAAATTGAATTCTCATATTACAAAAAACAAGCCATACCTTGATGCTGAACTTACCTTGAATGACCTAGCATCACAAGTGCAAGTCTCCTCCCGCCAACTCTCTACCCTGATCAATGCGGAATTAGGTAAATCATTCTTTGACCTGATCAACGGCTATCGCATTGAAGAAGCTAAAAGGATATTACGGGAATCAAAGGACAGTAAACTTACCGTTCTGGAGGTCATGTATGAAGTGGGATTCAATTCCAAGTCCAGTTTCAATACTGCCTTCAAAAAATATACTGGAAGCACCCCAACAGCCTATAAATCCCGGTTTTCATGAATATTTATGGAGTTCGATATTCGGTGCCGAATATCGAACGTATTTAATTGGTTCGACTTCATGTATTCAGTCGACTTTGGATAAAGTAAGCCATTACTTTGTTGAAAAATCATCATATCATGAAAACTTTAAAACGCTATTTATCGAATCCGTACCTGGTCCTAGGCCTTGGTATGTTGTTTATGATCCTCGGTTCTGCTAAATGGACCGTATTTATTGCACCCTGGTTTGGTCTTGCCTCTTTTCTATACTTTATGAGAAAGGTCAAAGTATGGAAGTCTGTTGTATTTGGTTTTCTGAGCCTCTTTGTTGCTGGAATCATTGGAATTTATGAGGTATTCCCTGCACCGTTTCCCATTCTGATAATTATCCTGTTGATAAGTTCTGCAATAACTATCCTGCCTTACCTTGTAGACAGATTCAGCAAGGCACAGGAAAGGGGGTTCTTAGGCACCCTTATTTTTCCAGCAGCATTCGTTACCATGGAATATTTAAATACACTTAACAGTGGTGATGTCTGGAGTTCTATTGCCAACACACAATACCAATTTCAGGCAATACAACAGATTGCTTCGGTATTTGGTATTTGGGGGATCTCCTTTTTGATGGCTTGGTTTGCATCGCTGGTAAACTGGATGTCTGTGCGACAATGGAAATGGGCTCATATCGGCAAAGGCGCTACCATATCGGGCATCATCTACCTTCTTGTTTTTGCATTTGGCATTATAAGAGTGTCACTGGTAGATTACTATGAGATAGAAACCGTTAAGATTGCCGGTGTAACCATAGATAATACCAATATATCAGAAACTATTTATCAGGATGAATTTGGTAAATCCATTACGATTAAGCCCGAAACTTCACAGGCATCCCCTGAACTTCAGGAAGCAAATCGTGCAATGGTACCTTTTATTGAAAATCCATTCGCCGATAAATTCAAAAATACCGGAAGGGCATTAAAGGCCAATTTGGATCTGCTTTTTGGTAAAACAGTTCAAATGGCCGATGAAGGAGCCAAAATAATTGTATGGTCCGAAGCTATAGGGTTCATTATTAATTCCCAGGAAGATAAGGTTATTGAAAGGGCAAAAACGCTGGCAAGGGATAAGCGGATATATCTTTTCATGTCGCTTGGGGTTATCAATCCCGGGCCGTATAGTCCTGAGCGTCTTCTGGTGGTCAATAAAACGATTACAATCACTCCTGAGGGAGAAGTGGCGAATGTGTATTTGAAGAGCAATCCTGTGCCATTTGCGGAACAAGAATACGGTTCGGACGACATTATACCGGTCATAGACAGCCCATACGGCAAGCTTTCCCCAATAATTTGCTACGATGCCGATTTTCCACATTTTCTAAAACAAGCCGGGAAAAAAGGAACGGATATCTTGTTGGTGCCTTCAGGAGACTGGAAAGCCATCGATCCTTATCATGCCTATATGGCAAGCTTAAGAGGTATTGAAAATGGTGTATCTGTAATCAGGCCGGTCTCCCGCGCTACCTCTATCGCAACCGATCCCTATGGCAATTTACTAGGGAGTACCGACTTTTACACATCGGAGGAGAAAACTTTGATAGTCAATGTTCCAATGCAGGGAATAAATACCATATATAATCGTATTGGAGATCTCTTACCTTATGTAGCTATGGTGTTTATCTCTTACATTCTGTTAGAGACGTTTTTAAGAATCCTGAGAAAGAAGAAAACAATACTATATAAGCAAAAGACCAGGGTTGTGGAAGTTTAATCCTCCTGTGTACGGCTTTATATTTTGGCCTTATGATCCTTGTCATATTACAACGTAAACAAGCCTCATAAGGTCAACTTATTACTTATAAAAAATCATCAGCGTTTTAAACGATGCATACGTATTACCCTGGAGATCATTGTTATCAGACAATTTGGAAACACTACCGGTATGCTATTAAAACCATATTACGGTTATCAAAGTTTAAAAAAAAAAGGATACAATACGTACTGCATACACTGGATGTATGATAAGTACCAATAATTTGATAAATGGTGAATTTTGATCCACTTTTTTTGAGTTTAATAAAACGAACGGTTTATGGTGCAGGGCTTGAAATCTGTTATTTCATTATCTCCAACCGTATCTAGACTTTCCGATTGGACATTTTTTAAATGCTATACAAAGGTATACCAATAGCACACACGTCATTTAATAAGATTCAAATCGATTTACGCCGATTTGGTGAACCTTTCCTATATTTATAATACGAAAGCATCAAAACGCTGATGAGGATGTCCTATTTGATGTCCTGCTTGGAAAAAAATACGATAAAATATTGGTTTACAAGGAGTTAGGATAAAAGAATCACATCCTGCCACCCCGACCAATAAAAACAGTAAGCAAACTAAAACCTTGTAGATCGCAAGATCTACAAGGTTTTATAATTTTTGGAACGGTCAAACGGGATGATCAATAAGTAATGCTGCCCGCCGCCTTATGCTGCGCCATTCCATTACCGAATACCCCAAAGTCGACAATTTCCGAGCTTCCATCTGCGCCTACAAAACGACCAGTGCCGCCAACGAATTCAAAACCACCGGTATAGGTGCCTGACGAAAAGGTGCCATCATCAATTGATTCTTGTGAAAACGTAATTGTAACCGTTGAGGAGGTCCATATTTCATCACCGTTGGCAGTAACGATTACGTCGTCACTCGTCTGGGTACCACCCGTAAATTCGTCATTAAAAACGAAATTTGTGGTAGTGGTATGACCGGTAATTTTGCCAGCATGCGACATGTTCCCAGTGAAATCAGCTCCAGATCCGTCCGGTCTGTCAATACCTACATAGGTATTTTTAATAGGGCGGGGCTTTTTAGCCTTGGCTGCCGTAGCGGTCAAATCGGTTGTCAAGTCCTCGCCAACAGACTCCGTGGAGCAGGAAATGAAGAACATTAAAGACGATAAAAAAAGAAGTTTAAAGCACGTTTTCATAATACATTGGTTTAAATTAATAAAAGGGTTAAAATTCCAGTCGGTGGAGGGAACTGGCCCTAAAGTCAATCAAAGGCCCAATGCCCGTGAGTTGGAAGGGAATTCTTAAGATGTAGAAGATAGTTAAAAAAGAACATTGGCACCGGTCCATGGGACGAATAAGTGGAAATCCTGTCCGAATACCCCTATTTATTTACCGGCAAATGGTGAAATGCCATACGCTCCACGCTGCAAATCGGTTATTTAAGTGCATGTCACTTCCAGCTATTCATATGGTTTCGCTCTTTTTTTTAGTTTTATATCGAATGTATTGAAGTTAAAATTGGCTTGCTTAAGTATGGAACAAAAGTTTAATCGGCCTATCAAAAGCAAATCAGCAATTATACGGTTCCAATCCCCAACGATTTGAAATCACCAAAGAAAAAAGAATTAATCCGGGCGATTTGGATGAACAGATGTTTGGCTTTTTGCAAAGAGGAGATGATAGAAAATGATTTCATTCCAATTCATGAACATAAAATGGCCGCATCATCTTCGTCCAAGATCTTCTTAGCCGCTTGAGCGACATCTTTTCGAAATCGGTTACAAAAAGTTTGCTGCCCACGACTTTCGTTAATTGAAGCTAAAACTGAACTTGAACATTCTTGAGCTATATCGATACAGCGGGCTAGGTAAGGAGCAGTTCTTACGAAACTTTTGTAATACGCTGATTTTGATATATTTTCAAGAATGCCTGAAGTTGGAGCAAGTTAAAAAACATAAATATATTTTATGTTATACATAAGAAACATATATAAAAATATATATTTCTTGTGCCTTAATTTTACAAAAAACAAAAGAGACCGATTCTCGAAAATCTATATGATATGAAAACGATACCATCCCTTTTATTGTTGCCGATGCTAGTATTCGGGCAACCCCAAGGTCAGCACCACACATCCCATTTTAACTTTGAATTTTTGATTGACCTGGAATCAATTATAAAAAATGAAATCGATTTCATGGAAAATCCCGATGGCGCATTGGAACTGTTCATGACGGTAGAGATCTACGTCGAAGAACTTCTCATAGTTACGAGAAGGCAAGGAAATTCCTCATACGAACCGGCACCTTATTCTCTGCCAAAGTTTCTAAATACCTTTTCCTTGTTAGGCCTATCTCCCAATGTAACGGGTAACCCCGATCCGCAAGAACGTTTGAACAGCCTGCTGGCGCTGACCAACCCCATGTTTCCGAAAGAAAACTCCTTTGTCGATTGGTTACAACCAGTCAGGTACCAACAAAATAAATTAGGTAGCGCAGAAAACATGCCCGAAGGTTTTGGGCCCCGAATTAGACTTTGATTTATAAGCCAACCAGCTTGAAATATACCTTTTCTAAAATATTGTAGTTATCGAATTACATGTCGAATTAAAACGAAATACTATGAAAAAAGATCTATTGGTGTTGGGTACGATAGCAATGCTATCGACAAGTTGTGCGGTAATCAGGCCCGGAGAAGCAGGCGTAAAGCAGCGGTTGGGAAAATTTGGAAATGAAATATCGACCCAGGGAGCGATATTCTACAATCCGTTTACCTCCAAGGTGGTAAAGGCATCGGTACAGACCGAAAATTTGGAACTCTTTTTGAATTTGCCGAGTAAGGAAGGTCTTAGCGTTGATTCAGAAATATCGATCTTGTATCGATTGCAAACCGATAAGGTCGCTTCGGTGCTGCAAAATATTGGGCAAGATTATCCGGCGATCATCACAAGTGTTTTCCGTTCGGCCTCGGCGGATGTCTGTTCACAGTTTTTTGCCAAGGATATGCACTCGGGCAGACGTGCAGACATCGAACAGGCCATCATGGTCAAAATGGGCGAGACCTTGACACCGCAAGGCATAAGTGTTGAAGCGGTCTTAATGAAGAGCATTCAATTGCCGAGAGGCCTCTCAACATCCATAGAACAGAAATTGCAGGCTGAACAGGATGCTATGCGAATGGAGTTCATCCTACAACAGGCCAAACTAGAAGCGGACCGCAAGATCATTGAAGCGGAAGGCGAACGGGATGCCCAAAAAATTCTATCTGAAGGACTCACCGACGAACTCATACAAATTAGGAGCATCGAGGCATTCAGGGAGCTTTCGCGCTCACAGAACAGCAAAATCATTATTACGGATGGCAAAACACCTTTATTGATAGAACCGAGTATAAACTAGAACTTGTGCGGTGTGCCGTAAAACGCACTGCATAAGTTTTTTAAATTTTAGGTAAAACCATAAACCCAATAACATGACACCTTCGATACTACTCCGATATATTGCCCTGGGCATACTGATAAAAATAGGTAGTCTGATTTTTCTTAAGCACTATGAAGGGCCATCGACCTATATAGCTTTGGCATATGCGTTGCTACTCTTGTGCCTTTTGTTCGTTCGCCCGTTAAAGGAAAAAACATCTATTTTTTGAACTGTTTCTATGTCCGGAATAATTCAAAAGATAAAACTTGTCAAAGGCACCTTTTCACCTTTCGAGGCGGCAGATGTGCTATTACAGTTGATTTCGGATAAAATTAAATTTCACAATTTGCAGCTATTGAACATGAACAAAGTCAATGACGATTGCATCAACACTTCAGAACAGCGCATAAGAGCCTTGAAGGAAGCTAAAAACCTGACCAAGGACCTCATCTTGAAAGCTAGGGATGAGGGTTATGAAATCAAAATCAACGGTACCATAGAAATTGAGTTGATCAAGATTGACACTTCAAATTAGAAATTCAAATTGCAACTATTTGTAATGTACCATGGACGGAAGTATACTATAATCTTTTGATTGGCATATTACGCAATTGGCCCTATCTACAAAAGGATATTTCTTAATAGATAGTAATACTATTAATATATAGAAGTTTAACTATTATTTATGAATAGTAATAGTTTCAATTCTGTTGTTGACATCTATTTTTACATAGAATTTAAAAACAATCATTATGAGAAACAGAGTTATGACATTTGTTGGCTTACTGGTCTTTGCACCCATGGTAAATGCCCAACAATCTGAAGATCGATCAATTCAAATAGACAGAAGCCAAATTCTTGTTGAGTCCGTTTTGACGGCAGAGGAACAGGCGGCCCTTTCTCCGGCACAAGTTTTGGAAAGCTTAAGGGCGGGAAATGAAAGATTCGTAAGGAGCGACCTCACTGCAAGGGACCATTCCTTTCAGATAAGGGAGAGCGCGAACGCACAGTTCCCCAAGGCCATCGTATTGTCCTGTGTGGATAGCAGGGTTCCTGTCGAGGATGTGTTCGATAAGGGAATTGGGGACATCTTCGTAGCGAGGGTCGCTGGAAATTTCATAAACGATGATATTCTTGGCAGTATGGAATTTGCGACGAAGGTCGCCGGAGCAAAGCTTATATTGGTATTGGGCCATGAAAATTGCGGAGCGATTCACGCTGCAATCGATGGGGCCGAATTGGGACATATTACCGGGATGCTAAAGAATATCAGACCCGCAGTAGAGATGTCGACCGTCTCAGAAGGCCCAAAAACATCTGCAAATAGACTTCTGGTGCATGAAGTGAGCGAAAATAATGTGAAGATTGCTTTACAAAAGATTTTGACGGATAGTTCAATTTTAAAAGAAATGCTCGATAAAGGAGAAATCGGTATTGAAGGTGCGGTATATGATATGGATACAGGGGTAGTGAATTTTCTTTAATGCAAGAGCTACTAATGACCCTTCCTTAAATCGAGGAAGGATTTTTTTAAGAAGAAATAAGGCGATTTTGTAGACCGTAAGGAGAAAGTTCTGGAAATTGCGATTTTGGAGAAGAGGTTAAGGGAAATCAAGGATCCTTGCTATTAAGTGTAACATTTCCCAAGGTTTTTGAAGATAAAAACAATGAATAGTTGTGCAATGCAAAAAACCTACTGCACTACCACCAATTGCCTGGCATTGTCTTCCGTGAAATCCAATCGGCGCTTATCGGGCTTGTAACATCGTTACTGGGCACAAGTCAGGGATATGTGCGGGACAACATTGCCGAAGCCCTGAAATCGTTAGATTACTTCAGGGATGGTAATCTGAGGAAGAAGCCCGAAAGTCAATTTAGGTTATGTGAAAAGCTACGAACTCTTGGACGCCCTATCTAAATAATTGTTCGATGTTACCCTAGCAAAAACAAGAACAAAGAAATGGTAACGATTCCGAGCGAAGCTGCCGAAGATATTGAACTGTTGACCGGACCGTTCTCGGCCGGAATGGATGTGGCAAGAATAGATCTAAGCCATATTTACCCCAAAATGTGGGGTAGGATGTCGGAAAATATTGGGAAGGGAAGTGATGGATTGAATCCCAGAACCAGTAATTTCATGCATTTTCCAGGTTCTAAGTTCAGGATAGTTGGTATTTATAGGTCACTTGGACATAGGAAGGGTTTTCGAGAGGTCGATAGCATTCCCTTGAATAAAGTGTACCAATTTGAAATCATCAAAGAATCGGAGCTCGACAAAATAAAAAGTAATGATAGGGCGGAAAACCATATAACTTAAACTTTGCCCAGTGTCACTTACTGCTGGTCGATTGTCGGTGCTTTCCAGCTGACGGACCCCACTTTTCTGGACTTTGCCAAATCAATGGCCTTCGCACTTCTGCGTTTGTCGTAGATCATGGCGAAGGTCATGATGAGACTGGTACCAATGATCACAAACAGCAGAATGCCGTGGTTGAACTCGGCAATCTGAGCCTCCAATGGTATGGCATAGAACAGCAGTACCGTAATCAGGCCCCTTGGCGCGATGAAGAGTTGGGGAATCACATCCCTGCCCACAAAAAGGAGCAACAACACGTAGCGAATCGCATAGATCGATGCGATGATCAACATACTGATCAGGGCGACGTTCAAATCGAGAAGTGAGGTGATCGCTATGGTCAGACCGAAGATGACGAAGAAAAAGGTACGAACCACAAAGGCCGTTTCCGCGGTGATGGTATGCAGTTCATGATAAATGTGGTGCGCTTTCTTAAAATCGAGAAACTTGGCCAATTTTCCTTTAAAAAACAACTTCATGTTGGCGATGACCAGCCCAAAAATCAGGATAATGATCAAAGAGGAAAGGTGCATTTTTTTACCTACGGCATAGAGCAGCAGCAATACCGCAATGAGCAGGAATAATTTGACATTGCTTTTGATGTGTTGAAAGATCATGATGATGGCATAGCTCGCCACAAGGGCTATCACGACCGTCAAGATCAGGTTGCCCGTAAATCCGACAACCCCCGAATCTTCGGCCGGGTTCAGTTTTCCCGTGAGGAAATAGAACATCATGATACCGATAATATCCGAAAAGGTACTTTCATAAATATGGAATTCTTTTTTATGTTCCTTCAAACCGGTGACACTGGGAATGATGATGGCACTTGATAGGATCGACAAGGGCGTTGCATACAACCATGCCGATTGCATGGTCATGCTGGGAATAAACTGATAGAGTATCAAGGCGGCCGCCCAGGCCGATGCCACAAGACCTATAATGGCCACCGCCATTGATTTGAGGATGGGCATCAATTTCTCCCTTTTAAGTTCCAGTTCCAGAGCTGCCTCGAGCACGATCATGATCAACCCAACAATACCTAAAATTTCGAGGATGGGGAAAAAGTTCATTTCTACGGCGCTGGCAAATTGGAGCGCGTACTGCAAGCCCACACCAAGGACAATGAGCATCAGTACGGCCGGAATATTGGTGCGTTTGGAAATGTCATTGAACATAAAAGAGAATATAATGATCAACGATACTTCTATGATAAGGTTGTATGAAGAAATGATTTCCATGGTTAATCGGTACTAAGGGTTAAACTTGTTTCTATGCCGCGCACATTCAAAAAGGCCAGGAGGTCTTCTGTGGTAGCCCCTTTTTCGAGGGTGTATTGCAATCTGAGTATACCACTGCCTTCAGTGGATTTGACCATCGGTACTTGGTCAAAATCCAGGATGGGATTTTCAAAAAGGAGATCGAGTATGGCTTCCTTCTCCAAGGAAGTTTGTAAATATACGGTTTGTCGCAAGGTGGTATCCGTTGCGGCATTTACCGAAAAACCGTTCCGTTCTATGGCCTGATACCCCAGAAACCTTTCTCCCGCTTCGGTGTTCAGGATCAATCCAAAAGCCAGAAGTTTGCTCAGTTCACCGCCAAGGTCGTCGGTGGTGATCCGAACACCGATTTCTACCAAGGGGTTGGTCTTGAAAAAAAGGCCGCTGATATAATTTCTTATGTGTTGATACCCGAATACAGCGAGTATTGCGAGCAACATACCGTGCGTGATATAATGGATCGAAATAAAGTCGAGCAGCAGTAGCACAAAAGCAACGGGCTTGTACAACATCAAAAGTTTGTCGAAGAACAGGGCTACCTTTTTGTTGGTGACATTTCGTCTCGCAAAACTCTTGATCACGAATGAAATGGACTTTAATGCCCAATACAGGACGATCAGTACCAGAAATAGATACAAAAACCCTTTCCAAGAATAAAATTCGGTGATATTTTCCATTTATTTGAGCATTCCGTGGTATTTCAATAATTCTCGAACATCATGGGCCAATACGGCATTGATCCGTAAATCGCCGATGCCATCACGAAGTAGCACTTTGGTATTGGTTAACCTGCGCAGGCCCGACCTATAGGTCTGATCAAATCGTTTCCCCAAAAAATCCTTTAAAGTGATTTCATTGATATAGGTAAATAAAGCCACGTACTTTAAGATAAGAAGTTCTGGGGGAGTGAAAAAATCCGCGAACAGTATATTGCGGTCGTTATAAATGACCTTGTTGTCGGCAATCATGGTCGTACCATACGTCCACGCTTGAAGCACTTCGCCCAAGTTGTAATCCAGGCTCCGACAAAGCCTGCGCACACTGTGCTCTATCTGTTTATCGGTCAAAGCATTTTCTTTTTCGTCCACCAAAATTCGATGCGAAGCACCGTTTCGCAGCAAGATCGCTTTGTAGATGGTATTGAAATCGGTCTTATCTATATTGACTTCATTGCTGAACGTGTTCGAGAAAGGCACCCGATGATCTAAATGTGTTTTCAGCATTTCGGATGTTGAAACCATTAGAAAAACGTGATCCGATTCCAAATCCAAAAAGTCCAAGAGCGCCTTTACATTGTCCAAAAACGGATGGTCTTTGTTCCGCCATAGCTCCAAATTATCGATCACTACTACAGGTCGGGTATTATAGATACTCTTCCTGACATTTTTCAAGGCTTCACCAAGGTCTTTCGAGGTCTTGAATTTCCTCCCTTCGATTATAATATCGTTATCTGGCTTGAGAAATACCACCTGCTTTCCAAAATGCTTTTTGGCCAGTTGTTCCATAAAGGTAGATTTTCCACTTAACGGATTACCTAAGACCAACATGGATTTATGAATACCTGACTGCCAAGCACATATCGCTTGCACCACCTTCTGTTCCTCTTCGGGTCTCTCGACCAAAAAGAGATCACCTACGAAATTCCTGTTCAGAAAAAGGGTATCATAATGGGCGTTTTCCTCTTTGAACATGCGATATTCGATACACTGCATGGCCTGCTCCAGGCTTTGGGATGGATTTGCAGCTACATTTTGTTCGTATGTGGAACCTATCCTGCTTAAAAGATTTTTGATGCTTCCCCCAATACGGGAAATCAGCCCCTTGCGTTGTGAGGCCAGTTGGATCATGGAGGATTGCAGCGAGACTTCCAGAAAGTGATCCGAGCGGTAGATATGTGTTCCCAAAAACCCGGTACGCATCATGTTTTGGATTTCCGCCACCACTTTCTCCTGTTTCTCGTGGTACTCTTTAAGCGGACTGCCTACATTTCGAAATCCATCGAGTTGAACCGATAAGGTTTCCAGGGAACTTTTGGCCTTGTCCAATATCAAAGCGTTTTCAAGGTTCAACAAGGCATGTTTAAAATAGGCGATCGCTTGTACCCGATTGTCCCATAAATCAATAAAATAGGGCAGCGGGGTATAATCGAGCCATTTCTGCGCTGCTTTTCCCAAATCCATTTTTTTGGTCAATAGCATCCCTTCCGAGGCAGCGATAGGTAGGTCTATCTTACCCATGGTGACCGTTCTCGATTCCAAATAAGAAGTGAAATTCTCTTGTAACGGGTGAACGACCTCTATTTTGGATGCCACCTTCTCCAACCAGACCAACGTTTGCCGTATTTGTGAAACCTCTGTAAGGCTTTCCATGGTTTTGATACCTTCTTCCAGCGAAAGCGACATCTGTTCTGCTTCCTTTAGGATGTCTTGGCAGGTTACATCCGCATGGTTCCGGATCGCTTCGAAAACCTCTAGATCTTGCTCGAAGGATTTTCCGGAAACATCGATGGCGATCAGTTGTTCCCGTATGGCGGAATACTGGTCCTCGTATATGGCCCAAGGGTTTTGCAGGTGCTTCAGTTTGGAAGCAAGACGGCTCTTTTTCTTGTTTAAAAATGCAACTTGCTTTTGCTCCAATTGCACCTTTTCCGCAAAACTATCCAAGGCATCGAGCAACACCTTCTTGCTTTCCATAAAATGGGCATTTATGGCTTTTTCATCGACGAGGTTTTCAAGCTTTTTGTGTTTGGCAATGGAAAGTTGAAGGAGCACATCCCTATGAAGGAATAAGAGATCTTTGAAGGGCTCCGAAAGTGAATAATGGAGTAAATATGCGCCAAGTTCATCAATTTTTCCAATTTCGTTGTGTTTTCGATATTCAGAGCTTCCCAAAGCGGTGTAGGTGCTGCTGAAATCCAAAAAATTATCAACGATTACCTCTTGTAGTTGCGATGCGTTGGAAGATTCTTCCAAAGAGCGACGATATTTTTTGATCAGGTCGATAATGACCTGTACCTCAAACTTGTCCACGGCCGAATTTTCCTGCACTTTAGTTGAATCCATCTAAAAAACCATTTGCGTTAGGTAGCTTCCCAATATATATACATTTTTGGTTTAATCACATATTTTTTGGCGCTATTGTAAAAATCCTTTTATCATTCAAGATCAAAGCTTGGAACGTAAAACAAGCTCATTTGGAAAATAAGTATTTCTTTCAATATCTTGGAAAGTTTCCATCAAGGATTTGTGAGCACGGCATATATACAATTTACCGACATCATAAGCGCCTAAGAAAAAGCCAATGACGGTTGATATGAAGTTTTGCCAAACAAAAGAAAGCCTGTAGAGAAATGTCCTGGTAACATGTTGCTGTTTATGCCGATGGATTTCCAGCAACTGCCAAACATAATAGATACCATATTGACATTGACCGAAAGCCAAATGTTCACGGGGAAATGAAGAAATGGATGAGAGAATGTGACATTGACTCTTCAATGAAACACAGGGGTTTTAATTGCAGCCAAAATGCAGCCAATAGGCCCAAAAATGTCTATTTGGATCAATGAAGAATTCCCTTTCCCGGCAGCATAAAATGATGATAGTGATACCCAAAAATCAATGGGTCCGGTTTGTGAAATACTCCAATTACTTTCCATATATTTATGGTACGTTTCGGCAATTTTTTGGTTTCCATACCACAACAAAGGCCACCTGAAAAGGATATTGGCCTTGATCTAAAGTGAAATGAGCAAAAACCTGATCAGTTCGAAAGCCAATTTCGGAACATTGCCGGTTTTTTTGACCGCGATTTCCACAATTTTGGGAGCAGTGATGTTCCTTAGGTTCGGTTTTGCCGTTGGATCTGTCGGTTTTATGGGCACCTTGGCCATCATCTTGATCGGTCATGCGGTAACCATCCCCACGGCCATGGCATTGGCGGAAATTGCCACCAATCAAAAGGTGGAAGGCGGGGGCGAATATTTTATCATTTCGAGATCTTTTGGGGTGAATATCGGGGCCGCGATCGGTATCGCACTCTATATGTCGCAAGCGATCAGCGTTGCTTTTTATATCATTGCCTTTGCGGAAGCTTTTGATGCCATAAAACCCTGGGTAAGCTCCGAGTTTGGCTATGAAATCTACGACAATCGGTTGTTCAGCATTCCTGCTTTGCTGCTGCTCATTTGGTTGATGGTCACCAAAGGGGCCGATCTGGGCATGAAGGCCCTATATGTGGTCGTGGCCATTTTGGCGGTTTCCCTGGTACTGTTCTTTTTGGGATCAACCCCTTATTCCGAGGTTTTTGACAACACCCAACTCTTTAAAAATGTCGATTCAGACAAGGGCTTCTTTTTTGTTTTTGCGGTCATATTTCCCGCATTTACCGGCATGACGGCCGGTGTTGGACTTTCCGGGGACTTAAGGGATCCGAAGAAATCAATCCCTTTGGGCACCTTGGCCGCAACCATTATCGGGATGGTCATCTATGTGTTCATCGCCTATAAGTTGGCCAGTTCCGCCGATGTGGCCACATTGGTCGGCGATCAGCTCGTGATGGGTAAAATAGCCCTCTGGGGCCCCATCATTCCGATCGGACTTGCAGCGGCCACCATTTCATCGGCCCTCGGCTCGTTCATGGTGGCCCCAAGAACCTTACAGGCCATCGGCGGTGATAAGGTCTTTCCGAATAGGTTTGTGAACTTTTGGGTTTCCAAAGGAACCAAGAAAAACAATGAGCCCAGAAATGCGACCATGTTGACCAGTATCATCGCATTGGTCTTTGTGCTGATGGGTGATGTTAACGCCGTGGCGGAAATCATTTCAATGTTCTTCATGGTTACCTATGGTTCACTCTGCCTGATTTCCTTTATGCAACATTTTGCCGCGGACCCGTCTTATAGGCCTTCCTTTAAATCAAAATGGTATTTATCGCTTTTAGGGGCCGTTCTTTGTATTTATCTGATGTTCAAAATTAATACCCCCTACGCCATAGCGGCCATTTTTCTGATGGTCGGACTTTATTTTTATATTTCTACCAAGAGCGATACCAAGAAGGGGATGGCAAATATTTTTCAAGGCGTCATCCATCAGTTCAACAGAAGAATACAGGTGTTTCTCCAAAAATCTGAAAAGGTAAAAACCGAAGAAGATTGGAGACCGGCTGTTTTGTGCCTTTCACAGGATAGTTTTGAACGGTACGGCGCATTGGACCTTATGAAATGGATTTCGCACCGTTATGGCTTCGGCACTTACATCCATTTTGAAAAAGCCTATTTTTCAAAGGAGTCGAAGGAAATGGCGGAAATAAAACTGGCGAAATTGATACAGATCGCCTCCAATAGCCATTCCAATGTTTTTTTGGAAACACTGATTTCGCCTTCCAATACCGCGGCCATCGTACAAGCGATCCAACAACCCGGTATTTCGGGCCAGCCCAACAATATGATGCTCTTCGAATATAAAAAGGGCGAAAGGGAATGGCTGGAGGACATCATAGACAATTATAGCGTGCTGAAAACCGCACAATACGACCTCTGTATTTTAGGAAGTTCCGACAAAGGTTTTGGCTACAGAAAAGACATCCATATATGGATACGCAAAGAGGACTATGAAAATGCCAATTTGATGATCTTGCTTTCCTATATCATTTTGGGCCATAAAGATTGGAACAAGGGCGAAATCAAGATCTTTGCTACTTTTTCCAGAGGTCAGCTCAAGCAGGAAGAAGAAAATCTGATCGAATTGACCTCCAGCGGAAGACTTCCCATCTCAGCAAAGAACATCCGTGTATTGGAGCTCGAGGAAGGCTACGATAGAAAGAATTTGATCAATGAACATTCTGCGGATGCAGACCTCACGATTTTGGGCTTCCATGAAGGAATGATCAAAACCGAAAAGGGGATTGAATGGTTTGAAGGCTATGATCAGGTAGGCAATATATTGTTCGTGAATACCCTGACCTCCAAGTTCATCAAATAACCCTTGCAAAAATCGATTTGGGATACGAATGGGGAGGTGATGGGCCCTATTGAAAAATGGCACAAGCACAAGGGTTGCTGTTCGGTTTTAACGATCTATGTTATTCTCCAAGACAAAAACCCCGTTCTTATTCGCAATGACGATGTCGGGCTTTTGGTCGCGGTTCATGTCCTGGATAGCGATATTGAGTCCGGCCCCGGAATCGCTATCGATTAAATGCTCTCTGTAATAGGGTGCGCTCCTTGGCGTGAATTCTATCCAAAACAGGAACGGGGTGTCTGCATCCCCGGCATCTCGGCCGTTATGGGCAAGGTACCTTTTGCCGGTAACCAGGTCGGCTTTTCCATCGCCATTGAGGTCGGCCATGATCGTGGCATGGGTCTGCGCCGTAGTATTACTGATCAAATGGGTGGTAAAAGATCGGTCTTCCCCCTGTTCGTGCCACCATACGCCGAGGGCATGCGCCGAGGTGCTGACCACATCGTTACGGCCGTCGCCGTTCACATCCAAGACCTGCATATGGGAACAAGGTTCTCCCAGATCAGCGGCATGGAACGACCAGTCTCCGGATTCGTTTGTCGGCCTTGCCTTCGAACCATCCTTCCCGTACCACAATATCGCCATAACCATCACCGTTCACGTCACCATATCCGATGCCGTGGGAATATTGCTCCGTACCTGCGACATTTTCCGCGCTCAAAGCAAAACGCTTCCACTGGGTTTCCCCTGGCTTCAATGGGGCCTGCAGCCAAACAATCTGTTTTTTTTCGATATCGCCGCACAGGATATCGAGCCTGCCATCCCCATCGATATCGATGAATGCAGGAGATTCATTTGAAATGCCCACGGCATCGTTGATGGGGTGTTTTTGCCAGTTCCCTCCGGTTTTTTTTGGATTTTCGAGCCAAAGGCCCGGGGTTCCGGGATAACCGACGATGACCACATCGTCCCAGCCATCCAGGTTTACGTCCATCGCAAGGTTGAGGAACGATTCGCTATATTCTGTCCAGGGATCGAACGTACGTGCCGGTACCAATTCATGCCGTTTCCAATGTGGCGCTTCGAACCAATAAAAACCGGCCACTACATCGGGTTGTCCGTCACGGTTCAAGTCGGCCACCGCAACGCCTTCCGACAAGAAATCACGCGTAATCACCGTTTTTTTGAAATCGTTCATACCATGCTTCTGACCAAGGACAGCGCCGCAATGGAAGATTGCGGAAACTCCGGCCAATATCAAAAACGGCTTTCTAAATATCAATCTCGGAACCATAAATATTCATGGGTAGATCAACAAATATAGCACATTTGTGGTCTGTATTGTTTGTGATCTGCGTTGATCTTCCGCCTTTCCAAGATATCCGTGTAATGGGGTATGCTAGGCAAAATCGGGTATATCGATCACCGCGAAGGGCATCATGTACTTGTAATCATGACAATTGCTTATATGCCCCTGCTTTTGAATTATCTAAATTTAAAGTGTAATTTTCGGCTACTGGTTCAAAATGAAATCATTTGACAAATGAAAAAAACGCTACTACAACTGATTTTGATATTGGCTTTCTTGCCGTTAAATGCCCAATGGAAACCGGCGGGAAAAAAGATTAAGACTGCCTGGGCCGACAAAATAGTGCCCGAGAAGGTGTTGGAGGAATACCCAAGGCCCATCTTGCAACGAACCGACTGGAAAAACCTGAATGGACTTTGGGACTATGCCATACGGCCCAAAGGCATGTCGTCGCCTACGACCTTCGACGGTAAAATTTTGGTTCCATTTGCGGTGGAATCGAGCCTTTCCGGAGTGATGAAAGGGGTAGGTGCAGATCAAGAATTATGGTATCATACCTATTTTGAATTCCCCGCTGATTGGAACGGACAAAAGATATTACTTCATTTCGGGGCCGTGGATTGGAAGGCCGATGTATGGATAAACGAGGTGAAGGTAGGTTCCCATTCCGGGGGCTATGCCCCATTTTCTTTCGACATCAGCCCGTTTTTGGGTCCCGGTCCCCAACAGCTCACCGTGAAGGTTTGGGATCCTACCAGCGATGGCACCCAGCCCCGGGGTAAACAGGTGAACAAGCCTGAAGGTATTTGGTATACACCCGTTACCGGTATTTGGCAAACCGTATGGTTGGAACCCGTGGCACAGAAAAGTATCCGTACCCTGAAGACGGTTCCAGATATTGATCGGGGCGTGGCCATTTTTTCGGTCGACCTCGATGGGGCGGTCTATGGCGATATCCTGGAAGTTGACGTTTATGAAGGTACGGAGCGGGTGGCCACCGCAAAAATGAATGTTGACCAAGAAATGGCGCTTCATATCAAAAACGCTAAACTTTGGTCCCCAGAATCTCCTTTTCTATATCGTACGATAGTGAGGTTGATCAGCGATGGCAAGGTAACCGATGAGGTGAACAGCTATTTCGGGATGCGCAAAATCTCCACCAAAAGAGATGAAAACGGCATTGTGCGGATGCAGCTCAACAACAAGGACTATTTTCAATTCGGACCCTTGGACCAAGGTTGGTGGCCCGACGGCCTCTATACCGCTCCCACAGATGACGCTTTGAAATATGACATCGTCAAGACC
The DNA here is from genome assembly GCA_963700435.1 of uncultured Flavobacteriaceae bacterium. Classification (GTDB taxonomy): domain Bacteria; phylum Bacteroidota; class Bacteroidia; order Flavobacteriales; family Flavobacteriaceae; genus Pelagihabitans. Next base: position 40,274 of record CAVOXM010000010.1, read on the forward strand.
AAGGAACTTGGGTTCAATATGATACGGAAGCACGTGAAGGTGGAGCCGGCCCGCTGGTACACCCATTGTGATGAATTGGGTATCCTGGTATGGCAGGATATGCCGAGCGGTGACAAGGGCCCGCAATGGCAGAACCATAACTATTTTAACGGGTCGGAACTGATTCGGAGTTCGGAATCGGAACAAACCTATAGAAAGGAATGGAAGGAAATAATGACCTTTTTATATTCCTACCCCAGCATTGTCGTGTGGGTTCCTTTTAATGAAGCTTGGGGCCAGTTCAAGACCGAGGAAATCACCGAATGGACCAAGGCTTTCGATCCCTCCAGGTTGGTGAATTCGGCCAGTGGCGGCAATTTTTACCGGACGGGCGATATTTTGGACCTCCACAATTATCCGGACCCGAAATTATATCTATACGATGCGGAAAGAACTACGGTGCTGGGCGAATATGGCGGCATTGGACTTCCCCTTGAAGGCCATCTCTGGATGCCAGACAACAACTGGGGATATATCAAATTCAAAAATTCGAAGGAAACCACCGATGAATATGTAAAATATGCCCAAAAATTGAAAAAATTCGTGAAAGTGGGCTTTTCGGCCGCGGTATATACCCAAACGACCGATGTCGAGGGAGAGGTGAACGGTTTTATGACCTATGATAGAAAAGTAGATAAGATGAACATCCCCGAGGTCAGGAAAATAAACCGGGAAGTGATCCAGGTAATCCAGGAATAAGGGGCCATTTTCAATAATTTGTCAATGAAGAGATTGGCCCAACAAGCGCTGCTCCCTAAATACGATCCCAGAAATCAGGGTTGCCCATCAAAAGCCATTTCAATTGCACCACTTTTGGTCGTAACTTTAACCTTCTGAAGTGTACCGCTTCGGGGAGGAAAAGTTAAAGCGATAATATTGGGTTCCATGAAAAAAATAGAAGAGCTGGTACAGCTGCTCACCCTTGAAAAAATCGATGACCAAACCTTTCTGGGACAAAATTACCAGGCGCCTTGGGGTCGGGTATTTGGGGGCCAGGATTTGGCGCAGTCGCTCCATGCGGCTTACCAGACGGTGCCTGCCGATCGCTTTGCCCATTGGATGCACGGCTACTTTATTTTGGGCGGAAACCTCGATGTCCCCATTACCTACGAAGTCGATATTATTCGGGATGGGGGAAGCTTCACGACCCGACGCGTGGCGGCACGACAGAACGGAAAAGCGATATTCACCATGGGCGCTTCCTTCCAAATAAAGGAATCTGGTGTAGATCATCAGAACACCATGCCCAATTTGCTGTTGCCTGAAAAATTGTCGACCAGTCTTGAACAGATCGAAGAGATCAAAGACATTGATCACAAAGCGTACCAACGGCTCAAAATGGTGCTGCCTGAAGTGTTCGAATTTAAATCGATCGAACGCTATCCTCCCAATTGGTAAAAAAAGCACCCCCTTCAACCATCTATGGATGCGCACCAAGGACAAGTTGGCCGCTGACCTGCCGTTGCAACAGCAATTGTTGGCCTATGTATCGGATTATAACATTCTGACCACCGCAACCTTGCCACATCGCCAACAATTGAATAAGAGCAAAACCTTTTACGCCAGTATAGACCATGCGATATGGTTCCATCGCGGATTCGATATCCAAGAATGGTTGTTGTACACCATGGACAGTCCGAGTGCTTCCAATGCCCGCGGTTTTTCGAGGGGAAGCCATCTTTGACCGAAAAGGTGCCTTGGTGGCTTCCGTGGCACAGGAAGGCCTAATACGCCAGCAAAATGCATAGTTCCGGCTAGATCATTCCTAAATTTTTAGGACCAGTTTGCCCATTTTATCGCCTGTGAAGAGTCGTAGAAAGGTGTCATGAAAATTCTCGATGCCCGTGTAAACATCTTCCTTGCTCTTTATTTTGCCTTCCTTCAACCATTGGGCATACTGTGTCATGGCTTCGCCGTAATCTTGGGCAAAATCAAAGACTACCATACCGCGCATAGTCCCCCTATTCACCAAAAGGGAGAGGTAATTGCTCGGTCCCTTGATTTTTTCAGTGGTATTGTATTGGGAAATGGCCCCACAGATAACAATTCGGGCATGCAACCGCAAATTGGCCAGGGCCGCATCCAAAATCTCACCGCCCACGTTGTCAAAAAACACATCGATGCCCTTGGGGCAATGTTGTTTCAAGGCACTATAGATATTCTCGCTCTTATAGTCGATCGCGGCATCAAAGCCGAGTTCTTTTACCAAATAGTCACATTTGGCTTTGCCACCGGCGATACCTACCACCCGGCATCCTTTTATTTTGGCGATCTGTCCTACAAGACTGCCCACGGCACCGGCCGCCCCGGAGACCAATACGATATCGCCCTCTTTGAGTTCCCCCACCCTTAAAATACCAAAGTAGGCTGTCATGCCCGGCATTCCCAAAGTACCGATATACATCGGCAAAGAAGCGAAATCGGTATTGATTTTGAAGAAACCTTTTCCATCGGTCACCACATATTGTTGTACCCCGCCCCATCCGGTAAGGTAGTCGCCTACCTTAAATTTTGGATGATTGTTGGCTTTGACCACCTCGCCGACAGATCCCGCGCGCATCACCGCACCAATGGGCACAGGCTCAATGTACGATTTTGCGTCGCGCAGCCAGCCGCGCATGGCAGGATCCAAGGAAATATAATGCTGTTTGATCAAAACTTCCCCTTCTTTGGGTTCGGGAATGGGATGTACCTGTAATTTCCAGGTCGAGGCATCTGGCATTCCTTCCGGTCTTTTGGCCAATATTAATTGCTTGTTCATGAGACAAATTGTTTTTGTGACTAATCTGGTCAAATATGGTCAAATTATTGCAAAATCGCTCCCGATCACAGCAATTTTGTTCTTATCTTCCAAATCACAATGCATAATGAACGCCAAGAGCGGGCCACTGCATTAAAAGTTCGAAATTATAAACCAACAGTGGAGGAAATGAAAAGATTGGAAGGCCAGGTGGCCGTAATTACCGGTGGGGCCAGGGGGATAGGCGAAGGCATTTGCCGTGTGTTTTGCCAGGAAGGGGCGACGGTTGCCCTATGGGATGTCATGGAAGACGGACGGCGAACTGCTGATAACATAGCAGCGGAGGGCGGTGCCATTTTTTTTCAAAAAGTCGATGTTACCGATCAAGATGCCGTTGAAGCCGCGGTGGCGAAAATCATTGGGGAACATGGCAGAATCGATATCTTGATCAACAATGCGGGCATTATCCGCGACCGGTCTATCTTGAACATGACTAGGGAAGAATGGGACCAGGTGATGAACGTGAATGTAGATTCCCTGTTCATTACCGCAAAGGCGGTGCTTCCCCATATGAAGGCGGCCAATTACGGAAGGATTATTTCGGCCTCCTCCATCAACGCCTTTCACGGCGCATTCGGGCAAACCAATTATGCCGCGAGCAAAGCGGCGATCGTAGGTTTTACGCATTCGCTCTGCAGGGAGGTCGGAAAGTATAACATTACCGTGAACGCGGTGGCCCCCGGCTTTATCAAATCCGAGATGTCTGATTCCATGCCCCCGGAGGTGGTCGCTGCCGGCATCTCCATGATTCCGGTAAAGCGCATCGGCACGCCTGAAGATATGGGGCATGCTTATTTGTTTTTGGCTTCCAAAGAAGCCGGTTTCATCAGTGGCCATACCTTACATGCCAACGGAGGCGCCTTGCCCATGTAATCGCCCTCATGGTGCCCAATGTAAGAGAATTGAATATAAAGATAAAATCATATTCCTGATATGGAACCAAGAATAAAAAACCAGTTCGATCTTTCGGGTAAGGTGGCGCTGATCACAGGTGCGAGCAAGGGTATTGGGGAATCCATTGCCCGAGGGATGGCAGAGTATGGCGCCAAGGTAGTGGTGAGTTCACGCAGCCAGGAGTCGGTGGATGCGGTGGCCAAATCGTTTCGCGATGATGGGTTGGAGGCCAAAGGGATCGCCTGCCATGTAGGAGACGAGGCCCAGTTGGAACAACTTGTTGTAAAAACCATCGAACATTACGGGGGAATTGATATTCTGGTGAACAACGCCGCCATCAATCCTTTTTACGGAAACCTGGAAGATACCGATGGCAACCTGTTCGATAAGATCATGAACGTGAACGTAAAAGCGGCCTTCAACTTATCCAACCTATGTTTTGGGCATATGAAAAAACGGGGAAAAGGAAGCATCATCAACATTGCTTCGGTCGAGGGGTTAAAGCCGAGCCATGGCCTTGGACTATATAGTGTGAGCAAGGCCGCCCTAATCATGCTCACCAAAGTACAGGCAGGGGAATGGGGCAAAGCGGGAATCCGATCCAATGTCATTTGTCCCGGACTGATCCAGACGAAGTTTAGCGCCGCACTTTGGAACAATGAAGGCCTTCTTGATCAATTGACCCGACATTTGCCCGCAGGGCGAATGGCGCTACCGGATGAAATGGCCGGTTTGGCCTGCTTTCTGGCATCCCCGGCTTCCAGCTATTGCACAGGTGCCGTATTTACGGCCGATGGAGGCCATATGATCGCAGGGGGCTTCAATACTTGAACGAAACTAAATTTAAAAATACAATTGCATGACAGCGGACCCTATGAACGAGAGTGCCCATAGCACCCAATTGGCCCATTTGGCCGACCTACAGGAATATGTGGGAAAGGAGTTGGGACTATCGGAATGGATGACGATATCCCAAGCGATGATCGATAGCTTTGGAAGGACTACCGAGGATAACCAATGGATCCACGTGAATCCGGAAAGGGCGTCAAAAGAATCGCCGTACAAGAAACCGATAGCCCACGGCTTTTTGGTGCTGTCGTTGGCTTCCAAATTCTGTTTTGAGACCCTAAAGATAAAGGATGTGGCCATGGGCATCAATTACGGATTGGACCGGGTAAGGTTCGTTCATGCCACGCCGGTGGGGTCCTTGCTCCGGGCCCGGATTTCCCTGATGGCTTTTGACCCTTTTGAAGGAGGCGCCAAATATAAATTGAATATTGTATTCGAATTGAAAGGGGTTGATAAACCCGCTTGCGTGGCCGAATTCATAGCCCAGGCCCATGTAGCGCCAAAAAAGGACAAAGTGGAAGCCAAAATTACGGTTCCCCCAAAAGTAGCGAACGAAGCGGTTCTATTTGAAAAGGAAGGTGACATTGCCATCATTACCCTGAACCGGCCGGAAAGATATAATGCCGTGAATGATGATCTCATTTCCGGAATCAACGAGGCCATTGCCAAGATAAGAAGGGATGATGATATTCGTGCGGTAGTGATGACAGGTGCCGGCAAGGGGTTCTGCTCCGGGGCCGATCTAGAGGTCTTCGGAAAGATAACGCCGGAAGAGGGCAGGGCCTATCTAACCGCTGTCTACCAGCCGCTCATGCGTAACCTGTTTACCTTGAGGAAGCCGATCATCGGGGCCATCAATGGCACCGCCGCCGGGGTAGGGGCATCCTTGGCATTGGCCTGCGATTTTAGGGTGATGAACGAAAAAAGCGGTCTGCTGTATGCCTTTATCAATATCGGGTTGGGTCCCGATGGGGGCGGGAGCTGGTTATTGGCCCGTCAAGTGGGCTATAGCCGGGCGTTGCAGATTGCCATCGAAGGGAAAAAAATAGGAGCGGATGAATGCCTGCGCCTCGGACTCGCCAATAAACTGGTGGCAGGGGAGGCCCTGCTGAAAACGGCTATGGATTGGGCACATGAACTGGCCAAATTACCGACATTGGCAGTCGGCATCACCAAGGAAGATATGTTTTATTCCATGGGAAATGGACTCTACGAGACCATTGCCTATGAAGCGGAAAAGCAGGTGGCGGCTTTCGGCAGCCACGATCTGGTGGAAGGCGTCTCCGCGTTTTTACAAAAGCGTAGCCCTAAATTCATTGGAAAATAATCTTTGATTTTAATTTGGCAAATCGGTATTTAAGCGAAAAACCCAAAACAAGCGTAACTGATGCAATTTGAAAACATATTGGAAAAGGTTAAGGCATTCATGCAAGATGAGCTTTTGCCCATTGAAGAGAGGCTCCGCCACCAGACATGGGAAGAAAAACTTCCGACCCTAAAGGAGCTCCGCGACAAAGTGAAGGCATTGGGGCTGTGGACGCCCCAAATCCCGAAACACTATGGGGGGATGGGACTGAGCGTAGCCCAGTTCGGTGCCATTGGCGAAATTTTGGGGGCGAGTCCGTATGGCCACTTCTGTTTTAACTGTCAGGCGCCCGACGCCGGGAATATGGAGATCTTGTTGGAGTTCGGGACGGATGAACAGCAGGAGCAATATCTTTTACCGCTACTGGCGGGTGACATCAGGAGCTGTTTCGCGATGACCGAACCCGATTATGCCGGATCCAATCCTGTGAATATGGGCACTATAGCCACGAAAAATGGGGGGCAGTACGTGATTGAAGGGCACAAGTGGTTTGCCACGGGTGCCGATGGCGCAGCCTTTGCCATCGTCATGTTGTTGACCGACCCGGAGGGGGAGAACCCCTACCAGCGCGCCAGCCAAGTCATCGTCCCTACCAATAGTGAAGGGTTTGAACTGCTGCGCAATATTCAGATCATGGGCGATGTAGGCGGGGGTTGGGAAAGCCATTCGGAAATTCTGATGACCCAGTGCCATGTACCACAAAGTAACCTTTTGGGAGAAGAGGGTTCAGGTTTCGCCATAGCACAAAAAAGGTTGGGTCCTGGAAGGATACATCATTGTATGCGATGGCTCGGCATATGTGAAAGGGCCTTTGGCATGATGTGCGAACGGGCAGCAAAGCGTGAATTGGGCCACGGCAAACGGTTAATGGATCAGCAGACCATCCAAAACTGGATCGCCGAATCGAGGGCCGAAATCAATGCGGCAAGGCTGCTGGTACAGGATGCGGCCCATAAAATAGATACGATTGGGGCCTACCAAGCCAGGACCGATATTTCGATCATCAAATTCTATTGTGCACAGGTTTTACAGAATGTCCTCGATCGGGCCATTCAGGTGCACGGGGCCTTGGGCATTACCGACGATACCTTGCTTTCGTTTTGGTACCGTCACGAACGCGGGGCACGAATTTATGATGGTGCCGATGAGGTGCACAAGAGCAGGGTGGCCAAACAGATCTTAAAGCCCTATGTCACAAAATAAGTGGGTGCCAAAACCCCATTTGAAACCCACAATATTATCAATAAAAAAGAAGAGAAGTGCCAAATCACTGGGAAGATAGACCAACCGACATTCGAAAAGGGGAAAACCTGCCCATTGCACAATTGGAGCGATTCCTGCAGCAACATTTCTCTACGCAAGCGACGGTAACCGTATCCCAATTCCCCAGTGGTTTCTCCAATTTGACCTATAATGTGGTGTTGGGCAATGAGGAGTACGTTTTGCGAAGACCGCCCATAGGGGCGCAAGTTAAATCGGGCCATGACATGAAGCGTGAATTCGATATCCTATCGGCCTTGCGGCCTACCTATGACAAAGTACCCAAAGCCATCCTTTATTGTAGCGATGAAAACATCATCGGCGCACCATTTTACCTGATGGAAAGGGTGCAGGGCATTATCTTGAGGGCCACCATGCCCAAAGAAATGTGGCCGAAACAAACCTTGATGACAGGAATAGCGAACAGTTTTGTCGATGCCTTTGTGGAATTGCATGACATTGATGTTCAGGAGGTCGGACTGCAGTCGTTCGGGAAACCGGAGGGTTATTGCCTAAGACAGGTAGAGGGATGGACCAAACGGTATTTCAAATCCAAGACCGATGCAGTGCCCAAGATAGAAGCTTCTGCAAAATGGCTTTTCGAAAATATGCCGGAACAACCCAAGGCCTATTCCGTGATCCATAACGATTATAAATATGATAATGTGGTTTTGGACGTCAACGACTGGACCCAAATCAAAGCCATCCTGGATTGGGAAATGGCCACCATCGGAAATCCGTTGATGGATTTAGGCACTTCTTTGGGCTATTGGGTGAATCCCGATGATCCCGATTTCATGAAGGCCCTGAAATTGACCCCTACCACCTTGCCCGGGAATTTGACCCGCGAAGCTTTGGTGCAACGGTATGCACAAAAAAGTGGACGAAGCATTGATGGTATCCTATTTTACTATGTTTACGGTCTTTTCAAAATTGCGGTGATCATCCAGCAAATCTACTATCGATATAAAAAAGGCGTGACCCAAGACCCGAGGTTCGAGCGGTTGATCGATGGGGTCAAGGTGCTGGGGGAGGTGGCCCAACAAGCGATTGCAAAAAAACAGCTCGACAATTTATTTTAAACCGAAGAGAATGGAAAACGAAACTGGGGAATTGACCCAATTCAGGAAAGAAACACGTACTTGGTTGGAGGCGCATTGCCCTTTGACCATGCGGGGGCAGGTCAAGGATATCAACGATCTGTATTGGGGTGGGCGTCATGGTAAATTTCCATCGGATGACCATAAAGTATGGTTCGATCGCATGCGTTCGAAGGGTTGGATCGCCCCGCATTGGGATAAAAAATATGGAGGCGGGGGCCTATCTGACAAGGAGCACAAGATTTTGATTGAAGAGATGGCGCGACTGCGCTGCAAGCACCCCTTGTTCAGTTTTGGACTGTCCATGCTGGGACCGGCCCTGTTGAAGTTTGCCTCCGAAGCACAGAAAACACAACACCTCAACGATATCGTCAACGCGAAGATACGATGGTGCCAAGGCTATAGCGAACCCAATGCTGGAAGCGATCTAGCTGGATTGCAGATGAAAGCCGAGGATAAAGGGGAATATTATTTGGTAAACGGGTCAAAAATTTGGACCTCCTTTGGCGATCTGGCCGATTGGATCTTTTGTTTGGTGAGAAGCAGTTCGGAAGGAAAAAAACAGGATGGCATTAGCTTCATGCTGATAGATATGGCTTCCGAGGGCATTGCGACACGACCCATACGCCTGATCAGTGGGAAGTCACCTTTCACCGAAACATTTTTCAATGATGTTAAGGTACCCAAAGGCAATTTGGTGGGAGAACTGAACAAAGGTTGGACCATTGCCAAGTATCTGTTGACCCATGAGCGGCAGATGATCGGCGGTATCGGGGAAACAGATGAAAAATTGAATACCCTTGAAACCGTGGTCGAGGCCATGGGGTTGGTTGACGGGAGGCTCAAAGATTCCATCTTGAGAACAGCGGTGGCAAGGCACGAAATGAACAGGGAGATATTTGGAATGACCATTGAGCGCGCCATTGATGAGGCCAAGGCAGGCAATGATTCCGGAGCCCTCTCCTCACTTTTTAAATATTATGGAACGGAACTCAATGTCGAAGCGATGGAACTGATCATGGCCGCCTCCGGTAGCGATGCGCTTATGATGGATGACGGAACCGATAAAAACGGATTTTTGGCGAGTAGGTTTTTGAGGAGCAAAGGCAATACCATCGAAGGGGGAACCTCTGAAGTGCAATTGAACATCATATCGAAAAACATATTGGGCCTGCCCACCAAATAATAGACAATAATGCTGACAATCAACGAGGAACAGAAATTGCTAAAGGCATCGGTAAGGGATTTTTTGACAAGCCGATCCCCTGTGGCCGCTTTAAGAAAACTAAGGGATGAAAAGAGCCCGGAAGGCATAGACCGACAACTTTGGGCCGGAATGTGCGAGATGGGTCTGAACGGATTGACCATTTCGGAAGCCTACGGCGGATTGGATTTTGGTTATTTGGGCTTGGGACAGTTGCTCGAGGAAACCGGGCGAACCTTGACCGCTTCCCCTTTGATATCGACGGTGCTGTTGGCCACTACTGCCATCAACCTGACAGGTATCGAGGCCCAAAAAAAATCCTTGCTCCCAAAATTGGCCCAGGGCCAAATGATCATTGCCCTGGCACATGAGGAACAAACCCATCATCATCCCAGCCATGTAGCCACATCGGCCAAATTGCAGGGCAAGGGATACGCGTTGAACGGTCAGAAGACCTTTGTGTTGGATGGCCATATCGCCGATAAAATTATGGTAGTGGCCAGAACGGAGGGCAAAGTAGACGAGCCAAAAGGTATCGCCCTGTTCCTCGTCGATGCCGCCGCTAAGGGACTAGTGGTGGAACGCACCCAGATGATGGACAGCCGTAATGCCGCTAAACTAAGTTTGGAGAATGTATTGGTTCCCGAAGACCAACGATTCGAATTGGGGAATTTTGATACCTTGGTCAAGATATATGATATTGGCCGTATCGGCCTGGCGGCGGAAATGCTGGGCAGTGCCCAGGAATGCTTTGCACGCACCCTGGCCTATTTGAAGGAACGACAGCAATTCGGTGTGCCCATTGGGGCCTTCCAGGCTTTGCAGCACCGGGCCGCAAAGATGTTCATCGAGATCGAGCTGAGCAAATCGGTGGTGATCAAGGCCCTTCAGGCCATTGACGACAACGCCCAAGATTTATCACAGTTGGCGAGTTTGGCCAAAGCCAAATTGGGGGAAACCGTTAAACTCGTTTCCAATGAGGCCATACAGATGCATGGGGGAATCGGAATGACAGATGACGCCGAGATTGGATTTTTTCTGAAACGCGCAAGGGTATCCCAACAGCTTCTGGGCGATAGCCCCTATCATCTCGACCGTTATGCGAGGTTGAGGGGTTTCTAGGAAAGCGGTACCATTTGATCCAAAGGATATGCAAGAAAGCAAAAGCAGCTACGCAAGCATTGAAATCCCCGTACAATGGGGCGATATGGAAGCCGCCCAGCACGTGAACAACATCGTTTATTTGCGCTGGATGGAATCGGCAAGGTTGCCACTCTTCACAAAATTGAATGCCGGCAAAATGGAATTTGCCGAAATTGGCCCCATTTTGGCGTGGCAAGATTGTAAATATATTTTTCCGGTCACCTATCCCGATACCGTTGTGGTTCAACTCGATGTAACCTCATTAAAAGACGATGGGATTATCTGTACCGGTAAAATATACAGCAAACGGCACAACAAATTGGCCGCCATTTCAAATAAAACGACCATGGCATATGATTATCGTCAGATGGTAAAATCTGAAATCCCCGATTCTTGGAAAAAAAGGATAGTGGATTTTTATGGCACGGATGTTTTGGAAAAATAGACTTTTAAAAATGGTCAGTATTACAAAATTTATTTTTTTACATGTTTTGCGGAGAGCAACTTTAAGGTTTTCCGGGCCTCAAGCATATCCGGCAATTCCAATCCCTCTTGAAACCAGTCGACCAACTCTTTCAAAATGGTGTAGGCTTCAGTTGAATCTTTGGTTTTTGAACATAAGTTGGCCAGACTGGTCGCTGCACGTAATTCTAAAGATCTTGCTTTCTGATCTGCCGCAATCTTTAATGCCTTGCGATAGCAAATCTCCGCATTTTTTGGGTCGGGGTCGTCGGATGCCAAGTGCAACATCCCTTCCAACCTATATAATTCCGACTTCCACCAAGCTTCCCCAGTTCTTTTGATAAACCGTTTGGCATCGGCCAAACATTTCCATGCCGCATTCAGGTCCCCGTTGGCAAGCAGGCGCTCCCCCAATAAAAATAAAAAATAACTGGAACCCAGTTCCGAGCCGGTCGCATACCAGATATCAAGTCCCTCGCGCATCGATAATATTGCATTGGGATTTCCTTTTTGGTCCTTGGACCATCCTTCCAATACTTTACCCCATCCGATCCAAAAGGCAAATCCGTTTTCCTCTGCGACCGACAATCCCCTTTGGGCGCTGTCGAGCGTTTTTTCGGTTTCGCCCCTAAATTGATGTAACCAACTCGCAAAACTTAAAGACAGGGCTTTGCTGAATGGGTGTTGGAGCTTTTCCGCCATATCGATGGCCATTTGGCTCTGTTCGATCGCTTGGTCGGGATAGCCTTTAAGCCAGTAGGTCAACGAGGCGTAGGACCGCGCAGTCACCCATGCATCGACCACATCATAGAGCAGGGCGCCTGAACGACCTTCGGGAGATGTATTGGAGGTGAGCACCGCTTCCAAATAATCTTTGGCCCGATCCAGTTCCCCCAAATAGAAACTGGTCGATCCCGATGCCCTGTTGGCCACCACCCTATGGACCGGATCGTCGCTCTGATGGGATAAATTCAGAATTTGATCACTAAGTTCCAAAGCCTCCTTGTATTGCGCCCTTAGCAGATAATACCTCCATAAACCATATAGTGCCGGAATCAACTGCCAAGTCTCACCGGCCTTTTGGCAAAGGATACGGGCACGTTCATAGGCTTGTTCCACTTCAATGGAACCATAACCGCGCAGCGCGGTAAGGGGAACGCCCAAAGCAATCTGCAATAGGATTTCATCATTGATGTGGGCCTCAGAATCCGGTAAATCCTTTAAGACCAAGAGGCCCTGTTTAAGATGATTGATGGCTTCGGCATGGGCAGACCGACTGATGGCAAGTTCCCCTGCCCGCCGCCAGTACTGGAGCGCTTTTTCCAGCGCTCCCGCCTCATTGCAATGATGTGCCAACAGTTCGGGATTGGTTTTTACCAAATCGGGAAAACTTTCTTCCAATTTTACAACGATGCGCCGGTGGAACTCCTGCCTTTGCTTTTTGAGTAGTGAGGAGTATGCCGCTTCTTGGATCAATGCGTGCTTAAAGGTAAAGATCGAATTCGGAATTTCACGGTTTACAAATAGCATTTGGGCGACAACCAACTTTTCTAGAAAATCGTTCAAGACGTCCTCCTCCAAGTGGCTTATCGCCCTAAGCAAAGTATAGGAAAATTCCCGCCCGATGGTCGATCCAATTTGGGCCACCTCTTTTGCCGCCCCCAATTGGTCAAGTCGTGCCATTAGGGAATCCTGGAGCGTGTTGGGTATGGAAAGGGCCTTAAGTGAGCCTGTTAAACGGAAGACCCCATCATTTTCTTCGACCACACCGGAAGCGAGCACCAATTTGGTCACCTCTTCAATAAAAAGCGGATTTCCATCTGTTTTGGCCAACAAATCATCGATGACTTCCTGCGGTAGGTTGTGGGCAACCTGATTGATCATCGCTTCGGCCTGTGGCCGTGTCAGCCTGCTTACAATAATATTTATGATATGAGAACCGATGTTCCAGTTCGGCTGGAATTCCGGTCGAAAGGTAGCGATCATGAGCACCGGGGCAGATTGGATCTTGCTTATAATCAATTCCAAAAGTTCAAGTGTGCTCGGGTCGGCCCATTGTAAATCCTCGATCAATATCAATGAAGGCAATTTTTTGCCTAACAACCAGCGAACTATTAATTCCATGGTCAGTAGTTTGCGCCGATCGGGAGATATTTTCAATTCACCCAATTCGGTATTGAATGGGATCGACAGTAAAGAGGCACAGAGCACCAGATCATGCGGCTCCGTTAAACTTTGTTCTTCCAAATATGAAACCAACTTGTCAATACTGGCGTCTTGGGGGGTCTCCAGGCCACGCCCTATTTCCATTTGCAATCGTTCAATAAAGGGTTGGAAGGCGGTGTTGCGATGAAAGGGTGAGCAGGCGAAGGTTGTCATGGGGGTATTCCCATGGGCAATTTCACGGGCAATGGCCCTTAGAAGCCTGGATTTACCTATGCCGGCCTCTCCGCTCACCAGCACCACCTGACCATTGGATTGCTTTGCCATGGCCCAACGTTCCAGGATATTTGCCCGATCCCATTCACGACCAATGATTTCGTTCGAGCTATCAGGTGATGTCAGGTCGAACAAATTCCTTTCCCTTTTCCCGATAACCGAATAGAGTCTTATTGGTTCATTATATCCTTTTAATTGATGGTCGCCCGCTGATTCCGTTTCAAAGTTTTCTACCACCAATTTATTTGTGGCTTCACTTATCGCGATGCTGTTTGGCGCGGCAACGTTTTGGATCCGGGCCGCCAAATTGGGTACCTCGCCGATAGCGGTGATTTCGGAGTGTGCCTTACCACCAGTGGCCCCTACGACCACCAGACCGGTATGGATTCCGATTCGTGCTTGAAGCACAATTTCTTTTTCCCTTGTTAGGCTTTTGTTCAGATCAACAAGGGATTTCAGAATAGACAAACCTGCCATGATCGCGCGGCTTGGATCGTCTTCATGGGCTATTGGATATCCGAAATAAGCGACAATGCCATCGCCAGAGTGCTGAATGACCATGCCCTGGTGAACGTTCACGAACTTATCGCAAAGGTCTTGGTATTGGTAGAGCACCTCCCTGAGATCCTCTGGATCTATAATCTGGGATAAGGCGGTAGAACCGACCAAATCGATGAACATCACGGTAAGTTGGCGACGCTCGGCCTTGTCGCGGTGTTGCATGTAATCATGGGAACTGCTATCCAAACTACCATGATGGGGCCGCCCCGGCACTTGATCGGAATCACCGATCCACACCAACATTTGGCCATCTTCCTCGGCCGCGAGCTTTTGTACCTTGGTTAGTTCGAACTTCAGATCACTTAAATAATCCTCATCCAAAGCAAACTGTCTTTTTAAAGCCTGATACGAAACACGGCCCCGTCTCCGTAACATATCAATAGCTTTATCCAGTATTTCTTCAAATGTCATTTGACCCTCGTTTTTTTATATTGCCCATCCCTACGGCATGTCCGTCATTCTTTGCGACCAAACGCAATAAAATCCAACGTAATTCAACAATGATGTCATTATCCCAAAGTACCGATATCTTGATAAAATCGGGTTTGGATTTTGTTTTTAATTCATCGAACCGAACGAAGAACAACGGACCATGCCCTGAAATAATTTAAGCTTAGGTACAAAATCGTTCCGGTTCATTTACCTTAGGCTACGATGCTTCATGTTACTTTCCATCAATGGGGGTAAAATCCAGACCAAGTGTATATTTCCCGTGGTCCAATTGGGTCCGAATGAGTCCCATTGCCTGATTGCGCAAAGCGAACATTCTGGCCATCCCTTCGGTAAGTGCGGATCTATTGCCTGTAAATGCATTTTCCAGGCTGGCCAATAATTCTTGGTAACTGTCGGCGAAGGCGTCCAATGCCATACGGTTATCGGAACCTTCGGAATAATTTCTTCTATCGGTATCTTCTTCCAATGGAAACACCTTGTGGTAATCAACTTTTAATTTGCTTCCCCTTGGGCCGCTCTTTGGGGTATCCTTCTTCGTATAGTGCTTTTCTTTGTAAATTTCTTTGAACCGATAGTAATGGGCCAGTTCTTTGCCATCACCAGGACCCAAAATATTATGATCGTCATCAAATATGCCTTCATGGGCGCCTTCCCCTTCATCCACGATAGTGCTGATCGCCTGGTGTGCGGTATCCCTATTTTCGACCACTACTACCGATCCCGAACCGTAATAATCTTCGGGCCGTATCTGTAAATCAATATGACCTGAGAACACTTGGTCTTCTCCATAATCATCGCAAAGTTGATCGAGCTTTTGGCGCACAAAGGCATAAAATTGGCCGATCGTATGGTACTTTTCGCCTTTTGGAAGGGTGCCTTTGGGTTCCGGTCGTTCTATCTGCATGAAGGTCTTAAGCGCGGATTTGGAAAACCGCTCAATATGGATCTTAAAGTGGGTACCGCTGAAAGGCAGATGGTCAGGATATCTTAATACAAAACCGGGCCTCGTAAGGCTTGGTCGACCGCCCACGGCATTGAGCAGGTTGGCCACCAAGGTCAGGTGCAACATCTCTTCTATCAGAACGCTTTTTATAATTTCTTTGGCTTCAAAATTATGTCCTTCCATAATGGAGATCCAAGCGGTAAAATAGGGAGGAATGGTCGCATGTTCCACTTTAAGGGCATCTTGGAGCAATCCTTGCAGTTCTAAAAGGTCCTTTTCAAATTTTTGTTCAATTTTGCCCATTACAGTTCTTTTAAAATTGCCTCGGCGGCACGTACTGCGAGCGCAGCTGTCGTAAGTGTAGGGTTGGCGGTACCTATCGTTACTTGGTTACCGGGGCCGACCACATACAAATTGGGGTGGTCCCAGGTCTTCATGTTCCTGTCGGTTACGGAGTCTTCAGGGGAACTTCCCATTCTATGTGTCCCAACTATATGTCCCGATCCCATAATGTTGTATTTGGTTCCGTTGTAAATTACACGCTGATACCCGGGGGTCAAAACATCGTAACAGGTTTTGTCATCAATCTTGGCATGATCGGTGATAGACTTCCAAACGTTGTTCACGGCCTTGTCAATTGCAGCGAGGGAATAGTCATCATAATGATAGGAAAGCACGGGCCGATGGTTCCCCAGGTCATCCTTGTATCTGTGATCTATGGTTACCCGGTTATCGGCGGAAGGCAATTGTTCGAACATAAATCCGATTTTCACCATACGGGTCATCCTATCCGCCAGTTCATATCTCAATTTTTTCCCATAGACGTTTTCCTGTACCATATCGTTCAACTGCTTTTTGGGCTCACCGCTCCATCCCCAATTGGAAAGACTGGCCCTGAACGATGCATGTACTGCCCTGAATTCACCATCGCGCAGCGACTCCATGCCACTGGTGGTATCCGGGCCTCGAAAGGGGTAGACACGTTTTTTGGAATAGCCCCAGGTATACAGGTAAGGATGGTCCATCAGGTTGCGGCCTACCTGGCCACTGTAATTGGCCAACCCGTTCTTGTCCGAAGCCAAAAGAAGGGTCGCATTTTCGATGGCATTCGCCGCCAGTACGATGATGGTTCCCCTTACCTTCTCCACGGTATGTTTTCGCGAACCTGGTTTTTCATATCGCTTGTATTCCACATACCCAATATTTTTATTTCTGGTACCATCGTCTTTTTTACGTTCCTTCTTGTCAACAATAAGGCGGGAGACCACGCATTGCGTCCTGATTTCCACATTTCCTTTTTCAATGAGCTGGTTGAGCGTTTTAAGCGCACTATACTTCGCCTGGACCGGGCAAATGGGCATACAGGATGAATTGCCCTGACAGCGGAGGCCTTGATTGCGATTCTGTACCGCGGAAATGGGGTCGTAGCCCATATTGATGGCATATTTCGGATTTGGGGTAGCGTTTCTGGCGACCGGTATGGGGATGACCTTTAACGGATATTCCCGTTGCGGCTTGTTCTTTCCCCCCGATAATTTGATGTTCTTGCCCTCCAATGCGGCTTCAAAGAAATGATCAACCTGGCTCTTTGGTAGTTTGTGCATGGGATAAACGTAACCCTCCGGATACCATAGGCCAAATTTACCAAAGAAATTTTGGTCCTCCACATCGGCCGAAACCCCCATTTCAAATTCCGCCTTTCTGTAGGCCGGCTCCAAATCGTCATAACTGATGGGCCAATCCAATCCCTGGCCATAGACCGTCTGCATTTTGAAATCATTCGGAAGCATTCGCAGAGACGTGCCTTGCCAATGCAGGGTGGTCCCCCCCAGCATGCGCAGATAGTCGCTCATAAAATGCTTTTCCGTATCATAAACGTAATAGGGGTCGGCTTCCCCGGCTTTGTTGGGGGCACTGGGAATGGCCGGTGATGGCGCTGCCTGGTTCCAGGGATATGGACCATTGGGCATCCCGCGAACGCCTCCTTCCGTATAGAGTTTCTGCAGATAATCGCGGTAATTGGAGGGTTCCATTGCTCCCTTGATGCCTGCTTCGAGTATCAATACGCTCTTACCGCCTTCCGAAAGGATTTTGGCCATCAGGGCGCCGGAAACGCCGCCACCAACGATTACTACATCATAGTGTTTGCTCATTGTTTGTTTTTTTTTCGGGTGGTAAAATCGCCAAAAACCGGATCCATGCCCCAGCTGCCGAATCCGGTGGGATGGGCACCGGGAGGATGCGCCCCGGCGGCCCGATAACTGAGCTGCTCGGTATAGGCCGCAGCGAGGGGTACAAATGAATGGGATGGCTCTACATTGGGCGGAACCTCGGTGTGGGCGTAATACTGGTACCATAGTGCCGACATGCTCGTCCATTGCCCCAAGTACCACAAGTTAATGAGGGCTGAGCAAACCGGCCATAGGGTGGGGGATGCCGCTATGTTAATTTGCATGGCATGGTCACGATCGGCTTCATTTTTGATGCCCAGGACCGTTTTTGCCTTATTATAAAGCTGTTCGACCACCGTTGGGGTGATTTCATATTCAACAAGTTTCCAATAGTGATCCACAAGGCCGGTGCCTTCTAGATCTAAGCTCGAATATCCCGTGAGTTCGGAAGATAATTCGAGAAAAATTTGGCGATTCTTATCCATTTGCATCAAATTGTCAAATCGGTTCCGTTAAACGCGTATGGCCCGAAGATGCGGCAGGTTGGGAATCATACAACAACACTCCGACTGCTGGCGGATTATCTTTAAAGATCCCGGCCATTTCTTTTTGCAAGATGTGTTTTGCGTCGCCCACGGTAAGGGTTACCGACCCTTTTGGAAGTGGTGGTATCGGTTTCTTATCAGGTCCGATGTTATACCAACTTTTGAACAAACCGAAAATAACCCTCGATGAGGTGATCATGAATTTCTTGCCCTTGTGCTTACCCTCCGTATCCACTAGATTGGCATAGGCCGGAACAGGCGAAAAAGGGGAATAAGTAGATGCTGGAAATTTATCCAAGGTTGGATCTACCTTAAGATCGAATATGTATGGTATTTGCGATTTGGGCGCTTCTGGGGTCGGGTAACAGCGTATCCACCATGTCTTCACCGATGGGTCATTGATGCTGGGCACCGTAAAATCAAATGAGGCCACAAATTTCACCTCGCCATATTTTTCACTGCCCGCCTTCACCGCTACCGCACTATCGCATGGCACATTGATTCGGTAATTGCCATAAGTTTTAGACTGATCATCGCCATTGAGGTATTGGGCCACGGTCAGTTTCGGTTCGGTGCCCTCACGAAAACTGGGAAAAACCACCGCATTGAACTCTACCTCATTGATGTAAGAGGAGTAACTGGCCCCAAAACCGGAATATCGTTCAAAATTCAAATTGACCAGTGCATGGCCATCAAAGACGCCAGGTTCAAGACCAGTGCCTTTCAAAAGCGGTCGCACCCTTTCAAGCGGCACGCTGAAGAACACCATTAACGATTGCAGTGACCCGTAGTTGAAGTTGCCCAGTGAAATTGTTTCTTGGGGTTTTTTGGATGATTTTTTCATAATTTTTGGTTTGCCGGTGGTTTGATATTGCTGTTCAAGTTAAGTTTTTTTACGGTTTTATTGAGATATTATTTTAACTTTCTTATCCGATTGTGCCCGTTATGCATGGATTTATAGATATGCTCCGAACGAATCAATTACCCTTGCTCGTCGATAGGGTCACCAAGCTCTGTTGTGTTCCCAAAAAAAATTCTATCATTCGGCACTTCGATTTTAACGATTGTCTCTTTTTTTATGGTGTTTGCCAAAATGCCTGTGATAGTGATGCTGGATGAAATATAACAAATCTTCATCCTCCTGAAGGACCACGTCTGCAAGTTCACTGACCATTTGGGCCATTAGCCGTTGCAATTCATTGGGCTCGGCAGGTTGCGGGTTTTTCCAATCCCGTGGTTCAACTTTGGGCAAATCTTTATGTTTTCTTGGCTTATGGAGGTTCAACACACAGGAAAAGTCTGGTGCCGCATTTGATCTTGCGGTGAGATGGGGTTCCAATCCAAAACAGTTTTGGACGGTTTTGATGATCGAGGTATGATCGAAGGGGGTATCTCCGTCAGGGCGAGGGATGAGTCCCTCCTGGATATAGGGGTTGACCAATACGCAGGGTACCCGAAGTCCGAATCGATTGAACCTGAAACCCTCCATGCCGGGCTGGTTCTCCGGATCAGGGTTTTTGGCTCCGCCCGGCGGTGCTACGTGGTCGTAACAGCCACCATGCTCATCATAGGTGATGATCAACAGGGTTTCTTCAAAAGCGGGCGAGTGCTTCACTGCGTTGTAGACATCCGCGATGAGCTGCTCGCCCGGTCCAATATCCTGGGGTGGATGTTGATCGCACTGATCATCCCCCCCTAAAACCGGCTCTAGAAAAGAATAGCTGGGCAAGTTTCCTTTTTTGCAATACTTGTAGAAGTCGTTCAAAGTTCCAAAATTAGCATCGAATTCGGGAGGGTGCAATTGGGTCATGGCCAATCGGGTAAGGGAAAAATGATCGTCCCCGAACTTTCCCGGTTTGTCCCTTGCCTTATCGGACAAAGGATTGTTGCCAAAAATGCCCCAACTCAGTTCTTTTCTTCCCGCTTCAACGGCATTCTGAATCTGGTTGAATATGGTCTTTGACCTGCAAAAGGGGTCCGGGGCGTTGTTGACATTTCCATCTGAGGTAGCTGCATGGACAAATGCACGGTTGGGCAAAGTTTGGCTGGGCACCGATGCAAAATATTGGTCACAGACCGCAAAGCCCCTAGCCAAGGCACTCAACACGGGGGTCTGTTCCGGGGTGTAACAGCGCATAATTTTTCTTGGATCGGTCGGCGTGTCACCGAAGGTATACGTTCCATATAACATCGCATTGTTGTAATTCTGCACAAAACCCATATTTACGGGCTTCGGCGGATATAATGAACCAACCCGGTACTTGAGGAAAAGCTGGTGGTTGGTGTCGGCAAACCCCTCTCCCGGATCGGGATTGGGCAGGCAATAGTCCACCGCATTTGGCACCGGTTTTCCTAAACATTCTTTTTTCTGGCCATTCTGTTCAATGGGAACCTTTTCAATAAATGGATTGCCTTCATCGTCGATATTGTCCAGAGGATTCCAGAGGTCCCAGTTCAGTCCTTCAAAAGACTGGCCGTGGGGTATTTTCTTGCCTTCATACAGCCAGCCCAGCAAGTTGTCGAAGGATCTGTTTTCCAACATCAGTACCACAATGTGCTTTATTTTCGATTGCAGTTCCTTTTTATTGGGTTTTAAAGATTGATTCATTGCCTGATCAATTAATTTTAAAGTTATGGCGGTACTGGTTCGAGCTACTGAAACTGTTCAGGCAAGGGATGGTTCCAAGGCCCTCGATAGGGTCGCACCAATAACTTGGTGGCCTCGGGATCGTTAAGCACCGTCCTGCTTTTTGGATCATAGGCCAGAGGCCTTTTCAATTCCATGGCCATATTGGCTAAAATACAGCTTGCCGTGGAAATATGGCCCTCCTCAATATCGGCAATGGGCCTTGTTCCATTGTTGATGGCTGCGATAAAATCGAGCATGTGCCTGCGGGTGGCAGGGGCCGCATTGAGCTCATTATCCACTTCGATAAGGTCCTCGGGGTATTGCTCCCTTTCATAGAGCACATCAAAATGGATGGGTTCCACCT
This sequence comes from uncultured Flavobacteriaceae bacterium, assembly GCA_963700435.1. GTDB lineage: Bacteria > Bacteroidota > Bacteroidia > Flavobacteriales > Flavobacteriaceae > Pelagihabitans. The sequence continues at coordinate 61,496 of CAVOXM010000010.1, forward strand.
CTTTATCAAAAGGAACGAAATCGGCCCGCATGGTACTGCCCGATAAGGTTCCCTTTTCCCCGTACAATTTAAAGGACCAGGGATATTCAGGGTCTGCGGGCGTGCCCCACGTTCTATGTTGCCATACACAGTTCAATTCATCATATTCGAAAATGGCCGATTGCGTATCTGCGATGTTCGATTTGCCCTCCTTCTGCACATAGATGCCTCCGGTAGCGGTAATTTTTTTGGGCCATCCCAATCCCAACATCCACCTGACGGTATCGAACATGTGCACGCACATATCGCCGGTAATTCCGTTTCCATATTCCATGAACGTACGCCACCATCTTCTATGGGGCAATCCGTCGTAAGGTCGAAAGGGTGCGGGCCCTGTCCACATTTCGTAGTCCAGAAAGTCGGGTACGGGTTGCAGTGGCGGATTGCCGTTGGCGCGCATATGGAAATAGCAGCACATCTCCACGTGCGATATCTTGCCAAGAAGACCGGAATCCACAATCATTTTCTTTGCATCGATGAGGTGCGGGGTGCTTTTTCGTTGTGTACCTACCTGAACCACCCGATTATACTTACGGGCCGCGGCCACCATGGCTTCACCTTCCAAGACATCGACGCTGATCGGTTTTTGTACATATACATGGGCACCCGATTTGAGCGCTTCGATACACTGTAGGGCATGCCAATGATCTGGGCTTCCGATCAAAACGATATCCAATTTGCTTTCTGCCAACATCTTGCGGTAATCGGAATATAATTTTGGCATTTTTCCGGACTTTTGTCGCTGTGCGACCTGATCTGCCGTACTCTTCATAAAGTTTGAATCCACGTCGCAGACCGAGATCACATCCACATCGGCGACCTGTATCAGTTTAAAAAGATCGCTTGTACCGTACCAACCACAGCCGATAAGGCCAACACGCCAAGGTTTGTCTTTTGGCGTTAGATCAATTCCATAGGAACCAAAAGAGGTGAGTACCATGGCAGCGGTGGTGCCCTTCAAAAAATGGCGTCTGTTGATGTATGCGTTTTTGTCTTCCATCGGTTAGCGGTTTTGGTTATGTTGTCTTAAAGATATTGAAAAAATCATTGTTGATTCGGCTTATCTACTAAATCAGTATCTTTAAGGATTGTAAAACCGTAAGCCATCTCGATGAAATTAAGATATTTATTCATTTCGGTTCTTGTGCTTTTGTTGGCGCAGTCCGTTTCGGCCAAAGTGGTACTGCCCCATATCTTTTCCAGCGATATGGTGTTGCAAAGGAATAGCGAGATTACCTTTTGGGGCTGGGGTTTTCCAGGGGAAGATATTACCTTGGTTTCCGGTTGGGATGGCAGGTCCTACCAGGTCAAGACCGATAATGCCGCACATTGGGAATTAAAAGTGTCGACACCGGAAGCCGGAGGTCCTTATGCTATCGAAATCAAGGGCAGTTCAAATGCCATATTGCTCGAAAATGTGCTTTTAGGGGAAGTATGGCTGTGTTCCGGACAGTCGAACATGGAATGGAGCGCCAATTACGGCATCGACCAAAAGGAGAAGGAAATCGCTAATGCAAATTATCCCAACATCCGCTTCTTCAGCATCGATAAGCGTACTTCAAATACCGCGCAGGACGATCTATCGGGGCAGTGGGAGATCTGCTCCCCCGAAACCATGCCCGACTTCAGTGCGGTGGCCTATTTTTTTGCCAGGAGGCTGCAAGGCGAACTCAATGTGCCGGTCGGTCTCATAGATTCTTCATGGGGCGCTACCTGTGCCGAGGTATGGACCCCGGAAAATGTTTTTGAGACCAATGCCGACCTGAAGGAAGCCGCGGAAAAAGTAGGTCCAAATCCTTGGGTGACCACCCAGCCTTCCAGCCTTTACAATGCGATGATCGCGCCATTGAAAACCTTCCCCATTGCCGGTGCCATTTGGTACCAAGGGGAATCCAATACCGCCAATGCCGATACCTATCAAAAACTGTTTGGAAAAATGATCGGCTCATGGCGCAACCAATGGGGCACGGATTTACCGTTTTACTTTGTTCAGATAGCCCCTTTTAATTATGATTCCCCGGATGTAGGTGTTCAAGTAAGGGATGCCCAAAGGCGCACCTTGGAAAGTATCGACAATACGGGCATGGTGGTGGTCAGTGATGTCTGCACTGTCGATGACATCCATCCACGAAACAAACAGGACGTTGGCTTGCGGATCGCAAACCTCGCGCTGAACCATCATTACCAGGCGATCGATGGGCAAGTTAACGGGCCACTTTTTCGGGAGATGAAAATCGATGGAAAGCAGGTCCAGGTATTTTTCGACCATGCAAAAGGATTGACCTCCACCACCAAAAATATGGGGTCTTTTGAAATGGCCGGTGCCGATGGAAAATTTTACCCGGCCAACGCAAAAATCAAGAACGATATGGTGATCCTAACCAGTAAGTCGGTCAGCGTTCCGGCCCATGTGCGTTTTGCATGGAGCAATACCGAGCTGGCCACCTTGTTCAACGAAGCAGGCTTGCCTGCCTCCAGTTTTACCACAGAAGATTGGTCGCATTGATTTCAAGACCTTATTTTCTGTAAATGTCAAACTCACGGCATAATTAAATCCCATGGTTTACTTACGATTATATGCTTTCATTGTTGTTTTCTTAAGTCTGGTGCTATTGCCCTTGGCCTGCAAGGAAAACAGCAAACTCCAAGAAACCGCGCACCGATATACCAATGCCCTGGTCACGGAAACGAGTCCGTATTTGTTGCAACATGCCCACAACCCTGTCAACTGGCGCCCTTGGAGCCCGGAAGCGCTGGAAGAAGCCGAGAAAGAGCAAAAATTGGTATTGGTCAGTATCGGGTATTCATCCTGTCACTGGTGCCATGTCATGGAAGAGGAAACCTTTGAGGACGAAGAAGTGGCCAAGATCATGAACGATAATTTCATCAGCATCAAGGTGGATCGGGAAGAGCGCCCCGATATCGACCAGGTTTATATGACCGCTGTTCAACTGATCAATGGCAATGGGGGATGGCCGCTAAACGTTATCACGCTACCCAACGGAAAACCGCTCTACGGCGGTACCTATCATACCAAAGAACAATGGAAGCAGGTACTGACAAAAATCAGTGGCATGTACAAGGAAGATCCATTGAAGGCATCAGAATATGCCGATATGGTAGCGCAAGGTATTTCTGAAGCCAACCGAATTATTCCCAGTACCGGTTCGAGCAAGCTGACCATAGAAACTGTGCGTTCGAGCATCAATAATTGGAAGCCCTATTGGGATACGACCTCTGGGGGCGACTCGGGCAGCCAAAAATTCATGATTCCCGTGAATCTCAATTTTTTGCTCGATTATGCCCAACTATCGGATGATGAATCCGCGCTTTACCATGTGAAGCTGACATTGGATAAAATGGCCCATGGGGGAATCTACGATGACCTTGGAGGTGGGTTTTTCAGGTACAGCACCGATCCCCAATGGAAAGTGCCGCACTTTGAAAAAATGCTCTATGACAATGCACAGGCGATCAGCCTGTACAGCAAGGCCTACTCGATGTTCAAGGACGAAGGTTATAAAGACATCGTCTTCGAAACGATCGACTTTTTAAACCGGAGCATGAGGGATAGCCTCGGGGGTTACCACGCGGCAATCGATGCCGACAGTGAAGGGGAAGAAGGCAAATATTATGTGTGGCAGGAGACCGAGCTCAAATCGACCCTGGGCAACAATTTCGACCCGTTCGCCGCTTACTATAACATTGCACCGGGCGCTGAATGGGAAAATGGCAATTATGTTTTGCATCGCCCAATCGACGACCTGTCCTTTGCCCAAAAGCAAGGGTTGTCCCTGGCCGAGTTAAAAGGGATAAAATCGGAGTGGCGGCAAAAATTGATGGCTGCGAGGGGCAAGAGGGTGGCGCCCCGGGTCGATGATAAAATGATCACTTCATGGAACGCTTTGATGATCGAGGCATTGGTTGATGCCTATGAAGTTTTTGGGGTGCAGAAGCAGCTCGACGAGGCGGAAAAGATATATCAATTTTTGGAGGATCACTGCCTAAAAGGCAATGATTTGGTACATTCCTTTAAAGTGGGCAGCCAACAAAAACAGGGCTTTTTGGAAGATTATGCCTATTTGGCCAATGCCTGTTTGAAACTGTACGGGGTTACCTTTGACCTGAAATACCTGGAAAGGGCACAAAGTCTTACACAGACCGCAAAGCGCTATTTTGCAGACAGCGCTTCAGGTCTGTACCGTTTCAGTCGTGGCGGGGAACTCATTGCCAATATCATAAAGACCGATGATGGCGTGATGCCTTCCCCCAATGCAGTGATGGCCCACAATCTGTTCGAGATCGGCCACCTGCTGTACGATACCGATATGTTGGGCCACAGCCAGGACATGCTCTCGACCATGGTTCCTTTCATCGAACAGGCCGCGCCAAGTTATGCCCTATGGGACGAGCTTCTGTTGCATCATGCCTATCCCTATTTTGAGGTTGCGGTGGTGGGTAAGGATGCCAGAAAATTGGTAAAGGCGCTCAACCAAAATTATTTGCCAAATGCATTGGTGGTCGGTAGTACGGTCAAGAGTGATCTTCCATTGTTCAAAGACCGATATTTTGAGGACGGCACCTTCATTTATGTTTGTCAGGAAACTACCTGTAAGCTTCCCGTGACCACGGTGCAGAAAGCGATTGCCCAAATCAAAATTTTTTAGGGATGACCCAAGATATCGGGCGACTGCGTTCGATATTTTTGCTTCCATTGTTCGAATCGTGGCACAGATGCTTGTTTTCATGAAATTTAGTGCGAAAACGGTGTTTCTATTTTCCTGTTCAATGAAAAAATGTAACTTATCATCGCTAAATGAAAAAGAACGATTAACCGATTAAACCAAAACTATGCAAATAAAGGAATCTTCAGATGTTTATGATGTAATTATTGTGGGTTCGGGAGCCGGTGGCGGCATGGCCACCAAGCAGTTGGCCGACGCCGGACTTAAGGTCGCCGTTGTCGAAGCAGGACCCTATTTTGACCCTGCCGATCCAAAAACCATGACCCAATTGAAATGGCCCTATGAATCGCCCCGAAGAGGTGCGAACACCGACCGGGTATTCGGGGAATGGGATATGGCCTATGGAGGATGGGAGATTGAAGGAGAGCCCTATACGCATGAAGAAGGCACCCAATTCGATTGGTACCGCTCCCATATGTTGGGCGGTCGAACGAACCATTGGGGCCGTATTTCCCTTCGATTCGGCCCACAAGATTTTAAAGGAAAGGACAAGGACGGGTTGGGCGACAACTGGCCCATAAGCTATGATGATGTAAAACCCTATTACGATAAGGTCGATAAGTTGATCGGGGTTTTCGGCACCAATGAGGGCCGCCCCAATGATCCGGACGGCTTCTTCCTGCCCCCGCCAAAACCGAGGTTGCACGAACTTTTCTATATCCAGGGCGCGAAGAAAACGGGCATACCGGTTATCCCGAGCCGAATGTCGATGCTTACCAAAAAAATCAACAACGATCGTGGGGTCTGTTTTTATTGTGGCCAATGCGGCCGCTCCTGTTCGGTCTATGCCGATTTTTCGGCGGGCAGCTGTTTGATTTTCCCGGCACAGAAAAATGGTGGCCAAGTGAAGATTTTCGTGAATTCAGTGGTCCGAGAGGTGACTACCGACGAAGAAGGCAAGGCAACCGGCGTATCCTACATCAGCAAGGACGACCGCAAGGAATACAAATTAAAGGCAAAGGTGGTCGTATTGGCGGCGTCGGCCTGTAGTTCCGCAAGGATTCTGCTCAATTCAAAGAGCAAACAGCACCCCAATGGTTTGGGCAACAGCAGCGATGTGGTGGGCAAATACCTCCATGATTCCACCGGAAGCAGTCGGGCAGGATTTATTCCAGGCCTCATGAACCGCGATATTTCCTATAACGAAGACGGCGTTGGCGGCATGCATGTATACACCCCATGGTGGGGCGATAATACCAAGTTGGACTTCCCCCGCGGCTATCACATCGAAGTTTGGGGCGGTATCGGTATGCCGAACTATGGATTTGGATTCAATCCGAACGAGTTCAACAAATTTTTCGGACTGGGCGTTGGAGGTTATGGGGAAGGCTTAAGGAACGATGTCAAAAAATACTATGGCTCCGTCATCGGATTTGGGGGCAGGGGAGAACCCGTTGCCCGTAAAGACAATTATTGTGAGATCGACCCCACCACGGTGGATCAATTTGGTATCCCCGTTTTGAAATTCAACTACAAATGGTCCGATTATGAGAAAAAACAGGCCAGACATATGCAACAGACCTTTGAGGAACTGATCCACAATATGGGTGGCGAACCCTTGGGCGACACCCCTACCAAAGAAGAAGATTATGGTTTGATAGCCCCAGGCCGGATCATCCACGAAGTGGGTACCACCAGAATGGGCGATGATCCCAAAACCTCGGTGACCAATAAGTACCAGCAATTACACGACGCAAAGAATGTATTCATCGTCGATGCCGGACCTTTTGTTTCCCAAGGCGACAAAAACTGTACCTGGACCATCTTGGCCCTGTCTTGGAGGGCCTCCGATTATATTATCGAACAATTGAAACAACAAAATATCTAAAAGATGGATAGAAGAAAAAGTATACAAGCGATTATTCTGGGTGCCGGTGCCGGCGCCGCTGGCCTTGCACTTCACGGTTGCAAGACCGACGGGTCTACCCAGACAGAGGAAGCCATTGCCAAATCGACCGATAAGTATTTCGGCCGAACCCCGGAAGAATTGGAGCGCTTGGAAAAATTGAATGCGGAACAATTGTTCAATGCCCATGAAATGGACACCATTGCAGCATTGAGCACGGTGATCCTGCCCCCGAAGGAGCCCCATGGCGGCCCGATTGAAGCAGGTGTTCCCGAATTCGTGGAGTTCATGGGCAAAGATGTCCCTGAATTGCAGACCACTTTACTGGGCGGGTTGATGTGGCTCGACCACAAAAGCAATACCGAGTATGGCACGGAATTCAAATCGGCCACACTGGAACAGCAAAAAGCGATTTTAGATCCTATAGCCTTCCACGATATGGAAGTGCCATTGGATCAGCAAGCCTTGGAAATCCAATTCTTTTATCTCATGAGGGGCCTTACCGTAACGGGTTACTATACCTCAAAAGTAGGTATTGAAGATTTGGGATATAAGGGCAACCAACCCAATGTTTGGGATGGCGTACCGGAGGATGTGCTGGCGAAACACGGCATGGCATATGATCCCGAATGGATCGCCAAGTGTGTCGATCAGAGCCAAAGGGGCGTGCTTGCGGAATGGGATGAAAACGGTAAACTGTTGACATAGCAAGGAACCATGTGTTGGTTTATGTTGGGAATCTTTAAAAGCCGCCAACACAACAATTTTTAATCAAACGGAACAAGACAATGAAAACTTTGAGATTAACAGCATTATCGGTTATCATGGCCATGGGGATGTCACTGAATGCCCAGGAAATAGGCATACAGCTCTATAGCCTTAGAAACCAGTTCAAGACCGACGTCATGGGAAGTTTGGACATTATCCAATCATGGGGCATTACCAAACTTGAAGGGGGAGGTACCTACGGACTCTCGACCGAAGCATTCAAAAAGGCCCTTGCAGACCGTAATTTACAGGTAGTCAGTGTCGGGGCCGACTACAACGACTTGAAGAAAGATATCGATAAGGTCATCAACAATGCCAAAACCTTTGGCGCAAAATATGTGATGGTGGCTTGGATACCCCACGAGGGCAATACTTTTTCGATAAAGGAAACCAAGGAAGCCACCGATCTTTTTAACAGCGCAGGGGAACGCTTGGCCAAAGAAGGACTGAAACTGGCCTATCATGCGCATGGTTATGAGTGGCGCCCTTATGAAGACGGAACCTTATTCGATTATATGGCCAAGAATGCAAAGCATTTCGGTTTTGAAATGGATGTATACTGGGTACAACACTCCGGGGCAAACCCCTTAAAGGTTTTGAATACCTATCCCGATAAATTTATTTTGATGCACCTGAAAGATATGGCGCAAAGCGTATCCTACAACGATACTGGCCATGAGGATGTTGAAACCAATGTGGTTTTGGGCACGGGCAAAGTGGATATCGCCGGGTTGGTGAAACGCGGCAAGGAATTGGGCATCGAATATATGTTTATCGAAGACGAGTCCTCGAACGTATTGGAACAGGTGCCCCAAAGTTTGACTTTTCTGAAAGGAATCTAAATTTCCTTGTTGCCTTTTCGGAACAACCGGTTTCGAGGTTTGGAGGCTTTCTTGGAAATGAACGCATTGCCCATGAAAACGCTCAAAACATTTTTATGTGAGGTTTCCATTGTTGTTTTAGCCATTGGCTGCGTTCAAGATAAATCAGCCAAAACGGGAAATGGGGTCAGGGGCCAACGGCCCAATATCATCTGGTTGGTCGCCGAAGACCAATCTCCCGATTTTTTCCCCATGTATGGCGATAGTACCATTGCCTTGCCCCACTTGGAAGCCCTTGCCAAGGAAGGTGTCACCTTGATGAATGCCTATTCTCCCGTACCGGTATGTGCCCCTGCGCGCAGTGCTATCATTACTGGAATGTATCCTACCACCTTGGGAACCCACAATATGCGAACCTATAATGCGTATGCGAAGGATAATCAACCCTCCATCGGGATTCCCAGTTACTCGCCCATCGTGCCCCAAGGCGTGAAAATGTTCACGGAATACCTAAGACGTGTAGGTTATTATTGTTCGAACGGTCCGAAGGAAGACTACAACTTCAAAAAATTGGAATCGGCCTGGGACGAAAGTGGTAAAGAAGCCCATTGGCGCAAAAGGGCAAAAGACCAACCCTTTTTTTCGGTATTCAATTTCAGTGTCTGTCACGAATCACAGGTTTGGGCCAGGGGCAAGGATTCCCTTTTTGTCGACCCGGAAAAGGTGCCCGTGCCCCCTTATTTTCCAGATAATGGGGTCATTCGCCACGATTTGGCCGCGAACTACAGCAACCTCAAACGTTTGGACGACCAAGTAGGGGCCATCTTAAAACAATTAAAGGAAGACGGACTCTATGACAATAGCATCATTTTCTTCTACGGCGATCACGGAGGCCCTTTTCCCAGGTATAAGAGGGCGCTTTACGAGTCGGGGACCAAGGTGCCCATGATCATCAAATTTCCAAATAATGCCAAGGCCGGCAGCAGAGATGATCGTTTCTTCAGTTTTATCGATTTGGCACCTACGGTGCTTTCACTGGCCGGGATCGAGCCCCCTAGGGTAATGCAGGGAAAAGCACAGTTCGGCCCGTTTGAAGCTGCGCAAAAGGCAAAATATACGTTTCATTCCTCAGACCGTTTCGATGAACTGTACGACCGGCTCCGATCGGTGCGTTCGCGCCGTTATAAATACATCAAAAATTTTAATCCCGAAATCAGCAATGCGATGCCGGTAGCCTATCGGGAGCAAATGCCCATGATGCAGAATCTTCGGCTGCTCCATGCCCAAGGAAAATTGGATCCGGTGCAGGCCTTATGGTTTCAAACCCCCAAGCCTGATGAAGAATTGTACGATTTGGGGAACGATCCCCATGAACTCCGAAATTTGGCAGGGAACATCGAATTGCAGGATACCTTGCGCCATTTAAGAACGGTGCTCACCGATTGGATCATAGAAACCAAGGATTTGGGGGAATACCCTGAAAAGGAATTGATCGCAGAATGGTTTCCAAATGGGGGCCCACTGCAGTTGCCCGCATTGGAAATGGAAGCCAGGGATACGGGAATCTTCCTGTTTTCCAAAAAGTCGGACGCCACCATTATTTGGAAACAGCCACTGGATACCCATTGGACAATCTATAATCAGCCGCTGCCCCCAGATACTTCTTTTGAGGCCAAAGCCGAACGCATAGGATATAGCGATAGCCCTGTTCTGTACTATGAGAAAGAGTAACCTTCGCTCTAGTCGAATGCCGGACCAATTACGACAGGTAGGCGCCTTAAGCACGGAAAAATGACAAAGAAAAAATCGATTGCCATCTGCGGGGCAGGTATGGCGGGGGTTGCCACGGCCTTTTATCTTCTGCAAAAAAGCAAAGACCTTGAAGTCATCCTGATCGACAAAAACCAACCCCTGGGTTTTACCACCAGCAAATCGGGGGAAAATTTTAGGGATTATTGGCCACAACCATTTATGCAAAGATTTGTGGGACACAGCATCGATTTGATGCAAGCCTTGCTGAATACCCATGGCACGGCAAGTTTTGAGATGGTGTTCTCTGGCTATGATTTTATAAGCCATCATAAGGAAACGCCCATTTTCGGAAGTACGGATGAAAGTAGTTCCGATGTGAACATGAAGGTGATCACCGATCCGCTGACCCTTAGAAATAGGTACCCCTATCTCGACCGAACGATCCAAAAAGTAGTCACCATAACCAAGGCCGGTAGACTTGACGTGAATGCCCTGGGAAATCTATTGCTGCGCGAATCCAAAGGCAAGGGCATGCGATTTCATCAAGGCGAGATCATGGCCATTATGAAGAATTCCTCCAAATTTGAAATTATGCTCGATTCCCAGGGCGTTCTGGAGGTGGATCAACTTGTATTGGCCGCAGGTCCCTTTTTGAACCGTTTGGCCGGTATGGTCGGACTAAAATTCCCGATCATCAATACCCTGCAGCATAAATTTATCATTCCAGATCCCAAAAAGATCATTTCCCCCGATATGCCCTTCACGATCTATGCGGATGCACAAACTTTGGATTGGACCGCAGAAGAGGCCCAATTTTTTGAATCGGAAGAAAAATACCGTTGGTTGTTGCAGCGATTCCCGGCAGGCCTGCATATCAAACCCGATTCCGGGGGCATTAAAATGGGTTGGGCCATTCAACGCGGCGATGAAATACCTGCTTGGGAAACTGCCAAACTCGAATTTTTCCCCCAGGTGGTTTTAAAGGGAGCCAGCAGGTTTATCCCGGCCCTGAGGGAATACGAGGAGCAAATCCCTTCACCATTGATCACTTATTCCGGCTACTATACAAGGACCAAAGAAAATCTGCCCTTGATCGGACCGACCGAAAACCAAGGGGTTTTTGTGGTCGGTGCCCTTGCCGGATATGGTACCATGTCGGGCTGTGCTGCCGGAGAACTTTGCGCAGCTCATATTTTGGGGGAAAGCCACCTCCCGGACTATGCGGCTTATTTTGTACCCCAAAGATATGCCGCTCCAGCGATCATGAAGGAGATCGAATCTACTGATAGCGATGGCCAATTATAGCCACCTTACGGGATAGACCCCATAAAAAAAATCTCAGAATCAAAAGTTATTGGAAGGGCCCGGTGCACCGGTCAAGGAAGTCTTTTGAACATTAAGAGCCTGACCTCCACCGCTGCCTCCCCGGGTATGTTCAAGGCCTTTAGGGTGAGTATCGAACGACCTTTTTTAAGGGCAATCTTGCCCAAGGACATGGGCTTAAAATCCTTGATGTACGATTCCATTCTGGGGTCGCGGTCGTTTTCCATGCCTGTTAATGGCGGGTCGTTGACTTCGGTGACTTTGGCGGTCAATATATTTTGGCCATGGCTGAGGCTCAAGGTCGTCCCCACATCGGAGGGTGCGCAGGTATAATAGAGCTGCACTTCGAAGGTGCCATCGGCCAAAACATCGACATCCCAGGTAATGTAATCCTCGGTACCGATCCAATCGGTGAAGTAGGTATCATTCGGAAAGCGATTGCTTCGGGTGATATTGCCATGTGGTACGCCATCCCTGGCGGGCAACTGGGTGAATTCAAAATCGGGATCACCGAGGGTGAAGGGCCGATCATCTTTTGCTGCAGGCATCACTGCCGATAGCCAAGCTGCTTTGGCCTTTTTAAGGGAATCGGTCAATTGAGGGTATTGGGCCGAGATATCGGTCGTTTGCCCACGATCGCCGATCATATCATAAAGTTGATCTTGGGCATCCAGCCGATAGTTCTGGGTACGCACGCTGGTATTGCCGTTCCAGTGGCTGTAGATCAACCGGTCTTCCCAAGCTGTGTTGTTTTCAAATAATAGGGGAGAGAGGTCCTTGCCGTCGATAGGGTGCTGTGTTTTGACCTCAACACCGGCCAAATGGCACAAGGTGGGCAAAATGTCGAGCGCACTGGCAATGGGTACCACTACTTTTCCTCCGGGCAAGGTATTTTTCCATCGGATGAAAAAAGGCGTCCTTACACCACCCTCATCGGTCGACCCTTTTTTGCCGCGCATCTCCCCGTTGTAACGCCAACCGTTGGGGCCGTTATCTGATAAGTAGATGACTATTGTATTTTCTTCCAAATGCAGTTCTTTCAATCTGTTGAGTACCCTGCCCACGTTGTAATCTATGTTTTCCACCATCGCCAAAGCAGCTCTGGTGAAGTTTTCATTTTCGGGCTCCGCACCGTGATAGGTTTTTGTGAGGGGTTTGTCCTTAAAGCGGTCCCAGTACCTATCGGGAACCTGCATGGGGCTATGAGGGGTATTGAAGGGAAGGTACAGTAGGAAGGGTTCATTCCGATGTTTTCTCATAAATTCCAGTCCGTGATCGGTGAGATCGTCTGCCAAAAACCCCGTTCCAGTAACAATTTCGCCATTATGCTCCAACATGGGACTGAAATAATTGCTCCAATGGCCTGATGCGAACCCATAAAAATCATCAAATCCCCTGGCATTGGGATGGTATGGGGGCTGCATGCCATTGTGCCACTTGCCGTAGGCCGCGGTTTTGTACCCCGCCTTCTTTAGCATATCGGCCAAGGTGGTCTCGCCCAAATTCATGCGCTCTCCGCCCGCAGAGGTTTCATACACCCCCAATCTGGGGAAATGCCTTCCCGTGAGCATTTCGGCCCGGGTAGGGGAGCAGACCGGTTGCACAAAAAAGTTCTCGAACGATACCCCGTTACGTGCGATGGCATCTATATTGGGCGTATTCAAATTGGGGTTCCCGTTACTGCTCAGATCGCCCCATCCCTGGTCATCGGCCATGATCAATACGATGTTCGGACGATTTTGCCCATCCTCAATGTGGGCAGGTTGTTTATCTTGGCATCCAATGCTGAAAAGTACCAAGATGACCCATAGATAATGGCAACGATCAGGTTTCATTTTATACTGCTTCAAATTTTCAGGATTAAGGACTTGACTATTCCTTTACGGCAAGGCCCACCATGGAATCGGCAGTACCGTAATAGAGGAACCATTTGTCCTGGAAGTATACCAGCCCTTCGATAAATGTGGTCCCCGCCTTATATTGACCACTTACTTCATGGGGCAGGCTCGGGCAAATAAAGGGCGTATCAAGTCGGGACAGTAATTTGGAGGGATCATTTTTATCGAAAAGCACCTGCCCGCCACAATAGGTACCCGCGGGATATTGGGTGCTGGCACCCTCCCCTTCAAGGTTTTTTCCGTTATAGAGCAAAAGAACCCCGTTTTCGGTATAGAGCGCCGGTGGACCCGGTTCTGTCAAATGGCTATCGAACTGGCCAAGGGAGGGCTCAAAAACGTGCAAGGGCTGACCTACCGAATCGAGCATCGGGTCCCAATCGATCCCATTTTCGGAGGTGGCCAGGTTCACAAAAAGCTCGCCCCAGTACATCAGGAATTTTCCATTGAATCTTTTGGCCTTCAGCCTACCATCCACCAATTCGGTCACCACCGAGCCCGATTTGCTCCAGATATTCAAAAACTGTCCGTTATTGGCTTTTTGGAACACCGGACCATGTTTGGTCCAATGTTTCAGATCGGGGGAGGTAGCAATCGAAAGCCGGGCCACATCTTTGTTCCAGCTGGTATAAAGCATCAAATAATTACCATCGGGGGTTTCCACGACCCTGGGGTCTTCCACCCCGCCCGGGTAGTCCCATTGTTGATATTCATCTTTTGTGGGATAGAAAACAGGCTCGGGATATTTTGTAAAATCGATTCCATTGGTGCTATAGGCCAAGCCGATCCTTGAGGTGCGGCCACCCAGGATGGCCTCCGGATTGTCCTCCGCCCGAAATAGCATAAAAACGGTATCGTTTCTTACGACCGCGGCCGGATTGAAGACATCTGCCTTTTGCCATTGCACCGAAGTCTTGGTCATGGGGTCGAGAAAAACATAGCTCGAATCGGCCTGCATGATCGGATTCTTTTCGGTTTTTTCAAAACCGAGCAACCACTTTTCCGCAACTGGGGTACTTTCTTTGGCCGTCTTTGGTTTTTCTTCCTTACAGGATAGCAAACAAAAGACGATTAATAGGGCAGTACTGATTTTGAATTTCATCGGGTTTGGTTTTGGTAATGCCGACTGAAGTGCGACACCCTTAAATGTCAACAAATAATTGCATAATCACCACCAAAATGCAAAAAATGTGATGCTAAATTTCAAGACATTCGATATTTTACCGTAAAAAAATAGTGCTATCTTGATCTTCTGAACGGAACCTATGAAATACCTGCGGTACTTGATTCCCCTCTGTTTGACAATTTTTGCCTGCAAAGAAAACAGGACCAAACAGGAAACCCCGACAAGAGTGGATACCCTAGTGGTTCGGAAATCTTTGCCTTCCCCACAAATCGAAGCGGCGAAGCGGCTTAAAAGTTTGGACGGATTGGCCGACACCACCTTTGTGCGCTTGGCCGATTTTAGCGCTGGGTTTGCCTATGACATGCGCTATGCCACCGAAAACAATTTTTTAAAGGCCAAGGTCTACGAATGTGCGGAATGCTACACGAGGGTTAAGACGGCAAGGGCATTGATGGCCGCCAATGCCGATTTTAAGGAGCATGGCGTAAAAATCAAGTTTTTCGACTGTTATCGACCCAATTCGGTACAATACCTGATGTGGGAAATCGTGCCTAACCCCCAATACGTGGCCAATCCCGTAAAGGGTTCAATACATAATAAGGGTGGAGCGGTAGACATTACCTTGGTTACGCTGGATGGGGAAGCCTTGGATATGGGAACGGATTTTGATTTTTTTGGAAGACTTGCTTACCATGACAATCTCGATTTGCCACGGAACATTCTCGAGAATCGGAAATTGTTGAAGGAGACCATGGAAAAACATGGATTTTGGTCGGTTCGTACCGAATGGTGGCATTACAACCTTGGGGCCGCCTCCAATGACAAGGTGGCCGATTTCAAATGGAACTGCGATGGGTGAAATATTTTACAAGAACCAACTTAAATACAAATGAAGCATGTTACGAAAAGCAATGGTATTCATCTTTATCCTTGTAATTGATATGGTGATGGCACAGGATACCATTATGCCCTTATGGCCCGAAGGCAAGACACCCAATCAACTGAAATCGAACGAGCAGGAACTGCGTGAAAGCGAGGACATCCTTAGGATTTCGAAAGTGCAGGTGCCCACCATCGAGGTGTATTTGCCTGCCAAGCCCAATGCAAACGGACAGGCCATTTTGATTTTTCCCGGAGGTGGTTATGGGATGTTGGCCTATGACTGGGAAGGCACCGATATCGCCAAATTTTTGAACGGTAAGGGCGTCGCGGGTATTGTGGTCAAGTACCGCTTGCCCAGCGCCAAATCGCAGAAGGAAATGTACAACGTTCCATTGATCGATGCCCAACGTGCCTTGCGGTTGGTGCGCAGTAGGGCGAAGGATTACAATATCGACCCCAACAAAATTGGCATCATCGGGTTTTCCGCTGGGGGACATTTGGCCGCTACCCTGGGAACGCATTTCAATGAAAAGGTGTACGAACCCTTGGATGGGGCAGATGCGCTAAGTGCCCGCCCCGATTTTATGGCCCTGGGCTATCCGGTCATTACCTTTACTTCCCCGGCTACCCATCGCGGTTCCAAAGAAAACTTGTTGGGAAAAAGTCCGACTGCTGCCTTGGAAACCTATTTTTCGAATGAACAGCAGGTAAGTTCCGATTCGCCTCCCACATTTTTGTTCCATGCCGCCGACGATGCCGGGGTTCCCGTGGAGAACAGCCTTCTGTTCTTTCAGGCCTTAAAAGACCATGGAGTTTCAGCCACGATGCATATTTATCCCAAGGGCGGGCATGGATTTTCCTTGGCTAGAAATGACGCGCATCTAAGGGGTTGGCCGGAACGGCTTTTCGAATGGATGGAAAGTTTGGATTAGATTTGGGCATTTTTTTGAAAAGATAGAAGTTAATCTGACTAACTTTTATATTTTTGCATTCCGATTTCGAAACCGCATTCCAATACATCCGATGCTTTACAGGGCCCAGGAATTTGGAATTTGTCTTTTGAAACTTTGCAGTATGAACTGTTAATTTTCGGGATGTAGCGCAGTCACCGCTGCAGAGCGGGACAGGCCGGTAGCGTATCCCGCCGTTGGCGTGATGGTCGCGAACAAGATGGTATATGTGGTTTACATATTGTTCAGCGATGGTTTGGGAACCTATTATGTCGGGCTGACGGACAACCTAGAAAAGCGGCTTTTGACGCACAACAATGGCGGCAGGAAATACACTTCCAAGGGAATTCCCTGGACGTTGATAAGGACAATGGAATGTACAAGTAGGTCGGCAGCGATCCAACTTGAAAGAAAAATCAAAAAAAGGGGTATTGGGAGGTACCTCGGGGAAAATTAATTATTCGGGATGTAGCGCAGTCCGGTAGCGTACACGCCTGGGGGGCGTGTGGTCGCAGGTTCAAATCCTGTCATCCCGACGAACCGCCTATCAAGGCGTACCAAAACCCTGCTAATCGTATGATTATCAGGGTTTTTTATTTTCCCTGTATTCATTTGAATCGTTTTGAAACCATCCTTTTGGTGTGCAATTCGGTGTGCAAAGCGGTACACAAATTGTTGTAAATTTAAATAGCATTTAGCACAATGGATGTAGTCTTTAAACAAAATATGTTTAATCAAAAAGACTTACAACATGCGTACAGACAGCACATTAGGAGTGATATTTTTCACTCGCAAGAAAAGGAACGACCCCGAAAAACTGGATATCTACCTCCGGATTACGGTCAACAAAAAACGCGCCGAATTCAGTATAAAACGTGACATTGCGGTGTGCAATTGGGATATTTTCAGGTGTCGGGCCAAAGAAACCGACCATAATCTGATTTTACTGAACACCTATCTAGATGACGTATACGCCGAAGTCCTCAATGCCCACAAGCAATTGCACTCGGAAAGAAAGCTGATCACGGCCAAGGCAATCAAGTCTAAGGTACTTCGGGGAGGATGAACAACGCATGACCTTGATGAAGGCTGTCGAATATCACAACAGCAATATCAATAAATCGCTCAAGTGGGGAACACTCAAGAATTATTTTTCTACAGAAAAATATTTAAAGCAATTTCTACAAGAGCGTTTAAAGACCGATGATATTTATTTGATTCAATTGAATTATAAGTTCATCTCCGATTTTGAAAACTATATTAGAACCTATAGGCCAAGAAAAGCACGAAAGACCTGTTCAAATAATGGTGCGATGAAGCATCTCGAAAGGCTGATGAAGATTACCAATCTTGCGCTTAAAATGGAATGGTTGGAGAAAGACCCGTTCAGAAATTTCAAACTCCGTTATATAAGGAACGAAAGGGATTATTTAACGGAGCGGGAGCTGGACCTGATCGAGGGAACTTCATTTATGACAGTCGGTCTGAACAGGGTCAAAGATGTTTTCCTCTTTAGTTGCTATACCGGTCTTTCCTATATCGATATAAAAGAACTACACCCCAACCAGATTCTTATAGGCATCGATGGAAACCAAATGATACATACCAAAAGGGCCAAAACCAACGAATCGGTTAAAATTCCATTACTACCCAGGGCAAAGGAGATTCTGGACAAGTACAGAGAAGAAATGGAGCTAACCAGTAAACCTCTTCCAGTGTACAGTAATCAAAAGACGAACAAGAATTTAAAGGAAATTGCTAAAGCATGCGGTATTCATAAGAATATCACATTTCATGTTGCCCGGCATACCTTTGCAACCACTGTTACCTTATCCAATGGTGTGCCAATAGAGACTGTTTCCAAGCTTTTAGGACATACCAAGTTATCTACCACCCAAATTTATGCCAGGGTATTGCAGAAGAAGGTAGGGGAGGATATGCAAAACCTGATAAACCACTACAAGGCTAAAGAAAGGCAAAGCAATAAAGATTCAAAATCTCAACATAATTAATCTTTCATGGTTTCGAGACCTACCTATCGGGGTGTTCGGATTTTAAGCGTTCGGAAAGATAAGGGTGAAGCAAAAATCGGATAGGAGATAGTTGTTAAGGTGCAGGTGGCATTGTCGAAATAGAATAACTCTGTGAGTTATTTCCAGTCCGACAAGCGAAACATCCTTTGGCCAAGTTCCAACAAGCAAATCCTAAAATATCTCGTTAATGGATATTTAAGGATTTTCAAAATTTGGCCAGCTAACCTCATAATTCCACCTAGCAACTCTTAAAAATTTTGGGCTTAGTACTTCCAAAAGAAAGGGCTTTTACCTTTTGGGAAAAGTGTATTCATTTTTGAAATGCAGCGGAAAAAAGGAATAGCAAGAGGGCAACACGCTAGCGCGGTGTTGCGATATTTCATTTACGCATAAAACGTTGTTTACCAGTATTTTAAAGGGTAGGTAGTTCAAATATTTACTTTTAGGGAAACCGATTTTTGCGGCAAATGGCTCCGAAACCCTTAGAAACAGGCACAATATTTGCGGCAAATTTGTTTTTTGCCTCGCTCAGCAGTATTAGTTTGGTAATCCCGATAGCTATCGGGATTGGGACTTGCAGCACGAAACTTACGTATAGCTCGCTTTACACATTTTAAAATCTTAGTAGCAATGTAAAGTTTTAGGTTCCATAAAAGGTCAATTAACGGAACTACTAAAGGAGACCGCGTTTGGGACACTCTGGGATCAGGCCAGACAAGTTTGTAAATAAGTCCTTTAAAACGGCCGTTTTATAGGACTCACGAATTTACTGTTATTAATAGAATAATAACAAAACTTAAAAATTTAGGCTTTTTCTAGGTGAAAAGACTGGTTCATTCCCGCTCCGCACCTCACATAGCCCGAAATGAGCCATTTGTATCCTTCATGTGGTTTTGTAACCGATACGAACTGAGCGATGTCTGCTTAATTTATAGGCACACCCTAATCCATAGGAAGATAAGTGTTGGCCGGACAACAGAGATCGTAATCGGAAAAATGTTATTTGTGACGACGGGGCCGGCTACAGCAGGGCACGGATTGATTATTAAGTATGATGACAACAATATGCTCTACATAAGCCCCAAGACCAATGAGACTTTCATTAAAAAAGTATTGGAACTCAATAGCAACATAAAAATAACGGAATAAAAGGCCTATCTACAACAAAACCTACTTTGAAAAGCCCTAGGCCAGTTCTCTAAAGTTGGTATTTGCACGAAAAACTTGACTAAAATCAGATTTACTATAATACTTCTTCACCCTTTGCTGAATCTTTTTTGAAAATATGTTACAGCTTTAGCGTTTATTAACATTTAATATCAGATTGTGAAATTTTTGCACGTAGAAGGTTGATTGGCAAAAAGATCAAGAAAGTTGTTTAGGTAACTTTAATTGAATAATGGGCAATAATGCAACTATGCTTTTACAATAAGGAACCATAGTGTTAGCTACTATGCCATATTATAATTCAGCTTTGTCTGTAACAGATAATCCCAAAATCAGGTATCTTTAATAACCAAACATCCGGAGATGAAACAATTGCTTCTCTCTCTTTTTTTACTTTTTACTTCCTTTTTGTTTTCACAGGCAAAGGATGATAGTCCTCAAATGGCAATAAGTGAAGCCTCTATAGGCAAAGGAATACCATACTATCAGAATTTCGTTTCCGAACAATATGATGCTCATTCACAGAATTGGGCAGCTTGTCAAAGCGCTAATGGAATTATGTATTTCGCAAACACATCGGGAGTGTTGGAATACGATGGAACCACATGGCGAAAAATTCTTATTGCTAACAACTCACCGGCAATAGGATTGGATATAGACAGTTTGGGGACTATATATGTGGGGGCTATTAATGAAATAGGGTACTTGGACACAGATGATAATGGGATATTGAATTATATTTCGTTAAGAGATAAGTTGGAAGACTCAGACCTTCAGTTTGGTCAGGTTAGAAAAGTTCATGTATTAAAAAATGGAACATATTTCGTGGCCGATGGATACCTTTTTTTCCTCAATTCATCCAAGAATCTAAAAACTATAAAACTAAATGATGGCAAAACAACGCTTAGTTTTCAACTTAAACAAAAGCTTTATATCTTATCGAAACCTACTGGTTTGGAAGAAATAGTGGGCTCGGAACGTTTAAAAATAATTTCTCCTGAAACTCTTGGTGACAAATCCATTTATGGAATAATTCCTCTTTCTGAGGAATTCCTACTTGCAACTCATGAACAAGGGCTTTTTCTTTGGAAGAACCAAAAATTCATTCCCTTTGCCACGGAGTACCTCAATTTGTTTAGGGAAGCAAAGATTTATTGTGCAAAACTTCTTTCCAATGATGAAATTGCTCTTGGCACACGAAGGATGGGAGTAATTATAATGAACCCTAAAGGAAAAATAACTTCCATTTTGAATGATCAACTTGGTCTTTTGAATGGAAATGTTACAAATTTTTTCCAAGATCAACAAAGTGGTCTATGGATAACCCTTGGGAACGGAATCTCCCGCGTGGAATATCCCTCTATTTTTTCGACCTATAATAAAAACAATGGATTAAAAGGTGTTGTAAACGATTGTAAACTTTTTGATGGCAAATTGTATGCCCTTACAAGTACTGGCGGCTTTTTCCTGGATTCTGAAAAAACGGGTGATGGTAAAATGGCTTTTTTTGAGCCTATTGAAGGAATCGATATGCAAAGCTGGAAATTGCATCTGTCCAAAATGGGGCTGCTCGCCAGTACCGCGGTAGGTATTTATTTGATTGAAGATAATAAGGCTAAAAAAATCTCAGAAATTGGGGGCCGCAGACTGGTTGCTTCAATAAAAGATACGAATAGAATTTGGGTGGCAAGGGAAGATGGGTTATTCTCTATTTACCACAAAGATGGAGGCTGGATCACCGAAGATAATTTAAAAGATTACAACGATTTCACATATATTCTCGAAGCCCTCGAAAATGGAGATCTATGGATAGGAAGTTATTTTAATGGAATTTATCGCATTCGATTTCCAAAAGATCACAAGAACAATATAATTAGGGATTCCCCGCTAATTGAGCAATTTGATACCTTAAGCGGACTGCCGGATATGAAAAGTAATCGGGTGTTCAAAGTAAATGATCAAATTGTATTTACTACAAAAAAAGGATTATACCGCTTCGATGATACAACAAATAAGTTTATTCCAAATGAATTATTAGGTACGAAATATGCGGATTCTACTCGTTGGTTTTCATGGGTACATCAAGACAATCAAAACAATATTTGGATGCACTCCGGACTTACAGGAACAGATGAATTTGTAAAAGGTCAAATAAATGAAAAAGGCACTTTTGAATACATTACTTCGCCGTTCAATCGCTTTGCATCGCTTATAACCGTATATGGTATATATTTCGGTCCAAAAAATCAAACTTTTTTTTACGGCCCTGACGGCATTCTTCAATATGATGGGTCACTAGACAAAAATTATAACTTGAAAATACCAGCTCTTGTCAGGAAAGTCATTTTAAACGATTCGGTTATACACTGGGGGTCTAAAGTGAACAATTCTATGCTATTACCTTTTGGTAAAAACTCGTTAACCTTTGAATATAGTCTAGCCAGTTTTGACGATGCGACCAAAAATAAATATCAATATCAATTGGAAGGTTTTGATACATCTTGGTCTCACTGGTCCGATGAAACCAAAAAGGATTACACCAATCTCTCCGAAGGGGATTACCAATTTCAGGCACGAGCGCAGAACATCTATGGCGAAGTTAGTACCATAGGTACTTTTTATTTTGAAATTTTACCCCCTTGGTACCGCACTTGGTGGTCTTATTTGGCATACTTTCTCTTGTTTCTCTTGTTTCTATGGGCAATATTAAAATGGCGCTCCCGACAATTAGAATTGAAGAACGAAGCATTGGAAAAATTAATTGCAGTTAGAACCTCAGAAGTCCAACACCAGGCCAATCAATTAAGAATACAGGCCGAAAAACTACAAGAATTAGACAAAGCTAAATCTCGATTCTTTGCCAATATCTCCCATGAATTTCGCACCCCGTTGACCTTGATCATAGGCCCCATAGAGCTGTTGGAGCAGAATTTTAATGAAAAACTAAATTTGGAAACCGTAAAGATGATCCGCCGCAACGCTAATCGTCTTCTCAAAATGGTCAACCAGTTGTTAGACCTTTCAAAAATAGATGAGGGCATTTTAAAACTAGCACCAACGGAAGGCGATGTGAATAAATGTCTAAGGGCGAGCGCGTCCTCATTTAATTCTCATGCCGCTCAGAGAAATATCGATTATAGGGTTGAGATTCCACCTACGATGCTTTGGGCTTCCTTTGACCGGGAGAAATTAGAAAACATCGTGTACAATCTCTTGGGCAATGCTTTTAAATTCAGTGCAGACGGTTCTAGAATATCCTTTGTTTTGGATTATAACGAATACGGACTCAGAATACAGGTTTCCGATACGGGAAAAGGTATCGATGCCGAAAAGCTTCCTTTTATCTTTGACCGATTTTATCAGGCCGATAATTCCAACACTCGAGAAAAAGGAGGCTCGGGTATCGGACTTTCACTTTCTAAAGACCTAGTGGAGCTCATGGATGGTACCATTACGGCCACTAGCGAGGTGGATAAGGGCACCTTATTTACAGTGCTGTTGCCCATTCAGGAAATCAAAACACGTCAAAAAAAGGTTGTACAAGATGCTCCACAGACAGAAAAATCTGTGGTTAAAATGCCATTTATCTTGCCTAGTACCGATAAAAGAAATGTACCCACTATTCTGCTTGTAGAGGACAATGCCGACATGCGGCATTTTATAACAGAGCAACTTGTAAAATTCTATAAAGTGAAGGAAGCCATAAATGGCGAAGCTGGTTTACAAAAAGCAATTAAGGATCCCCCTGATTTGATTATTACTGATCTGATGATGCCTAAAATGGACGGTATATCACTTTGTAAAAAGCTGAAAAACAATGTACATACTAGTCACGTACCCATAATCATGTTAACTGCCAAGGCAGGTCAGGAAAATAAAATAGAAGGCCTGGAAACGGGAGCAGACGATTATCTGACCAAACCTTTTGACGGCAAGGAACTTTTAGTGCGTACCAAAAACCTGATCGAACAACGACAAAGGCTCAGGGAACTGTATACGAACAAAGAAGTTCAGGTAGATCCTAAAAAGGTAACAGTTACCTCTATCGACCAAAAATTCTTGGAGAAAGTACTGGAGCTTCTGGAAACTAATTTCTCAGATCCCGATTTTGGTGTTCCAGAAATGCAGCAATCATTGGCGATGAGCAAAACTCAACTACATCGCAAATTAAAGGCATTGACCAACGAACCTCCGGGAGAATTACTCCGTAATTTCCGATTGAAGCGAGCAGCACAACTGTTATCGCAAAAGGCAAACAGTGTGACTCAGATAGCCTATGAAGTGGGCTTCAACAATCTTTCCTATTTCGCCAAGTGTTTTAAAGAGTTATTTGGTATCTCCCCGTCTTCTTATTAAAGAAATAAATTCCTGTGCTTCTTATATAGAGAATTTTTTATTAGTTGAAACTAGTACTCTCAGACAGCCGTATGGCTATTTTGATCATCTGCCATCTATCTCCTTCCACCTATCAATAATCCCTAAAATCTAAAGGCTTTGTAGGTGATTCTTAGCTTGGTACTACACTGTTAGTATTGGGTACCATGGTATTAGCGATTCCATTAGACCTTATCTAGTTTTGGAGGGTTGTTTTAATCTTTCTCTTAGTTGAAACACCCAAAGTGTCTCCTTACAGATTCGACCAAAAACAACTTCACTATTTATATAACACTAAAATAAAAAATTATGAAAACTAAGAAAAACAACAGTCGTAGTATAAAATTTATACCGCTACAACTACTTATGATCGCTACCCTTTTCTTCACAATGGTGGGAGGTTGTAGCAATGAAGATCCAAATCCTGATTCCCAATCGCTCCAAAGCGGGGAGATTAGTGGAAAGGTTACAGATGAAAACGGCAATCCTTACCCAAGTACCCTCATAACTATTTCCAAGGGTACCGATCAAAATACGAAAGCTACCAACTCCGAAGGTGTATTCAATTTAGTTACGAAAGATATCGGGTCTTATGCTGTAAACATGGAGTTGCCGTTATCGACAGATGCCGTATCGGTGAACCCTGCGACGGTGAATGTACAGCCAAATCAAACAGCGGTAGTCGATTTTCAGATCATGCCAATACCTGCCAAGGCGCATTTAAACTTTGGCACAGTACAGTTGCTTGAAGAAATTGTGGATAAGGACGGTAATACCCCGTCTGCCAACAACGAACCACTGTATGCCAAAAATAACTTCGATGCTCCCTTAGGATTATTGACTGCTATTTTGGCCCCCGATGGCCACCATGTAACCCTGTCAGAATTTAAGCAAGCAGATGGCAATTTGTTAGTGTCTTGTAACGGAAATAAGTCCACAGTTGCAATTACTTTGGAAGGTATGATCCCTAATGGCACCTATACGTTCTGGTTAGCGTACCTCAAAACGAAAAAAAAAGTAGGTGAGAGTATAGATTTTGCTAACGATTTTGTGAATTTCACAAACCCTCCGGTCGGGGCATCAAACGGTACGGATAACATTGCGATTGCCGATGCGAATGGAGCCATCAACGTTACTATGGAACATGCTTCATGTATCCTAACAGATGAGGTGGCTCTGGTAATCCCTATTCTATACCATATCAATGGAAAGACTTTTGGCGGGGGACATGTGCCCGATGCAGAGGAAATGGTGCAGATGTTGGTATACTTTCAATAGCTATATTTTGCCTGACCGGATAAAAAAAACTCCCACTATATGAAATTATAACAGCCAAATTTTGAAATGATGGAAACAATAAAAAATAACAAAAGCGAGGTTTTCAAACCTATTCAAGAACTTATCGTCTACTTAGTATTTGGATTAATAATAATGGGTTGCAGTAAAAGTGATAATGATCCGGATATCAGTTCTGTACAGCTACAATCAACCACTTTTACCATGGAAGAGATAAATGGTTGCAGTCATAGCAGCGGAGGTCAAGGCACCCGCTTTCTCTTTGAGGTATTTTATACGGCCTCTGATACTTCTAAGATAAAAAAGGTTTTGATAAAATTCATCCCATCAATAGGGAACCCTGTTGAAACTACTATTAGTTCGGGGTTTCTGAACAATGGCAGCAGGATAAAATGGGGAGGATGCCTTCGCTTTTTTGAAGGGGATTGGTTAGATGTAGAAACAAGACTGCAAACGGAAGATGGCACCATAAGTAATGTCTCAAAAGAGAGGGTCGCCCGGCCTAATGGTGCCGGTTAAAATAGGAGTTTTGACCTTCAAATTTAATAGCTGTTTCTCTGAATAAAAAAATAAAAATCTTAGTCATGAAAAAAATAATTATTTCCATCTTTTTGTTTCTCGGTCTTTTAATTTCGTGCTCTTCAGATAATTCTGATACAGAGGTGTTTTCGGAAGAGCCGGGTTTCTCCTTTAAGATCAGTGGAGACATTGAAAAGACCATTAGCGGATCTATTGCCTATTTTGCCACGGGTAGTGAACAGGACATATTTGGGGAAGATTTAAATACAACCTCTTTCTCGGCCGTAGACCAGGGAAAAGGACAGGTATCCTTTGGAATAACTACCTACAACATTATTGCAAAAGGTAACTATCCCATTGAATTTAGACTTGTACCCGAGGCATATAACGGGTATATAAACTTTGTTGAGGATCCTACCATAAACCCAGTTTACGGACCCGCAGGTGGCACAATCAAACTAAGATCAGTCAGTGAAGATAAGATAAGCGGTAGCCTTGATGTGACTTGTCATGAGCCCAATTCGAAAAAAACCATAACGATCAAGGGTGATTTTACTGCTATAAGACAGTGATTCATGGCGCTTACCCGGGAGGCAAGAGGTAACGGGTTCAACTCCGGTATTTTCCACCAAGTTTTATAGGGCTTACCAATTGTTTACTTGCCCCATAAAACGAACGTTTTATGAACCTAATCGATTTCAGATATAGCTCCTTGATTAGTTTTGATATGATAATTGGTTTTCCTAAATTTATAAGGTAAAGAATTACATCCCTTGTGCTAATTTGTATTAAAAATCGCAAAGAGGTGTGCAGCTTAACATTAGCAAGGTAAAATATTGGTATAGAGTGTGTTATGACCTTATTCTTAGGTCTGTCATCCCGACCATTAGAAAAGTGATTTGCAACAGCAGATCACTTTTTTTATGGGGTAGCGCGATCCACAAGCTTGGCAAAACATTTGGATATTTTCCCGTGCGATTAACTTTCTTTCCAACCATGCCATCCGAAACCGTGATGGCCTTGATTTTAAGTAAAGAACCAACTTTCCAAAACAGGGATGCACTAAACATAAAAAAGCAACACCTTTTTATTTTAAAATCAATTCAATGGTCGTGGCCTTGGCACTAAAGCTTATTTGGCCATCCTGTTTTTGAGGGGCAACCGTACTCTCGACGACCTCATAGGCCCCGCCCTCCTTTTGCTCCGGAAATACGATTACCACCTCCCATGTTGGGTTTTCCTGTACCACCTTCAAATTCAAAAGTCCATTCGCTTTTTGGTAGAACACTGAAATTGCATTGTCTGAAATGATGACATTTTCGAGGGACGCTTCATCCCATTCATCGGGCATTTGGGGCATGATCACCACCTTTTTCTTGGAGGCCTGTGGGGCGATGCCAAAAAACTGCTGCACTATGGGAACGGCAAATCCATATATATTCCAAGCCTGGGCCATCATCCCATAATCCGGTGAAACCTCGTACATGCTTCCCGGCAAGGCATAGCTGAAGGTCCTTGCCATTCTCTTTAAATAATTCAAAGCTTTGTCCGGATGCCCATAGTTGTTTTCGGCGACCGCCTGAACCCCGGTCGGCAGGGTCATCACGGCACCGGTATAGGAAAAGACCTTACTGCCTTTGAAAGACCCTTCATCGGAACCCGCAGAGGCGTCCCGATCGATGCCCGTGACAAAAACCCCAAAAGGGTTTACGAACCGCTCCGCCGTTTTCAGTGCTTTGATCGCTTTGTCATTGTCTGCCAAACCCATTTCCATAGGGGTGTTGACCACCCAATTGTGGTGCAATACAAAAGGCCTGGGCGTTGTTGAGGGATTGCCCTGGATTTCTGCCCTGGTCTTGGCCAATTCTTCGACCGCCCAAGGTTTGTTCAGGGTGTCTGCCCTAACGATGGCATCCTCGATCAACTTCAGGGCCTGTTGGTCGGTACCGATGAAATCAGCATAGGAGTTGAAGGCTTCCGACCAAAATTCCCTATTGATTTTATTCTTTAGCGTATCCGCGGTATTTTTATAGGAGCGTGCCAGTGCCCCGTCTCCCAGTTCATTCGCCATTTTCGACGCATCGTCAAAGGCACGCTGTGTATATACCGCCACATCGATCATTTCGCTGTCCAACCCATGGATTTCCATCATGCCGAAACCATCCGGAAAAAGGTTTTTGTTGGCATCATTTTCGGCCATGAGCCATTGCAATCCCTTTTTGATGGTAGGGAAATACCTTTTTAAAAATTCGATATCGCCGTTCCATTGGTAGACTTCCCAAATCAAAGAGGCGAACTGCGGTGTTTCGTTGATATTGCCCGGGTTGAAAACGGCACCATTGGTGGAGGTTTCATGGATGATCCTGCCGTTGCCATTGGTAGCGGCGGATAGACTATCCAAGAGGGCGATGGTCTTGTACACCACATCACTTTGTCCGATGGCCATATAGCCTTTCAAAGCGTATTCGCTATCCACGCCAAACCACCAGGGGTAATCCGGAATGCCGGCCGTTAATCCCGGTGCCGATTTCGGGCACCGTTCTCACCAACCAATCACAGTTGTATTTCAGCCATTCAAAGGTTTGTTGCATCGTTTTATCGGGAACGGTCAACTTCGAACTGGAAGCGAGTTTTTGATAGCGGTCCCACTTTTCCGAGAAATAATGCAGGTACCGGTCTTGAATATCTTTGTAGGCAATCATTGCGGCATCTTTTGAGCGGTACGAGCCTGCAATTACAAAGTTCAATATGAGGGTGTCGTGGGCGGCTATGGAAACATCATAGGTCGTCGCAGTGGACAACGCCCTTGCCGGAATAAACCGATGGCACGGGCATATGATCTATGGAAGGGCTGTCGGCACCGTAGAGATACGAACCAGGGGTTCCCGCCATCTTGCACTACCCATGCATCGGTTTCCCCATCGAAACTGCCTTCATCCGGATGATCGACCATCTGGGTGCGTTCTCCCAGCCAGGTGGGTCTTAAGTCGGCATTGCCCAAGAACCTGAGTTGAAATTCCTGATCGGTATCGGCCAAGTTTTCCATCACCAATTGTACGACCAATCCCCTCTTTGTCGTCGGGAACAAATTGCCATCTTTCTACCGCCAAATTTTTACTTTTTATCGCAAAAGAATGCTTGTTCGCGAACGGGTAATTCGTAAAGGATGAAGCATCGTCCAAGGCTTGTACCTCATCGCCCCAGAGCAGCTCGATTTGAAAACCATCCATCAATTTGATGGGATGGTCCCAAATTCCGCCCATTTCGTTTTCTGATGTGCCAGCCTAGCTCCGGAAAGGATCCATTTTGATGCCCCACCAAATACACCCTGTTGCCAGCGGTCACGAAAGGGGAGTTGAGGTATTCGGGTTTGCCTTCTGATCGCCGGGCTATCCATCATAACTGCTCAAAATTTGCCTTATTCGGTTTTTGGCAGCCGAGCAATAGCAACGTTAATAACAAAAAATTGAGTTTATGGCAGCATCGTTTTAGGGTTGTTCGTTAGTCATTTCAATGCGGCAATATGGTTATTTTCAGCCTCCATTTATCCTTGAGGCGCGGTACCTCTTTTGTTGTCGGTATGATTTACCTTATCTTTTTGAGAGCAGTGGTCAATGCCCGCATGGCTTCGTCCGTATCTTTTTTGTCAACAAAGATGTGGTCGTGATAATAGCCGGCAATGACATTGCAGCTGATTTCTTTTTAGCCAATTCGCAGAAAATAGAGCGGTTAAACCCACGGCTTCGAGGGATGAATGCACCGTCAACGTAATCCAGGAAGCGATATATCCATAACTCAAGGTTAAGGCGTCGGCTTTTTTTCGTTCAATGACAAGGTGGTGCCTTCCGCTCCTTAAATTCACATACGGTGTCGTTTCGGTCGATCGCATCTACGTTCACCACGTTGAAAACACGTATTCTCCCTTGTTAAGCTTGGGCGATAGGTTCCTTATCAATTTAGACAATTCGGTTTCTCCGGCCATTGAATTCCGTATTTAGTTATCAGTCCCAGGGTCCCATCGTGGAAACGTTGACAAACGATTTGCCATCATAGCGTGTAAGTCCCAAACAACCGCCCAACCATAGCCTTCCTTGTTTATCTTCAAAGATGCTTTGTATCGCATCACTGACAAGACCATCCTTTTTTCGGAAATTGGTAAATGATTTCCCATCGTACCGGTACACCCCAAAACGTTTTACGGGAAACCAAATATTGCCCTTGCTGTCTTGATACAGATGCCATACCTCCGTGCCTTGCAGTCCGTGCACTTGGCTCATATGCTCAACCATTGATTTTCCATCGTAACGACAGAGCCCATTATGGGTGGTGGCAAACCAAATAGTGCCATCTTTATCTTCAAGAATACTATTCACATTATTGTTGCATAGGCCCTCTTGTCTCCGATATATTGATCAGTGATTTTCCATCATAGATATAGGCCCCTCCATTGGTGCCGAACCACATCTGTCCTTTGCGGTCTTCCATGATGCTGTGCACGATCTTGGCACTGGTTACGCCCTTGCTGGGATCGGGCTTGGCCTCAGGAATGGCAAATAGGGGTAAATGTCTTCCCCATCAAATCGACACACCCCTTGCAGCGTACCGATCCAAATGATTCCATTGCGGTCAATGGTCATGCTCCAAATATCATTGTTGATGCAGGCCATCTTTCTCGGTAAAATTGGTAAATGAGCGACCATCAATTTCGTTAGCCCTTGTTCGGTGCCGAACCAAATATTACCTTTTCTATCCTCCACAATGCCCCTCACCGCGACGCCGCCGAACCCTTCAGCGATGGAGAAATACGCCAGCGTATCTCCATCGAAACGGATGACCCCGTCGCCATTGGTGCCGAACCATAGATTTCCGTTTTTGTCCTGAAATATCCTTCGCACGAATTCACTTATTCGGGGGGGCTCGAGCAAAGCGCTACTGTAATTTTGGTTGATCCGTAGCGATTCGTTGGTCGAGCTATCGTTGGCAATTTTCATTTGATGTATCGCGATGTCATCGAGACTATCTTGTGGCATGTTGTGTTTGTTTTGTCCGTTGCATGAAATGAAAACTGACGACAAGAGCAGCATATCAGAGTCGGTACGAAGGATTCGATACGTCGTTTTTCCTGTTGGTAACCGCCAATTTATTACGATTTCGTTTTTTAAACAAAGGCATTCTCTTTCGCACCGGCACGATAGGCATATGGCGCATTACAGTCCAACGGGATTCAATTTTGGGATTTCCAATGATGGAACTAAGATAGTGATTCAATGGTTCATGACGTTCTTCTGATGCGTCGGCGAAGGCGTTCCACATCTTTTTCGGGTGATGTCCGAAAGAAATTGCCAAGGTCATAGGACCCGATTGGGATAGCAACAAACCGGCACGCAAAATCAAGCTCGTCAGTTCATTATGGACTTACGCTTTGTTGAATGTCAATGGCTACCACCCTGAAGCGTCATAAGCTCCGTTGATGAGCAAATAAGACTTACAAATAAGGATTTAAATTGAATGCGTACGGAATGTCGTAAATTTGAGATTAAGAACAATCTAAAACTACCGAAAAATGGAAAATAAAACACATCATGGTACAAGCAGCGACAACCTAAATGGCGAAAGCATGTGCCCCTTTCTGAACGGGGAACTGAAGCAAGCTGCGGGTGGGGGCACCACGAACCGAGACTGGTGGCCCAACTCCTTGAATTTAAATATCCTGCGTCAACACTCTAACCTGGTTGACCCAATGGATCATGATTTTGATTATGCCGAAGCATTCAAGAGCCTTGACCTGAAGGCCGTTAAAAAGGACCTCACCGAACTGATGACCGATTCCCAGGACTGGTGGCCTGCAGATTATGGCCACTACGGGCCTTTCTTCATACGGATGGCCTGGCATGCAGCCGGAACCTACCGTATTGCGGACGGTCGCGGAGGCGGTGGTACCGGGGCACAGCGATTCGCCCCATTGAACAGTTGGCCCGATAATGCCAACCTGGATAAGGCCAGGGTACTCTTATGGCCCATCAAACAGAAATACGGAAAAAAAATCTCATGGGCAGACCTGTTGATCCTAACCGGTAATGTTGCGCACGAATCCATGGGATTGCCGATGTACGGATTTGCCGGGGGTCGAGAAGACATTTGGCAACCCGAGGAAGATATTTATTGGGGTTCCGAAGCCGAATGGTTGGGCAACAAGGAACGCTACAACGAAAAAGGGGAATTGGAAAGACAGATGGGTGCTGCCCATATGGGATTGATCTATGTAAATCCTGAAGGCCCCAACAGAAATCCCGACCCAGTGGCCGCTGCCCATGATATCCGGGAGACCTTTGGCCGAATGGCCATGAACGACTATGAGACGGTCGCTCTGATCGCCGGGGGGCATACCTTCGGAAAAACACATGGGGCCGCCAGCGATGCGGAATTTCTGGAAGCAGAGCCTGCAGGAGCATCCATAGAAATGCAGAGTCTGGGATGGAAAAACAATTTTAAAACCGGTAAAGGTACCGATGCGATCACCAGTGGATTGGAAGGGGCATGGACAGATACCCCCATCAAATGGAGCCATAAATATCTTGAAAATTTGTTCGGCTACGAATGGGAATTGACCAAGAGTCCGGCAGGGGCATGGCAGTACCAGCCCAAAGACGGTGCTGGTGCGGGCACGGTGCCTGATGCACAAGACCCCAACAAGAAACACGCACCATTTATGTTGGTAACGGACCTCTCTTTGAGGATGGATCCCGCCTATGAGAAAGTCTCGAGACATTTTCTTGAAAATCCGCAGGAATTCAAGGAGGCCTATCAAAAAGCCTGGTTTAAACTGACGCATCGCGACATGGGGCCTAAGTCTCGTTTCCTGGGTCCAGAAGTACCCAAAGAAGATTTAATCTGGCAAGATCCCGTTCCGGCGGTGAACCACGAACTGATCGATAGCAAGGATGTGGAAAGTTTGAAAAAAACCATCCTGGCCACCGGCTTATCCGTTGCTGAACTGGTAGGTGCGGCTTGGGCTTCTGCCTCGACCTTCAGGGGGTCTGATAAAAGGGGCGGTGCCAATGGCGCCCGCGTTCGTTTGGCGCCCCAGAACCATTGGGAGGTGAACAACCCCGTGCAATTGGGCAGGGTCTTGGATGCGCTTACCCAGGTGCAGGATAAATTTCAACGGTGCCCAAAAGGGAAACAAAAAAGTTTCCTTGGCGGATCTGATTGTTTTGGGAGGCTGTGCCGCAGTTGAAAAAGCGGCCAAGGACGCCGGGCATGCCCTCACCGTTCCTTTCGCCCCGGGCCGTACCGATGCCACGGAGGAAATGACCGATGCAGAGGCCTTTGAAGTTCTTGAACCGTTCGCAGACGGATTCCGAAATTACCTCAAAGCGAAGTCAACGGTCAAAACTGAAGAACTGTTGGTGGACAAAGCCCAACTCATGACATTGACCGCTCCGGAAATGACCGTATTGATAGGGGGCATGCGTGCGCTTAACGCCAATTTCGACGGCTCCAGGCATGGTATATTGACCAAGCGGCCGGGAACCCTGACCAACGATTTCTTTGTGAACCTTCTCGACATGGGCAATGAATGGAAGGCGGTAAATGCCGACCAAGAGGTTTTCGAGGGACGTGATCGCAAAACGGGGGCAGTGAAATGGACAGGAACCCGTGTGGATCTGATTTTCGGTTCAAACTCCGAGCTTCGTGCCCTGGCAGAAGTATATGCCTGTAACGATGCCAAAGACAAGTTCGTGAAAGACTTTGTGAAGGCATGGGACAAGGTGATGAACCTCGATCGTTTCGAACTGCGTTGATCCGTGGAAAGTCGGGCATAGTCCAGGCTACACTTGAAAAACAATCATTAAAATTGGTGGTCCCGTAACGGGCCACCAATTTTGTTTAGGATAGAAATGAACTTTTGGGTACTGGTTCCTAGTTTTGGCAATGCCATATTTTACTTATTTCCTTTTTTTTGCTCCATACGGTCTAAGCGTATTTTTCGAAAGAATTTGATCATAACTTCTGCTTGTTGTCAGATCGAGCGGAGTCGAGACCTATTTGGATGCATTCATTTTTTGAAGGTGTTTTATTTTAACGTCTTGGTTGGGATGAGGTCTCGACTCCGCTCGACCTGACATCGCTCGACTCCGCTCGACCTGACCTATTTATTTTATACGCTCTGTTTTAACTTTGGTTGATAAGTTGATCGCTTATGAGCGATTTTAAGATGTTGTTCGTGAAATCTCCTGTCCGAAAGTCAGCAAATTATGGTCTGGATCGAGCAATGCAAATTCTTTTTGTCCCCAGGGTTTTGTTTGTAAGGGCGCATTGGGGTGGATGGGCACGTTCTTGTCGAGGAACGATCGGTACAGGCCATCGATGTCATCGGTTCTGATATAGACCATCCCGTAATTCTCTTTCGGGTCGAGATCTTTAAATTCAAAAAAATGGATTTGGATATGGTCTTTCCGAACCATCAAATAACCATCGAAGTCAGCGCTGCCAAATACTTCAAACCCCAATTTGTTGATATAGTAGTCCCTGGTAACGGTCTTGTTTCGCATGGGCAGTTTCGGGTTGATATCTGTGAGCATAAATATTTTTATTTGAATCTATCGATTAGTTTTTCACAAAGACCATACAATGCTGCCAGGGCAGGTTGCCTATGTTGCGTTCAAGCTTCAGCCCCGCGGCCTGCATTTCCTTTACGGCCTGTTTTTCGGTCATTTTATGAAGTTTCTTGATGGGAACGGCATCATCTTCACCACGGTATTCTATCAAAAATAGCTTGCCATCCGCCCTTAAGGCCTTTTTTATGGAGAGGATCATTTCGAGGGGATGATCGAACTCGTGGTACACATCGACGAGGAGTACCTTGTCGACCGAATTTTCAGGCAGGTTCACATCGATATCGCTCCCTTTGATGGGCATCACGTTCCACACCTTCCCAAGGTCTTTTTTTTTGCGGAGTGCTGCCAACATTTCCTCCTGAATATCAACGGCATAGATCAGGCCATCGCCTGCCATGGGCGCCATTTTAAAGACGTGGTAACCCGATCCCGCCCCAATATCCGCTATATCGTCACCAGGACCAATGTTCATGTTGCGCAATAATTTTGTGGTGTTTTCTTCTTCTTCCCGTTCAGGACGTTCGAGCCAACCCATTCCCTGATATCCCATCACATAGGCGATTTCCCGCCCCATATACCATTTTCCAATCCCGTTCGGATCTCCCGTTTTAAAGGTGTAGTTTCCATTTGAAGACTTTTCTTGGGAATGACACCCAGTTAATGACAACACCATACTGAACAGAAACAGGGCCCGAGCCATTGTTTTTGTCATGTAATTGCAGGGTTTGGTTTTGAATCTTTTTTGGGCCATTCGACTAATTTTCCAGCGCGGACATTTCTTATATTAAAAATAATAAAATAAAGGCCACTTAAGAATTGCCAAATAGGGGAGCATTGTTAAACCAGCTTATTGATGTGTTTCCCTATCGATCAAATCCAAAATGGTATTCAGGTCTTGCATCAGGGGAACATAATGCGCCGTTTCGGTCGCGTATGCGGTAAGGACAAACATCAGTAAGTTGTTTTCGAATTCCCTCGATCCCAACAAAATCAGGTTACTGAGCTCTTTTTTTCCCGTTGGCAGACCAATTTCTTGACTAACACCAGCCTGGTCGAAAATGGTCCTGATGCTGTTTTGATCGGTTCTGAACATATCGAGTACTTTTTCCCTTTGAACCGCCAGATCGTTTTCCTGTTTACCGATATCATCCAGTGTTGAAATCCAATTGGTCAACTGTATTCTCAGTTCGGTATTTGAAATATCCTTCAAACTGCCGGAGTTGATCATTTCATTCAACAGTGAATTGTTAGGATTGAAGGCAACGTCAAAGGCAAACGCTTTATAGAGCAGTTCGGAAAATTGCTTTTCCGTTATGGGGACATGATCGTTCAATATATTTTCCGTAATTTCTTTTGCCCCGGTATAATTGCTCCTATTGACTTCCATGAATTCGTTCAACTTCGACTTGCTGATTTGAAACTCCTCTTTAAGGCCGATCAAATACGTTCGTTCTTTTTTTCTGTCGGCAATGTTTTTGCTGTGGTTGTTGATGGCAAGCGCGATCAAAATCCCTACTACCACAAGAACGATTTCGCCGAAAGCATAAAACAGATAGTTCGTTAGTTTTTTTTCAACGATGAGCTGCTTTCTGATTTTCCGGAAGAATTTTATCATTTTCCCAAGACTATTTCATATCCCCGATCCTCCTTATGTCACTATCGTTCCCTGTCAATTGCCAGTGCCCTAAGGAAACCGGGATATTTCCAATAGCGTTCATTTGATCGAAAAAATCTTTGACCTTAAATGCTTTGCCTTCGTTTTCCATTTTTTTAGCATAGTCCGCATGGGCTTCCTTGATCAAATATTTCCCGCTAATGTAACTGCTGCCATAGCCCGGTTGTCTGAGGTAGAAATGTTGCTCGAAGATGAGCAGTTCCTTTTCGGTCTTCATCCATCCTCTTGGTGTAAATTCAGAATGGATTCCGCCCGCTTCTTCCATGGTCATGTCGTTGCTGTGGGCATATAACGAACCCAAACCTCTGGCGGCACGTTGAGCGATCATGATATATACGATTTCCCTCGTTCGTGGTGAGTCATCATATAAACCGGCATCCATGAACATTTCTTCAACCGCGGTGGCCATGCCCTCGTTTCGCGAATCGAAAATATTATAAAGCAAGGGCCCTTTTCTGATCTCGCTTTTATGGGGTTCCGTATCCATACGCGCCAATTCGAACCAATGGTAAAAATGGGAATACAAAGGCCTTGGATCGAGGTGGGCCGTGATCCAAAAGAAGTTACGTGTTTCTTTCGGGATATAATTTCCCAGATGCTCCCTTAAAGCCGGTTCAAAATACGGTTTCACGGTAACGATGTCCTGTTCTTTTAGGAAGTCCATCAAACTGTTCGCAGCCCGATCGGCCAGGGCTGCATATTCTTCTTCTGAGCCGGCATCCGTTAATATAGGTAAGGCCCTGTTCCGGTGCTCTTCCAATTTTAGGGAGGTCCAGGCACCGGCCAGTTCGCTTTTCAAAAGCATCACTTCATCTTCCCAGGTCAGGGGTACCAGGTGCACATGCTGTAGGTACCAGGTATAATTTTCTTTTCCTATGCCGGAGGGCCCCGTCTTCCGATCGGCCTGAGCCAGGAGCCAATCGCTTAAATCATCTGTAGCGGCAATGGCCTCGTTCAATATCTTGACCAGCTCTGGATCGGATTTGATATCCTCTTGTTCAAGTAGGGTTTTTAGATCGGCTGATTGGACTTTTATATCACGGATCCCGGCACGCCAAAGTTCTTTCGCATTGCCCGTCAGGTTTATTTTGGCTTGGGCGTTCAAAGGGGCAATGACCTTCAAATTTTCCATCAAACGTTTTTTTTCGCTACTGCCCAAGGGAAACTCGTAGGTCCATAATTCGGTGGTCCCATGATGGGTAGGCCCCTCATGGGCAGGTACGTCGCTTCGTTCCGTCCAGATCGATTTATAAAATGCCGGATCGCGTTCCCAGGGTTTTAGGATATTATGGTTAAAATCATAACCGTTCATTTCGGCCCACACGATATACCAATCGACCTGTTGTTCAAGCGGCCAGTTCTTTATTTCCAAGGCATTGAGCTGCGCCCGAAGGGATTCGAAGGCGGGCCAGCGTTTGTCGAAAGTGGCCTTTGTATAATCGGGGGCACCGTCTTTTAATGGGGGATGCTCAAAGGATCGCCATGCCTTAAAAAGGGCGACCAGATCGTTATAATCGGTTGAAGCCGACGTGGAATCCCTTATTTCTTGCCCCTTCGTTGCAAAGGTCAATACCATAAAAAGAAATAAGCTGAACAGTTTGGTGGTACGCATAGGATGGGTCATTATGAACGGAAAGATAATCATTCAAAATAAATTGCTGAAATGATCGGAGATCAGAAAAGATTGGCCATATACACAACATTGCTGAAATGGCAGCCGGCCCAATTGAAGTTAATCTTTAGGGTATAGTCTACAATTCCCAGAATGAAGAACCGATTGGTCGAAGTCCATTGGAATCCTTTTGGGTTTGTTTTCTTTACGGCCCTATTGTTCTCTTTGCGATCATATGTAAAATATGAAAATCATCCTCTTAGCAGGAACGGTATTTTGGGATTCACAACAAAACAAAAAACGGGGAGTATCATCCACGCTTTTTAATGGCATGGATTTTCGGCTTGCACCTAATTATTTACTTTGTCTTATTCCGAAGGCGGCTTAAGACCAATAAAAGGACCTCACAGAGCAATCAGGCGGGCAAGGTCACGAAAGAGAGGAGAAAATCGAAACGTTTCGATATGATATGGAAAAGGACAAAACTGATGCCCGATGCAAAGCGTACGGTCTTATTGCATTTGACCTGCGCTACCTCGGCATAATTTTTAACGATTCCTGCTTGCTTGTAGAAGAATTGTTCGAAGACGATGATCGCGCCAAATGGGGCCAAAATTAAATCATATAGGGCTACAAAATCCAATAATTTCATGGCGAAGGCGGGGAAAAGTCCTGCAGGGGTAGCCATGGTACCTGCGAAAGTGGTGACCTAAAAAGTGGAGGTCTATGGCATGATGGCCTGGAAGGAGAGTAAGGCACCATAAATAGTCGGGTTGCTGAGGGAAGGAAACAACCAGTACATCTTAGCCTTTGAGAAAAATCTCTACGAATATTGGGTAACCAATTAGCCACCATTGTTAACCGACAATCTAAAAAATTCAAACTTGGTGTACTGTATCGAGAGAAGGCATTGTGTCATTAAAATGACCTGATTTTATTTACCTAAAACGTTCAAAAGAAAAACATTGTAAAACTTATTGTATCGACGGTCTTTCCATAAGAAAATTTAACGTATATTTAGATAGAGTATGAAATGCTTTCCTCCCTCACAACAATTTTGTTGATTCAATTTCCATTTTTGACGATTTTTATTTGGCCTTAATGCCATGTAGAATACCTTTTTGTTGGTTCCCCCATTAATGAAGGGCACATTCATCGAATTCCTTTCATTTTCAATCGAACTGAATTCAATTATTATTAACCAAAACTATAGTATTATGGGAACAACAATTAAATCAAGTATTCAAACCCTGTTTAGACTGGCGATGGTCGCCACCATCCTGTTTGCTTTTTCTTGCGACAAGGAATCAATGAACGACGCATCCAAGCTCAATATGGATGCGGTGAGCTTAAAGGGTAAAAAACATGCCGTGCCCATCTCGGCCAGACTGTATAATTTCGCCGATCCGAATCAGCCAATTGAAGATTTGCAAGCGTGTTTCGACGGTGATGGCAACGATCTGAGCGGGATTGGCTTTGCGCTTACTAGGAACATTATCAATGGCAATATGACCCACTTGGGCAAACTCCGACCCGGAATATCCAGTGAAGATGGCGTGCCCATTTCCGGAAGTTTTGGAAATCCGACAAGCTGCCTTATCAATGTTGACTTCGACAAGGCCACTACGGTTTATCACGTAAACTATGTGGCTGCGAACGGTGATGAGCTTCATACCATGGAAGATGTTCTGCTTATTTTTGATCTTGCAAACTACCCCGACTACAGCGTAGGTAGTTTTGAAGGCACCATAGAAATCGTCGGAGGTACCGGAAGGTTCGAGAATGCCGAGGGAAATATGGTTTTTGTCGGCGCCACCTTCGGACCAGAAGGGAGCACTTGGGGGCTTGAAGGCGAAATAATCTATTAAGTCTGCACAAAAAAAGTCATGTCACTGATCATCCTGGTCACGAATGCCATTAAGGAGCATCAGGCCATGGTCGAATTGACCTTTATGAAGATCAGAACAACTCCAAAATCCGGATATACGATCTGAAAAACAATCAAACGGGGATTAAGGTCCCCGTTTTTTATTCATTGATTTAAGAATTCTAATTTCCATAGGCCTTATCCAGAAATTCGTATCGGGCATCGCTTGGGGCCTTGATGAGTTTGCTCTGTGTGTCGATGATCATCACTGGGTGATTGGAGTCATTGGCTTTGGCGGCCGACCATTCGGGCAAATCGGCCTGGTTCGGATTGCCGGTCTTGATGAAATTCGCAAAGAAATTCAGCATGTCCTGGGATACCTTGTAATCATCAGGCGTCCAGGCATAGTCGTCCACTAAGTGAAGGTTGCCCATGCAATATTCGATCTCACAGGCATGGGGCGCACCGATCGGCCCGGGCGCCTGGAGGGCATCCGGATCTTTTTCGACGGTGCCTCCGGCGAGGCCCGAGGCGAGATTTTGATTCACCAGCAGGGGTCTCAGTTTGCTGTAGAGATAGCGGTACACCGGTAGGCTGCTGTTTTTGCGGTGCATGTCGAACCATTTCCAGGTGCTGTAGGCGATGAATCGATCGGAAGCCAGATCGGTAGCCGAACGTTCTATTTCTTTTTCCGAAGTATGGGGATATAGGCCCAATACTTCCGCATATTTTTCCGGATAGGCTTCCTTGACCTTGGCGACGAAACTTTCTTCATTATAGGGCTGGCCTTGCATAAAGGCCATGCCGGGGATTTCAGCGGAATTCCAGCCCAAAAGCAATGGCACTTGGGCCTGTTCTTTGGCCTTGAAGGTTTCCGGAAGTGTTTTGGTCAAAAAATACCCGTCGAGCACCGCGGGAAAACCGAAGCGTTTCGATTCGTTGTAGATTTCATAGACCTCCCGGGTGCTCAACGCCCTTAATTGGGACAAGCTTGGAACCCCTGCTTTTTGGGCGAATTCCAGTCCCATTTTTTCGGCATCTTTCAAAGGTATGGGCGACATGGTGGGATTGATGCCCGCACCGCTTTCCCCTATGGCCCCGGCGATCAGATTTTTGGATAGGG
Organism: uncultured Flavobacteriaceae bacterium; assembly: GCA_963700435.1. Lineage (GTDB taxonomy): Bacteria > Bacteroidota > Bacteroidia > Flavobacteriales > Flavobacteriaceae > Pelagihabitans. Next base: position 101,930 of record CAVOXM010000010.1, read on the forward strand.
GGGAGGCCATTTGTTGGCTCACCCCGATAGACCCTGCGGATTCCCCTGCAATGGTGACCTTCTTTGGATCGCCCCCAAAGGCCGCAATGTTTTTTTGTACCCATTGCAGTGCGGCATGCTGGTCGAGCAGTCCGTAATTACCGGATGCCTTATAGGGGGCCTCGGCACTGAGTTCGGGATGGGCCAAAAAACCAAAGATGTTCAGGCGATAGTTGGTGGTGACGACCACAATGCCTTTTTTGGCCATGCTCTCCCCGTCATAACGGTACTCCGAAGCATCCCCGGCCACATTGCCACCGCCAAAGAAATATACCAATACCGGCAGGTCTTTTGAGTTTCTGGACGCAGGGGTCCAAACGTTCAGATAAAGGCAGTCTTCACTGACCCCGGCCGAACGCGATTTCATATCCCCAAAGACCATCGTTTGCATGGGCCTTGGCCCAAAAGCCTTGGTTTCCTTTACCCCGTTCCACTTCTCAAGGGGTTGGGGTGCTTTCCAGCGCAATTCGCCCACGGGCGGTTTGGCAAAGGGCACGCCAAAATAGGACTGGATTCCGGTATGGGTATCATAATTCCCTTCGATGACCCCATTATCAAGTTTTGCTTGCACGGGAAAGGCATTCTTGTTCTGTGCCATGGCGAATGGGTTGGCGGTGATCAATGCAATGGTTATTAGGATCAATTTTTTCATGGGTTGCTGTTAAAGTTTCATTATTGTCTCAAATTGTTACAATAATACTTTGTTTTCTTTGAATTTTATCATTTATTTGGTTAAAATTATCGGATTGAGCAATATAAATAGGAGGGAACTGCCATCGAGTGAAACCTATATTCCCAACTTGGCCTTTGATTCGGTCATCTTCGGATTCAATGGGAAGCAGCTTAAAATCCTGGTATTGGAATATCACAATACAGGTTTTTTCGCTTTGCCGGGAGGTTTCGTCAAACGCAACGAAAATGTGGATGAGGCCGCAAAAAGGGGACTGTATGAGAGAACCGGGTTGGACAACATCTATCTGGAACAGTTCCATACCTTCGGAAATGTCAACAGGACAGTGCCAGGGGTAATGCGTACCATATTGGAAGCCAATGGTTACGAAATCGGGGAAGGTAATTGGTTGTTGGATCGCTTTATATCCGTAGCCTATTACGCCTTGATCAATTATAATGAAGTGGATCCCCAACCCGATTCCCTTTCAGATTCGATCAATTGGTACGCCATAGATGAATTACCGCCTTTGATGATGGATCATCATCAGATCGTGGAAAAGGCATTGATCACTTTAAGGGACAATTTGGACAAAAAATTGGTAGGTATGAACCTACTGCCGGAAAAGTTCACCATGAAGGACCTTCAAAAAGTGTATGAGGCCGTATTGGGGGAGAAACTGCGACGTACCACCTTTCAGCGCAAAATATTGGCGATGGATATTTTGTCGCGGCATGAAAAATTGTTCACCGGTGCGGCCCATAAGGCACCCTACCTCTATAGCTTCAAGCAGATCAAAATAAAATCACCTATACCGATCGAGTATTGATCCCAACGAATTGCATCATGGAGATCCAAAAAAATATAATCAATACCAATAACAACAACTTAAATCCATTCCGATGAAATACATGACAAGAAAAATGAACTATCAAATGATGGGCCTTATCCTATGCTTCATGGGTACCGCCCTTACTGCCCAAGAGGTGGTTACCGGTGAAAATATCGCGGTAGCACATACCGAATCGGGAAAGGTCAGGGGATATATCCACAATGGCATCTTTACCTATAAGGGCATACCCTATGCGCAAGCAGAGCGTTTTGAAGCGCCTACCAAAGCCAAGGCTTGGGAGGGGATCAGAAGCTCAACGACCTATGGCCCCGTAGCCCCTTTAATGACCCCGACCACGGTCGTACAGGATGAGCCCGAATTTGTTTTCGACCACGATTGGGGCTACACTAACGAAGACTGTCTCCGCATCAACATCTGGACACCAAGTATCGATGTCACCAAAAAAAGACCGGTACTTTTTTGGATACACGGGGGTGGATTCACCGCCGGTTCAAGTCAGGAATTGCCTTCCTATGACGGGGAAAACCTGAGTAAGAAGGGCGATGTGGTCGTCGTATCCATCAACCACCGTCTGAATATATTGGGATTCTTGGATCTCTCTGCCTATGGCGGCAAATACAAGCATTCCGCCAACAACAGCATTTTGGATATGGTGGCGGCGCTGGAGTGGGTAAAAACCAATATTCAAAATTTTGGGGGCGACCCCAACAACGTCACCATTTTCGGTCAATCGGGCGGAGGGGCCAAAGTGAACACTTTGATGGCCATGCCCAAGGCAAAGGGCCTGTTCCATAAAGCAGTGAACCAGAGCGGGTCGTTCCGAACTGCCATGTTGGAAAAAAACGAGACCCAGGCCATCGCGGCCGAAGTGCTTTCCAACTTGGGGCTTACGGGAAACCAGGCCGACAGCGTTCAAAACATGCCATTCGAGGCCTTGAGCGCGGCTGGTAGCAAGGCCTTGAAAACCATTGAGGAAAAAATGAAGGCCGAAGGAAAACCGGTCATCGGTTTCGGTTTGGGCTGGGGTCCCAGCCGAGACGGGGAGGACCTGCCTTACCAACTTTTTTCCAAAGAAGCCTTTGCCCTTTCGAAAGAGGTGCCCTTAATGTTGGGAACGACCAAAAATGAATTTACCCCCTTTGCCAATATGCGTTTCGTCGGGGCTTCGGAGGAAACGATACTTGCCCATATCAAGGAGCAATGGAAAGACAAGGCAGATGCCTACCTCACAGCGGTGCGGAAGGCCTATCCTGGCGATACCGCACCCAAAGACCTGTTGGATGTCGATACGATGTTCCGGCCTGGTGCCGTGGAACAGGCCAATGAAAAGGCGGCGCTCCAGGGAGGTGCGCCCGTATATATGTATCTTTTTACCTGGCAATCGCCCGTTTTTGACGGAAAGTACAAAGCGTTGCATTGTATGGAACTGCCCTTTGTTTTTGATAACATCGAACGTGCCAAAAACATGACCGGAGGCGGCAGGGGAGCCCATGAGTTGGCGGCCAAGGTAAGCCAGGCATGGATCAATTTTGCAAAAACCGGAAATCCCAACCACAGCGGACTGCCCGAATGGCCGGCATACAACGGTGCAGATACCCCAACCATGCATTTTGATAACACCTGCGAGGTGAAACCGCAGATGGATAAGGAGTTGTTTGCCCTAACCGCCAATCAATAAAACACGCGATAATGGAACGAAGCATGAAAAATAAAATAAAATCAGTAGTAATAGGGGGGTTGGGTATTGCGGTACTGGCCATGGGCTGTAGTCCGAAATTCAAGGAAGAAGATAAGGGCGACCACATCTTGGTGAGCAACACAGACGGCAAGACCCTCGGCTATAGCAAAACCTCCGGGGTTAAACTTCTTACGGTCGATCGATTTGCGTTCAAGGATCTGAACAAAGATGGCCAACTGGATGCCTATGAAGATTGGCGTTTGTCCGCGGATGACCGTGCGGTCGACCTGGCCGGCAAAATGAGCTTGGAACAGATCGCCGGTTTAATGCTCTACAGTGCCCACCAGTCGATCCCCTCCGGAGGCAACAGCTTTTTTGGCCCTGCCACCTATGGTGGTAAACCCTTTGCGGAAAGCGGTGCAGCGGCGAGTGACCTGTCGGATGCCCAGCTTAAATTTTTGGAAGAGGATAATGTGAGACATGTACTTATCACGGGAGTCGAATCTCCTGCCGTCGCCGCAAGATGGAACAACAATGCACAGGCTATGGTCGAGAAATTGGGGCTTGGCATTCCAGTGAACAACAGTTCCGATCCCCGCCATGGCAGTGATTCCTATGCCGAATTCAATGCCGGGGCAGGGGGTAAGATATCGATGTGGCCGGGCACTTTGGGTATCGCGGCTTCCTTTGACCCGGGGCTGATGCGCCAATTCGGTGAAATTGGTTCAAAGGAATATAGGGCTTTGGGCATTGCCACTGCATTGTCCCCTCAGATCGACTTGGGCACCGAACCGCGCTGGAGCCGTCTTGACGGGACCATGGGGGAAGACCCAAATTTAGCCGCCGACATGGCCAGGGCCTATGTCGATGGTTTTCAGTCCTCCGACCCTGATCGGGGATGGGGATATCAAAGCGTGAACGCGATGGTAAAACATTGGCCGGGCGGGGGCCCCGAGGAAGGGGGTAGGGACGGGCATTTTGGCTATGGTGCCTATGCCGTTTATCCGGGCAATAACTTAAAAGATCAATTAAAGCCCTTTACCGAAGGTGCCTTTAAGTTGGAAGGTCCGACCAAAATGGCTTCCGCCGTAATGCCTTACTATACGATTTCTTTTGGACAGGATACCAAAAATGGTGACAATGTGGGCAATGGGTTCAACCGATACCTGATCACCGATCTGCTTCGGGGCACATATGGCTATGATGGGGTGGTATGCACCGATTGGGGCATTACCCGCGACGTGACCGCCGTAGATCTGTTCGAAGGTAAAAGCTGGGGGGTGGAGACCATGAGCGTAGCCGAACGCCATTACAAGGTAATCGAGGCGGGTGTCGACCAATTCGGGGGCAACAATGATATGGGTCCTGTTCTCGAGGCCTATAAGTTGGGGGTAGCGGAACATGGAGAGGAATACATGCGACAGCGCTTCGAAACTTCGGCGGTTCGCTTGTTGAAGAATATATTCAGGGTGGGCCTTTTTGAGAATCCCTATCTCGAAGTGGCCGAAACAGAAAAAATTGTCGGCAATCCCGAGTTCATGAAGGCGGGTTATGAAGCCCAATTGCGCTCTATCGTGCTGCTCAAGAACCAAAATAATACGCTCCCTTTGAAAGCCAAACAAAAGGTATACGTACCACAACGTTACATTGCGGCCAGTACCAATTGGTTCGGCAGGGAAACGCCCGAAAAAACCGAATATCCCTTTAATATGGAGGTGGTGGCCAAATATTTTGAGGTGGTCGCTGATCCCACAATGGCCGATTTCGCCTTGGTGGGTATTAAAAGTCCGGAAGGCGGGGTAGGCTACAATAGGGAAGATCTTGTCAAGGGAGGGAATGGTTATGTACCTATCAGTCTGCAATATGCAGCCCTATACCGCTTCAGAAGCCCGAGAGACCAGTTTGGCAGGGGGAAGCCCTTTGGAAGATTTCACCAACCGTTCTTACAAGGACAAATCGGTGACGGCTGCGAATGTTACGGATATGAAAATGGTCCAAGACACCAAGAAAGTGATGGGTGACAAACCGGTCATCGTCATTGTTAATGTTTCGAAGCCCATGGTTTTTTCAGAAATCGAAGGCGAAGGCTTCCTCTATTTTGGTACATATGGGGGTTCAGGATCAGGCTTTGATGGACATACTTACAGGAGCGGCCGAACCATCGGCCTTGTTGCCCTTTCAAATGCCCATTGACATGAAAACGGTGGAAGCCCAATTTGAAGACGTGCCCAGGGATATGATCCCTTATATCGATGCGGAGGGGAATGCTTACGATTTTGCCTTTGGGATGAACTGGAAAGGGGTAATTGATGATTCACGGTTATCCAAATACAAATAAGATTTTGGGATTAAACCTTTTCGACAATTTTTGGTCATAATATCAAGTTTCAAAAAACTTCAACAAAATCCATTCACATGCTGAAAAAAATCTTAATAGGATTGGGGATCGTATTGATCGTTATCCAGTTTATCCGTCCCGACAAAAATGAATCGAACGATCTAACCTATGATATTTCCACCAAATACCCGGTGCCCGATGACGTAAATCAACTGTTGCAGGTTTCCTGCAACGATTGCCATTCGAACAAGACGGTATATCCCTGGTATGCCAATGTGCAACCCGTGGCATGGTGGCTCAACGATCATGTTGAGGACGGGAAAAGACATCTGAATTTTTCAGCCTTTACCAAAATGCCCATCGCCATCCAAAACCACAAGTTCGAAGAGACCATTGAAATGGTGGAGAAAAAGGAGATGCCCCTGGCCGATTATACCTATTTGGGGCTCCATTCCGAAGCAAAGCTTACCGACGCCCAACGCGCTAAAATCGTGGATTGGGCCAAGGCACAAATGGCCTATTTGAAGAACAATTATCCGGCAGATAGTCTGGTCATGCCAAAGCGGCAAGGTCCACCCCCATCGCAGTAAACCGATTTATGATGAAACGAAATGAGTTTTTGAGAAAAGGCATTGTTGGATTGGGTGGGGCGGTCGCACTGACACCCCTGCTAAGTGCCGATCTTAAACGCTCGAAAGTCGATGGTTCGAATTCTGACGACTGTGTCGTTTCCCCCAGGGAAACCAAAGGCCCCTTCCCGAACAAGACCCCGTCAGACTGTGTTCGCGAAAATATAGTTGGCGATAGAAATGGAATACCTATGCTCATTACCCTGACCATCTTGGACAAGGCCAAAAGCTGCCAACCATTGGCCAAGGCCGTAGTGGATATTTGGCATTGCGATAACAAGGGTAAATATTCGGAATATGGCGGCAACGGGTTGCAGCCCGAGAACCTTACAAAAGAACACTTTTTGAGAGGTCGACAAACTGCGGATCAAGACGGTCGGGTTTCCTTCATCAGCATTTATCCCGGTTATTACCAAGGCAGGGCCCCCCATGTACATCTTGAAGTTTTGAACCCGGAAGGGAAATCGCTGTTGGTTTCCCAGATCGCATTCCCACATGGGGTTTCCGATACGGTATATGCTACGGAAAACTATCAGGGAGGCCATTATGTGTCAAATACGGCAGACGGTGTCTTTGGCGCCAGCCTATCACAGAACATGGCCGATTCCGTTACCGGAAATACATCGGATGGCTATACCTTGCTCAAAACAATCGTTGTGAATTCCTAAGTAATTCTCCAATGTCATGATTTTAAGCTTTAAATGATTCGTTAACCACAAAAATCAATGCATTATGAGAAAGTCGATTTTAATTTTGTTTTTGGTAGCGACCGCTACACTTTCCGCACAGGGCACATGGAAGGCCGACAAGGCACACTCGAGCATCAATTTCGGTATCACCCATTTGCTGATTTCCGAAGTTCAGGGAAAGTTCACCGACTTCGATATCGAAGCCACGGCCAATGATGCTTTCGATTCCCCTTCTTTCAAGGTGAGCATCCAAACAACAAGTATCGATACCGACAATACCAGAAGGGACGATGACCTAAGGAGCGAACGTTTTTTTGAAGTGGCCACTTATCCTACGATGACCTTCACCACCACCTCCTATGAAAAGACCGGGGACAATACATTTGTCCTTACGGGCGATCTCAACGTGCACGGCATTACGAAGCCCGTAAAACTTGCCGGTAAACTCAATGGCATCATCACCGATCAGCGAAGCCAAAAACTGAAAGCAGGCATAAAACTCACCGGGACGCTCAACCGCCAAGATTTTAATGTAGGCGCTGACAGGGCCCCTGTGGGCGATGAGGTAGAAATGACCATTAATCTGGAAATGGCCCAACAATAGGGCATTGTCCATGGTTTAAACCGCCCTTCATCCTTTTTCCGGTGCCATACGACTCACCGGCCGCAAATTTTGATCACCTAAATTATCGCACATTTTCTATGCAGATGATTTTGGTCATTAGCGAAGGCATTCCTTCTATTTAACTTTGGTTTTCGAAATAGGTTTGGAAGCAATTTGATTCAAGCATTTTCAAGAATAAAAGGACAAAAAGCGTATGGAACAACCCCTCAATACCAACCCATTATATGGTTTTCTGCCATTGGATATTGAAGGTGTCGAATCCTTGGCCGAACTGGCACTCGATTTGTATTGGTCATGGAACCATGCCGTGGACGAACTATGGTACCGACTTGATCCGGACCTTTGGATGGAAACCCATAATCCATGGGTCGTACTGCAAAATGTAGCCCATGACCGCTTGATCGAGCAGCTCGCGGATCCGGAATTTCAGAAAAAGGTTGATGAAATCTTGGATTTAAAGGCAAAATCCTTTTCAGATACCACCTGGTTTCGAGCGAACCACCCCAAGTCCGATCTGGGCTGTGTCGCATATTTCAGTATGGAGTTCATGTTGAGCGAGGCCTTGCCCATATATGTAGGTGGCTTGGGCAATGTCGCCGGGGACCAGTTGAAATCGGCCAGTGATCTGGGGGTACCCGTGGTGGCCATAGGCATACTGTATCAGCAAGGTTATTTTAGGCAGGTGATCGATCGACATGGCTCACAGCAGGCATATTTTCCATACAACGACCCCGGGCAACTGCCGGTTACCCCATTGCGGCTGCCCAATGGGGAGTGGTTGCGTTTAAAAATCAAGATAGCCGATCATCCCGTATGGCTACGCACCTGGCAGGTACAGGTTGGGCGGGTCAAGCTTTATTTGTTGGATAGCAATGACCCTTCAAATTTACCGATCGACCGGGGCATCACCAGCGAAGTATATGGTGGTGGTTCGGAACTTCGGATCCAGCAGGAGATCGTTCTGGGTATCGGTGGATGGAAATTATTGCGGGCGTTGGACATCAAGCCCGAAGTATGTCACTTGAACGAGGGTCATGCGGCTTTTTTGATACTGGAACGTTCGAAGGATTTTATGGAAGAAACGGGCCTTCCCTTCGAAACTGCCCTATCGGTTACAAGAGCGGGAAATTTATTTACGACCCATACCGCTGTTGCAGCGGGATTCGATCATTTTGATCCTGCCTTGATGTGGCGGTTCTTTGCCGAATATGCAAAGAATGCACTGGGTCTCCAATTTGATGGACTGATGGCCCTGGGCCGGAAGAATCCCTTTAATTTTTCCGAAAGTTTCGATATGGCTTTGTTGGCGATTCGTGGCAGCGGGGCCGTAAATGGCGTGAGCCAATTGCATGGCACCGTAAGCCGTCAACTTTTCGGAAGCCATTTTCCAAGATGGCCAATTGCCGAGGTGCCCATCGGCCATGTGACCAACGGTGTACATATGCCCGCTTGGGATTCGGAATTTGCCGATAGGATCTGGACAAAAGCCTGCGGTAAAGGCAGGTGGAGAGGCGATCTGGCCAATGTTGAAGAAGACATTTTCGGCGTTTCCGATGCAGATCTGTGGCAACTTCGAAACGATTCGAGGAACCAATTGGTGAAATATGTCCGTCAACGATTTTCAAACCAATCATTGGTCGCCGCTGAACGTCCCAATGTCGCTGCTTTGGCAAAAGATGTATTTGACCCCAATACGCTGACCTTGGGATTCGCGCGACGTTTTGTGCCCTACAAACGGCCCAATCTGCTTTTATACGATAAGGAACGTTTGGTGCGCCTATTAACACATCCGGAGCACCCGGTACAGTTGGTCGTAGCGGGAAAAGCACCTCCATTCGACGAACCGAGCAAAGACTTGATTCGGCAATGGGTGCAATTCATCCAGCAATATAATCTATACCGCCATGTCATCTTTTTAAGTGATTGCGACATGCTGCTCACGGAACAACTGGTACAAGGAGCGGATGTATGGATCAATACCCCCAGACGCCCCTGGGAGGCTTGCGGTACCAGTGGCATGAAGGTTTTGGTGAACGGGGGCATCAATTTATCTGAATTGGACGGATGGTGGGCCGAGGCCTATAGTCCGGAGGTTGGTTGGGCCTTGGGCGACGGAGGGGAACACGGGAATGACCCTTCATGGGACCACGCCGAGGCGGAATCGCTATATAGAATTCTTGAGCAAGAAGTGGTTCCCACATTTTATAATCGTGATGTGGATGGAATACCGAAACAATGGACCATAAAGATGAGGAACAGTATGAAATTGCTGACGGCCAGGTTCTCATCCAATAGGGCAGTACGGCAATACACGGAACGGTATTATTTGCCGGCGGCCACCAACTTTATAAAAAGGGCGGAAAAGCAAGGGAGGCTTGGAAAAAAAATTGAGGAGATCAGGTTGGAATTAAGAAGTAAATGGGGTCAAATCCGTTTTGGGGAATCGCAAATTAAGGCTGAAAAGGGCAGCTATCTATTTCAAATCCCTATTTCCTTGGGCACCATTAAACCGGAAACCATTTTGGTGCAGTTGTATGCGGATGGAATTGAAGGGGGCGATCCCGATATTGTCGACATGAAAGGCAAGGCCTTGATTAAGGAAGGGGAGTTTGTTTACCAAGCCCGGTTAAGGACCCAAAGACCGGCAACGGATTACACGGCCAGGGCAATCCCCAATTATGAAGGCATTTCGGTACCTTTGGAAGATAACCAGATCAGCTGGCAGCATTGATTTCAATTGGTGGACGAACGATGCGTTCGCCTTGGAAAATTAGAATAGGCTTTGCATTTAAAGCAAAATCAATTGAAATATTTGAATCAATAATTAAAAAACCAACGCAAACATGACAGATCTAACCTCGAGCGAATGCATACGACTTCTTAAGAACAATTATACCGGACATCTGGGATTCATTTCACAAGGAGACCCTTATGTGATACCCATTACCTACTACTACAATCAAGCCGATAATACGATCATCAGCTATGCCGAAGAAGGGCATAAAATCAATGCCATGCGCGAAAATGGATCGGTTTCATTGCAGGTGGAGGAAATCATCTCTAACAGCAACTGGCAGTCGGTACTGGTCTTCGGTACTTTTGAAGAAATCAAGGGCAGCAATGCCAAGTACCTGTTGCATCAATTTGCGGAAGGGGTGAAAAATATATTTAAGCACAGGGAACACAAACATCCCGAATTCATAAGCGAATTTTCGAGCAAGGTCTATTCCGGGGGAATTCCCATAGTGTACCGTATCAATATTTCAGAGGTGAAAGGCAAACGAAAGGAGACTTAAAATAGAAAATGGACCTACAAAAAGCACTGCGAAAATTCGATTTGGTGCTTTTTGACCCTTCTTAATGCATTTACCCCAATCCTTGATTCAGGTTTAAAATGTAATGGCCTTATTTTTACGAATGATTCATATCATTTGCATAACACCCATAACGCTTGATATTTGTATTTTCCAAGCTAGCCGTTGCCAGCCGCTAATACCTCAGTAATGAAAGACTTTATCAAGAATTTTAACGAGATCATGTTGACCGATATCCCTATAGTCGGTGGCAAAAATGCGTCTTTGGGCGAAATGTTCCAAAAATTGGGTTCGAAGGGGGTGCAGATTCCGGACGGATTTGCCGTGACCTCATCGGCCTATTGGCATTACCTCGAACAGTCAGATCTCAAAGAATCCATTTTCAGCGAACTTAAAAAGCTCGACAAAAAAGAATTTTCCAACCTAGGGAAAGTGGGCAGCCAAATCCGGAATAAATTTGCAGAAGTACCGCTCCCATCGGCGATTCAAGAGGCCATAACAGCCGGTTTAGAGAGCTTGCAAAAAAAATACGGCAAGGCCATTTCTCTCGCCGTTCGGAGCAGTGCGACCGCGGAAGACCTTCCCAAGGCCAGTTTTGCCGGGCAGCAGGAGAGCTATCTCAATGTGATGGGATTAAACGAATTGCTGGCCGCTTGCCAAAAGTGCTATGCCTCCCTCTTTACAGATCGCGCGATCAAATATCGGGAAGACAACGGTTTCGATCATCACAAGGTGGCCCTTTCCATAGGGGTGCAGTTAATGGTGCGTTCAGACCTGGCATGCTCCGGTGTCAATTTCACCTTAGATCCCGATTCGGGTTTTGATAAGGTGGTTTTGGTGACCGGTGTATGGGGCCTAGGCGAAAATATAGTGCAGGGCAGCATCAATCCCGATGAGTTTTTTGTCTTCAAGCCCAGTATGAAAAAAGGCATCAAGCAACCCATCATTTCAAGAAAGCTGGGCAGCAAGGAAAAAACCATGGTATATGGAAAGTCGGGGAGGGGCACCTTGAATCTGAATACCCCCGTTGATAAACAGGAACAATTCGTGCTCACGGATCAAGAGGTCCTTAAATTGGTGGAATGGTCGATGATCATTGAGGAACATTATGGCAGGCCCATGGATATTGAATGGGCAAAGGATGGCTTGTTGAACCAACTTTTTATCGTCCAGGCGCGACCCGAGACGATTTATGGATTGGAGAAAAACAAATTGCGCATCGTCACCTATAAACTAATCGAAGAAGGAAAGGCGATCACCAGTGGCATGGGGCTCGGCAATAAAATTTCCGCCGGTAAGGCCAGGGTCTTGAAATCACCCAAAGATGCCCATAAACTCCTCAAAGGGGAAATCTTGGTGACGGAAAAGACCAATCCCGATTGGGATCCCATTCTAAAGAAGGCCGGGGGCATCATCACGGAACAGGGCGGACGTACCAGCCATGCCGCCATCGTGGCGCGTGAGGTAGGTGCCGCTGCCATCGTGGGGACCGGGAATGCGACCAAAGTGATACGCGACGGCCAGCAAATAACGATTTCCTGTGCCGAAGGCGATACCGGTTTCGTTTATGAGGGGAATTTAAAGTGGGAAGAAAAGGAAGTGGACATCTCGACCTTAAAAACGCCCAAAACCCAGCCCATGCTCATTTTGGCCGATCCCGACCAAGCCTTTTTGCTTTCCTTTTATCCCACCGCCGGGGTGGGTCTGATGCGATTGGAATTTGTGATCAACAATGCGATACAGATACATCCCATGGCCTTAAAACACTTCGACCTGGTACAAGATCGCCAAGTAAGGGACCAAATTCAGCAGCTGACCCATCACTTTCCGAACAAAGAGGATTATTTTGTGCAAAAGCTGGCGGAGGGGGTGGCCACCATCGCAGCGGCTTTCCATCCAAAAGACGTCATCGTTCGCATGAGCGATTTTAAATCCAATGAGTATGCCAACCTCATCGGTGGAAAGCAGTTCGAACCCATCGAATCGAATCCCATGATCGGGTTCAGAGGGGCTTCAAGATACTACCATCCCAAATATCAGGAGGCGTTCGAGTTGGAATGCAGGGCCATGAAAATGGTGCGGGAAGAGATGGGCCTGGAAAATGTAAAAATCATGATTCCGTTTTGCCGCACCCTGAAGGAGGCCAAAAAAGTGGTGGATATCATGCAGGGCTATGGCTTGAAACGGGGCGAAAATGGGCTGCAATTGTACATGATGACGGAAATTCCCAACAACGTCATCTTGGCTGAGGAATTCGCCCAATTCTTCGACGGGTTTTCCATTGGTTCCAACGACCTGACGCAACTGACATTGGGTGTGGACAGGGATTCAGAATTGCTCAGTGACATCTTCGACATCAACGACCCAGGGATCAAAAAAATGATTTCCATGGTCATCGCCTCCGCCCATAAGACCCAAACCAAAATAGGATTGTGTGGCCAAGCTCCCAGTGATTATCCGGAATTTGCGCAGTTTTTGGTGGAAAACGGCATCAACTCGATCAGCTTCAATCCAGATGCCCTCATCACGGGCATCGAGAACATCAATATGGCGGAAGCAAGCAGGGTGAGCCTTGGCTGGGCTGCAAGCAGCAATTAAAGATCAATTGCCGAAAAAATGAAATTTTGGGCCCATGAACCCTAGCACGAACTGTTAAAATGACCCGTAAGCTGCATATCGGCCACTTCGTATGATGTGTTCCCGATATCAAGTGCAGGAATTAAACCGAATACGTTTTGGACCATATCGATATAGGGTGGGATCTTTGCCCCTTAAAATAATTAATAATGCAGAAGTGTTTCTTTGGAATACTAATCCTTATCGTTTTCGGAATTACCTCGCCAATCCTTTAACAAACCACGGTGGGCGGTGAAATAAATGATACCCATGGCGCCCCGCTGGTGGGGGCCAATGTGGTGCTCCAGCCTTCGAATCGGTTCGGGATCACCGATATACGGGGTGTTTTTGAAATACCCGACGTCGCTCCCGGCGTATATTCTTTGACCGTCAGTTATTTGGGGATAAATTCCTATCAAGACACCATCACCGTAGGTAATGAGGACATTTCATTGTAGTTGGATCTTGAGGATGATTTGCTGAACTTTCAATATATAACCCTGGGCTTCAACGGTACGCTGCAAAACCCCATAGCCGCAAAATGGACGGTCTATGACGCTGCAGGGTCGGTTAACACCGATGATGACAGCGTAGTTGATTTTTCGGTCAACGTGATTCCTTTCAATCCCAAATTGATGTTCAACCTCGGTGCCGAATATCGCAAGGATAAATGGACGGCCTTTTTCAGGTGGCAGTTCATGGGACAGCGCGAAGGGAATATCGCCAACGCTTTCGAATTGCCCTCCTACAGCATTTTCAATGCTGGCCTGGGCTACGCCATCGACGAACACTGGACCGCCAACATTTTGGTCACCAATCTTTTCAATTCTGAAGGATTGGCCAACTTCTTTGGGGCCAATAATTTTGGTGCCAATGCCAATGGTGCCACAGCCGAATTCATCCAGGCCAATCCAGACTCCAGTTTTGTGGTGGTCCCGGTATTGCCCAGAGGGAGCATCCTGAAATTGAGCTATCGGTTCTAAGAAGCACCTATCTAAAATATTTTGTCATTTCCGTTATTTCCACTGGTCTTTAACCAATAAGAACATACTTCAAATCATGGCCCATTCATGAGGGCGACGGCTTTCTAAAATCCATATATAAACCGACATTGCCTATTTTAAAATAAAGTTTTATCTTAACGGTCGCGCCTTCTCAAAGAAAGTCAAACAAAAAAAATCAAAGATGAGTAAATCAAACCGGGATCGATCTCAAAAGACCGACCACAAAAATTCACGAAGGAATTTTGTAAAAAGTAGTGCCCTGTTTACGGGTGGGGCCATGCTATTGCCCAATATGCAGATGAACGCCATGGTGAACGTCTTCAACGACAAGAAATTAAAAATCGCTTTGGTTGGTTGCGGAGGGCGCGGAACGGGCGCTGCCGTACAGGCTTTAATGGCAGATGACAATGTTGAATTGGTGGCCATGGCCGATGCCTTTGAAGATAATTTGAAAAGCAGCCTGATGAACATCTCCAAGGAGATGGGTGGAAGCAAGAAGGTCAACGTGAAGGAAGCCAATCAATTCCATGGTTTCGATGCGGCAAAAAAAGCGATGGATCTGGCAGATGTCGTGATTTTGGCAACGCCCCCGGGTTTCCGTCCCCAACACTTTGAATATGCCATCAACAACGGAAAACACGTATTCATGGAAAAACCGGTCGCAACCGATGTGCCCGGCGTACGAAAAGTTTTGGCCGCGGCCCAAATGGCCAGGGATAAAAAGCTCAATGTGGTCGTCGGACTGCAAAGACACTATCAGGACAGCTATTTGGCGGCAATCGACCAATTGAAAAAAGATGCCATCGGCAAGATCGTTTCCGGTCAGGTATATTGGGATGGTGCAGGAGTATGGGTTCGGGAACGCCAACCTGGACAGAGCGAGCTTGAATACCAAATGAGAAACTGGTATTATTTCAACTGGTTGTGCGGCGACCATATCCTGGAACAGCATATCCACAATATCGATGTGGCCAACTGGTTCTTGGGAGAATATCCCATCTCGGCCCAAGGCATGGGTGGCAGGCAGGTTCGCGTGGGCAAAGACCACGGTGAGATCTTCGACCATCACTTCGTGGAGTATACCTATCCCAGCGGAGCGGTCATCGCCAGTCAGTGCAGGCACCAGCCCGATACGATGAGCAGGGTTTCCGAATTCTTCCAAGGCACCAAAGGCACGGTTTCCACAGAAGGTGACAATGCCACACTGAAAGACTGGGGCGGCAAAACCTTGTTCGAACACAGGGGCAAGGACGATCCGAATCCCTATCAGGTGGAACATGTCAAATTGTTCGAATCCATTCGAAACGGTGGAGTGATCGACGATGCCGAAAATGGGGCCAAGAGCACAATGAGCGCCATCATAGGAAGAATGGCCACCTATTCGGGAAAGATCATCAAATGGGATGAGGCCATGCAATCGAATCTCGATCTGGCGCCCGACGACCTTACCTGGGACTCACCGGCACCGGTACAGCCGAATGCCGATGGCAGCTATACGATTCCTATCCCGGGCAAGACCAATGTGATGTAATAGAAAAAGATTATCCATGCAATTTGATAAGTTTTCATTGTCCCTGCTTTTGGCAGGGACAGTCTTTTTGTCGTGCAACGAAAAGGCGGATACGCCTATGGAGGTTAAGGCGATGAAGCCAAATATCATCTATATTTTGGCCGATGACCTTGGGTATGCCGATATCGGGGCCTATGGCCAGCAGAAAATAGAGACGCCCAATATCGATGCCCTGGCAAAAACGGGCATGCGATTTACCCAACATTACAGCAGTGCCCCCGTATGTGCCCCGGCCCGGCACATGCTGTTGACGGGCCTTCATGCCGGACACGCCTTCATCCGAAGTAATTATGAATGGGGGGAACGCGGTGATGTATGGAATTATCGCGCGATGGCAAAAGATTCGACCTTGGAGGGACAAGGGCCCATGCCCGATAGCACCATAACCTTGGCAGATCGCCTCAAGCAAGTGGGCTATGTCACTGGAATGGTCGGCAAATGGGGCTTGGGCGCCCCACATACCGCTTCTATTCCGAATGAAAAGGGTTTTGATTTTTTCTATGGATACAACTGCCAGCGCCAGGCACATACCTATTACCCCTTGCACCTCTACCAAAATAGGAACAGGGTACATTTAAGAAATGATACGATTGCCCCGAATATTGCCTTCCCAGCGGGTGAAGATCCTAAAGACCCTGCCAACTATGCCGATTTTACCCTAAAGGATTATGCCCCAGATTTGATGTTCAAGGCTTTGACCGATTTTGTCGACACACATAAAAAGGAACCTTTCTTTATGTATTGGGCCAGTCCCATTCCGCATGTGGCACTGCAGGCACCCAAACGATGGGTAGATCATTATATCGCAAAATTCGGGGAGGAAGAGCCCTATTTGGCGGGCAGCCCCGGGGGTTATTTTCCGCATAAAAACCCACATGCCGCCTATGCGGCCATGATCTCTTATTTGGATGAGAATATCGGCAAGTTGGTGCAGCAGTTGAAAGACGCCAATATTTACGAAAACACCTTGATCGTGTTTACGTCAGACAATGGCCCGAGCTATGCCGGGGGTGCCGATCCGGAATGGTTCGATAGTGCCCGCCCCTTTGATGGCAGGTATGGGCGGGCCAAAGGCTTTTTATATGAGGGGGGCATCCGGGTGCCGATGATCGCTTCATGGCCCGGAAAGATACAGGCCGGCAGCCAATCCGATCTGATCTCCGCACAGTACGACATCCCGGCCACTTTCGCCGAACTCACCGGTTACCCATTGCCTACCGACAATGATGGAATCAGTGTGCTGCCCACTTTATTGAATCAAGGAGATCAAAAGACCCATGAATTCCTGTATTGGGAATTTCCCAGTTATGGTGGCCAAGTGGCGATGCGTATGGGCGATTGGAAACTCATTCGACGCAATCTCAAGAATGGGGAAGATCCAACGATAGAACTTTATAATCTGAAAGAAGATCCCATTGAAGCCCGAAACGTATCGGCATTGCATCCCGAAATATTGAAAAGGGCCGCCGAAATATTCGACAGGGAACGCGACCGACCTGAGATGGTGGACTTCCAGATACCGCTTATCGACGATGGACTCCTAACAGAAAAAATGGATTAACTTTGAATCAAGAATCGAATATATCATGCGTCTTTTCCATTACAACCTATTGCTATTTTTGAGCTGTTTTTTCCTTCAGGCTTGCAAGCAAGAAAAACCGGCCCAATCACCGGACAATAAAGCGTCGGCCGATCAGGTCGAAACTCCCATCGACACCCGGAGCATCACAATATTGTTCGAACAGCCCAAGGAGGTTGAAACCCCCGAAGGTATGCTTTGGATACCGGGCGGGGCATTCGAACAAGGGGCTGTGCCACAGGATCAAATGGCGATGGCACATGAAAAACCGGCACATAGGGTTTTTGTGGACGGATTTTTTATGGATGTGACGGAAGTGACCAATGCCCAATTCAAAAAATTCGTAACGGCCACCGGATATAAAACCGTGGCAGAACAGGAAGTCGATTGGCAGGAATTAAAAAAACAACTTCCCGCCGGCACTCCCAAACCTCATGACAGCATCATGCAACCGGGTTCCCTGACCTTTAAAAAAACAAAAGGCCCGGTCACCAACCTTTACGATTTTTCGCAGTGGTGGCGATGGACCATTGGAGCGAGCTGGATGCATCCGAACGGACCAGGTAGTGATATCGAGGGTAAGGACAACGAGCCGGTGGTGCATATCGCCTATGAAGATGCCCTGGCCTACTGCAATTGGGCAGGGAGAAGGTTGCCAACCGAGGCCGAGTGGGAACTGGCCGCCAGGGGTGAAGCTTCGGCTTCGATTTATACCTGGGGCGACGATTTCGATGTGTTGGCGCAAAGGGCCAATACCTGGAACGGTCAATTTCCGGTCAGCAACTCCATGACCGATGGATATGAAAACAGGGCGCCGGTAAAGTCTTACCCCCCAAATTCTCTAGGTCTTTATGATATGGCCGGCAACGTATGGGAATGGACCAGTGATTGGTACAATTCCAATTATTACCGTAACATGGCCAATAACGAAGTGCCTGCCTATAATCCGAAGGGTCCGGAAGGGCCATTGAATGAACGGCATCCGTATGCCAAGGAAAGGGTCATCAAAGGAGGTTCTTTCTTATGTAGCGCCTCCTACTGTGCCAGTTACCGCATCTCGGCCAGAATGGCGACCAGTTTGGATTCTTCCCAGGAGCATCTTGGATTTAGGACCGTTGCCACGGTGGATATGGTACGGGCGCAACAGGGCAGTACTAAAGAATGAAAGCATTTCCAGCACAATTCGCACCGGAACTTAAGGTGTCATCTCCAGGGCGGATCAATTTGATCGGGGAACATACCGATTACAACATGGGCTATGTATTGCCGGCCGCCATCGAAAAGAGGATTATCATGGAATTCCGGCGAAACGGTTCTCAAAAGCACTGCCGCCTCTTTAGCAAGAATTTCAATGCCCATTTTGAGTTTGACCTAACGGCCCTCGCACCGAGTACAGTGGCTTGGGAGAATTATATATTGGGCGTGGTCCATGAAATCACAAAACGCAGGGAAGGCCTGGGTGGCTTCGACTGTGTCATGGAAAGCGACCTGCCGGCAGGTTCGGGCCTCAGTTCCTCCGCCGCACTGGAGTGCGGACTGGCGTATGGCCTCAACCAGCTATTCGACTTAGGACTCGATAAATTGGAACTGGTCGAACTTTCGCAAAAGGCCGAACACACCTATGTGGGCACCGAATGTGGCATTATGGATCAATTCGCATCGGTGATGGGCAAGGCCGGACACGCGATTTTGCTCGACTGCCGATCCTTGGCGTATGAAATGATACCTATTGATATCGATCCCTATAAAATCATCTTGCTCAACACCAAGGTGGTGCACAATTTGGCGACTAGTGAATACAATGTGCGAAAGCGGCAATGTGAGCAAGGGATAACCGTACTGCAAGAGCGATACCCCACCGTATCCTCCCTAAGGGAGGTCACTGACGTTATGTTGCGCTCCTGTAAAGAAAAAATGGACGAAATCATTTACAGACGTTGCGACTTCATCCTGAGGGAAAACGATAGGGTACTGCAGATGGCCAATGCCTTAATGAAAAATGACCTGCAAAAAGTAGGCAAACTGTTATATGAGGCCCATGAGGGCATCCGAAAAGATTACGAGGTAAGTTGTGTTGAATCCGATTTTTTGGTCGATTTCACCAAAGATTTAACAGGCGTTTTGGGAGCCCGACAAACCGGCGGTGGATTTGGAGGCTGCACTTTGAATTTGGTCCATGGATGCTTCGTGGATGAATTTATAGCCAAGTCAACGTTATATTATGAAAAAGCGTTCCAAATTGTGTTGGAGGCTTATGAAGTGCGGCCCGGTCAAGGTACCTTCAGCAATGAATTGGGCGATTGAGAACACCAATGCCGCACAAGAAGGTAAATCGATGGGCTAATCGTTCATGAGCGCCTTTTCCACATTGTCTTTATGCAGGCGGCTCATGGGAATCTGTTCCCCGTCGATTTCCACACCCGTACTATTGAACTTATCGATACGGGCCACATTCACGGCATAGGATTTATGGATACGGATAAACTGATCCTCTGGCAATTTCTTTAAAAACGACTTCATGGTGGAAAGCACCATGATTTTGTTGTTGTCGGTGATCAATTTGATATAATCGCCCAGAGCCTCAATCCATTTAATGTCGTTAATGAACACTTTTTTCTTTTGAAGGTTGCTGTTGACGAAAATAAATTCCTGTTCCTCGGCCCCTTCGGCTAGTTGTAGATGATTGGTGACCGCCCGTTGAACGGCAACATTAAAGCGCTGTTGGCCTATGGGTTTCTGCAAATAATCGGTGACGTCATAATCGAAAGCCTTTAGGGCGTATTCCGATTTACCTGAAATCAAAATGATCTGTGGGCGATTTTCAAAATTATCCAAAAAGTCGAAGCCGTTGATGATCGGCATTTCCACATCGAGAAAAATCAAATCCACTTCCCGGTGGGCCAATCCTTTTTGGGCCGATATCCCACTGCCATAAACGCCATCAAGGATAAGGTTGGGATGTTTCTCAATTAACTTGGATACTACTTTTAACTGAAGTTCAGAATCGTCGACTACCGCTGTTCTCAATATTTTGTTTACCATGGCATTTCTTTTTCTGCATTGCAAAATTACCCGCTTCATCATTAAAAAGCACTGACACAAGTCAGCTTTTTTTATTTTTTGCCCTTAGGGCAGAAGTGGAAAATTTAAATTTCCTAATGTGTACATGTCAAGTGGGGTAGCAACAAAGATAACAATATATTTAGTGATGCGATTCTTTGTAAGCAATAGAAGGATATTACGGCTAAAGGGGCAGATGTTGCCGAAAGTTCTTTCGGGCTGTTTTTTCACCGGAAAACCTGATAACTTTTGATAACTAAGGGGTAGGATTTTTATCAAAAAACTTACTTTTGTCGAAATCGTTTAATCGAAGAAATTGATTATGGCTGAGCAAATCGAAAGAATTAAAACATTGATTATCGGATCTGGTCCGGCTGGCTATACGGCCGCCATTTATGCGGCGAGAGCCGATTTGAAGCCATTGGTATATACCGGGATGGAACCTGGAGGCCAACTGACCACGACCACGGAAGTCGACAACTTTCCTGGATATCCGGATGGTGTGGATGGCCCAACCATGATGTTGCAGTTGCAACAACAGGCCGAACGTTTCGGGACCGAGGTTCGTATTGGGATGGTAACCGCAGTGGAATTGAGCGATGAAGTTGGCGGTATCCACAAGGTCACCGTAGATTATGAAAAGCAACTCGAAGCGGAGACCATCATTATTGCAACGGGAGCCACGGCGAAATACTTGAACATCCCCAGTGAACAGCGCCTAAGGGGCGGTGGCGTATCGGCTTGTGCCGTGTGTGACGGTTTTTTCTACAAAGGTCAGGACGTGGCCATTGTGGGTGCAGGCGACACCGCTGCCGAGGAAGCCTCCTATTTGGCCAATATCTGCAACAAAGTAACCATGTTGGTGCGCAAGGATGTCATGAGGGCGTCCAAAGCCATGCAACATCGTGTGAACAGCTTAAAGAATATCGAAATCAAATACAATACCGAAGTCGATGAGGTGCTGGGCGATCAAGTGGTGGAAGGACTTCGCATGGTAAACAACAAAACCGGTAAAAAAGAGGATATAGCGATTACGGGACTCTTCATCGCCATAGGGCACAAACCGAATACCGACATTTTCAAGGGGCAATTGGATATGGACGAAACGGGTTATATCATCACCAAGGGAAAGAGCACCAAAACCAACAAACCCGGTGTGTTTGCCAGTGGCGACGCCCAAGACAAGGAGTATCGGCAGGCAGTAACCGCGGCAGGTACCGGCTGTATGGCCGCATTGGATGCGGAACGCTATCTGGCCACTGTGGAAACTCCCCAGGAAGTGGCACAGCAATAAGCGCTAATCTATACGTCTGTAATTTTCGGAAAAAGTGCGGTTTCCTTCTTCATCCACGGTAATCTGGCTATAACTGTCTTTATAGAGCACCAGTTCGAAAACGAAGGTCTGAATGGTGTCGATGGCCTGCATCATGGGTTTTGAACCATATTCCAATCGTTCTTCCAAGCGATTATCGGTATTGGAATAGGTGCCATATCCGAACCAATCCATCGGGTCGTCCGGTGCATATCTTGTCCACATTACTTTTCCTTTGCTATAGATTTTTACCTGTCGGTATCCATTTAAATTGGGGATGGTATCTGACACGTTTTGACCATCATAATTATAGCGATTGATAAGTTCCCAACTGCCCTCCAAGGTGAGTGGGGTTTGTTGTGTTGGTTTTGTTAATTCGGTGGCTGAAACCAGAATCAATAGGAGGAAAACCAATCCAAAAATTTTTTTCATAATCGTGTTCTTTTAAGTTATTGGCTAAAGGAATACCTAAAAGGTACAATTAATATTTTTTATTTGAACAAAAAGGGGTGGAAATTTTAAGGATGTAACAGGTGCAGTATCCTTTCAATGATTTCAACTGAAGAAAGCATTGACCGTCGTGGCCAGTTTTAAGAGGTCATCCTGCCGGTGCGACGCGCTCAGCACGATACGGCTCATCACGGAAGCCGATTCGCTGGGATATGGAAAGTTGGTGGTGATGAACCCTTGTTGGTACAGGTATTCGCTCAAGCGTTGATCTGTATAGCCAAATGTGGGATGGTCGGGCAAGGTTTTGAAATACCCCGGATTTTGAAGTGATTTAAGGAAAAACACTATATGTTGCCGCAACAGGGCCCTTTGCCCATGGAAAATGCTTTCCCCCTTAACAAATGAGGCAAGTACGGCAGGTGCGGCCGGACTTGCACCTCCGAAAAAATCGGTAGCGGTCAATTGATCGATCCTATTTTGACCGCCAAAAATCGCCCCGGCCTGGAGTCCAAACCCTTTGCCCAGGGAGCAGCACACCAGCAGTTCTTTAGGGTTCAGCATTTTGATGCTTTGGTAAACGCCGCTGCCATGATTCCCAACGATTCCGATACCATGGGAATCGTCGACCACCAAGATGATTTCTTCCAAGGGCAAGGCTTTCAATCCTTCATAATCGGGATAATTTCCCCCTGAAAAATCAATACTGTCCATGAACACTACCGGAACACTGGTGCTATGGCCTCTCAAATGCTCCCTTATCGCGATATCCATGGCGGTGAAGGTAGCATAAGGCTTGGTTTTCGTAACATACAGGGCCGAATGGCTGTTCGGGGCGTAGAAACGTTTGTGCTGCGGATGATCGAAATGTTGCGCAACGAGTTGGCCCGCCAAGAATCCGGAGGATAGGGTTGTGCAGGCCTCGCTTCCTACCCGATGGGCCAAACTTATTTCCGCCTGGTCATAGATCGAGATCCTCACATTCGATTTTCGGGAGGCCCCATAGCCGGTGCCATAGGTGCCGATATTGTTGATGAACAGTTGCTGGAAGTCTTTGTGGGTCTGCAGTCCCAAATAGGCGGTGCCCCCGAAATAAATGTAAGGTCTGCCGTCAATGCTTATTTCCCTTCCAGGAAATGAATCGATGTAATCAATCATTTGAGCATGCTTATGCCGCTTCCCCCGAGGGTAGGGAATCTCAATTGCCCACCGGGCAATATTTTAACCCCTTCCGCAATATCTTCTTTGAGGAGCAATGGGCCGTCCATATCCACATAATCGAGCTGCGGCAACAATTGCGCGATGGCTGAAATGCCCACCGTGGATTCCGTCATGCATCCTACCATCACCTTGAGTCCCATATGCTTGGCTTCCTTGATCATGCGCAGGGCGGGGGTGAGGCCACCGCATTTAGTCAATTTAATATTGATGCCGTTGAAATGGAGCGCACATTTGATGACATCCGTTTCCACGATACAGCTTTCATCGGCGATTACGGGCAGGACAGAATGGTGTGCGACCCTTTCCATGCCTGGCCAGTCGGTCGCTTTTAAAGGTTGTTCCAGAAATTCGACCCCCAAAGCCTTGAGCTGGGGGGCATTGGAAATGGTCTCCTTGGCCGACCATGCACCATTGGCATCGATCCTGAATATGGCATCGGTATTTTGCCGAAGTTCCTTGATGAGATTGATGTCGTCTTTGGTGCCCAGTTTGATCTTATATATGGGCCAGGGCATTTCCTTTATTTTGGCGACCATTTTATCGAGCGTATCAATGCCTATGGTATAATTGGTGATCGGGTACTTGTCCATTCGGGTACCCCATATTTCATAAAGCGGTTTTCCGAGGCGTTTTCCATAAAGATCGTGGGCGGCAAGGTCGAGCGCACAAAGCGCAAAATGGCTCAGGCCCTTTGAGACAAGGAAGGCATGCAGGTCTTCCGGGGTGCTGAAGGGATAAGATTCCAAAGCGCCACGAACCGCTTCGATTTCGGCCATCATACTTTCAACGGTGATGTGGTAATAGGGATTTGAGGTCGATTCGCCATACCCGGTATGTCCATCCAAGGAAATCGCCGCGATCAGGGTATCCTGGACGTCATGGGACTCCCGTGAAATGCTGAAGGTATGTTTCAGCGGAAGCACATATTTTTTAAGGACCAATTTCATGGAGGAAATATTTCCACTAATATAAACAAACCTTGTGCATCACAAAACAAAAACCCTGTCGACCATTGGGCAAGGGTCAACAGGGTATGATCTTGGTGATTTCGATCCTTTTCAGTTCCTTTGGGTAACACTGCCCGAAAAGCTTTTTTTCGTACTTACTTTGGGTTGCCCACTATAGGAGATATTCCCTCCACTGCTCGCTTCTGCCACCAGCGATTCGGAGACGTTTATTTTTACATTGCCCCCACTGCTCGCTTCCGCACGGCAGTCTTTGGCCTGCAGGTCGTCGGCATCGATGTTTCCACCACTGCTCACTTCGACCTGGGCGATATCGGTATCCCCTGAAATATCAAGATTGGCCCCACTGCTGGCTTCAAGATAAAGGTCGTCGGCATCGATTTCGATGTTCAAGATGGCGCCGCTACTGCCATCGATCTCCATCCTTTCGCTTTGTATCCTGTTCCTGGTATTGAGGTGGGCCCCACTGGAACCCCTCAGGGCCTCTATATTGGGCAGGGAAACGTATACGTTCTTGGTGGCCCTGCCAATATTTTGGATGGCATGTACCTTTAATCTGCCGTTCTTGACATCGGTTCCGATCAAATCGATGATGTTTTCATCGGCCTTAACGCTGATTTCAAAGTCGTCTGCTTGGGTGACGTATACGTTCAAACCTTCAGAAGCGGTAATTTCGGTAAAATCTTCGTTCACTTTACGGATTTCGTTGGTGACGATTCCGTTGCCCTTTTTTCCTGAGCCGAAACCATCCATGCCGCCGATTTGGATGTCAAAGCCACAGGAGGCCAAAAGGAGGCTGAGTAGTAATGCGATGGTAATTTTCAATAGTGCTGTCATGGTCGTTGTTTTTGAAGCCGTAGCCTTGTTTTGGTAGGACAAGGCGTTCGGCAATGGATTATTGATTGATGTAAAATTCACTGTTCCCGGTTGTTTAAACCACTATGGTTTACCGAATTGTTGAAAATCGTTGCCCAACTGTAATTATCGGTTGTTTTCACTGTCTTTGGCCTTGATGTCGACCCCGTTCCCATCGATTTTCATTTTGAACGATTCCCCATTGTCCTTGATGTTGATGTCGATACCGTCTTCGTTGATGATGACGCGATTCCTTTCATTCCGCTCCGCTCCGTCATCCTCTTTTTGCGGACAGTCTTGGCAGTCCAATTCCCCGTCTTCACCCATTTTCCATAGGTAATCCGAAGCCTCGCAGCCATCCATGTCCTGATCGTTCTCAGATCGGATCGACCAGCAACGGTTGCTGTTTCCGATCGTGATCCCAAAAGTGGTGCCCGCGGGCAAATATAGATTGGCGCGCACTTCCTGGTCCATGAACTTGTTTTCCCTGGCCGTGGTGAGGAAGTCGTTCAACAATAGGGCATTGCCCTCTACTTTGTAACCATAGTCGATTTTTTCGGAAGTGGCCTTGGCCTCGTTGAACGAGGGGCCATTCGCTTCTTTGCGCACTTCGATCCTGATCAGGGAATCCTTCGATTTTTTGATATTGAACCTGACATCCTTGGAAACGAAGACTTCCTCCCCATTTTCATCCGTCCTCAGGGTCATCCCATCAATGTCAACGTTCCTACGGACATCATATTCAAAGTCGGCGGAAACCAGTTCAAGGTTCAAGGTATCCCGAAGGTTCTCCACATAGAGCTCCTCCGCTTGGGTGACACTGCCCGTATAGGCATGTGCCGCTGCCTGTCTAACGCCCATGACGATCAATGCGATGATCGAGATCAGCCAAAGTCCCAGTAAGGAAAACTTGGCGATGTTCCCTATCGATTTTAAGTTGGTCACCAATATTTTCAAGCCCAGATAGAGCAAGAAGAAAAAGGGAATGCCAATGGCAAAAAAGGCCATTAGGGAAACAAGCCAGACCGGGGTATTGGTCGCATTGACCATATCATAAAAATCGACCCCGGGCAAGTGGACCCAGTCGAGCGCCCCTACGGTGAGCATTCCTATGAAAAGTCCGATAATGGTGGCGGCACCGATGATGATCAGGATGATGCCAATAAATTTGCCTACAATTTTGAAGAGGAACAAGATGATATCGCCTACGGTGTCAAAAAAGGTTTTGCCACCGTTCCTTACCCTATTGCCGACCTTATCATAATCGACGCTTTTTATCTTGTCGGCCACCTCTTCAAAGCCTTCCTTTACCTTTCGCTCTATGTTGCTGATGTTCACGGCCTCGCCGCGCATATCGAGTTTCTGGGAAGTGGTCACCGCCTCCGGAATCAGGATCCAAAGCAAACCGTAGATCAGTATGAACCCACCACTTGAGCCAATGGTGAGCAAGATCCAGGCCAGGCGTATCCATACGGGTTCTACGTTGAAATAATGCGCCAGGCCAGCGGAAACCCCGGCCACATATTTGTTCTCGGTGTCGCGGTAAAGTTTTTTTACCCTCTTTTGCTCCTGTCCGGTGGCGGCCCTGGGCTCATCTTCAAAGATGTCTTCATCGACCATGTAATCTTCGGGTTGCCCCATTATGGCGATGACTTCATCCACTTCCTTTTGGGTGATGACCTGTCGTTCGTCCTTCAACTTTTCATGGAAAAGTTCGGCGATCCGGGCTTCGATATCTGCCAAGATCTCGTCGCTACCGGGCGTATTCCTAAAGGAACGTTTTACCGCCTCCAGATAGCGCCTCATTTTGTTGTACGCATCTTCATCAATATGAAAAAGTATATTGGCGAGATTTATGTTTACTGTCTTGTTCATTTTTTACTTGTTTTAGTGTTGGTTACCAGATTCGTGGCATTTCTGAGTTCGTCCCAAGTGGTGTCCAATTCCTTAAGGAAAAGTTTACCCGTCTCCGTCAGGGTATAGTATTTCCTAGGGGGACCTGAAGTCGATTCTTCCCAACGATAGTTGAGCAAACCGGCATTCTTCAATCTGGTGAGCAGCGGATAAATGGTACCCTCTACCACGAGCATTTTTGCGTCTTTGAGGGTTTCCAGTATTTCGGAGGCATACTTGTCCTTACCATTGAGTACGGAAAGAATGCAATACTCCAAAACCCCTTTGCGCATCTGTGCTTTTGTGTTTTCTACGTTCATAACTTCATTTTGATTTTGGTGCAGTACCGAATCATGTGGGGGATTTTGTCAATTCCTCTGAACTGATCGTCTGCCTGGGTTAACTGTTCGTTTTCTGATTGTTGAATAAACATACCATTTGATTTTGATTGATGATTAAACTCCTATAATAAGGGTGTGATGAGTACCCCATTTTATGCCGTTATATTTTTAATGTAGGCTGATGACCCTTGCCATTTGCCAATCGTTGTTCTTTTGCTGCCAGATCACGATGAACTTGCTTGCATGGGACGGGGTCCCCTCAGCTTCCTGGTTGTTATGGAATTTGTGCAATCCGATTTCCACCGCTCCGAAATCCTTGATGGGATATACCTCGATACTGCCCTCGACCAGTTCCCTGCTGACCTTACCACAGATATTTTCTTTGGTTTTCTGTAGGATGTCCTGTTTTGAGGTAGAGCGCCCCCCCTGGTCATGATAAAATTCAACGCTATCGGAAAGCATGGCGGCCTGGGTTTCCAGATCACAACGGTTGTAGGCGCTGAAAAAAACACTGTCCCTGTTTTTGATGGTCCCATAGAGGGTATCCGCTTGCCCTTTGCTTCCTTGCGGAGCGGTTTTAGGTCCGTACGAGCCAACTGTAAGGGCCAGTATCAGCAGTACAAAGGGAAATGAAATATTCGTTAAGGTGCTGTATCGGTCCATTATTTGATGAATTTTATGGTGATGGGATAAACGAAGGTTTGCCCTTCATTGGTGCGAATGGTCGCCAGGAGGGTATACACGATGTTCACTATGGTCAAGGCGCCCTGTGCCAGGCCGGCGAAACCGATCGGCAACAACCACTTTCCGAATCTGAAGTCATCGGCATCGAAATGGATGTTGAGGTTGTTGAAGTTGTTGAGACGATCGAAACCGAAATGGGTAAAGTCAAGCAGATTCGGAAAAAACCCGATCAAAAAAGGAACCGTGACGATGCCCAATACGATTGAATACAACAACATGCTGATCTGGAAGTTCAGGGCCTGTCTGCCATTGTAATCCACAAATTCATACTCCTTTTTGTTGGCGGTCCAAAGGACCAAGGGAATGATGAAATTTCCAAAGGGAATAAAAAACTTGGAAAAGGTGGAGGCATGGATCAGGGCCGATAAATTTCGCTCGTGTTTCGATATAGTATCTGTCATGGCATGTTATATTCTTATACAAATATATATCTAAAAGAAGGTACTATGCAACACATAGTACTTATTATTAACAAATATTTAACAATTCAGGATTCGATTATTTTCAATACTTTTAGGTCAAATATGCTGAAAAATGGCAATAACTGCGGGTAAATTCAACACTTTTACATTTTTTAAACTGCCCGCTGCCTGGTGGTGCGGCGTTCGGCTAAAATCGATCGATGCAGGCCATGCCGTGTCGACCGTGCACCACAGATGGGTCAACCAAAATCCTTTCAAATCGATGTTCTGGGCCGTGCAAGGCATGGCGGCCGAACTGTGTACCGGGGCATTGGTCACATTGCATATCGAGGAAAGTGGGAAACCCATTTCCATGCTGGTCGCCAACAACAACGCGAATTTTTCGAAAAAGGCAACCGGCAAGATCACCTTCAGCTGTGAAGATGGCCAACGGATAAGGGAAGCCATAGATCAAACCGTGGCCACAGGGGAGGGGCAGACCTGTTGGATGCGCTCCGTAGGCTTGAACGAAGACGGCGTCGTGGTTTCCACCTTTAATTTTGAATGGGCGGTGAAATTGAGGACTTAATGTTCTTTTAATGTATTGGGATAACTGCGATGGCGATGAAAAAATCGGTTCTATTTGAGGAAAAACAAAAGTTCGGCAAAATCTTCCTTTGGCTGTTGTCGTTCTTTGTCATGGGCATCCCGCTTTATGGGATCATCCTACAGATATTTTTAAAAACACCTTTTGGAAACAATCCCATGTCCGATGTGGGATTGATCGTCTTTGCGTTGGGAATGCTTGCGTTCTGCGGTTTCTTTTGGTCGATGTCCCTGAACACCAAAATTGACGCCAAGGCCATTTCGGTCCGGTACGTGCCCTTTTTCAACAAACAATTCAAATGGGAAGATATCGATAAGGCCGAGATCATCAAATATCGCTTCGTCGGGTTCGGTATCCGGTTGAGCTTCAAATATGGAACCGTATTCAACATCAAAGGCCACCAGGGCATGGCACTGCATCTAAAGGATGGAAAAAAATATCTCATCGGAACCCAAAAACCGGGAGAGCTTCAGAAAACGATCGATTCTTTTTTGTAATGTAATGTAACAAATACAGGCCTTAGGGCAACTAATATCCAAGTAAGCTCGGACAAACTCGAATGAAATGTCATGAAAAAGAGCCTTCGATATGAACAATGCCGACCCTGACTACAATTTTTAAGGAAAGCTGCCTTGAATTCCTATGGAGAAATCAATATTTGAAATTACTAAAATGGACTGTGCTTCGGAGGAACATCTAATCCGAATTAAATTGGATGGAATTTCAGGTATCAAGAATCTCGATTTTGACATTCCCAACCGAAAGTTGACCGTTTTTCATAGTGGACAGATTGACCTTATTGAGAGGTCGATAATTGATTTACACTTGGGGGGGCGAAAGCTGACCACCGAACCAACAGACCATGGCGGGTTTGCTGAAAAATCAAATCAAAAAAAACTACTCTGGACCGTCCTTGCCATCAATTTTGCTTTTTTTCTTATAGAAATGACCACTGGACTGATTTCCAAATCAATGGGTCTTGTTGCGGACAGCCTGGATATGCTTGCCGACTCATTTGTCTATGGTATCAGTTTAATTGCGGTCGGGGGCACTTTAATAAGAAAAAAAAGGATTGCAAAGCTTGCGGGTTTTTTTCAGATAACACTGGCCCTAATTGGATTTGTTGAAGTTTTAAGACGCTTTTTTGGTGAGGAAGCTTTGCCCGATTTTACCACAATGATCGTAGTTTCAGCTTTCGCTTTGGTCGGCAACGGAATTTGCCTGGTCCTACTACAGAAATCCAAGAGCAAGGAAGAAGCCCATATGAAGGCAAGCATGATCTTCACATCCAATGATGTGATCATCAATCTGGGGGTCATCGTGGCCGCTGTCTTGGTCAGTTGGTCAAATTCGAACAAGCCCGACTTGATTATTGGAACCATTGTTTTTATTTTGGTCATTCATGGGGCAACAAGAATTTTAAAACTGGGAAAATAAAACATCAAAACAGAATTTTATGAACGCACATGAGATAGACTATGATGATAAATGTGAAGTCATATACAACAAAAAAAAAGGCTAGTACTTTAAATAGTCCTAGCCTTAATAGATTCTATAGATCTTGTGCTATCTTAATTTCCTTCACTTAATGAAAAGCTTCCATCACCTGTAAAGTTTGTTACAGTAATTGTAACTGTCCAAATTCCAGAAACTCCTGCCGAAGTTACTCCGCTAAAACTATCTGGTTCAGTTCCACCTTGAATCGATCTATTCAATACATCTGTTCCTTCTGAATCCTTAACAATCATTTGGAAACTACCTTCAGAAGTTGCGGTAATATCTGCATTGTAATCAGCAGTTGTGAGATTATTGTTCCAACTAAATATTCTACTGGTCGAACCACCATTTCCTGTGAAACTGGCATCAATATCACCATTGAAGTCAGAACGATCACCCACAGTAAAATCAGAAGGGGATGTCTGTAACGATGTTCCGTTAACTGTGACGTTCGCAAAGGTATCATCGTCTTTACTGCAACTGGTAAATACTACTAATGCAAATACTAATGAAAATAGCTTTATAAAATTTCTTAATGGTATAAAGCTGGTGTTAAAAAATATATTCATTATAAGTAAGATTTTAGGTTTGTATAAACGTGTAACGCCCAATAACGACTAAAACCCTACTTTAGTATTATTAATATTGGTAATTTCTGTAACAATTTGATATGCAAAAGTACTAATGGAGAAAGTTAAATTAATTATATAGAACTTCTTATGAGTAGCACAAACCACGAAATAGACTATCATATATATGGGGAGGAAATGCAATATGTCGAAATTGAGCTCGATCCCCAAGAGGCCGTGGTGGCCGAGGCCGGCAGCTTTATGATGATGGACGATGAGGTGAAGATGGATACCATTTTCGGCGACGGGTCGAACCAGGACAACAGTGTTTTGGGAAAGATATTCTCGGCCGGGAAAAGGGTGCTCACCGGAGAGAGCCTGTTTATGACCGCCTTTTTGAACATCGGCATAGGTAAAAAGAAAGTAAGTTTCGCATCGCCCTATCCCGGAAAGATATTGGCGATCGATCTTTCCGAAAAACAGGGAAAATTCGTTTGCCAAAAAGACGCATTTTTATGTGCGGCAAAAGGCGTATCCATCGGCATAGAATTCTCGAAGCGCCTCGGTAGGGGGCTGTTCGGGGGCGAAGGCTTCATCATGCAAAAGCTGGAAGGCGATGGCATGGCCTTTGTACATGCGGGCGGTACGCTTGCCAAAAAAGTGCTCGGACCGGGGGAAGTGCTCAAGGTCGACACCGGTTGTATCGTGGGCTTTACCAAAGATGTCGATTATGACATCGAATTCATCGGGGGCATCAAGAACACTATTTTTGGGGGCGAAGGACTGTTCTTTGCTACCCTCAGGGGCCCCGGAACGGTCTATATCCAATCCCTGCCCTTTAGTCGTTTGGCCGGTCGGGTATGGGCGGCCGCTCCCAAAGGAGGCGGGAAGGACAAGGGTGAGGGAAGTATTCTAGGGGGTTTGGGCGATCTGATCGACGGCGACAATCGTTTTTAACATGGATTTTACCAAGGTTTTCAATTTTCTGGGGGAGCTCGACCAGAACAACAACAAGCCATGGATGGATGCCCACCGGAAACGGTATTTCGAGGTACGGGACGAATTCATTTACTGGTTGAACGATCTGGACGCCACCTTGGCGTCGCTGGATCGGGAATATTACCCCACCCCGGGCAAAAAGGGCATCAACCGCATCAACAACAATTTGATGTTCCATCCGCATAAACCTACCTATAAGGACCATTTTGGAGCCGGCTTGGACAAACGGCCCGGCACTGGCGATTTCTACATCCAGATCGGCCTCAAGGAATCCTTGTTGGCCGGCGGCCTTTGGCGACCCGACCCCAAGGCCCTTAAAAGCATCCGGGAGGCCATCGACTACGATGGGGAGGCATTCAAAAAAATCCTGGACAAAAAATCCTTTAAGGAGACCTTCGGCTCGCTTTATGCAGATGAAAAACTGACCCATGCCCCCAAAGGCTTTTCCAACGACCATCCCCATATCGGCCTGCTGCGCAATAAAACCTTCGCCGTGGTCCATCCCTTGGCCCAGGCAGACGTTCTAAGGCCCGATTTTAAGGAAAAGCTGATCCAGGTCTATCGGGAGATGCGTCCTTTCCGGCGCTATCTGAACCAGGCGCTCACGGTATAGTCTTCAGACCATTGCCGTTAATAGGGTGTATAGGATGTGGCTTTTATGTCGGGGTATTTGGCCTGTATCAGCGAATCTATTTGAACGATATCCTGATCGATCCTTTCATAGGTGTCCAGGAGCCTTCTGGTAAAAAAATCGAGATCGACCAACAGATTGGCAAATTCCCGACTTTCCAGCAGTTCTGAATAGGAATTGGGAAACTTGGAAGTATGCTTTGTGGTGATCATCTCAGCGGATTCAAATATGGACCTAATTCGGGTCCGATCAACGGTACGGTTCAAAAAGGGCCTCAAATGCTGGTCAACAAATTGGTTCTGAACCACTTCAAATTGAAGGATATTTTCTTGGTTGGCCTTTAGGTCGGCCAGTTTTTTTCGGAGTATTGGAGAGGAAATATTATCAAAATCGCCAGAACCGCTGAGTACATCATATATGGTGGTATTACGTCCCGATACCCAAACCCAGGTCAGCTTATGGATATACATTCCTATCTGAGCGGTATCCCGTTGTTCGGCTTGATCATTGATTACCATTAATAGGCGGTTCGCAGCATCAACCACCGCTTTCATCACCTTGCTGCCCTTTTCCTTTAGAAAAATGTTGAACCGCAACTCTTCCGAAAGGTCTTGTAGAATGCGCCGTTCTTCTTTGGCATTCAATCTTTCCTGGTTCCAGGTATTGATCTGCAGGGCGATAAGGATCCCGAAGACCACCAACAGGATCTCTCCAAAGGCGTATTTAAAATATTTGGAGGTCTTGTTTTCCATGAGTAAAGTCTGCCTTATGTGTCGAAAAAATTTAAACATAGGCTATTCTTTTGCCAATTCTTGATCGATCGTTGCTATTATTCTTGTGCACAGCGCCTTCATTCCTTCCAATTGGGCATTCATGAAAGCAAATTCATAGGTTGCCATGGCAAAGCCATTTTTCTGTTTCAAGTCCTTAAGAAGCGCATCATAATTCGATCTGGGGAGTTCAAAATGTTCCCCTTGTTTCCCATCGGTCATTTGATAGGTATAATTTTGAATGAGGGCGTTGATATCAAGCATTCCATAAGAGGGTTCATACAGCATCACTTCCGCGTCGTACCTAAAATGTTCTTCTTCATATTTCAGCTTTTTATAAAGTGTTTCCAGATTTAATAGGCCATTTTTTATGGAATCGTTTGTAATCAAGGATAGGTTGCCCGAATTGGTGAGTTCCTGAAAGGTATTGTCTATTTGGAAGAACTTTTGCCACGTATATACATTGACAATATCTCGGTTAAAGGAATCGAAATCGGTCAAGGGTTCACCTTCAAAAAATTCCAATGTTCTTTTTGCGGAAACTATTTGGGAATTTCGTGTGGCGATATATTTGTCAATTTCGGCAATATTCGATTTCAGGTCCGTTTTTAAATTGGTTAAATAGTGCAATTCTTTTGCTCTTTCTTTACGCTGCTCATTCCAATTATTGACTTGCAGGGCGATCAAAATACCGATGACCACCAGAAGAATCTCCCCAATGGCGTATTTGAAATATTTGGAGGTTTTGTTTTCCATGAGTAAGTTCTGCCGTATAGGTCGAAAGAATTTGATCATTTCTTTAATTGGTTTGGTGGCCGGAAGCCTTTCGTCCCGATCATTCCTTTTAGGTGCCGGTGGCTATCTTTGATTGGATAGGGCGCATCAAAACAAGTCATCTTCCGAAGCCCCTTTTTTCTTCTTTTTCATTTGATTATATCGTGTGAACAGCCGTACCCCCAAACGGGCGAACAGGATCACCGCAATCACCATCACAATATCAAATCCGTTCATCTGCGCTCTTTTTTGTCCACATTCCAAGGGATCGGTGCCATACAATGTAGTTTTTTCATTTCATTTTTCACAACTTATAAAGTATTTCCACACCTTGTTGTTCGTTTTTTTTTCAAAACGGCCGCTCTTGATCGGTACGATGTTTAAGAATCAATGGGCTTAGTTCTTGATCGCGTTCGCTATCGGTTCGGCTTCAAACCAGCCCTTTTTCATTTTATACTTCACGCAAATACCGCCATAGATACAGGAAAACAGTACATTGGCACCGGCATTCAAATGGTTTTTTAATCTTCAAGGGTTTCGAACATTGGATTCTGCCTATTCCTCTGCCGCCAGAATTTGTCAAGGACAAAGGCCGGATATTCATTCGGCAACATAATGGCGTAAGAGGAAAGGCCTACGGAATAATCCATATCTTTAAATAGAACCTCAAATTGCATATCTTGAAAAACGATCGCATCAGAAACATCAAGAAGGAACTCTTGTCCGATAACTGGTACACCCTCAACAAATTTACCTTCGATTACCAAAAAGACGATGGCAGTTGGGAAACCCAACAACGGGAAGCCTACGACCGGGGCAATGGGGCGGCTATCCTGTTGTACAACAAGGTCAAGGGCGCAGTTGTGCTCACCCGGCAATTCCGCATGCCCACCTATATGAACGGCAATGCCGACGGGATGATGATCGAGGTCTGTGCCGGACTCCTGGACGGGGATCGTCCCGAGGACTGCATCCGAAAGGAAGTGGAGGAAGAGACCGGGTACCGCATCAAAGATGTCCTCAAAGTATTTGAAGTGTATATGTCTCCGGGATCGGTGACCGAAATACTCTACCTTTTTATAGGGGCCTACGAAGACCGGATGAAAGTGGGGGAAGGAGGCGGGGCCAAAGCCGAGACCGAAAACATCGAAGTGTTGGAATACCCTTTTGAAGTGGCGCTTCAAATGATGGAAAAGGGGGAGATCAGGGATGCCAAAACCGTGATCTTATTGCAATACGCGAAGGTGCACCGGTTATTTGCATGAAGTATTTGCGACCAAATGGATATGGAACAAGTGAAAGCAATCGGTTTGGGCGGAGGTTGCCACTGGTGTACCGAAGCGATTTTTCAATCGCTGCAAGGCGTGTTGAACGTCGAACAGGGTTTTGTGGCCTCGGAAGCCCCGCATGATGCTTTTTCGGAAGCGGTCATCGTTACCTATGAACCTGGCCTAATTGGCCTCTACGATTTGGTGTTGATCCACTTGATGACCCATGAAAGTACCACTTGGCATGGCATGCGTCCAAAATACCGATCTGCCATTTATACTTTCGAAGAGGAAGACGAACGGCTATTGAAACAAATGTGGGATGGGCTGCAAGAGGAGTTCAACGCATCCTTGGTGTCGGCTATCCTACCCTTCAGGGCTTTCAAGCCTTCCGAGGCCAAGTTCCAAAATTATTACAGCACCGACCCCGAAAGACCTTTCTGCAAAAGGTACATCGACCCTATGCTGAAGTTGCTCAGACAGAAATTTGCCAAGCAGTTGGCGACCGGCTACCCTTGGACTCAATAGCGATCCCGGATCGTCTCAAAAATATCCTGCATCCTGGCTTTGATTTCACCCGAAGGCTGTACGAAGTGGTTGTTCATAAAGCTGAAGATCAAGATTTTCCCCGATTTTGTTTTGAGATATCCGCTTAAACAGTAGTTGTTGCCCAAACTTCCCGATTTGGCATAGATATAGGGTGCCCCAGCACCGACATACCAGTTCTCGAGGGTACCGCTGACCCCGCCCGCGGGAAAGAGCCCGAACAAGCGGTCTTGGGGCAGCTCTTGATACATTTTGTAGAGCACGTGCACCATCGACTCCGGTGTGAACAGGTTGTAACGCGATAATCCCGACCCATCGACCCAGCGTGGGGGCTGTTTTAGATCGGCCAGACGGTTTTTGAGCATATGGGCCTGTGCTTTGGTACCATCGAGGGTGTCGGAGTGGGTGGAGGAGGCCAGGACCAACAATTGTTCGGCCAGGAAATTATCGCTTTCCCACATCATTCTTTGATAGACCGAATCTGTGGCTATACCATATAGCGTGCTTTTCTCGCCTTCGGGAAAGCGATCGGTAATGGAAATCCTTTGATCCAATGCCGCCTCGAGCAGTTTACGGGTCAACGCACTGTCGGTCTTAAAGGGAATTTCGATGGTGTCGGTCCTGCTCGATGCATAGTAGAAAATATTGTCCTCAGCCTCACGGTTGATGGCAGCGTCCAGGTCAACCACCCGATCCTTGAAAAAGGAAGGTACCGCTTCCAGGGAATCATTGTGGTACAGGGTAAGTACATTGCCATACAGGGGCAATCCACCGCGCTCTACCTGGTAGTAATCCCCGTAATCGTCCCAGGCCCAACCCGAACCATATTTCCCCGCTTGGAAATTGTTGTTGTACCAGGCAATATGTTGGTTTCCCTTTAGGAAGCCGAGCACCGTACTGTCCTTGAAATAAGGATGAAGTTGGGTGGGATCCCCGGTGCCCTGCACATAAAGGGTATCATTTTGGATCAGATACTTAAGGGAAGGAACGCTATTCGGCAAAAGACTCAAGCCCGTGTACAGGGTGAAGATTTTGGTATTGCTGGCCGGAGTGAAGTATTTTGCACCGTTGTGATCATATATCGTATCACGGGTTTCCGCCGCTACCACGAACAGGCCTGTAAATTGGTGGTGAAAGGTTTCGTGTTGTAAAATGGTACGGACCTCTTTTACCGTTCGTCGATGTTTTGTGGCCGTACATCCGATTAGTGCCATTAAAATAAGCGCCACAACGAGGTTTTTCATGAATGTAGAAGAAAAAATTTGTGAAGCCCAATGGCCGTAATCAATGGACTTCAGCGAAATTAGTTAATTTTTAACTTATCGATAACAATAAAAACTTCCAATTAATGGTTAACTTAGTATCACAACCTAATTAAACATTTTGACATATGGCAAGAGCTATGCTGGAGTATACCAAAACGGTACTCCAAAAAGTTAGTTTTGACGTAAAATTGTTTTGCAAAGAGGTAAAAAAAGCGGTCGAGCGACTCTTACCGGAAGAAGTTGAAGAACTGAAACTCTGGTTGAGACAGTTCTTGAACGACAAACCAGAACTACAAGAAAGTTTGATTTATTTAAGAGCATAATAGAAAAAGCCACTTTTAAAGTGGCTTTTTTATTTTTTGTTCAACGGACTGATGATCTTCACGTCCTGAAAGGCTATCGCACCCCTGACCACACTTGAAATAACATCCTTTAAAGCTTCGGTGATCTGTATTTTCAGTTCACTTTTATGGTAGATCATACTCACCTCCCTGGCCGGTGACGGTTCATGGAAATATTTCAAGTTCTTTCCTTTTACTTCGTCCAGTTCCAAGGTGTTCAAATAAGGGAGCAGGGTCATGCCCAGCCCCTCATTGGCAAGGTTCACCAAGGTTTCAAAACTACCGCTTTGCAGTTTAAAGTGTTCTTCGTTCAAATTTCTAGGGGCCTTGCACAGATTGATGACCCCATCGCGGAAACAATGTCCGTCTTGCAGTAACAGAATATCATTGATATCAAGGTCGGTCGGCGATAATTTGGCGATATTGGCCAGTCTGTGGTTCCTGGGCACATAACCTACAAAAGGCTCATAATACAAAGGGCGTTCTTTGATGAATTCAATCTCCAGGGGGGTGGCGGCAATGGCGGCATCGAGATGGCCATCCTGGATGTTCCTGATCATTTGCTCGGTACTCTGTTCTTTGATGATCAGGTTTACCTTGGGATACCGATTGATGAACGTTTTCAGGAACATCGGCAATAAGGTGGGCATGACGGTGGGAATGATGCCCAAGGTAAAATCCCCGCCGATAAAGCCCTTTTCTTGGTCTACGATGTCTTTGATGCGCTCCGCTTCATTGACAATGTTTTTGGCCTGGGCAACAATTTTCTTGCCCACTTCGGTAATGCCGATCGGTTTTTTGCCACGGTCAAAGATCAGAATGTCCAACTCATCCTCCAATTTCTGCACCTGCATGCTCAGGGTGGGTTGGGTGACGAAGCTTTTCTCTGCGGCCAAGGTGAAATTTTGGTATTCCGCGACCGCCAAAACATATTGCAATTGGGTAATCGTCATGCTTTTTTTTGAATATGTAAAATTAATAAAACCATCAATAAAACCTATGATTATGCATATATATATTTTGTAAATTTATGGTGAATTAAAACAGGAATTATGGAAATGAACAGTATAGGACTCGATCTTAAAAAATCAAAAGAAATAAGCGCCGATCTGAATACCTTATTGGCCAACTTTCAGCGTTACTATCAAAGTTTAAGGGGCATTCATTGGAACATTAAAGGGAAGCGATTTTTCGACCTCCATCTGAAATTTGAAGAACTGTATACCGATGCCAACCTTAAGGTGGATCTCATCGCGGAACGCATCCTAACCCTGGGCGGGGTGCCCCAACATACCTTTGAGGACTACATCAAGAATTCGAAAGTGCCGGTGGGCAAAAACATCACCCAAGATGAGCACGCCATACGGCTTATCGTCGATTCGCTAAAGGAACTGCTTGTTATTGAACGCCGCATCCTGGACGCTTCCGCTGAGGCCCATGACGAGGGCACCAATTCTATGATGAGCGACTTCATCACCGAACAGGAAAAGACCGTTTGGATGATGAAGGCCTGGTTGGCAGAAGAAATTTAAAGTCCGAATATCGTTCCTGAGCGGCTGCTCGACGGGGTCAAAACCACGGGTCGATGACATGGGAAT
Source organism: uncultured Flavobacteriaceae bacterium (assembly GCA_963700435.1). Classification (GTDB taxonomy): domain Bacteria; phylum Bacteroidota; class Bacteroidia; order Flavobacteriales; family Flavobacteriaceae; genus Pelagihabitans. The sequence goes on from CAVOXM010000010.1 coordinate 141,638, forward strand.
CCTATAAAAGTAAGCCGATCCAAGACCTTATCCGGAACAGGCCGGCCCCATTTGCCGTCTCCTCGGAAGTTATACTTTGTGTTGATCAGCCATATCGCCGCTTTCAGGAACGGCAATGTCATCAGTATGCCTATGCCCCTTAGATGAACGGTATTTTCGAATGACGCGCCCTTAGGCCCGTTGCGGGCACCTTTTTCCTTTGGGGTTCCACCGGACGATAATAGGCCGGGACAAGCACGGAAATCAGCGCCATGGTCTTTAAAAAAAGATTACCCTTGAAGCCTTGGTGAATATCCATAAAATATTTTGGACCGACATCGAATTTGGGTATCTTAAGGCCCCCAAACAAACAAAATCCGATCAGGTACACTATGAAGTCCCACGAATTGAACAAAATTCAGCAACTGCTACTGGAACATGGTTATATCGGGGACGATACGATCGCCATGTCGATTTATTTGGCCATGACATTGGAGAAACCCTTACTCGTTGAGGGCCCCGCAGGCGTCGGCAAAACCGAAATCGCAAAGGTCATGGCAAAAGCCTTGGATACCGAAATGATACGACTTCAATGTTATGAGGGCTTGGACAGCACCCATGCGCTCTATGAATGGAATTACCAATATCAATTGCTTTATCTGAAAATGCAGGAACAAAAAGGGCAGGACATCAAAGTTTTGGAGGACACTATTTTTTCCGATAAATTTTTATTAAAAAGACCGGTTCTAAAAGCCATCACACAAAACAAAAACACGGTATTGCTGATCGATGAAATCGACAGGGCCGATGAGGAATTCGAAAGTTTCTTATTGGAGGTCTTGTCCGATTGGCAAGTGACCATTCCTGAAATAGGGACGATCAAGGCCACCAACAAGCCCCAAATAATTTTGACCGGCAACCGAACCAGGGAATTGTCCGAGGCGCTCCGAAGAAGGTGTTTGTACCTCTGGATCGATTACCCCGATTTTGAAAAGGAATGGGCCATAGTAAAGTTAAAGGTCCCTGAAATTGACCAACAATTGGGCCGTGAAATATGTGCTTTCATGAAAGAATTAAGGCTATTGCGATTGGAAAAGACCCCGGGGATATCCGAAACGCTGGACTGGGCCCGTGCCCTGGCCAGCCTACATTTGGACCATCTCGACAAACAGGTTGTGGAAGACACCCTGGGCGTTGTCCTCAAAGACTGGCAGGATATGCGCCATACCAAAGATGCCCTGTCCGAATTGCTGGAAAAAACCGGGGTGATTTCAAAGATCGGCTAAACAAAGGCGGTCGCCAAACCACACAAGTGGCGTGCGAAATCAAAGTACCGAACGCCACGATCAAATGCGATGAAACGCAAGCCAAGATGAAAATAAAAAATACCTTGCAAACCAAGTATAGTTAGAACTGACAAACAAAGATTTTATGTCGGCATCCCTTATCAAAACCCAAACAGAACTTTCTGGCGCTCTGGTGCTATTCTGCCGTTTCTTAAGGGGAAAGGGATTCCCATTGAGTCCCGTGGAGGAAGCCGATGCACTAAGGGCCTTGGCTGCATTGCCTGTTGACAAAGAGCGGTTCTTCATAGGGGGGTTAAAGGCCATGTTGGCTAAAAACCATCACCAACAGGCGCATTTCGAGGCGTATTACAGGGAATTTTGGGAGCAGTATTCCAAGGCGACAGATTCTAAAATCAAACAGCTTAAGGTGCACAAAGAAAAGATGTCTGAAGCCCGTAAGCAAGCTGCACAGTTCGAATCGTTGAAAAATTGGCTCAACCTTGATTCTTCAGAAGAGGAAAAACAGGTGCCTGCCTATAGTGACATGGAGGTATTGTCCAAAAAAAAATTTGTCGATCTTAGTGAAAATGAAATGCGACTGATGATGCGCTTATTGGAACGGATGGCCCGGAAAATAGCCCACCAAAAAAGCCGTTTGAGAAAGGTTTCGAAAAAACAAAACACCTTAGATCTAAAACGTACCATTGGCGTTAACCTGAGAAAAGGTGGTGACATACAACAATTGCTTTATACGGAAAGGAAGGACAGAAAATTAAAAATGGTACTGCTCTGTGATGTGAGCCGATCCATGGAGCTCTACAGCAGGTTTTTTGTCCACCTTATTTACGCCTTTCAAAATGCATACGATAAAATCGAGACCTTCGTCTTCAGTACGGCCTTGCATAGGGTGACCGAAATCCTGGAACATAACGAATTCGAAAAGGCTTTTGATATCATTTCCGACAGGGTGCCCAACTGGTCGGGTGGAACGACCATAGGTCTTTGTCTTTTGGAGTTCACAAAGGAATTTGGTCATCGATTGCTCGACAAGAAAACGATTGTTTTTATCTTGAGCGATGGTTGGGATACCGGAAATCCCGAAATTATCGAGGAAAGCATGGGAACCCTTTATAAAAAATCCAAAAAGGTCATTTGGTTGAACCCCTTGTCGGGAAGTGCCAATTTTTCTCCTGAAGCCATTGGTCTAAAGACCGCACTGCCTTATGTAGATGTGCTCGCGCCTGCACACAATATGGAAAGTTTAAAGCAAGCCCTGATACTGGTGCGAAAAAGAAGGAACCTTTTACAAAGGCAATCCTGATTGTTTTTGATATTTCCTTTTTATGATTTTTTTTGGGAAACCGCAGAAATATTAAGCTTTGAACACTATAAATGTCCGCATTAATTTTTATCTTCAAAGTGGTTAAATATAGTCCTTAATCAATGGACAAATCGATTATCCGCGATGCCAAAGGGGGTCTGGAACAAGATTATCGATACCGGGTTTTGTAAAGAATAACGCCCTGTATTTAGAACCTGGAAAACAATAGGGTCAACGATTGCTTAATAAAATCAAATTTCTCGAATATGAAGGTTTCAATGACGATCAATGGAAAAAAATATTCCCACGATATCGAACCAAGAACCAGTTTGGCCGAATACCTCAGGGAGTACTTAGACCTAACAGGCACGCATATCGGTTGTGATACCAGTGGTTGTGGGGCATGTACCGTTACTATGGAGGGAAGTGCGGTTAAATCCTGTACTGTTCTGGCGGTTCAGGCAAATGGGTGCGAAATCAAAACGATTGAGGGGATGGCCGATGGCGATCAAATGCATCCCATTCAGGAAGCGTTCAAGGAACACCATGGGCTGCAATGTGGTTTTTGTACCCCTGGCATGGTCATGACGGCCATGGATATCCTTAAAAATAATCCGATGCCAACGGAAGCGGAAATCCGGCACGGACTTGAAGGTAACTTCTGCAGATGTACGGGTTATCATAATATCGTTAAATCCATTCAGCACGCCGCTGAAAAAATGAGCACTTAACTATGGAAACATATATTGGAAAATCAGTAAAAAGACGTGAGGATAATCGATTCCTTAAGGGAGCTGGCAGATATACCGATGACATCAAATTGCCCAAAATGACCCATTCCGCATTTGTAAGAAGCCCTTATGCACATGCCAAGATCCTCGGGGTAAATATAGACGAAGCCCGGAAAGCGGAGGGGGTAGTGGCCATATTTACCGCGAACGATGGCTGTGGTGCCTATGGGGTTCCCTGTGGCTGGCAGGTGAATTTCAAATCCGGGGAGATTATGAGGGAGCCGGTACATCCCTTATTGGCCAAAGACAAAATAAGGTATTTGGGAGAGGCCGTGGCCATTGTCATAGCGGAAACCCAGGCGCAGGCACGCGATGCCGCTGAATTGGTTGTAGTGCAGTATAAAGAACTACCTTCGGTCACGGACCCCAAAAAGGCCATGGATGCAGGGGCGCCCTTAGTGCACGATCAATGGAGCGACAACGCTGCTTTTGATTGGTGCATCGGCAATGACCGGGCTACTGTGGAGGCCGCACTGGCATCGGCCCACCATGTCACGGAAATGGAATTTCGAAACCAACGATTGGCCCCCAATGCCATGGAACCAAGATCATATATAGCCGATTACGATATGAACGATGGAAAATGGACGCTCTACACCAGTACCCAAAACCCACATCTGATCAGGTTGTTGTTATGTGCCTTTGTTTTGGGCATTCCTGAACATAAAGTACGCGTAGTATCCTACGATGTAGGTGGGGGGTTTGGAAGTAAAATTTTCCACTATACCGAAGAGGCATTGCTTACCTGGGCCACCAAAGAGGTGGGGAGGCCGATAAAATGGACTTCCGATCGAAGTGAGGCTTTTTTGACCGATGCCCATGGGCGCGATCATGTGGTTAAATCCAAGATGGGATTCGACAAGGAGGGTAAGATCGTGGCCCATTTAACCGATGAATATTGTGCCATGGGCGCCTACCTTTCCACGTTTGCACCCGCGGTACCGACCTATCTTCACGGCACCTTGTTCCAAGGGGTCTATACCACGCCGTTGATCCACCTGAATATCACTGCCCCTTTCACCCACGCAGCACCCGTTGACGCCTATCGGGGCGCCGGGCGGCCCGAAGCTACCTATTTATTGGAACGCATCATCTCAAAGGCGGCAAAGGAAATGAAAATAGATCCGGCAGAAATAAGGTTCAAAAATTTCATTCCGCCCTTTGACGGGATAAAAGAACCGGGTTATCAAACCCAGGTGGCCCTGCAATATGATAGTGGCAATTATCAAGGCGTCTTAAAAAAGGCATTGCAAATGGTGGGGTATGATAATTTTCGGGAAGAGCAGGCCAAGGCCCGTAAAAACGGGAAATTATTGGGGGTGGGCATCTCCACATATATCGAAGGATGCGGCATCGCCCCTTCGGCCGTAGTGGGCGCGTTGGGTGCCCGTGCCGGGTTATACGAGGTAGGCGCCGTGAGGGTTCAACCCACTGGCAAGGTCAGTGTGTTCACCGGAACGCATTCGCACGGTCAAGGACACGAAACCGCCTTTGCCCAGTTCGTGGCCGATAAATTGGGTATTCCAATGGACGATGTGGAAATCGAACATGGGGATACCGATAAAGTGGCTTTTGGAATGGGTACCTATGGCTCGCGAAGCTTGTCGGTCGGGGGAAGTGCCATTGTCAAAAGCGTGGAAAAAATACTGGAAAAAGGAGCCAAAATCGCGGCCCATAAATTGGAGGCCGCCGAAGCAGACCTTGAATATGCCGAAGGTAAATGGACGGTCAAGGGTACAGACAAATCCATATCCTTTGGGGACGTATCGTTAACCGCCTATGTACCCCATGATTATCCTGAAGGGTTGGAACCCGGTCTGGACTTTTCCAGTTTTTACGACCCGGTCAATTTCACCTTTCCGTTTGGGACCCATATCGCAGTGGTGGAGGTAGATCCGGATACAGGTCGGGTAGCTCTGAAGCGTTTCGTTTGCTGCGATGACGTGGGCAACGTGGTGAACCCGATGATCGTGGATGGCCAGATCCATGGCGGTGTTGTCCAAGGTATTGGGCAGGCCTTGTTGGAAGAAGTGGTTTATGATGAATCCGGGCAAATGATTACCGGATCTTATATGGACTATGCCATGCCACGGGCCGATGATGTGCCAATGATCGAGACCGATCGCACGGTAACCCCATGTCCTCACAATCCACTCGGAGTGAAAGGAGCGGGCGAGGCTGGGACCATAGGGTCTACCCCCGCGGTGGTGAACGCGGTAGTCGATGCTTTGGCCCATTTGGGGGTGACCGATATTCAAATGCCATTGACCCCGCAAAGGGTTTGGAAAGCAATGCAAAATTGAACATTAAACCGACAGTACAATGATACCGGCAAAATTTGATTACGTGAAAGCCTCTTCCGTTGAAGAAGCCATTGATTTATTGAAACGACATGGTGCCGATGCCAAAATTTTATCGGGAGGACATAGTTTGCTACCGGCCATGAAATTGCGCCTAAGCAGGCCTGAAGTGCTTATCGATATTTGTGGAATCCCAGGAATGGATACTATAAAGGAGGAAGGCAATGAGATTGTCATAGGGGCCAATTGCACCCATCAAAAAATTGCCAGCTCGAAATTGATCGATGAACAATTGAACATATTGGCACAGACGGCCAAATGTATAGGCGATATCCAGGTACGGAACAGGGGAACCTTAGGGGGCAGTCTCGCGCATTCCGATCCGGCCTCCGATTATCCCGCAACCGTGCTGGCCTGTGATGCCAAGATAGTGGTTCAAGGTAAAAATGGCATTCGGACCATCATGGCCACCGATTTCTTTCAAGGAATTTTCACAACCGCTTTGCAAGACGATGAGATCATCACCACTATCCGATTTCCCAAAGTGGCCCAAGGCAATTATCAAAAATTCTACCAGTCCGCATCCCGTTTTGCGGTGGTTGGGGTTGCCGCGGTAAAGGACGGTAAAAAGGTAAAAGTGGGCATCACCGGGGTTGCGGATATGCCTTACCGGGCCAAAGCGGTTGAAATGGCCTATCATGGAAACGGGGATGCGGCCTCACATGCCGTGGATGGGGTTGAGGTGATGGGCGATCATTTTGCGGACGTGTCGTATCGTTCACATTTGGCCAAAATATATGTAAAAAGGGCATTAGAGGCGCTCTAGCTTATCCAAATGATCAAAAAGTTCCCCTGTCGTTTTAGAAGGGCCTCCTTACTTCTGCATTTTCAAATAGTAGTCGGCCGAATGTTTGCCCGAACCATAGAACAGAAAGAATATGCAGATCAGGAAAATAACGGATGCCAAGATGAGGTTGGTCGTCTTCATTTCGCCCAGGAAATTCACCAAGATCGCACCGATCAAGATGGGCAGCTGTGCCAGCACCGCCCAACGGGTCAGCAACCCGATGACGATCAAAAAGCCCCCTACAAAATGTGCCGGGACGATATAATGCAGGATGAACATCCCACCGGGAAGGTCTTCGAAGGGCTTAGTCATTTCGGCCATTTGGGCATGGTCGGACATGATATCGATGCCTTTGATAAAAAGAAAAACGCCTAAGGCTGCCCTTACAAGATCTAAGGGGTAATAGGTGTGGGCATTGGCCCATTTGTTTAATGATTTGATTGTTGCCATGACTGATAAATTATCGGTTACGCTCATTAAGTTACTCATATTTAGCGATATAAAAAAGTAAATTTGGGCAGGATCGACTTGGAAAGCATCTACAAAAGACCTTCGCAAAGGCCCTTTATGTTATATGGATAGAAAGGTCGAGAAACTTGTAAGGTACCCTAATGTACGTTTCGACCCTCTGATGAACATGTGACCATAAGGGCCATTCCTGCACCGGATCGCCTTTTGCTTCAGTCAACTTTACTGCAATCGAATCCAATCCATTTCAAGATGAAACGCCTCCGCTTTTTTGTTCCCGATCAAAATCGCGAATTCCGCTAGGCTTTCCCCATCAAAGTTGGGAAGGTCCAATTTTTGTCCGCGGAAGGCAGGGTATAGGGTCTCAAAGGGTAGGACAACAGTTTGCCATGCGCCCGAGGTTTCAAAATAGGCTACATAAGAATGCCTCTGGTCAAGGGTCGACTTTACCCTGAACTGATACCGCTTGCCGTCGCCTTTCAAGCGAATGGCCACCTTCTGGTACTGCTTATTGGTGATGGCATCAAAACGATGGCGTACCGATGAAAAACCCCCATTGTTCTCCAGGGAAACAATGCCCTTGAATACGCCATGTCCCTTGTCGTTCAGATTAAAGGTAGCTTGCGAACGCCCGCCCATGACATCATCGTTGACCACTTGCCAGGTGCTGATATCGGCATGGTCGTTAAAGTCGAAAAGCAGCAGCGATTGCATGAACAAGGAGATTAGGAGGAAGTTAGTGGTATTTGGGCGCACAGAGGTGCAAAGATAAAAAATCATAGGGAATGTCGGTTCGAAAGGTCAGGTTGGCAAGACCTCAATCCAAATCGGCCCAAACCCTTTCTATCAGGGCTTTGGTCGCCCTGATGCCATCGGGCTCCGTCATGTTTTCCCCCTCAAACTCCACCCCGATATGGCCATCGAACCCTGTGTTTTTCACCAGTCGGAGCATTTTTTCGTAATCGATGATGGTTTCGTTCCCCTCCGCATCGAAGGCATACGATTTTGCACTGACCCCTTTGGCGAAAGGCAGAAAATCGGCTAAGCCTTCATATCGGTCGTACACATTCGAGCAGCGGTTATTCTGGGTACTGCCCCATTGGGTGTCGAGGCACCAATTGCCGAAATCGGGCAAGGTCCCTAAAAAAGGACTCTTCACCGTTTTGATGATTTCTACCATAAAAGGGGCATCGGAGGTATGTAGGCCATGGTTTTCAATGATCACATTGATGTTTGCCCGGGCACCATACTCCACCAACATGCCCAGACCGGAGATCAGGGCCGCTCTGATTTCCGACCGGTTTCCCTGTCCGAATGCATTCACCCGGATCGAGTGACAGCCGAGGATCTTTGCCGCATCGATCCATTTATAGTGGTTTTCCACAGCGGTCTTCCTTTCCAAATCGATGGGATTGCCCAGGTCGCCCTCATTATCGACCATGATCAGCAAGCTTCTGACCCCTGCGTCATCGGCCCTTTTTTTCATCTCCTGCCAGAATGGTTCGTTTTTGGCATGCTCGGTGTAGAACTGGTTCACATATTCAACGGCATCGATACCATAGGTGTTTTTTGCGATGCCCGCAAAATCGACGGCTTTGGTCGCGCCTTGTTCCAAGGCCCTGTGCAGCGACCATTGGGCCAATGAAATTTTGGGTAATGCCATGGTTGGATTCGTTTTAGGAAAAAAATTGCCCAGCATCCTGTTCACGGGGATGGTAATGGCCGCAGTCCCCATAGCGGCCTTTTTGATAAAAGATCTTCTGTTTTTCATGGAACACCGAGGTTACAAGACAAAGTACTTTATTTTTCTGGATAATGCAATATCCAATTTCACGAATACCGGGCTGCTTTCCCCTTAAATATCAGTATATTCATTCCGAAATTGTAAACCAGCACGAAAGCCCATGAAAGTACTATTTATAGGAGGAACCGGAAACATCAGTACTCCTTCGAGCCGTTTGGCCCTTACCAAAGGGATCGACCTATTTCATCTGAACCGGGGCAGCAAAAAAGTGGAAATACCGGGGGTAAAAACCATTTTCGGGGATATCAACAAGGCAGACAGCTTGGCTGAACTGAGCAAACACGATTGGGACGTGGTGGTCAATTGGATCGCTTTTACCCCTGAGGATATCGAGCGCGATATGGGCCTGTTCAAGGGAAGGACCAAACAATACATTTTCATCAGTTCGGCCTCATGCTACCAGACGCCATTGGGCTATCCCGTCATCACCGAATCCACGCCGCTTTGCAATAACCTATGGGACTATTCGAGCAACAAGATCAAATGCGAAGACCGGCTGATGCAAGCCTACCGGGAAGAGGGTTTCCCCATCACCATCGTACGCCCTTCGCTCACCTACGATACGGTGATCCCCATCGCCATTGGGGGCTTTAACGAATATACCACGGCCGATAGGATTTTGAAGGGCAAGGAGATCATTATCCATGGCGATGGCACTTCCCTATGGACGGTGACCCATGCCGACGACTTCGCCAAGGGCTTTGTGGGCCTTTTGGGATTGACACAGGCCATCGGTCATGCCTTCCATATCACCTCCGATGAAGTACTGAGCTGGAACATGATCTACAAGATCTTGGCCGACAGCCTCGGCAGGGAGGCCAAGGTCGTGCATATTGCCTCCGATTTTATCTGTAAGGTGGAACCTTCCTTTACCGGCACCTTGTTGGCCGATAAGGCGGAGAGCGTGCTGTTCGACAATACCAAAATAAAGACCTTCGTGCCCGGTTTCAAGGCTACGATCCCCTTTGCGGAAGGTATTGTCAGGACCATGGCCTGGCTACGGGAAAAGGAAGAAAGGCGTTTCATCAATGCAGACACCGATGCGAAAATCGAACGCATCCTAAAAAGGTACCAAGCCCTATGATGAAAGGAAGAAATTCGATAGTCCAAGATTTGATATTTGGCTGCAATGTGCGGATGCACGACTACGGGGACGTCTATCGCCCCATAGCAAGTGACCTAATTTTATAGGGTTTGCCCTGAAAGGGGTTTGACGTGATCAGCTTTGAAAATCAATCCTTATCTTGGTTCACACAAAAGATATAGGGTAAATGACGATATCCGATAGTTGTGTGCAATTTGCACAAAAAAATGAAAAACAATCTATTTTGTAATTTTATACAATACTAACTAATTAAAACACAGAATGAAGACACTCAAGAAAATCAATCACCTGTATTTCGGAATCATTTTATTAATGCTTTTCACAATTGCCTGTAAAACTGATAAAAAACAAGATGTACAAACAGAAACTGAAAAAAAGGAGAACAACGTTATCAAAGTGATTACCAGAAGTATGGATTTCCAGACAGTAGACACCTTAAAATCTGGTTGGAATTCCTTTGCTTATCAAAACCTGTCTGGTGAAGTTCATTTTTTCATAATGGATAAATTACCTTCTGACTCCATTGTTGAGAGCGACATTAAGGACCATTTGTTGCCTCCATTTGATGATGGTATGAAGTATTTAATTAAGGGGAAGGCAGATAGTGCAATGGCGGCATTTGGTAAAATACCCGCTTGGTTCAATGAAGTAAAACGATATGGTGGTACTGGATTAATATCGCCAGGTAAAACAGCGGTCTCAAGTATCAATCTGGAACCTGGAAAGTATATGATGGAGTGTTACGTAAAGGCTGTTAATGGCGAATGGCATACATCACATGGTATGTGGAAGTTTATTACCGTAGTTGATGAAAATACAAATTTTTCACCAGATGAAGCCGATCATACTATCAGTGTATCAAGTACGGATGGATATGCTTTTGATACACAACCTAAATCAGGAATAAACAGATTTAAAGTAGAGTTTATTGATCAAGTACCTCATGAGCATTTTAATGGTCATGATGTTAATTTAATTAAATATGACGCTTCGGCAAACATTGATTCTCTAGTATACTGGATGAATTGGATGAATCCCACTGGATTAAGGACACCTGCACCAAAAGGCTTTACTTTTTTGGGCGGAATGAATAATTGTGAAGCTGGCGAAATAGGTTATTTTGAAGTAGATTTAGAGTTCGGCAACTATCTTTTAATTTCCGAAACACCAAAAGCAGAAGAAAAAGGCATGCTTAAAACCTTTGTTGTGAGTGATAAGTAAAAAACTGCACACAACGCCCCGCTAAAAGCAATTTGGCAACGTCCCTATTGTCTTTTAAATCTTATATGTATCTTCGATACACAACGATTTAAAACCCAAGACTTCACTGCGTTTAGCGGGGCGTTGTTCTTCATTATAACTAACCGCTGACCAATGACAAAATTCTTTAGAAAAATTCAACAAAATTTACTCGCGGTAAGCAAGACCGGAAAATAATTCAAAAATATTCTTCAAAAAAAATGGTAGTATCTTTAGATTAAAATTTTCTTGATGATGTCAAAATATCTCAATAAATATAATGACACACTGATATTTCTGATATTTATTCCATTAATTAATACCATTAATTACCATTTAACTTATTCTCATATTCGGTGGGATTGGTATACCATAACTACATATTTGATTGACACAGCACAAGGTTATATTGCATGGTGGCTAATTAGAATAATCATTAAATTCCTTGATAAAAAGTTGCCCTATCAGAAAGCTATAATAAAACGAGTTTTTTTACAATTAGTATTTACCAACTTTATTGCACAAAGCTTTATTATTTTAGCTACTGAAGTAATTAATGAAATATTTGGGGACAAACCTTTACCCATAAAATTTTACACCTATAATCTGTTTATCTTTTTTATTTGGATATTGGTCATCAACGGCATTTATATTGGAATTTATTTTTACGATCAATGGCAAAAAATAATTGCACTTCGTGATAAGGATAAAAAACTCCGTTCAATCGGATTTGAGGTTCAATTGGGGAAAACTGTAGAAACCATTTCCTTTGAACTAATCTCTGCTTTTTATGTGGATGATGGAACAACATATTTAAAAACAAAAGAAAATAAAATTTTTGTTCTTGATAATTCTCTCAATAAAATTATGCCAAAACTTCCAGAAGAGGTGTTCTATAGATTAAATCGAAAATTTATTCTGCATAGAGATTTAATCATAAAATATAATAAAGAAATCAATGGCAAATTAAGTGTCTCATTACATAGTTCTTTAGGCCTTTCCGATAAAATTATTATAAGTAGAACGATTGCTCCAGATTTTAAAAGATGGTTAAGTGCTACATCCCATGATCATTGAATTGTAATCTTTACAGTTCATCCCAAAATTTGCTACATTTCAGAAAAAAAGGAAAGTGACTTCGGCATAAATTCACGGAACCTCATAAAATTTGTGAGAAACTTTTAATCATGAAAAAAACAGTTATTATTTTAATTTGCACACTATTTGTGTCCCAAAACAACTTTTCGCAAAACGCCGAATTTCCAAAAGAAAAGCAAGAAGCTCTAAAACAGGTTTTCAAAAAATATCTGGATATGGGTATTCCTAGTCTTGGAATTTCCGTTTATACACCCGATACGGGAATGTGGTCTTATGCTGACGGATATGCCAATTTAGAGAAAAAGATGCCTCTTACTTTAAACCATAAGTTTTATTTACAAAGCATAAGTAAGACATATATGGCCGTTGTCATTTTGAAGCTTTACGAGGAAGGAAAGATTTCCCTAGATGACCCAATTCTTGACTATCTAAACTATCCTTGGTTAAAATCTATTGAAGGCGTTGAAAAAATCACAGTTAAAATGCTTTTGAATCATACATCAGGACTTCCTGAATACAGTTCAAATCCGCTTCTGGTTTCAAGAATTATTCAAGACCCACTTATCATAATTTCGGTTCCGGATATGATGGCATATATCCAGGGTAGCAGCTTATCTTTTGAACCAGGAACCAAATACAAGTATCGAAATACTAACTATGAATTGCTTTCATTAATTGCCGATAAAATAACAGGTGATCATAGCGCTTACATGAAAAAGGTGATTTTCGATAAGCTGAATTTGGAATCCACATTTTATCTTACCACGGAAAACCACGAGTCAAATCTTAATTTGGTTGATGCCTATTGGGATGTTCTTCAGGAAGGTTTACCGGTAAATATCTCCAAATTGCAAAGAGCGAACGTGGCTTCGATGCGTGGAGATGATGGATTAATCTCTACAACACAAGATGCCGTACGCTTCTTAACAGGCTTGGTAGAAGGAGAACTACTTAAACCAGAAACTTTTGCACTCATGCAAGACTGGGTAAAGGATGAAAAAGGAAGCAAGAGATATTGTTTAGGATTAGAGTATTACAATTTGGACGTAACTTATGGAATTGGACATTCCGGAGGTGGTATCGGAGCTGGTTGTGTCTTGATGTTTTTGCCAGAATTAAATTCTATTGTCTTTTTAGCAACCAATTTTAATACGTTAATAGATTCACCAATTCTCAAAAAAGCAGAAAACTTACAAACCGAAATTTTATTGACCCTTTTTACTGAATAGTCTTTAACCTCTCTAATGGATAAAGCAGCGAAATAACTTTTGCTGCTTTTTTATTTGAGTATATGAAACTCATCCTAAAGTGAACCTTAAGCGAATGAAAAATAAATTAAATCTTTAAAGAAATTAAAAACTACTTTATCAAAATTGCAGAATAATATAAATCAATAGAAGACAAACTTAGGATGGCTATAGCAAATAGGGCATAAATTGATATATTTATTGACTTGGGCTTGTTTGCTGAGTCCGCCAACTCTTTTGGATTTGGCAATTAAAAAAGAAAAGATAATTACAACACAAAAAGCTCTGGCTACGAGCGCAGACGGAAACGAAATGGTTTCCTTACTGCCCAACTTGCCATAGTCTAGACGTTGTGTGTAATTATGACAAACCGCTAACCAATGATAAAATTCTTTGGCAAAATCCGTTACGAGCTTATGGAGAAAAACAAAACGGCCAAATATCTAAAATACGCCATTGGTGAGATTGCATTGGTGATGATCGGTATTTTGTTGGCACTGCAAGTTAATAACTGGAATGAAAATAGAAAGCAAGAAAAGGTAGAACAAGAAATTCTGATCAGCTTACAAAAGGAATTAAATATAAATAAAAGGAACTTGCTGTTTCACATTGAAAAATATCAAGTACAATACGACAATGGCGTGTTTTTGATGTCTTTATTCATTGAAAAACATGACACTGTTTCATTACCTACCTTAAACAGCGCATTAGGTAGCATAGAAGAAACTTATTCTTTTGAGGCAAGCGATGGCACCATAAAATCTATCATAGCTTCAGGAAAAATAGAATTAATACAAAATTCTAGATTAAAATCATTGATTACTTCATTTAATGGCGCCGTCATTAATGCAACCCAAGAAGTTGAAAATGTCCAAAAGCTACTACACAATCGTTTGTGGCCTGTCATTGATGGCAAAATAAATTCTGCCAATAGAATTAGAACCTATGATGGTTTTGAAAATTTTCCTATGGGCTCATACTATTCAGATTACGATTGGTTTTTTAACTCAAAGGAAATTGAAGATATAATAAGTAATATAACTAGTTGGCATCGAACTATTTATACTGATCAAAATAATTTATTGCGAACAATAGATACCATGTTGGTATTAGTGGATCAAGAAATTAATAACGAATAATGATGATTCTATTAAGAAAAATTCGTCAAAAACTACTCCATCAAGGTAAAACCTCCAAATATCTAAGATGTGCTATTGGCGAAATTGTGTTGGTGGTGGCTGGAATCCTTATCGCACTGCAAATCAATAATTGTAAAGGAGCAAGAACAGTGAAGTTATAAAACGGAACATCCCAGATGGTAAAGGAAGGTTTGCACAACGGATTTTCAATCATCGTTGGCGAACAGCACCTACCGAACTTGGGTTAATGCGCCAGGTTCTGCTTACGTTTGCCTGCGATTTCAATGATCCAATAGAGAAATTGGCCGATTCCGCTGGCGAAGATGAAGAGCAGGATCCAGACCAGCAATAAGATTGTTTTCTTGGAGATTCGGATTCTGTAACGGCATGTACGATGTAGAAAATGAGGCTGCCCAGGGAAACCAAGACGGCGAAAGAGGAATGGCGATGATAAAGGTGCCGATACCCGTCAAGAGTTCCATGGGAGGTCCGTTGGCATGCTTCGAATTCCGTGGAGATTGCCCAGGATGGAAAAAAGAAAGAACATGTAACCGAAAAAGGCCAGGACAAAAATAATGATGGGGGCGAGGGCAAAGAAGGCCTGCCAGAATTTGCTGTGGATCATGGGAAGTGGTTGTTTGTCTTAAAATTACGAATTATTTTAAAACGGCCGAATCCTTGACCTAAGCTTATCGGGCAGTATTGAACCGATGTGCAGTTTCATGAACACTTAAAAACGATACTAGAATTTTGGATGATGACTGGTCGGTGGTGCGATCATTGATTTTTTTCAATGGCCAAGAGTGGCCAACACGGGCAAATGGTCTGAAAGGTGTTTGCCGTTTTCCAAGCGTTCATCGATATGCCCGTACTGCTCGACCGTAAAACCGATCGTGAAGATATAATCGATGCGCCGATCGATGGGGGCCGCCGGTTCAAAACCATTGAAGGTACCTTTTGGTCCCGGAAGGGGGCGTTTTCGAAACTTCATACCCATCCTTGAGCTCCTTTTTGATCAGTTGAATGGGTTTTTGATCTGGGTGTAAGGTTCAGGTCGCCCATCAGGACCAACGGGTCGTTTTGGACATTCACCTTTTTTATCTTGGTCAGGATCAGTTCGGCCGATTTTTCCCTGGCCAACACCCCGATATGATCGAAATGGGTATTGAAGACCCAAAGATTTTCTCTTGGTTTTCTTGTTTTCAAAGTAGCCATAGGTGCAGACGCGCTCCAAGGCGGCATCCCAGCCCACCGAGGGCTTGTCGGGCGTTTTGGAGAGCCAAATAGTGGCGTATTCCAAGGACATCGTATTTGTCCGCTCTGTAAAAGATGGCCGAATATTCCCCTTTTGCCGCACCATCGTCACGGCCCACGCCGAGGTAATTTGTAACGGGTCAGACTACTGTCGAGATAGGCCATCTGATGGTGAAGGGCCTCTTGTACCCCAATGAAGTCCGGCTCCTTGTTCATTGAGCATTTTCACCAATCCCGCCCTGCGGTCGTTCCAATTGTTGATCGTATCTCCCTTGTTGTCGTACCTGATATTGTAGGTCATCACCTTGATCGATTGCGAGCGCAAGGCCGGCGCGACCATCATCAGGAGCAATGTCAAACAGTACAGTGTTTTCATGGGCCAAGGGTTGGAAGATGCTACAAGTTAACCATAATACTTTAAATTTGTGCCATGAAACGAAAGGGCTTTTTGCATCAGATACATCCGGTACTTCCTGTTTGGGACGTGGTGGAGGCGTTGGATTTTTACGTGAACCGATTGGGTTTTAAAATCGCCTTTGCCGATGACCCCAAGAATCCGAAATATGCCGGAATCTTAAGGGATGATATTGAAATTCACCTGCAGTGGCACGATGTGATGGAGTGGGAGGTGGCCATCGACAGACCGATGCTGCGCATCGTCACCCAGCACATCGAGGCCTTGTTCGAAGAATTTCGGGATATGGAAGTGTTCCATGCGCAAACTGACTTTAAGAAAAACTAGTTGGGGTACCCTGGAATTCGCATTTTATGATCCTTTCCAAAACGGACTCACCTTTTACAAGTCGGTCTGATTATTCCCTTTACTTTTTGGAAATCGATTCCACCCCTTTCCAATCGTCCCCGATTTCTTGGGTGATCAGATGGGCCGAACGGTTCAGGAACAATTTGGCGGTATGGTCTTCTTGGTTCATTTTCACGATCTGCTGGAAGGTGACCGCGGCCATGGCGAACTCTTTTTTGAAATAGAGTTCCATGCCCTGTTGGAAAGTAGATAAGGTATTCAATTTATGCTCGCGCAGCGCCGCATGATCTCCATTGATGCATTCGTAAAGATCCAATGCTTTTTGTTTCCCCTGTACCTGTACGGGCCCCAAATACCTGAAATCGAAGGCTTCGGGCCGGCTGAGGTTTTTTTTGCAAAGGTCGGTGAGCAATATGGAGGTGCCATAGTGTTTTGAAAGCCCTTCTATACGGGAAGCGGTATTCACCGTATCGGAAATGATGGCGGCGTCCATGCGTTCCACATCGCCAGTGATGCCCATGATCAATTTACCGTTTTGCATGCCAATACCAATGTGCACAGGCAGGCGGTTCTTGGCAATCCTTTCTTGATTGTATTCGTCCAGGGCAAGGTGCATATCTACGGCCGCCTGGAGCGCGTTTTGGGATCCCTTCGGGAAAATGGCCATGAACCCATCGCCCAGATATTGCATGATGAAGCCTTCATTTTTTCTGATGATGGGCCCCATTCGTTTGTTGAAGGAGTTGATGAACAAGAAGTTCTCCTTGGGTGCAAGACGCTCCGAGATCGTGGTAAAGCCCCTGATATCGGTAAACATTACCGTTACTTCCCGTTCTACCTGATCGCCCAGGGCCACTTCGGTAAGTTTGTTCTTTCCCAAGGATTTGATGAACTCCTGTGGAACGAATTTCTGGCTGACCTCATGGATTTTTTTGATGGCCTCCTCCCGATCCCTTGCTTCTTTCAAGCCTTTTTGGTACAATTGGGCGCTTTCGATGGCGGCGGCAGACTGGAAGGCGATGGTGGTCAACAGTTTCAGTTCCGCCGCGGTAAAATCCACTTCTTCCTCGTGGCCCAGGATAATCATGCCCAAGGTGCGGTGCTTTACCTTCAGGGGAGCGTACATCACGGTCTTGAGATGGCTCAATGCGGGGTTGGACTTGATCCTAGCCATGGGTACAATGGCCGCGGTGCCGCGCATGATCAGCTCCTTGAGCAGGCCGCTCTGGTCATTGATATTGTAGTCCCTATTTGGATTCTCACCGATGGCGGCCATTTCCACCACCCGGTCTTCTTCGGGCTCATAGACCAAGAATACCCCATGGGTGGCATTGATGATCTGGGAAGCTTCCTGCAGGGCGGTCATGGCGATGGAGGTATCGTCAATCTTTTCAGAGATCATCTCACTGAAATTATAGATCATATTGATTTCCCGATAAAGGCCCAGTACCTCGCTTCCTATTTTTTTCTTTTCAAGTTCCTTTTTGACCAAAATCGAAATCAGTGCTGCGATCAAAGCCCCGTTCGGATTTGACGCAAAAAGCGTCCCATAGGTCATTTCGGAATCGTTGAGGTCGAATTTGTTCCCGGATTCGAAAGTCGATCCGAACAGCACTTTGCCTTCAAGATCCTCGATACAGATTTCGGCCTTTAGCGAATCGGCGATGTTTTCAACCAATGCCAAGGTATCGGAGTTCCTTTTCAGGACAGTCCGCAAACCCCTTAGGGGAACCATGAAATCTTTGTTTTCGGACATGCTCAGCGGTTCAGTATTTCCTCTGCGATCGATAGCATTTCATCCGGGTCGAAGGGTTTGGTCATATAACGGTCGGCGCCCATGTCCAATCCTTTTTGGCGGTCGACCTCCTGGCCCTTGGCCGTGAGCAATATGATATAGACATGTGAAAGATTCAGCTCTTTCTTTACCTTTTGACAAACTTCCATTCCGTTCATTTTGGGCATCATCACATCCAAAAAGACCAAATCGGGCTCCTCGCGTTGGATCACTTCCAAGGCCTGCTCGCCATTTTCGGCGAAGAGCAGTTCAACCCCATCGTCTTCCAGGTCTTCCAAAGTTTGTTCAATAAGCATTCTAATATGGGATTCGTCATCCACGATCAGTAGTTTCTGTGCCATTAGTTTCAATTATTATTAATGATTGCCCGATCACTCGTAAATAAAAAACATCACGTTTTCCATTCCCTTTTGCAGTTTCAGGTCTTTGATGATATTTTGGTCGCCGTTGTATACCGAGTTGAGCATGATGATGTCTGGCTGCGATTCCGTGGCCATTTCCATCAAATTTTTGGCGTTGCTCTCCATGACCTTGTATCCCCTTGCGGAGAGCACACTGGTGAGGGTTTTCACTGCGGAGGAATCTTCATCGACTACCAATACCTTCTTTTTGGAGACGCCCTGTTCCAACAAAACGTCGACTTCATGGAACAACTGTTCGGTATTGATCGGCTTGGTCAAATAACGGTCGACCCCGATCTTAAGGCCCCTTTCCTTATCCTGTACGATCGACAAAATAATGATCGGGATGTCCATGGTGGCCGGATCGTTCTTTAAAACCGCCGCTACATCGAAGCCGTTGATTTCGGGCATCATCACGTCGAGGATGATCAGATCGGGTTTGTGCAGGCGCACCATATCGAGGGCCGCCTTGCCATTCGCCGCTTCCTTAACCTGATAGCCCGCCTCGGTGAGTTCCTGTCTCAGGAGCGATCTTATTGGGGTATCGTCGTCGACCACCAAAATGGTGGGCACCGTTTTTTGGGCGGTGTTCAGGGAAGAATGCTTGATCTGCTTCTTCAAACTTTTTAGGATCCTTTCGAGTTGAATGGGCTGCTGGCTGGATACCTCGCCCATGGTGGGCAGGGAAAAGAAAAAGGTACTGCCCACCCCGGGTTCGCTTTTCATCCAGATGATGCCGCCATGGTGCTCGATGATCTCCCTACAGATGGGAAGCCCAAGGCCGGTGCCTTTGGGTTTGTCGGTAAGGGTGTCGCCGGCCTGTCGGAAGCGCTCGAAAACCTTGTGCTTGTCTTCCTCGGAAATGCCGATGCCCGTATCCTGCACTTCCACGATGATCTGCCCATTATCTACATAGGCCTCCACGGTCACCTTGCCCTTGTCGGTAAATTTTACCGCATTCGACAAAAGGTTGATGACCACCTGGATCAACTTGTCCTCATCGGCTTGGATCAAGGGCAGGTCTGACGGTATATTTTTTTTCAAGGAGATGCTCTTGGCCTCAAAAAGGCTATGGGTACTGGCAATGGCCCTGCTGATGGCATCCTGCAGGAATATGGGCTTCATGTTCCATTCCATTTTGCCGGCCTCAATTTTGGCGAGATCCAATACATCGTTGATCAGGGTGGTGAGGCGTTCGCCTTCGGAGACCACTACGTCGAGGTTTTCGCTGACCTGCTTCATGGTGCGCTTGATCTTCTGATCGTCAATGGTCACCGCGGGGAAGATTTTCTCTTCCAACCGCTTCCTGATGATCTTGGCAAACCCGAGTACGGAGGTCAAGGGGGTGCGCAGTTCATGGCTCACTGTGGAGAGGAAGGCGCTTTTGGCCTCATTGGCGTCCTCGGCCTTGGCCTTGGCGTTTTTGGCCTCCTCATAGAGTTCGGCATTGTGCAGCGCCACGCCCACATTGATGGCAATGGTGTTCAACAAACGCTTGTCCTCCTCGTTGAAACGGCTCTCCTGTTGGGTGCTCTGCACGCTGAGCACGCCGATGATCTTATCTTCCACGGGAATGGGCACCCCCAGGTAGGAAATGGCCTGTTTGCCTGTCTGTGCCACCCCGATACGGTCGTATTCGGCCATGATATCGCTGTCTTTGTTGATCAACAGCGGTTGCCCGGTCCTGATGATCTTTGAAGTGAGCCCTTCGCCATATTGCATCGGGGGCATATTGTCCCCGTCCTGATAGGGAAAATTGATGACTTTCTTCTCTTCATCCAAGATTGCCAGGTAGGTGATGTCTGAATTGAAGAGTTTTTTCATCTCATCGCCCACCAATTTGATCAACGCATCGAGTTCCAGTTTCTGGGTCAGGGCCTGGCTTACATGGTTGAGGGTGGCCAGCTCGCCCATGCGTTGGTTGACTTCCCGGGTGCGGGCCGCCACTTTGTCTTCCAATATTTTCTGTTGTCCCAGGAGTATTTTGGTACGGGCCCTGACAAAGAAATAGATCGTGCCCATAAAAGCCATGGCATACAACAAATAGGCCCACCATGTGCGGTACCAAGGAGCGGCAATCGAAAATGACGCGGAACTTTCCCCGCTGATGTCCCCATATACATTTTTCGCCTTCACCCTGAAGGTATATTTGCCATTGGGCAGGTTGATGTACTCGCGGGAAACCTGTTTGGACCAATCGGACCAAGAATCGTCGAGCCCCTCCAATTGGGTGCTGTACTGCATCTCTTTTTGCCCTATATAAAGGGGCGCCGCATAGCCGATGGTCACCGCATTCCTGTCAAAGGGGATTTCCAGATTTTGGGGAAAATCGATATTTCCCGCATAGAGCAATGAATCCCCGGCGATACTGAGATTTCGTATTTTGACGTTAAAATTGGGGTTGGAGGGCTTTTCCAATTTCCCCTCATAACGCACCACTCCGTCCGGTCCTGACATCCAGGTCACTTGGGAGCCATCAGGTCTTGGATCTTCTGGGTAAATGTTCCAAATGGTGGTGTTTTTCAATTCTTTAAACGTTTCCGTATTCAGGGTATATGCGCCATTTTCATTTTTTTCGGCAACGGCCACACCCGCGCCCGCATTGAACCATGTTTTCCCTTGGCTGTCTGTAATGACGTTGGAGGAGGGTCTATCCCAGTCAATCATGTCATCATAAAAGAACGTTTTGGCTACGAAGCGTTTTTCCTGTTCATTAAAAACAAAGGTTTCCTCTGTATCCGGTGCAAAAAATTGCAATTCCCCATCAAATTCCCCAAGGTAGATCACCGATTTGGGCAGGCCGGAACTTTCGTCATAAATAATGATTTCGGAGGCGTCCAAGTCCATTTTTCCATTATCCAAATGGGGGATTAAAAAGTTGACTTTGCCTAGTTCTATGGAAGGGACCCATAGATTTCCCTCTTTGGTCTCAAAGACACGGGTACGACCAGAAGAGGTTCCAATTTTGGAAGTCGTAGATTCTTCCACAAATTCATTTTTTACGGGATCAAAATAAAAACTGGTGATGCCCTGCTGATGTGTAACATACATGCGACTACTGTCCTTCTTGGAAATATCAAGGAAACCAGCCCGCAGGTCATAGTTCTGACTTTCTCTGACGTACTTAAAGGTTTTTCCTGTAATTTCAATAAGGCCCATATCACCGGTGCCCACATACAAACGATCCCTGAATTCAACAAAATTACTTCCTTGGCCAAACGTCCCCTCAATAGATATAATGCGTTTTGTCGCTTCGTCTAAATAGGCGATCCCATCATTAGTGCTCAGGTAAAGGGTTCCCTTATAACGGTATACCGTAAACACCACATTAGTGGGCAACCCCATATTTTTATCCAAATAGGTAAAGTTGTTGTTCAAATTCACCGAAGAAATACCATTGAACAAGGCCATCCAAAGCACCCCTCTCGAATCGACAAAAGTAAAATCGACTGCTCCGTCCTGTAACCCGTTCTCAACGGTGTATTTTTGGATCAGGTTGCCCTGATGGTCCATCAAATAGGCCCCATCGCTAAAGGAATTGACAATAATACGCCCATCGTTCAAAATGACGCCAGGCATATAAATGTCCCCTTTGGTATACTCATCGACTTCTGTTTCAAAAGGAGTGAACCTGTTCCCGTCATAAAGGAAATACCCTTGATTTCTGGTACCGATCAGAATGTTGCGATCATCATAGGGAAGCATTACATAAATTCTTTCGTCGGCAAAGCGCTCCCCTCCGGGGACCACCTCAAAGGTGTCCTGATCGGTCAACACACAGAGCCCACGGCCCCAGATCCTCAGATAATAGGTGCCGTTTACAATGTTTCCAACATGATATGCATCTTTTGATACAATAACCTTCATGGTTTCCCCATCCCAGCAATACAGTTTGAATTCGGTCCTGAAAATAATCCTGCCTTGATAGTAATCGACTTCCCAAACCTCACTGAATACCTTGTGTTCTTCCGGTACTTTATCCAAGAGTGAAGTATATTTCATTTTCCCGGTATCGTCGGGACTCAAATAGCCAAAATCTGCAGCTCCTCCAACATGAATTCTGCCTGCATCATCCATGGCCAAAGTTCTTGTTCCATTTTTGACACTGATCGTATTCCAGTTTACACCATCAAACTGAAGAACACCCCTCCCATTGGCAAAATACATCAAGCCATTTTGGTCCTCCAACACCCACCAGTTAACAGGGTCGGCATCATAGTCTTGGTAACTGTAGTTATTGACCAAGGGTCTGCCAATCTGTTCCTGGCCCAAAACCGAAGCAAGCGGGATGGTGAACAAGATCAGGGCCAAAAAGATAAAGCGGGACTTAATTTGGTGGAAGCGTAAGAAATTTCGCATAGTCGTTTTATGATGGTTGGTTAGGGGGTTTGGAACCCGAATCCAAGTTACAAAAATAATCGGTATGGCCTGCCCACAAATCATAGTTCAAGACTCTATTTTATTGCATTGCTATGGAACGATTACTTCAATTGGGCCCCTTTGTCGGAAATCATGCCGCTTTGGGTTCTCAACCCAATTGCCACGACCTCTGACCATCGCTTTGAACATATGCAGATTGATTATTAAAGAACATCGACATGTATCTCGTTTTATTGATTACATTCACTTATAATTTAAACAACACACCATGAACAAAATGATCAAAACCGTACTTATGATTGCCGGAATTGCCCTATTGGGCTACGGGATCTATATATTGATTGCCCCGGAAGCCAAATTGGATATCGGTATTTTGGAAGTGGAGACCCAGGATAACAAGAATGCCTATATCACGATCGGACTCGGCCTTCTGGCCCTGCTGATCGGATTTTTCTCTGGTAAAAAAACAACCTAGGGACGGCAGCCCCTGCTTGCTTTCCAGTCCTATTTAGCCTTATACTTTTCAAACCAGGCCAGTACCGCCGCTATCTTGGCGACCAGGTTGCTGGGCTTGTCGGCGATGCCATGGGATGCTCCGGGAATCCGCACCAGGGCGGTCTCCACTTTTTGCAGTTTCAGCGCCGAATAAAATTGCTCCGATTCAGCAATGGGGGTACGGTAATCCTCTTCCCCGGTCAACAGCATGGTGGGCGTCGTTACATTGCCCACATAGGAGAGGGGAGAGCGTTTGAGGTAATTCTCCGGATCTTCCCAGGGTTTGTTCGGGAACCAGTATTTGTAAAAGAAGCCCGGATTGTCTGAATACAGTACAAAACTGTACCAGTTTATCACCGGTTTGGCCACGACGGCCGCTTTGAACCTGTTCGTCTTGCCCACGATCCAGGCAGAGAGTACCCCGCCGCCACTGCCACCGGTCACAAAGAGGTTTTTTTCGTCGACATAGCCCTTGGCCAACAGTGCATCAACACCAGACATCAGGTCTTCATAGTCGTGGTTGGGATAATCGTGGTGGATCAGGTTGCCGAATTCCTGCCCATAACTGGTGCTGCCCCGAGGATTGGTGTACAACACCACATAGCCGGCGGCGGCATAGAGCTGTATTTCGGCTGTAAATACTGAACCATAACTTTGAAAGGGCCCCCCATGGATCTCCAGGATCATGGGGTACTTTTTGGTAGGGTCAAAATTGGGGGGCGTCACCACCCAGCCCTGAATTTTGCGCTGGTCGAAAGAAGATTCCCACCATAGTCCCTGCACTTTGCCCAAATTGCGGAACGAGAAGAGATCGTCGTTCAATCGTGTCAATCTTTTGGCACTGCCCTTCTCATAGGCCCCCAAGTCTGCTGGGTGTTCGGTGCCCCCGAGGGTGTACGCGAACCTGCCCGTGTTCGAGACCGTGAAATCTGCTTGGTTATAGGGCCTGCCCAGGGAGAGTCCGCCCAACTGATCCGTGATCTTGGTCACTTTTCCCCCCAAGGTGATGTAACCGATTTTGCCATCTCCCTCATCGTCGTACTGGAAATATATGCCTTTGCCATCGGATGCCCATTGGATGTTCTGCACGTCCCGGTCAAAATCTTTGGAAACGACCCGGGCATTACTGCCATCGGCATCCATCACGTACAATTGGGTCACCTGATAGCCCTGAAAGGTATCGTCAAAGCCCGTATAGGCGATCAGTTTGCCATCGGGGGACAAGGTGCCACCATTATCCGGGCCAAAACGTTCGGTGAGGGCCGTGATGCTTCCATCCTGCAGATCGAGCCGGTAGACTTCACTGTTGGCGGGCTCGAATTCGGAATTTTCATGCAGATTGGCACTGAAATACAGTTCTTTTTGGTCTTTCCCCCAGAACGGGGCCCCGTGGTCGTTATCGGTAAAAGTGCGCTGCCGTGGGGTGCCACCATCCAAGGAAAGCGTAAAGACCTGATCGTTGCCGCTTTTCAGGTATCCGGCACCATCGGCCCGATAGGTCATTTTATCGATATAGATCGGCGGGGCATTCCATTTTGCGCCTTCCGGTTTTTCGGGAAGTTTGATGATCGATTCCTGTTTTTTGGGCACGAACATGGTAAAGGCCAAATGGGTATCGTCGTGCGACCAGGACACCTGCCCGGGGGCATCGGGGGTATTGGTCAGGGCCTGTGTTTCTTTGGTATCCATCCACATCAGGTTGAGTTTCATTTTGTCATCGTCCCCGTTCGATTTGTAAACGATCTTCTTCCCGTCGTGTGACCAGCGCGGGGAATTATCGTTTTGGTTCCCCGTGGTCAGGGCTCTGTGGTTGGAGCCGTCGAAATTCACCATCCAAAGGTTCGACAGGTTCTTGTCGGTCATGACATCCTTAAAATTGCGCACATAGATGATTTTGGATCCATCCGGAGAAATCTGCGGATCGGAAACATACTCCATGCTGTAAATGTCGATCAGTTCCAAATTGGTAGGGGCTTGGCCGAAGGAGAACGTGGCGCACAGGAGGCCCAAAAAAAGCAAAACAAGGTTTTTCATAAGTGATGGGTATTGATTAACGGTTTTATGTCATTCCTCCCCGAAGATAGGAATTTAGGAAACTTAAAAAGTTGTTCTTTTTTTATTCAAAGCTGTTGATTTCCTTGGCGGCCCGGTTGCCCGATTCGATGGCACCCTGGATCCAGCCATGGTAGGCCGAGGCATGTTCCCCGGCAAAATGGAGGCGCCCTTCGGGTTTGATCAATTCGGGCAGCAGCGTGGTGATCTGATTTTTATTGGCCAGGGCATGGGCCCCCAAGGCCCATGGATCTTCGCTCCAGCATTTGGTATAGCCACCTTCCAAATGTTCGTTAAGACCTGGGAATACCGAATTCACGTGTTGGGCCGAAAAATCCAGTCGATCTGCTTCCGTCATCGTTTTCAGCAATTGGGAGTCGGCATTTTTCACATAGGCGGCGATCAGGCCCCTTTTGGCAGTTGATTCATAATTGGGATCCCAAATCTCCATGGGTCGGTCGGTGGCCACAAATCCGTTGAAGCCCTCTTTCTTCCAATACCGGTCTTTTACCTGCATCACGGTCCTGGAGAGGTCCCAATAGTTAAAATCGTTGATTGCTTTTTGTTTGGGGGCGGAGAACGATTTTATAAAATCCATTTTTCTCAAAACGGTCAGCGGAAAGGTACAGATGACCCTATCGGCCGTTTGGGTCTTTTGGTCGTTGCCTTGCATTACGGTGACCGAAACTTCCGTTTCGTTCTGGGTAAGGTCGATCACCTTGGTGCCGTATTGGATGTGGTCGCTCAATTCCTCGGCCATTTTGGTGGGCAAGAGATCGTTCCCGCCCAAGATCTTGTTTCTGGGTGCCCCGAAAGAAAGACCCAGTTCGCGGATTAACTCGAGTACCGACATGTCCATTTCCCCTTTTTCCTCCCAGCCGATCATCAATAGGTTGGCCAATTCCTTGCTAAATCCTTTTTCAGAAAGGTAGCCTTTAAAGGAAAGCCCGTCATATTTGAGAATATCGGTTTGGGGCCAGTCCATCCGCTTCGGGTCACCCAAATGATTGAGGAGCTCTGCCAAGGGTTGTGATCCCAAACCCTCCAAGCCCATCGCGTACTCTTTTTGGCTGAGGTTTATGGGATAGTCCGATAAGGCAGCGGCCTGGGTATGGGAATACCGAATTTTCTTGCCATTCATCACATGCAGATAGTCATCCTGCAACGGATTGAAAGGGTGGAGTTGGAGACCGTATTTATTGATGTATTTCATCGTCCATTCATGGTCCTCCGGAATACGGGCTGCGCCCAAATCAGCATAAAGTCCGTCTGCCAAAGGTGATCTCAGGGTCTGGACGCGGCCACCGGCGCGCATTTGGCCTTCCACGATCGTCACTTCATGGCCCAGGTTCAGCAATTCAATGCCCGCCGACATGCCCGACATGCCCGCCCCCAGGATCAGTACTTTTTGCGACTTGCCTTTTTTGAGGTTCCATTTGTCATGGATGGACAGCGCCTGAATGGGTTGTACCATCACCATGCCGGAGGCCAGCGCCCCGAGCCTTAAAAAATGGCGTCTTGAAAATCGATCTTTCATTGGTTGGGTTTTTGGTGGGCCTATAAAAATAGGGTTTTATTGCACAACGGGCCCTGACTATTTTTTTGGACTTGGTTGGCCTTTTGCCCCGTCTATGGATTTGTCATTTGACCTGTTCTTTGGCGATGCTCGGTATTTCGCTTTGTAATTCTTGGTCGATATGGGCCAGGATGTCATCAATCAGTACAATGCCCTGATTTATATATAGAACTGAACCGGCATAATTGTCCCGGTTTAAGATCAGGATTTTCCTTGCCGTATTGGGCGGGTTAAAGAGATTAATATCGTCGGTTTCAAGGTAGTTTTTAAATTTAAAGTCGACCACATGTTCTTTCATGATGGGAAGCCATTGGAAGCTGAAGGCGTCTTCGATATCCATGACGGCCTTAATGATGTGGTTGGCCTTGTCATCATAGTAGGTGCCTAACAAAAAACGCAGTTCCTTGTTCGATATTTGATCCAGCCCTTTTGATTTTATGAGCTCATAGGCGTTGGTCAAAGGCTGGAAACGATCGAATTGTATGATATCGCCCAACCAGTATTTTAGGCTGTCCCGATCGGTTTCGCTGATTTCCCTTGCCAATATCTTATCGACAGAGGCCACGGCCGCAAGACCGTTCTTCCGAAAGCTTTCGAGGTTGCTTTTGTCTTGGATGAGGTTGGTGCGGATCTGGGAGAGCATTTCCCTTTCAAAGGATTTGCTTTTTCGTTCTTCGTTCCAGTTATTGATCTGGAGGGCCAATAAAATACCGATCATCACCAGCGCGATTTCCCCAAGGGCGTATTTTAGGTATTTCGTCGTTTTGCCTTTTGTAAGCATGTTTTTACGGAGGTTACGAAAAAGATTTAGCATCAATTGAGCGAATAGGTTTTTTGGAGGAGCGCAATAAGATTTTGAGCGGTTTCCTGTTTTTCCACACTTACCGCTTCCCCCAAGTTGAGCGCGCCATTGAAGTATTGAAGGCTGTTCATCAGTTGGTTCAAAACAATGGGGTCTTCAGTGAGCATATCACTTGGCTTTGCTTCTTGCATTTTCCGTTCCCGCAATATTTTCAACAGTATTTCGGCATCGAAGATTTTGCCCAAGGTTTCGACATAGTCCGCAGCCCAAAGCATGCCGGCCTCATTGTAGCCGTCAAATTCCTTTAGGGAATTGTAATAGTTGGAAATCCCGTCAGCCACACGTTTATGTTCGACCAGCCGCAAATGCCCGGAACTTTTCATCTGTTCGTAAGTGCGTTCCACCGGATGGATGATCATCCACTTAATAGTCACCATTCTGGTCCGATAGGAAAGTTCGCTGACATGTTCTTTGCGGTTCCCAGCTTTTAAACCCGACACTATTGAATCTACCAAGTTGTAGATCTCATCGTTGCGTTTTTGAAAATTCCTATAGATTACAAGGTCATCACGTAAATCTTCCAGCATATTCTGCATGTATTGCTTTTCTATCTTCCGCTCGTTCTGCTGTTCGTTCCAGTTATTGATCTGCAGGGCGATCAAAATGCCGATGACCACCAGGAAGATTTCCCCAACGGCATATTTCAGGTATTTTCCCGTATTTCCCGAGACAAGCAGGTTTTTGCGGATTTTTCTAAAAAATGGGATCATTGGGCATAGGGTTGGGTGATTTTGATAATCTCATCTATTAATTGGTCACATTCTTTGAGACGTTCAATGGTCTTATCCTGGAGATAGATGCCATTTTCCATGATATTTTCGAATTCCAGGTTCTGAAAAAGGGGACCATAACTTTTCTTTAATTTTGAGGGTTGGTACCAACTGGGTCGGCCTCGACCGTCCATTTCCACAAAAGAAATATGTTTTGTCAAAAATGGTAGCGTGGTTTCATTGATCCAACTGTCCTGTGTTTCTTCCCGATCGTTCAATAGTTCCAACAAGGCTTTCCATTGGTAGGTCAAAGCTATCAGCTGTTGGTCTTTGATGAGACTCAACCGC
Organism: uncultured Flavobacteriaceae bacterium; assembly: GCA_963700435.1. Taxonomy (GTDB): domain Bacteria; phylum Bacteroidota; class Bacteroidia; order Flavobacteriales; family Flavobacteriaceae; genus Pelagihabitans. The sequence goes on from CAVOXM010000010.1 coordinate 170,898, forward strand.
CCACTCTGAATGATATTGTCGATCGACTGGCTCGAAGGATAGAACTCAGCGGTAGGAAAGGAATTATATAATAAACTATCGATATTTTGGGTTTCCAAAATAACCGGATCTTCCCCAATAAGATGCAACAGCGCGACGGAAGAACCCAACGCCTTGGTATAGGTTTCGTAAACACTGTTCAACTGCCTTCTGTTTTCCAGGAACTCTTCATGCAGGTTAGCTAGAATATTCCGGGTTTCTTTTTTTTCCAAACGTTCCTGGTTCCAGGCATTGACCTGCAGGGCCAACAATATCCCGATCATCACCAGGGCGATCTCCCCAAGGGCATATTTCAGGTATTTCGTCGTATTTCCCAAGGCAAGCATGTTTTTGCGGATTTTCCTAAGAAAGCTTATCATGTAAAATATTTTTTCAAAGCCCCAGCGCTCCCCCGGCCCCTAAATGGGCATCAGCGCGCAATACGTTCTGATATCAACCTCGGTCTGGGCATCCCTTTAGGGATTCAGGGGGGCATTGTGCTATAGATCTAAAACTTCTTTGATCAGGTGATTGATCAAGGCTTTGTTAAATGAATCAATTGCTTACTCCAACACCTCATAAACCGTGAGGGTCTGAGCCTTGTTCTTCATGGCAATGTCGCCGATTTTTTTGCACTGAAAGGCTTCTTTTACTTTTTCGTAACAGTGCCGGGAAATCAGGATCTGGTTGGGCTGGGCCGCATCTTGCAGCCTTGCGGCCGTATTTACGGTATCGCCGATCACGGTGTAGTCCAACCGCTTTAAACTTGCAGACCCGATGTTTCCCGAAATCATTTCCCCACTTTTGATGCCGATCGACACCTTGGGTTTATAACCTGATATGCCCTTAGGTTCGGGAAGGGTGCCGATCTTTTGGCGTACCGCCAGGGCCGCATCGATGGCGCGGTCGAGGTGGTATTCGCCCCGGAACACCGCCATGATGGCATCGCCGATAAACTTGTCGACATGGCCCTCTTGGGCGATGATCTCTTTCACCATCACATCGAAGTAGGTATTGAGCATTTGCACCACCTGATCGGCGGGGGTGGTTTCGCTGATGGCGGTAAAACCGCAGACATCGATGAACATCACGGTCGCTTCCAAATTCTCATTCGCCATAATGGTCGACTCATATTCCTGCCCCCCCATGAAGTTGAGCACGTTTTCGTCTACATACATCTTGAGGATATTGTTCTCCTTGATCGCCTGAAGGGTCTCTTTCAGCTGTTTTGCATGTTTGAGGGTCTTTTCGACCGTAATGGTGAGGTCTTCAAAATCGATGGGCTTGGTGATAAAATCGAAGGCGCCACGGTTCATGGCGGTGCGTATGTTCTGCATATCGCCATAGGCCGAGACAATCACCGATTTCAATAGCGGGTTCAGTTCACTGAGCTTGGTGAGCAAGGTGAGGCCGTCCATCTCGGGCATGTTGATATCGCTCAGCACCAGATCCATATCGGGATCGCTGAGCAATTTTTCAAGCGCATCCTTTCCATTGATCGCAAATACAAATTCATACTCGTTCTGTCGAATCTGCTTGCGGAATTTCTGTTTGATGAGGACCTCCAGATCGGTCTCATCGTCGACTACAAGTATTTTGGCCATCAGGTGAGTGTTATGAGTTTATCTTTCAAAAGGGTGAAATCCAAGGGCTTGGTCAAAAAATCATCGGCCCCCAGTTTTGCGGCCGTGTCGCGATTGTCTTGATCGCCATAGGCCGTAATCATCATGACCATCGGGGGCGGCTTGTCATAATCTTTACGGATGGTCTCTAGGAGTTCCAGTCCGCTCATGCCCGGCATGTTGATGTCCGACAAGATCAAAACGGCCTTATGCTCCATATCGCGGAGGGTATTCAGTGCCTCCTCGCCCGAAAAAGCGAACACAAATTGGAGCGCACCGCTCTTGATTTCTTTTCTAAAACGTTGTTGGAAAAGCATTTGAACATCTTGTTCATCGTCTACTACTAAAATTTTCATTTCGTTTGTGTTTGTATACTACTTATAATTTCTTGGTTTGGATGATGGGCAATATGATGGTGAATTCGGTACCTTCCCCTTCCTTGGTCTCTACCTTGAGTTCGCCACCATGCGATTTCACGATATCATAGCTCAGGCTCAGGCCCAGACCGGTGCCTTCCCCGCTGGGTTTGGTGGTAAAGAAGGGCTGGAATATCTTCTCTTTGATCGCTTTGGGAATTCCGTTCCCATTGTCCTTCACGGAAATGGCAATGGTATCTTTGTTCTTTTTGGTACGCACCGAAACGGTAGGCTCATAGTTTTCCTTTTGCTGATCTTTTTTCTGTTTCACCACATAGAAGGCATTGGTAATGAGGTTCAGGATCACCCTGCCCACATCCTGGGCCACGATATTTATTTTTTTGATGGAAGTGTCAAAATCGGTTTCCAATTTGGCATTGAAGCCCTTATCCTTCGCCCTTAGCCCATGGTAGGCCAAGCGCAGGTATTCATCGGCCAGGGCATTGATGTCGGTGGCTTCTCTTTCACTGTTGCTATTGCGACTGTGCTGGAGCATCCCCTTCACAATGGCATCGGCCCTTCTGCCATGGTGGTTGATCTTTTTCTGATTTTCCCTGATGTCGTTGGAAAGGGAGATCGCTTCGTCCACATTTCCCGTTTTTAATTCCTCCTGCATCTCATCGATCAGCTCGGTGTTCACTTCGGAGAAGTTGTTGACAAAGTTGAGCGGGTTTTGGATCTCGTGGGCAATGCCCGCGGTCAGTTCGCCAAGACTGGCCATTTTCTCCGATTGGATCAACTGGGCCTGGGTGCTTTTTAGGCTCGTGATCGTTTTTCGCAATTCTTTGGTCCTGAGGGCCACTTTCTCTTCAAGGAGCCGATTTTTTCTTTTCAGTTGCCTCGAACGATATTGTACAATGCCCCAAATGCTGCCAATGGCCACGATGGCATAAAGGAGGTAGGCCCACCAGGTCTGCCACCAGGGGGGCAGGATGCTAAAGGTATATTCGGCGGGACTGCCCCATATCCCGGTAATTTCCCTAGTCTCCACGGTAAATGTATATTGCCCGGGGGGGAGGTTAAAATAGTTTTTTGATTCCGATTTGTTGCCAGGGTAGTTCCATTTGCTTTCATGGCCCTCCAGCCTATATCGAAAGGCAATCTTATCCCGGTTCAGGACACTGAGATTGGCATATTGGAACCTCAGGTAGTTTTGGTCATAGGGAAGTTTTAATCCCAGGGGCAGGGTAAATGGAAAGGGCAGACTGTCCCATTGAATCTTATGTTCAGATACGTAGCTGGTATCCGGTGGCATGGTGCCCTTTAGATAGTAGTTTTTTCCATCGGGGTCCCACAGCGTATCCTTTTCCCGCAACAGCGGCTCATAGCTGGCAAGGCTTTCAAACGATCGATCCTGATCTAGGATACTGATGCCCGTAATCCTAATTCCATGCGAACTGGTGTCGACTACGGCTTCGGGAGCCAGGATATTGATTTGGGTCTCAGGGCCGGCAGGGAGCCAAAGCGCTCCGTTTTTCAAGAGCGTGCTCGCATTGGCGGAATAGTCGTTTGCCGCGAAGCCCTGTGCCGCCCCATAATTATAAAAGAACCAGGGCTCTTCTTTTTTGGCCGGTTCCTGCACCCGGATCAAGCCATTCTCGCTGCCCAGATAAACGGTTCCGTCGCGTTGCGCAAGTTCATAGAGTACGACGGGATCAAGGCCTTCCTCTTTCCCAAAATTGGTGATGGTCTGCGCGGCCATATCGATAACCGAAAGACCGCCCGTGGTGGCTATCCAAAGCTCCGATTTATTTCGCAGCATTATCGTTCCAATGTCTTTATTGATCAACCCTTCACTTTCCCCGATTTGTTGAACGGTGTTCTCCTTTGTGTTGATGAACACCAGGCCCTGTCCCGTGATCGACCAATAATTGCCGTTACCATCTTCAACCAATTTATTGGACTGACTGCCCGGCAGTAACGACCCTGCTACCTTAAGCTTTTTAACCATCCCCTGTTCCGTATCATAAACCAAGATGCCCTGTGTGTTGGTGGCCAACCAGAAATGCTTGTTCTGGTCTATCACAAAGTCCCTTACGGTGCCCCTGAAAGAGGTATTTAAGCCATAATAGGTGATGCGGTCCCGGTCTCGGTCAAAAACAGAAAATCCTTTTTCATCGGAAATAAAAATTTGGTCCTTGTTAAATTCCTTGATCTTGTAGATGGTGTTGGGCCTGCCGTGCTTCAACAATTGGGGATTGATGGTTTTGATACTGCTTTTTTCCGGATCGTATATATCGATGCCGTTGGTGCCCAACCAGATATCTCCCCGGCTGGTCTCTTCAATTGACCAAACTGCACTGGACGTCAATCCATTGGCGACATCCAAGGTTTCCTGAAGGGGGGGGGCATTGGGGTCTATGAGTTCCACGCCCCTGTCCAGCGTGCCGAGCCAGAATACCCCCTTGCTGTCCTTGGCAATGTCGCCCATTCGGCCATTGCCGGCAACGCTGCCCTTTGTTGCCAGGGATCTAAATCGTTTTTTGTCAGGGCTAAGGATATAGGCGCTGTCCTGTTTAAATATCCATAATCGGCCGCGGTCGTCTTCCCCAAAGAGCCGGCCAAAGCTATTGTAACCGTTCTCCTTATCGAGGGTTTGAACGGTATTTGTTTTCAAGTTCAAACCCAGGATTTTTGGTTCCTGCTGCAAGGCAGTGGCCCAAATGGTCCCCTTACTATCTTCAAAAATCTTTGGAACGGAGCCTATGGTAAAATCTTCCGTGTCCACTATATTTCTATAGCTTTTTTGGTCCGGTGCGATCACGGTCAAATGGGAGGGATTTCCAATATGGCTGACCCAAATATTCCGTTCGGCATCTTCCAAAATCCGTATGGGGCCATTAAACCCTTCATTGGCCACTTTTTGCAATTTGGTCATATCGTTATCGATAGTATACAGGCCATCCCGCCAACTGGTCATCCAAAGTGTATTGTTTGGATCACAATAAATTTCGATAATTGTATTTCCCGAGGCAAAGGAGGTCTCCAATTTCTTCTCAAAATCCAAAACCACGACACCGTTCCCCGTCCCCAGCCACAATCTGCCTTGCCGATCTTTTGTTAAACCGAAGACCTGTTTGAAATCATAGGTGTAAATGTATTCCCCGTTGTATAGACACAATCCCCCATCGAAGTTGGCCAGCCAATAGGTGCCATCATCGTTATTCAAGATATCTTTAATTTCATTTGAAGGGAGCCCCTCCGCCTGGGAAAATTGTAATATCCCCTCATCGGCGCCTTGCACCAACCTGGGAACTTCCATTTTGGTGACCTTGGGTCGCCTAAGAATGGCCGTTTTAATGCCTGCCTGTCCTATGGGGATCGTATCGAATTTCAAGGTATTCACCGGTAATTCTTCAAAGTTCAGCGCGTACTCCTTCATGGGTGCCTTCAAGGGTTTGAAATCGTTCCCGATGAAAGGCCTGGAGGGGAGTTGATCAACCTCCAGGGTATAGGTCTGCGGGGCCGGAATACTATCGGTCGGCACTTCCTCCCATACAATTTTTTGGGCTTCCGTGAATCGTAAGGGCTTGGTAACGGGCGCCTTGAACGCCGATTGGTCACTGGCGTTGTCCTGGTCCCGACCTTGCCGGCAGGAAGTGATGCTACCTCCTACGAAGAGGAGGAGGCACATCCCCAATGGAAAAATGGTTGTTCTAGAGGTTTGTCTTGTCATTCACTTCCTAATTTAAGGGTAATTCAATTACAAATTCGGTCCCGGTGTTTTCTGTAGAAGAACATTGAAGTGTTCCCCCATGTGCCTTTACGATGTCGTAAGATAGGGATAATCCCAATCCCGTTCCCTGACCCGTAGGCTTGGTGGTAAAAAAGGGTTGGAATATCTTCTCTTTTACTTTTTCGGGAATGCCGTTGCCATTGTCCCTGACAGAGATGGTTACCTGGTTTTTGTCTTTTTTGGTGCTTATCCAAACGGTAGGTTCATAATCGTTAATCCCCGATTTCTTTTTTTCATTGACTACATAAAAAGCATTGGTGATCAGGTTTAGGATTACCCGGCCCATGTCCTGGGGCACGACGTTCACCGTGCCGATCTTTGGGTCGAAATCGGTCTTCATGGTGGCATTGAAGCTCTTGTCCTTGGCCCTTAGGCCGTGATAGGCCAGGCGCAGGTATTCATCGGCCAGGGCACTGATGTCGGTAGGTTCCTTTTGCCCGCTACTGGCCCTGCTGTGCTGCAACATGCCCTTCACGATCGCATCTGCCCTTTTTCCATGGAAGATGATCTTCTTTTCATTTTCATCGATATCATTGGCCAGGCTGTTGACTTCCTTAAGGTTGCCCTTTTCCAATTCCTGCTTCATTTCGGCAATCAGCTCTGAATTGACTTCCGAGAAGTTGTTCACGAAATTTAAGGGGTTTTGGATCTCATGGGCGATGCCCGCCGTAAGTTCTCCGAGCGAAGCCATTTTTTCGGATTGGACCAGCTGCGATTGGGTATTCTTCAATTCGGAATATGCTTTTTCTATTTCCCGTGCCTGGGCCAGCTCCTTTTCGCGGGATCGCTCCCTTTCCTTTTGTTTGATCCTTTCGCGCATAAATCGATCTACCCCGAAAAATCCAAAAACAAATACGGTGGCGTATAGGCCATAGGCCCATGGGGTGGCCCACCAAGGTGGGTGAATGGTGATTGAAATGGTCTTGCCTTCCTCGTTCCAAATACCGTAGGCATTCGATGCCCTTACGGCAAACTTGTATTCGCCTGGATCCAGGTTGGTGTAGGATGCAAAGTTTCTGTTGTCGTAGATCCAATCTTCATCATAACCTATGAGTTTATGGGCATATTGGTTCTTTTCCGGATTGGCAAAATGCAGGGCCGCAAATTCGAAGCTCAAGTTGTTCTGGTTATAATTGAGGTCGATGTCTTCCACATTCAGCAGGCTCTCGGTCATAGGACTATCGTCGCCCATGTCGAGCACCGACTTGTTCGAAATCAATATGTTGGAGATGATCAAGGCCGGCGGTACATTGTTCGCGGTAACGTTGCTGAAGGTGGTAAGGCCATGTTCGCCCCCAAAGTAAAAACGGCCATCGGTGGCGCGTGTGGCCGCTAGTGACAAAAAGCTATCCCCGCCCAGCCCATCTGTGGAATTGTAGTTGATAAAAGTCACTTTGCCCAAGGCCGCATTGGGGACCATTTGGGAGAGTCCGTTTTGGGTTCCAATCCACATTTTCCCTTGATCGCCTTCAATGATCGCTTCGGTAAGATTGGTCGGCAGGCCATCCACTTCTGAGTAACGGGTAAATTTCTCAGTCGCGGGATCCAGCATGGTGATGCCCGCATCAGTGGCCAGCCAAATCATACCACGCTTGTCCTCCATCACGTCCAAGATGTTGTCGCTGCTGGGAGAATTATCGTTGTTCAGGGCATAGTTATAATATTTGACCGTATGGTTGATGATATCTATTTTATTGAGGCCATTTGCGCTGACCCAAATAAATTCTTTCCCCATTTCTATATCGGTGATATTGTTTCCGCCCATGATCATCCCTTCTTGGTTTTCGGAAATCATTTGCTGGAAGGATTGGGTCTGTTCTTCGCTGATGGGTTGGACCAGGACGATACCATATAATGAGGTCTGGTCGGGGGGCAATGCGTTCCATTTGTCGTAGGCATGACTATCATCTGCCTTGAAACGCAGGGAATAGGAACCTTGTTTCAGTGCTACAGGGGATATGACGATTCTGTTTTTTCCGGCGCCCCCGGCATAGAAGGAATGCTCATAATCCCCGAAACGCCATATTGTATCGTTTGTGGCGTTCTCGATCCAACCGTAATCGGCCATACTGTTCACATCCCCTTCACCGACCGACATCACCCAGTACGTTCCTTCGGTTTTTATTTCCAAGCTTTGGGCCCGGTCCTCGAAATCGGTTACCTGATCGATGAGGCCCACTTGCCGATCGGTGCGCGAGAGCGCTTCGATTTCCTTGACCAGCGTGTCGGGGTACTGTCTGGTGCTTCTGCTCAACAAACGCTCAAAATTGCGGGTATCCGGATCAAAGATATTAAGTCCGTTGTTAGTGCCGATCCACCACCTTCCCCGGCTATCCGGTTTGATGACGCGCACCTGGTTGTTGGAGATGGTATTGGGGTTTTTTGATTCGTATTTATAGCGTGCGACTTCCCTGAAATTTTGATCCAATTTAATCAAACCATCGCCCCAAGTACCCAGCCAAAGGGAGCCATCGGGTTCTTCCCCAATGCTTCTGACCGATCCGCCAAAACGATCATCGACCACTTTGAAAGTGACTTTTTCGAAGGTTTTTTTGTTCGGATCGAAAATATTGAGTCCGTTCCCACGGGTTCCAACATAGACGGTGCCGGGCTTCACTTTTGAAGCCAAAATACCGTATACACCATTTTGGCTCAAACTCAATGGATTGCTGTCGTCGTGGGTCCAATACGAAAAGGGCTTATTTACGGGATCGAATTTCAACAGGCCCGCTTCCCGACTTCCAAACCAAAAAATACCGCTTTTGTCAACTATAAAATCGGTGATGGTGATATTCCAACCGTATCCGAGCATTTTTAGTTTATCGGCTATGGTAATTTCTTCATAACGATCGGAAATTCCATCGAATTTTAACATGCCGCGAAAATTGTTGCCGACCCAAACGTTCCCTTCCGAATCCGGTAAGAGCCGGTTCCAGTTGTTCCATATATCTGTACGGGACTCACTGTATTCAATGATGGTCTTCAGGGAACCGAGCTTGGGGTCGTATTTATAAACGCCGTTGCGGGAGGTGATCCATACTATGTTGTCCGCATCCGAAAAAAGGGCGGTGATCGTATTTTCGGGTTCGGTAAAATCAAAGCCCCCAAGCTGTTCTGGGGATATGGGTTGAAAAGCGGCCTTGTTTTTTGGGAGGTGCATCAAGCCATAAGCGGTAGACCCGAACCAAATGCCGCCCATGGCATCTTCAGTGACCGCCAGGGACGACCCAGTATGCACGGGCTCGGCAACATCGGGAATTTCGTATGGGGCCCTTTCCCAATGGTCTTTTTCCGGAATATACATCACCAATTCCATATTTTGGGAGGTTGCCCATAACCGATTTTGGGAATCCCTGAAAAGATTGAAGACCCGGCCGCCCCCAACGGCCATATTGAAAATGGTGGCGAAATCATAATTGATGAACTTGTTCTGTTTTCGGTCGTATCTGGAGGTCCCGATATCGGTGGAGACCCAAATATCATGATCTTGATCTTCCTCCAGGCCCCATACGGCATTGTTCTGCAGGCTTGAAGCTTTGCCCGGGATGTTCTTAAAGGTCTCGAGCCGATAGCCATCATATTTTTGCAGCCCATTGGTCGTGGCGATCCAGATCAGGCCATAACTGTCCTGAAAAACATCTTGAACGTTCGGTGAGGCCAGTCCATCGGAAATGGTGATATAGGTCGGATCGATCTGTTGGGTGCGGACCTGTGAAATCCCTAAGGAGGCAAATAGGCCGATCAATGCAATTTGAAGCGGGGCAATAAATCTCATCATTGTAAAAAGTGGTTGGCTCGTCGTAAATATACTGTTAATCATAAAAACGGACCCTTAACCTAAGGGTAAATTGATCATAAAGGTGGTTCCCTCACCATTTTGGGTCTCAACTTTCAATTCCCCCCCATGCGCCTTTACGATATCATAGGACAACGATAATCCCAATCCCGTACCCTGCCCGGTCGGCTTGGTGGTAAAGAAGGGCTGGAAAATTTTATCCTTTATCTTATCAGGAATGCCGTTGCCGTTGTCCCTGACGGTGATGGTGACCTGGTCTTTGTCTTTTTTGGTGCTGACCCAGACGGTGGGCTCATAAGGCGAGATCCCCGATTTCTTTTTTTCGTCCACTGCATAAAAGGCATTGGTGATCAGGTTCAGGACCACCCGGCCCATGTCCTGCGGCACGACCTTGACCTTGCCTACCGAAGGGTCTAAATCGGTGTTCAGGGTGGCGTTGAAGGCCTTGTCCTTGGCCCTTAAACCGTGGTAAGCCAGCCTCAGGTATTCGTCGCAGAGGGCGTTGAGGTCGGTGGGTTCCTTGGCGCCACTGCTGCTGCGGCTGTGCTGCAGCATGCCCTTGACGATGGCATCGGCCCTTTTCCCGTGGTGGTTGATCTTTTCCAGGTTTTGTTTGATGTCGTCGGCAATGGCGAAGGCTTCTTCCCTGTCCCCTTTTTCAAATTCTTCCTTCATCTCATCGAGGAGTTCGTTGCTCAGCTCCGAGAAGTTATTGACGAAGTTCAGGGGATTCTGGATCTCATGGGCAATGCCGGCGGTAAGCTCTCCTAATGAGGCCATTTTTTCGGATTGGATCAGTTGCGATTGGGTGGCTTTCAGTTCTATGAGCGCGTTTTCGGCCCGCTGTTTTTCCTCTTTCAACAGTTGCAGGTCGATGCGCGCCTGGGTGAGATCCTTGAACCTGGAATAGGCCAAAGAAAAAACCGATGCCGCCCTTCTGAGCAGATCCCAGCTTTCGGCTGAGATATCTCCGGGGGTGGCCGCCCCGATGGCCCCGTTCGAAAATTTGCACAGATGGTAGGTGCGTTCGGGGATCACCTTCCCATAGTAGCCCTCAAAAACGGGAGAAAGTTGCGCACAATAGTCGATCCATTCCTTCCGGTTTTCGCCCGTCATGGCAATGGATGTCTCCCGATCCTTGGACCGGTGGAACTGGAGCATCTCACGGCCTACCCAGGTATCCTTGTAGTTGAAATCGAAATGATCGGCCACCGTGTTCTTATCGCCCTCCCTGACACCCTTGAGCGAATACCAGCACTCGGCTTCCCCGGTGGGCGCTTTATTGAGGTATATCGAGCTGGTTTCCAGGGCCTCAACGCCCAAAAGGCCCATTTCGTGCCGCATCACATCGGCCACTTCCACAAGTTCCTCGGGTCGTTGCATGGCCAAGGCCCTGGCACGGACGCGCTCGAGTGCGACCTCGATCCTTGCTTTATGGGCCAGGGTTTCGGCATTTTTTAAATCCATAAAGCGGATATATGCCTGTTCAAAAACCTTCGCGAACCGCTTCATGATCGCCCGGTCACTTTCGGTAGGAAGGACCCCCGTATGGGAGGGAATAAGGATGGCAGAGTTTTTTGCCCAGGCGAAGGAAAGTGCGTGATGGTCATTCTGGAATATCCACTTTTTGAATTCCTCCGGAAAATTTTTATAATCGGTTTCCGCAAAGGCGTATTCATAAAAACTGTTCTTCTCTTCGACGGTAAAGGATTTGGAAAAATAGTCGACACCACTGTTTTTGCTTTCCCAGGCAATATTTAAGATGGGATGGTCAAAATAGGGGAGCAGGTAATGCCCCGAAGTGGAAAAGTCTGGTGCGGCGATCCAGTGCAGCACATTTTTTGAATCCGGGAAATAGGTACAGATAACGACCCCATTGGCATCCAGGATCACCCCCAGTTCCTGTAATTTTTCTGCAACGATGGCCACCACCTCCTGCAGTTCTTCCGTATTGTGCATGGCCAACGAACGGGACCGAACTTTTTCCAACGCGGTTTCGATAGTAGCTTCCCGTGCTTGGGCCTCCGCTTTTTGAAGATCGAGGAAACGGGTATAGGCCTGTTCAAAAACCTGTGCAAAACGCAAAAAGACAGGAATTGCAGATTCATTGGGCTGTTTAAAGTTTAACCCGATAAAGCCATATTTAAAGTTGATGAGGTGCAGTACCAGACGATCGTCTTGTGATTCTCCAGACATTTCAAAAAATTCCTGCAGGGGCAATATTTTGGCAATAAATTCTAAATGTTCGGCCAACGCATCGCCTTGTAGGTCGATTATAATATGTGAATCGCCTTTGGTTCTCCAGGCTTTGAAAATCTTTTCCTGGGTAGGTTCACCATGATACGGCAGCTTAAAAGATTGGGGTATCACCGTACCATTTGCCGTAATATAAATTTCGGCCGATCTATCCTTTTCGTCCGCAATGGCAAATGCACAGGCCAAGGGTTTAAAGGAAAGCTCACTTAACTGTTGATACAGGACAGTGGCCACATCTGAGAGCTCGTCACTTTTATGCATGGTCATGCTCCTGGTTCGCACCCTTTCCAGGGCCGCTTCGATCGTTGCTTCCCTCGCTTGTGCCTCTGCTTTTTGGAGATCGAGAAAGCGGGTGTAGGTCTGTTCGAAGACTTTCGCGTAACGTTTGAAAATATCATGCGATTCAGGTTCAGGTTCAAAAGTGATAAACATCAGGTAGCCTTGTGAAAAATAAGCACAGTGCGTTATTTGAAATTTTGGCATTTCAAACCCTGAGTTTTGCAAATTTTCGAATATTTCACCGGTACCGGGAAGGCTGAACATGTATCGGTAAGTCGCTGCAAGTGATTCTTCTTTCGATTCCATTACCAGAAAATCTTCTTTCCGTTGCCGTGCTTCATAAATGCTAATAAAGAAAGGGTCTTCCGTAAGTGGTGTTCTGAAAGGCGGCAACATACCGCCCGCGCTCATGTATTGGGTAACCGCTTTCTCATCTTTATCGAAAATATTAAAGCCACAACCCCATGGCTGCCTCCCTAATGCCTGAATTTGCTGAAACATATCGGCAGCAGTTTCAATCAGGTCTTCACTTTTTTGCATCGCCATGGTGCGGCTTCTCACTCTTTCCAAAGCCGCTTCTACCTGTGCTTCACGAGCCTGGGCCTCTGCTTTTTGGAGGTCCAGAAAACGTCGGTAGGCTTGATCAAATACCTTGGCGAAGCGAACCAGCAAGGATGATGAAGCCTCGCTTAGCTCGTTGTCGGACATCAGCTCTAGGTATCCCATGCAGAAGAAAGCGCAATGAAAAAATGTGGGATCCGGCATGCTTTTTATGGCTGCATCCTCCTGAACTGTTCTGCTGACTTTAGGAAAAACAAAGTCGATGTGCTTCCGCAAGGCTTTACCCTCCACTTTCAGGGTAAAGAATTCTTCCTCCTGACGCCATGTATCATAAAGTTTTTGGAGGATTTGATCCCCCAGAAGTGGAAAAACCGACTTTTCCAGTGAATCGGAGCCTGTTCGGGCCCCCCAGACAATTAACTTCTGACTTGGTTCCTCATGGATTATGATTGAAGTTTTTGAAAACTCATGGACATTTAAGGATAACAATTCGTTGTGAAGGACAGTTGCCACTTCCCCCAATTCCTCACTCCTATGCATAACCATTGCCTTTGAGCGGACTCGCTCAAGGCTTGCTTCGATCGTAGCCTCCCTCGCCTGGGCCTCTGCTTTTTGCAGGTCGAGGAAACGGGTATAGGTCTGTTCGAAAACGGTGGCGAAGCGTTTGAAAACATCATGGAAAGCGGTTACCGGTTCATAAGAAATGAACATGAGATACCCCTGTGAAAAAAAAGCACAGTGGATGATCTGAAAGGTCGGGATCGAGACCCCTTCACGTTCGAGATTTTTCAGGATAATGTCCCTGAACGTTGGGATGGTGGCCAAATAAGCGTAGTGGGCCGCCAAATCCTCCCCGGCCTGTTCCAAGACCAATAGCGATTCGCCCCTTTGGGCCGCTGCATGGATGGGCAGGTAAATATCCTTTGCATTGTCTGTCTTAAAAGGAGGCTGCAGGCCCACCACAGAGCCCATCCATGCCGTGGCGGTCTTCCCGTCGGCGTCCCAGATGTTAAAGCCACAGGCAAAAGGGGGAACACCCAGGCCTTCGACCTGCTGGAAGAGGAGGAGGGCAGTGTCCTGGAGATCCTCGCTCCTTTGCATGGCCATGGTCCTTGCCCTGACCCGTTCCAGGGCCGCTTCAATCTCTAAATCGCGGGTACGTTCTTTGATCTTGGCTTCCAATGCTTCGTTTTTCTTTCGAAGGCCTTCCTCCGGGAGGGCTTCGTCTTCCGCGATATTGGTGTCGGGCGTGGATCCGTGGAAATGGGTAATGAGCCATTTTTCGTCGATGCGTTCCAGGAGGGTCGAAAGCCTCAGGGGTATTCGATGGTTTTGGTCTTCCATATACAGTTCAAATTCCTCGACGATCAGGTAAGTCGTACCCTTGCCCAACATCCGTTCCACGATCGGTTTGCGCGTAATTTCTATATGCTGATGACGCATTTGTTCGGCCTGGGTTTCGGCCATCTTCATCAAATGCTTTCTGTTTTCAAAAAATTCATGGGCCGCGGTACCATAACCCAGAAAATTTAGGTGGACAGTTTCTTTGAGATCCTCTACAGGTTTATAGGAGAGTAAAACCTCGATCATCCTTTCGTAGATCAGCCGTCCTTCAAAGTCATTTTGTTGCGCCGCCTTTTTCATAAGATGGGAAGATTAATTGAAAATTCGGATCCTTCCCCATCTTTCGTCTCCACTTTTAATTCACCTCCATGTGCTTTCACAATATCGTAGCTCAGACTCAATCCCAGGCCGGTGCCCTGCCCGGTGGGTTTGGTGGTAAAGAAGGGCTGGAAGATCTTCTCCTTCACTTTTTCGGGGATGCCGTTGCCGTTGTCTTTGACAGAGATTTCAACTGTTCCGCCCCCAGCCCCTAAAGGGGGGGGCAGCCCCTTGGTGCTGATCCAAACCGTGGGTTCATAATCGGCAATCCCCGATTTCTTTTTTTCATTCACTGCATAAAAGGCATTCGTGATCAAATTCAGGACCACCCGGCCCATATCCTGGGGCACAACGTTGATGTTGCCGATTTTTAAATCGAAATCGGTGTTCATTGTGGCATTGAAACTTTTGTCCTTGGCCCTAAGCCCGTGATAGGCCAACCGCAGGTATTCGTCGCAAAGCGCATTGAGATCGGTAGGTTCTTTTTGGCCGCTGCTGCTGCGGCTGTGCTGTAACATGCCCTTGACGATGGCATCTGCCCTTTTGCCGTGGTGGTTGATCTTTTCAAGGTTTAGCTTGATGTCGGCCGCAATTTCTTTGGCCTCCTCAATATCGCCCTTCTCCATTTCCTCGTTCATCTCATCGATCAGCTCGTTGCTCACTTCCGAGAAATTGTTCACGAAGTTCAGGGGGTTCTGGATCTCATGGGCAATGCCGGCGGTGAGTTCCCCCAGAGAGGCCATTTTTTCGGATTGGATCAGCTGGGATTGGGTGGCTTGGAGGTCTTTGAGCGTAAGTTCAAGTCTAAGCTTCTCTTCCACTAGTTTTTTACCCTGTTCTTCTTTTTGCTGCAAATCCAGAAAACGGGTATAGGTAAGGTCAAATACATGCGCAAAGCGCTTAAAGATCTCTTCCTCGTCACAAGGGACTTCGGTGATGATCACGAGATAACCGGTTTTGAAATAGGCCGCATGTAGTTTTTGCCATTTCGGTCGCGGTATTCCGGAAGTTTCCATTTCAGCGAAAATCCGCTTTGCGACAGGTATTTTCATCAGCCACTCGTAATGGTCATTCAGCTTCTTTCCATCGAGTTCTACCGATCGAAATGATATACCCTTTTGCCATCCTTCATAAAGTGTCTCATGTGCAAAATCCCCTTCATTTGGTAAGAACAAACCACGCGTAAATCCGGTATCCATACTGAGCCACCACTCATCTTCCCTTCGGTTTTCTTCACATAAGACAAAACCACAAGTCCAAAGATCATCCACCAATCCGTTCATTTCATTGAACAAAACGGTGGCTACATCTCCAAGCTCTTCGGATTGCTGCATGCCCATGGTTCTGGATCTTACCCGCTCCAAAGCGGTTTCGATTTGAGATTCCCGAGCTCTGATTTCGGCTTTTTTGAGGTCATTGAATCGGGTAAAAGTAAGGTTGAATGCATAGGCAAAACGCTCCAGAATTTCCATGGATTCCTTGGGCTGTTCATCCGGGGCGGCCATACCGATAAATCCTTTGGCAAAATAGGCGAGATATTGGATTCTTCGGGTCTGTTTCATTCCATCCTTAAATGGAATGTTGAGGCTTGAAAGATAATCGATGTATTCCTTGAGTTCTTGCCCATGAATATCCACTACGGTGGACTTCTCTTTTCTACTCCAGGCATCATACATTTTTTTGAAACTCGCATTGTTCAGAAGGTCCGTGGTATAGGCTGTGCTGATTTTAGTTCCGTCCTCTTCCGTAGTCCAGAATTCGGCTATACTGGAATTGTCTTTGATAATTCCGATGTAGAGACGATTGGGTTCGATCCCCAGTTGGATAAGTTGTTGGAAAAGAATGGCTGCCGTTTCGGCCAACTCATCTGATTTTTGCATGGCCAAAGTTCTGCTCCGAACCCTTTCCAATGCCACTTCGATCTGCGCTTCCCGTGCCTGTACTTCCGCCTTTTTAAGATCGAGGAAGCGGGTATAGGTCTGCTGGAACACGTTTCCGAAGCGCATGAGGATCTCATTTTCCTCCCTTGTATAAGGCGTTCCGGAGAAATTTTCAATATACAGGCCGATATCCTTTTGAATGACGGTAGATGCGGCCAGTCCGGGACAATCGAAATAAAAATCCCTCGCCTTTTTGGTCAATCCTTCAATATGGGGCAGCAGAACTTTATAAAAACTGTTCTTTTCTTCAAAATCCAGCTGTGTCGTGAAGAAATGCTTGCCTTTCTTTTTCGCTTCCATGAATTGCCGGTCCCAGACCAGGTCGAGATAAGGGACCGTGACCTTTGCGGGAATGTCCCGTGTTTCGGCGATCCAAAAATGCCAGTCCTTTTCGGGTTCATAATCTACGACAATACCTGCATGCTCGGCGTTGATGCCGAGGTGGGCCAGCTGGTCGAAGATCACCTTTACCACTTCTTTGAGCTCGTCGCTTTGATGCATGGCCATGGTCTTGGCCCTGATCCTTTCCAGGGCCGCCTCGATCTGTGCTTCCCGTGCCTGGGCTTCGGCTTTTTGAAGGTCGAGGAAGCGATTGAAGGTCTGCTGGAATACCCTGCCGAACCGGTTAAAAACGTCCCATTGTTCTGGGACCGGCTCATAGGTGATAAACAGAAGGAACCCATGGCTGAAATACACGCAGTGGAATACCTGGAAAGTAGGGAGCGAAAATCCGGCTTGCGTGATTTGCTCCACGTTATCGCGGAAATCGGGCAAGGACAACAAAAAGTCGTAATGGGCGGTGACCTCTTCCCCGCGTAGTTCCTCCACATGGAATTTTTTCCCTTCCGAATAGGGGGTTTTAAAATCGTACCCCGTCCCGATTGAGGGTAGGGACATGGGTTTTTGCAGTACGCCCTCACTGCTCATGATGCACGTATAGTCAGTTTTGTCGTTTTCCCAGAGACAATATCCTGCACTCCATGCCGGGATGCCCAGCGCCTGAACCTGGAGAAATAGGTTGTTGGCGGCTTCCGGGAACTCATCGCTTTGGTGCATGGCCAAGGTCCGGGCCCGGACGCGTTCCATGGCCAGCTGTATTTCGGCTTCCCGGGCCTGGGCCTCCGCTTTTTGCAGGTCGAGGAATCGGGTGTAGGTCTGTTCGAAGACCTTGGCGAAACGTTTAAAGATATCGTGTGCCTGAGGGGCCGGTTCAAATGTGATGAACAGGATATAGCCAAATTTGAAATAAGCTACATGGTCTATTTGGGAAGTTGGAAAGGGTATTCCGGAGTCTTTCATTTTGAGCAACTGCGCTCCTACATCTGGCAAGCTGCACAAATATTCGTAATGGGCGGGGCATTCGTTTTCGCCAATTTCATTGACCAGCAAGGTCTCACCGCCTTGCCCTGCTTCATAATAACGAAGGAAAATCCCTTCTCTCGGGGTTCTATATTCGGGAAATGTACCCTGTCCGTTGCTGCCCCATTCCAGTGATCCATGTTGATCGTCATCATAAATATTAAAGGCACAAAACCAGGTGTCCACGCCCAAAGTCTGTACCTGTTTGACCAACTCCAGGGAAAGATCGGCCAGTTCTTCACTTCTATGCATGGCCATGCTCCGGCTTCTTACCCTTTCCAATGCCCCTTCTATCTGTGCTTCCCTGGCTTGGGCCTCCGCTTTTTGGAGGTCGAGGAAGCGGGTGTAGGTCTGTTCAAATACTATTGAAACTCTTTTCAGAACAGTAATTGATTTCTCTGGTAGCGGTTCCGATCCGATAATTTCAATCATGCCATGTTTGTTGAAGGCATCAGAAATTACCATTCGATCTGGATTTAACATTTCTTTTTTAAACTCCAGAGGCATGCGTTTAAAATCACTATGCTCCAGGCACCATCTCGCATATTCAAGTTTAAGGTCTCCCTCAAAATAGAATTCCTGGAAAGGAACTCCGTTTTGCCAGGCTGTTAACAGGTCGGTAAAGTATGGATGATCAACATAAGGAATTTTGTAACTCTCTGGATACGTACTGTCCGAGAATCCGGTCATCCAGTGCTCTGCAGCCAGGTCTTCATTGTATATAATTATGTTGCTACCGGGCGCGTTTAAGCCCAATATTTGAAGTTGATTAAAAATGGTTGCCACTACTTCACGCAACTCTTCACTTTTATGCATGGCCATCATTCTGGCTCGCACACGTTCCAATGCTACTTCTATCTTCGCTTCCCGTGTTTGTTCTTCTGCCAGCAACAAATCGTTGAAGCGGGTATAGGTGAGGTCGAAAACTTTACCAAAACGTGCCAGAATTTCGAGATTGATATCGGACAAAGGCTTATCGCTTACGGTCTGCAGTCCGCCGAAATTACAGAATGTAAAGGAACAGACATATTTTTCCATGGCCCTCGAGGCGGCCTGGGCTTCTTTGGGAACGTTCTTGAATGCCGTTTCATGAAAGATATATTCGTCATACTCCTTTTTTTCATCCCCCTCGAGCACATAGATATATTTGGTGGCCCTTTCTTTATAGCCCTCCATCATGGCATCGTGAAAAGGATAGTCCTCAAACTTCATATGGAAGGCTTCGGGAATTTGACCGCTTTCTGCATTGATGGTCCAAACCGTGTTCGACAGGGAAGGGGCATCGATGATATTGATCATGCACCAACCCAGTTGAAAATCGAGCTGGGTCAATTCTTTAAAGACGGTATCGACCAATTCTGCCAGTTCACTCGAATTTTGCATGCCCATGGCCCTGGCCCTTACCCGTTCCAAGGCTGCCTCGATCTTTAGTTCCTCGTTTTTTTGCTCGAGTTCTATCGTACGTCTTTTAATGGCATCGCGGAGTTCCTGATTTTCTTTTGTGATCTGTTCGGTCCCCAAGGTTTCTCCTTCCTGGGCCTTGGCATCCGGGTTTGAAAAATGCTGGTATACGAACCGCCAGCCGTTTTTCTTTTTTCGAAGGGCCGATGTAAACCGAAATCGTCCATAATAGGCCCATTCGGTGCCATTGAGGAAATAGGCATCCAATAGGTCGGTAATAAAAACGAGACCATCCAATTTTTCGACCGTTCTGATACTGTTCCTGATTTGGGTTTTTCCGGCCAACTGATCCGCGGTTGCCTTTAAAAAATTGGTGGTGTCTTTTTTGTTGAGAAACTCTTCATTGGAGGTGGAACCTATGAATCGATATTCTTTATCAAGATAGGAGTCGTAGGTTTTTATGTCCCCACTGAGATAACTGTTCAGCCAGGTGTCATAAACTGCCAGTACCTCGTTTTCCTCCTGTTTGTGCAACTTCATGGGTTATTCGTTTATGGGCAGGGAGATAATGAATTCTGAACCTTCCCCTTTTTTGGTCTTCACTTCAAGATGGCCTTCATGGCCTTTGGTGACGATGTCGTAGCTCATGCTCAGGCCCAGTCCGGTGCCTTGCCCCGTTGGTTTGGTCGTGAAAAAGGGCTGGAATATTTTTTCTTGGATGGCGTCGGGAATGCCGTTTCCGTTGTCTTTTACCGCTATCTGCACTTTATTTCCTTCTTTACGGGTGGTGACGGTAACCGTAGGCTCATAGCCCTCCGGATGCTCTTCCTTTTTTTTCTGGACCACATAAAAGGCATTGGTGATCAGGTTGAGGATGACCCGGCCCATGTCTTGGGCCATGAGGTCTACCTTACCTATGGAGGCATCAAAATGCGTCTTCAAGGTGGCATTGAACGTCTTGTCTTTGGCCCGGAGGCCATGGTAGGCCAAACGCAGGTATTCGTCTGCCAGGGTGTTGATATCCGTAGGTTCCTTTTCCCCACTACTGCTTCGGCTGTGCTGCAGCATCCCCTTGACGATGCCATCGGCCCTTTTGCCATGGTGGTTGATCTTTTCGAGGTTTTGGATCAGATCTTGGGCAATGGCCTTCACTTCTTCCGCATCGCCTTTTTCCATTTCCTCCATCATTTCTTCCAGCAACTCCTTGCTCACTTCCGAAAAGTTGTTCACGAAGTTCAGGGGATTCTGGATCTCGTGGGCGATGCCGGCGGTAAGCTCGCCCAAAGAGGCCATTTTTTCGGACTGTACCAGTTGGTTTTGGGTGGTCTTGAGTTCGTTCAGGGTGGTCTCTACCCGGGCTTTGGCCTTTTCCAATTGGGCAAAATCGTCATAGCGGGCATAGGCGATGGCAAAGGCATCGGCCAGGGATTGGACGAGATCGATCTGTTCCACTTCAAGCGGTTCCGAACTGCCCACGTACAACATCCCTTGGGTAAAGGGCAGAAAATGAAGGTGCAGCGATTCCGGGGGCTGTTCGGCCCCCTGATATACTTTTTTGTTCTTGATCTGTCCCAGATCGATCATGGTCTGCATAAATTCGATGAACTGCTGTTGGTTCCAATGGGCCTTGTACACCTGGGCTTTGCGCCAGTGGGCCACCGAGTTGGCCGTAAGGGTATTGGCGGTGAAGGGCAATTGCATGACCCCCAGCGAATGCCCATCGGGAGCCGATAAATGTACCTGAACCGTTTCGGCAGGCTCGTCGATGATGAATACCCCGCAACGGATAAAAGGGATGCCCAGGGTCTTGAGCTCGTTCCAGACCAAAGGCGTGATGCGATCCAGATCTGCCGTAGACCGCATGCTGGCGATCTGCCCGTGTACCCGATCCAAGGCCGCTTCAATAAGTGCTTCCCTGGCGCGGGCCTCTGCATTATTTAGCTCTTCGTAGCGTTTATATGTCAAGTTCAACACCGAAATCAACCTCCCATATATTTTGAGTTCCTCCCCATCCAATGCCCTGTCAGACCAGGCATAATTGGCGGTGTCCCCTGTAAAGAAAAAATAGCCATGTTGTACCGCATCCTCAGATGGTATAGGCAATTCAATGGAGCGGCTTAAGATAGCGTAATAGCTTTTCAGTTCCTCTCCCTGCAATGCATAGTACAAATCTTCCTTCGTCAAGTAATGTTCATATATCTTTTCCAGCAACGGATGCCCTTCAAGTTTGAAATGACCTACCACTTTCCCCAAATCCGTAGCCGTATGCACCTCGACTGTTTTGGTGGCCGAATTCACTTTTCCATGTCCAAATCTCAATGCATGCACTTGGAGGGTGTCCAATTCTTTATAAAGTATTTCCACGGTATCGGCAAGGTCTTCAGAACTGTGCATGGCCATTGCTTTGGAACGAATCCGTTCGAGTGCCGCCTCAATCTGCGCTTCCCTTGCCTGTTCTTCCGCTTTTTGCAGGTCGAGGTACCTTCTATAGGTTTGTCCGAATACACTCGCAAATCTATTCAAGACCTTCACCGCATCGTCGGAAAGAGGATTTTCCGTAAAGGCAAAAAGAATGCCCGATGAAAAAACGAAACTGTTGTGATAGGCTATTTTCGGCAATGTTTTCAGATCTACATGGAATGGATATTCCGGCGCTTTGTTCAGGGCATCGTAATACTTGACAACCTCTTTGCCTCTTAGTTCGTATTTAAATCCTTTCTTCCCATTTTTCCACGATTTTTTGACCCCGACCAACAAAGGATGTAAGGTCATGTCCAACAGCCCTACTTTTAAATCTACTTGCCCATTGGGATAAGAGGTTGCCGACCAGGTTTCCATTTGTTCGCTGCCCTCCAGTATCCCGATACCGCAACGAATCGTTTTGTCAAGACCCAATTTTAATACTTCGTCGAATAAGGTGACCACGGTAATGCCCACATCCTCGCTATTGTGCATGGCCATGGTTTTGGATCGTACCCTTTCGAGCGCCGCCTCAATATGGGCTTCCCGGGCCTGTATTTCCGCCTTTTGGATATCGAGGAAGCGCTGGTACAAGCGTCCGAATTCCTTTGCAAAACGCACCACGATGTCCTTTTCCTCCTCGGTAGCTCTTCTTGAGTGGTTAAACCCAATATAGCCGTATTTGCAGTGCCCCTGGGTGGTGTAGAGACCATTTGGAAAATCTTCCGGAAATATTTTCTGGCCTTCGGGAAGGGCACTCATCACGCCATCTAGGACCTCCCAAACAGCTGGCAATACTTCAGGGGGATAATCAATGCAATCTAAGGCGTGCAGTTCACTTTTCTTCCAGTTGGCAAACGAAGTTTTCCAGCTTTCCACCGCATTCACATCGATGCGTTGTTCTGCAATAACTTGTTTTTTCCCTCCACGCGCAATACGCAGGGTAAAGGTTTCATTTTCCTCGTCGAAAAGGGTCAGATGGGTGAGCACCGGGTTGATCCCCAGGAAATCGAACTGGTCGAACAACACCCCCAGAACATCTGTCAGCTCATCGGTATGGTGCATGGCCATGGCACGGCTCCTGACCCTTTCCAGGGCCACCTCGATCTGCGATTCCCGGGCCTGCGCCTCTGCTTTTTGAAGATCTTTATACCGTTTATAGGCCAGGTCGAAAACATCTGCTGCCCGGCGAAATAATTCTTTGGTGTCATTAGAAGGGGGGGCAAAAGTAACCGTTAAAAGTGAGCCCCCGGAAAAATCCGCAAAATTCCAGTATTCTATTTGATCTGCTGCAATTTCATCCGCTGTATATTCCAAGCGGCGACTAAATAAGTCCGATGCGTGCTCTTGCAATACCTTTTGCCACGCTACTTGCATTTTTTGATTATTTTCAACAGTATACTGCGAAAGCCCGGACCAGAAATTTTTCATCATCTCCTGAATTTTCGGGGTTGCATTTATAGGAATTTTCATCCGGTGTGTGGTGATTTTCCCCTTATTATCCCGGGAACTAATGGCTACAAGCGACTCAAAATATTTTGCATCTTTTTCGTATAAATGAACTGCGCTCGCTTCAAGCTCTTGCTGTCCCAGAAATTTTGTTTGACTGCGAATTTCGAGAGCCACCTCCATCAAATCATCAGAGCTTCTCATGGCAATTGCCCTGCTTCGGATCCGCTCCATGGCAGCCTCAATCTGGGCCTCTCGCGCCTGGGTCTCGGCTTTTTTCAGATCCATAAAACGGATATAGGCCTGTTCAAAGACCTTGGAAAATCGCGTTAGGATTTCATTGTCTTCGAGACTGAATTCTTCTTCTTCTGTAAATCGCAAAAGGGCCATTCCTGAATGCTTACCCAGCGCAACTGAATAAGTCCACGATGTAGCGTCAAGAGCAAACTTTTGCCTATCCTCGGAAATTTCAATTTTTGTGCTTTTGATTAGATGGCGGTAGAGTCTATTTTTTTCTTTTTTATCCGTACCTGATAATGTAAAAAAGTTTTTGTTCGTTGTTCGGGCTTCATAAATACCATCAAAAAATTCGTGCTTGATATAAGGAAAGTAAACTTCATATGGATAAATACCACCATCACCTGCGATCCACATATTTATTCCTTTATCCCCCTCCTCAAATCGGTATATATGAGCAGCACTGATATTTAACCCAAGGTTCCTAATTTCTTGTGAAACGGTCAATACCACTTTATGCAATTCCTGACTTTTGTGCATGGCCATGGTACGGGAGCGAACTTTCTCCAAGGCGGCTTCTATCTGTGCTTCCCTGGCCTGTGCCTCTGCCTTTTCAATGTCCATAAAACGGATATAGGCCTGTTCAAAGACCTTGGCAAACCGTTTTAGTATTTCATTCTCCTTATCCGAATACGGCTGCTCCGTGTATCTTGCTATTTGTATACTCGAATTTTTTGCAAATGAGATGGAAGTTGAAAAAGCATCCGATTTGAGCATCCGTTTTTTTAGATCCTCCGGAAATGATCCATGACTCAGTAAATGATCGGTATATTCTTTTTTAATTTCCCCGGAATACGTTCTCGCAAACAGTTCCGACCTACTTTCGATTGCCTGGTTATAGTCCCTTTGCACTTGGGTGGCATCATTAAAAGGTATCCGCAAGGGCTTATCAAAGGATGATCCTCCAATCCATACATCATAATCCTTTTTCGCTTCTATGGCCCCGCTCATTCCCACGGCGTCCATCTCTACCCCCAATTCCTTGAGCTGGTCGTATACCGCATTGGCCACCTGCTGCATTTCGACGGTGGTGTGCATGGCCAAGGACCGTGACCGCACTTTTTCCAGTGCCGCTTCAATTTGAGCTTCTCTTGTCTGGGCTTCGGCTTTTTGGATATCGAGGAAACGCGTATAACTCTGTTCCAACACCTTGGCAAAACGCTTAATGATTTCATTTTCCTCCTCACTGTATAAAATGCCATCATAGCGCATTATAATCAAAGAGGTATATTTTCCCATCGCATTGGATGTTCCAATGCCAGGGCTGGAAAAGATGAGGTCTTTTCTTGCCTGAGGCGCATTTCTAAGTATGGTATTATCAAAAAAGTGATGAAATAAATTATCCTTCTGGCGTTTCGAAGATTTTAGTGTATAAAATGATTCCCCATTGGTTACTGCTTCCCTGAAACGTTTGAAAAATATATTTTTAGAGAATGGTGCATGAACCTGTTCCGGATAAACCACACCATTGGTGACTACCCACAAATGCATTTCTTTAAAATCATCAATAGATTCGAGTATTTGGGCCGAGTGCATCTTCAATCCCAGTGCTTCCAATTGATTGTACAACATTACTAAAACATTATGAAGATCTTTACTTTGGTGCATCGCCAGCGAGGCTGACCGAACTTTTTCCAAAGCTGCTTCGATCTGTGCTTCCCTGGCCTGGGCTTCGGCTTTTTTAAGGTCGAGGAACCGGCTATAGGTCAATTCAAATGCCCGTGTAAATCGCTCCAACAAGGCCTCCTCCTCCCGGTCGAGTTGCTCCCCGGTAATGAGGGACAAGTAACCGTATTTAAAATTACAATTATAGAAAATGGTGGGATCCGGGAAATTGGCTTCGGTCATTTCCCGAACCTTTTGAGATCCCAGCTGCGGTAACACATATTCAAAATGTTTCAACAATTTTGAGCCTCCAACAACCTGCCGTAATACGGGAACCTGGTTTTTCCAAGAATTATATCGTTCATCCAATACCGCATCACCTGTCAAGGGCAATGTATAGCCTTCCGTCTCGCCTCCCTCAAATGTGGATGTCCAGCCATGTTGGATCTTGTTGGGCTCATCAACCTCGACATAGCCGAAATTAAAAAACTGGGTCATCCCCAATGACTTGAGCTCCCGATAAAGAATTACGGAGGCATCACTAAGTTCTGCACTGGTATGCATGGCCATCGCCCTGGCCCTTACCCTTTCCAAGCCCAATTGAATCTGGGCCTCCCGGGCCTGGGCCTCTGCTTTTTCAATATCGAGGAAACGCTGGTACACACGCTCGAATTCTGTGGCGAATTTTGTGAGGATTTCCTTTTCCTCTTCGGTAGGCTGCCTGGTGTGGTTATAACCGATATATCCAAAACGGGTATGCCCGTGCATGGTGTATCCACCCTCCGGGAAATGGTCAGGTGTCATCCTTTCATTTGCCGGCATGGAAGAGAACGTCTTCTCAAACAACGCAAAGAGTTTTGGCAAGATCTCTTTGGGATAATAGATCACTTCCACAGCTTCAGAGGTGTCTGTTTTCCATTTGTCGTACAACGCCTTCCAAACCTCCAGACTATCTATGGCCACAGTTTGCGACCCCTGGGTCCTGGCCCCGGAAGTTCCGGTTGCCCGATACGTAAGCGCCCTTTCTTCCGAGCTGAAAAGACTGAGAAATGCACTGATAGGTCGTATGCCCAGCACATCGAACTGCTGAAATAGCACGCATAGCACATCGTGCAGCTCTTCTGAAGATTGCATCGCCATGGCACTGGCCCTTATTCTTTCCAAGGCAGCCTCGATCTGTGCTTCCCTTGCCTGGGCCTCTGCTTTTTGGAGGTCGAGGAAACGGGTATAGGCCATATTGAATACTTCCGCAGACCGTTTGAGCAAGTTTTTCGATGGTTCCATCGCTTCGTTACTGGTGATAAGCAAGAGCGCACCCCCCGAAAATTTGGAATAGTTGTAGTACAGGACCTTGGGTACCATGATGGCCCCTTTATTATCACGCTCCACGACCAATGGCGACACCTTATCCAAATAATTGTACCATTCCTTGAGCATTTTATGATCGGCGACAATGGTATAGTCGGTTTCTTTATCAAGATATTTTTTTCTGTCTAGCCTGGTCTTCGCGGTTTCGTCACATTTCACGACCGCCTTACCATCGATTATTTTTCCGTGTGGATCTTCGGGATTACGGAACGAATACCATGCCTCGAATTCATCTAATTCTATATCATAAATTTGGACAATGGTCGATTCCAAATCTTTCTCGCCGAGCAGCGCCATCTGATCTCTTAAAACACCAGTGACCGCCCAAAGGTCTTCAGAGGCGTGCATCGCCAAAGCACTGGCCCTTACCCTTTCCAAAGCCGCTTCGATCTGTGCTTCCCTTGCCTGGGCTTCGGCTTTTTGCAGGTCGAGGAAACGGGTATAGGTCTGTTCGAAGACCTTGGCAAAGCGCTGCAGGATGGCAAGCTTTTCATCGGGCAAACGCGCATAGCCCGAAACGCTTATCAGACCATGGTGCATGCTGATATAGGTCAGGAATATCTCCCTTTCGGCCAAGACAGAGCGTTTGACCTTTTCCGGCAAGGTGCTGAACCCGGTTTCGTTCAGCCAGTAGCGATCGAATTCCCACTTTTTTTCATCGGTATGGTGCAGCCTCAAGGGCGGTCCCTGTTTTTTCCAATGCTGCCACAGTTTCTTGTAAACGGGATGTCCCTGCCCCTCGACCACAAAGCATTTCAGATCAGAACCCGTGGATTCGGCGACCCAGTTTTCGATCTGGTTGGCCTTTTCGTCGAATATCATGATCGAGCAGCCCCAATCGGCCAGACCCAGCGCATCCAATTGCCCGTACAGAACGGATACCACTTCCTTTAGCTCGGCGCTTTGGCGCATGCGCATCGTTCGGCTGCGGACCTGTTCCAAGGCCGCTTCAATTTCGAGTTCCCGCTGCTGTGACTCCAGCGTCCTACTTTGCTGCTCGATCGCCTTTTCGGCCTCCTTGATCTCTTTGGCAAGGGCAGCTCTGTCCCGTTCCGTGACCCGGGCGGACTTGGAGACAAGATCCAGAATTTTTTGTAGGTGGGCGTTC
Source organism: uncultured Flavobacteriaceae bacterium (assembly GCA_963700435.1). Lineage (GTDB taxonomy): Bacteria > Bacteroidota > Bacteroidia > Flavobacteriales > Flavobacteriaceae > Pelagihabitans. The sequence goes on from CAVOXM010000010.1 coordinate 198,231, forward strand.
ATTTATTTTTCATTTTTTGCAACCACGCGGTAAGAACTGCATGATTACATCCCATAATGCAAATCGAATATTTTTTTGTTACCACCTTAGGCCACCACTTCGCTCACTTGGATCATGGGTTCGATATCGGTAAAATTGGGAATGTCGGCCATTAAAATGGGCGCCCCCGTGGCGAATGCCTGCCCGAATTCGTCCATGGAATTGAAATACAAATGGGCTATGGCCACAAAAGGGGCCTTGGAACCGGGAGCCCCCCCGCCCATGCCCTGATCATAGCTTGCACCCTTCAGGGCCTTCCCCAAGGTTGTTGAAACGAGTGGTACATGGCTGTCGCAATAATAGGCCATGTTAAATTTCTTCCCGTCGGTGTTGGGATAGAATACGCTCACTTTGGTCATGCCTTTTTTCATTATGGTTTGGTTTAAATTAGGTTTGGTTTCATTTAAGATCATGCTTTATACGAGGTACCACGCTTTAGGGTAACAAAGAGGTGCGATTGGAAGGGGTCGTAGGAGATAATGCAATGATTTTGTGTGTATGCTGAAAGTTACTAAAATTAGGGCAATAATTCGCCTTATTTTAAGCGAAGGTGCATGTTGTCTTTGCCTATAAATCATCCAAAACTTTTAACCCGTTTGTTTATAAAGGATTTTGTTTCATTTCCTGCTCAAATGTTCAGCCCAGCATACCGTCGCCATCGATGTCTTTCTGCAGGTGCTTTTCCAGGGCCACCAAGGTCTTTTTGAGTAGCGCCCTGGTTTGGTCGAGCTCTTTTTCGAGTATTTCCACCCGTTCTTCCAGGCTGCTGGCCTGTACTTTTTGTTTTTCCAATTCGTCTTGTTGCAATAGATCCCAAAAAATTCCCATGATTTCCTATTTTTAATCGTTAGTTGCTTTGGCCTTCCATGGGTAATTCCAATACAGTGAATGGGTCATTACATTTGGAAAGGCCCTTTAATTTTGTCTTTTGATCGCCCTGCCAGGATATCGTTGTGTCGGTTGCCCCTTGTCATATACCACTTTTCCGGAAACGATCACATGCTCGATACCGATGGCCCTGATGTCATTTTTTTCATAGGTCGCCCGGTCGGTGATGGTATAGGGGTCGAACAGGACCAGATCGGCGGCATGGCCCTGTTTGATCAGGCCAATGCCCGCCAAACCTAAGTTTCTGGCCGATTGGCCGGTCATTCTCCGGATCTTGGCTTCGAGCGTCTGCCCGGTTTCCATCGAGAGATAACGTGGAAAGGCGCCCCAACCCCGGGGATGGCCCGTGGCCGACCCATCGGAACAAAGATTGGTGTGTGGCCAATTCAACAGCGTTTTGATGTCTTCCAGGTCCATCGATTTGGCGATGATGCTTTCCCCGGGCCTGGCCTGCGACATTTTGATCAAGGCCAAATAGGTGGTCACCGCATCTTCGTTGCGAAGGGCAGCGATACGATCCAGAGTCATGTTCTCATATTCGGGTTGGGCGTCGAACCGGCTGATGATCATGCCCTCGGGCGTGGTGAGTTCGGTAATGGCGAATTCCGCACTTTCCCGGTTCTCGAAATCGCGCTTGGGAAACAGCACGGTCATGGTCGACTGCCAGTACTCATAGGGGTATACATCGGCCGTGACCATGATGCCCTTCACACGCGCACTGTCCAACGTCTGCAATATGGTGGCGGCCTGCCCCCAGAGGCCCTTCCTTCCCAATTTGAAATGGGAGATCTGCACCGGAACATGGGCTTCCTCCCCTATGGTCAGGATTTCGCGTATGCTTTCTTTCAGGTGGAGGTCCTCGCTGCGCATATGGCTGATATAACTCCCTCCATATTGGGCCGCGACCTCGGCCAGTTCAATAATTTCATGGGTGTTCGCATAGATTCCGGGATCATACTCCAATCCGGTGGCCAAGCCCAGGGCCCCGCTTTGCATGGCGGTCGCGACACGTTCCTTCATCGCATTGATTTCATCGACCGTGGCCTCGCGCTTGAAATCGTCCCCCAATATTTCGGCGCGGAGGGTATTGTGCCCCACAAAACTGCCGATGTTCACCGACCAGGGCACCACCGCAAGGGAATCGAAATAGGATTTGATGGATGCGGCTGAAAAACCGTCCTGCCCGACAATGATGGTCGTGATGCCCTGACTGATCGCCGCTTCGGCGATCCGGGAACCATCTTCATCGTGATGGCTATGGGTATCGATAAAACCCGGAGCGAGGACCAGGCCTGTCGCATCGATGATCGAGTCGTTGTCCGAGACCGCCAGCTCCCCGATTTCAGAGATTTCGCCATCGGCGATGCGTACCGAACCCAAATAGCGGTCAGATCCGGTTCCGTCTACAATGGTCGCATTTCGGATGAGCAGGTTTTTCTTGGCGTTCGGGGCCTGGCAATGCCATAGGGCAAGGCAGAGTCCCAGTAAGACCAGCAGGCTTTTTTTTATTCTGAAATTCATCCACATTGTGCTTATTTTAAGGGCAACGGCCTGGCAATGGCCATTAAATAATCATCGACCAAGGAATAGGTGCCCTCGATGAGCTTTGTCCTGGCGTCGGCATCATCCGAATTCAGAAAAATGGCCAGGGTCAAAGGCCTTACCATGTCCCGCACCACCATGGAACGCGTACCGTACCAACTGCCTGAATGCAGGGCAATATCATCGGTGACGAACCATCCCATGGCATAACGTTCATCCGCTCCCTTTAAAAAGGGAAAAGTATACTTGGCCGCCTCTGGCACTACCATGGAAGTGGGTTTGAATATCAGATCGTGCGAGGCTTTGGAAACGATCGTTTTGTTCCGTAGGGCCCTGTCATATTCAAAGTAATCGTTCACACTGGTGTACACGGCACCATCGCCCATAATGCCGTTCATAAAAAATCCGTCCACTTTTTTCCAAGCGCCCAGGCTATCCTTTTCATAGCAATAGGCCCGCTCGGGAATGTCGATAGGCTTGGCCAGGTTGTAAAAGTTCGTACGCTGCATCCCCGCTCTGTCGAAAACATGCTTTTTGGCATAGGCAGAGAATTCCTGCCCGCTCACTTTTTCGATCAAGAGTGCCAATACCAGATAGGCGGTATTTGAATATTCCCATTTTGTACCGGCCTGGAACAAGGGTGGCGGATCGGTGGCCAACCAGGCCAGGATATCCTTGTTTTCCACAATTTTGGTGCGGTCCCAATCTTTCATGAAGACTGCTTCATAATCGGCAATGCCCGAAGTATGGTCGATCAATTGTTGCACGGTAATGTCCTTGAACACGGGATAAGACCAAAAATGATATAAGGAGTCGGTCAAAGCCAGTTTTCCCTGATCCACAAGGGGCAATATGCATAGATCGGTGAATTGCTTGCTTACGGAGGCCATCCGCATGTTGGTGGCAGCCGTTATCGGCGCTTTGGTTTCCAGATCTCTCAATCCGTACCCTTTACCGATCAACATCTCGCCCTCAAAGGAAACGAGCAGTGCCGCACCCGGGCCATTCGCATCGATATTCAGGTTGAAGAGCGAGTCGATCTGTGACTGCAGGTTTTCAAATGCCAAGGCTTGGATTTCGGCCTTTTGTTCTGCAGGGGATTTGCAAGATAAAAAGGCCAGTAAAGTAAGGCCCATGAGGTGTTTCACATTCATTCGGTCAATGTTGAATTCCAAGTTAAATGTTTTATTTTTTACCGAGTCCATCATAAATGGAACCTTTTGATCAGGGCGTACTTTGCCGTTGTGCTTCTTTCAATTTTCTGGCGTTCGACAGGATATAGTTTTTGATATCCTCAATATCTTGTTCATTTAAACGGTCGCCGAAATTGGGCATCCCTTTTTCAAGAAAAGCCCCCTCACCTACAATTTGTGATATCATTCCCAATATTTCAGGGCTGGAATAGTTCAGATCCGGGATGCTTCCCCCACCCGAAGCTTGGTGGCAGGCCGAACAATACCTCAAAAAGAGTTGTTCCCCATGTTGAAGTTGTTCCTGGGTCGCATTAAAATCCATGCTCACGAGTTGTTTCGGTTCTTTTTTCGGAAAAATAGGCATTGGCGCTTTTTTTCCAATGGCGAACGTATAAAGGGTACCTGGGTTGATTTGATCGGTAAATTTCATCCAAAGTCCAAGTACGCCGCCCCATCCTACCGGGATGGTGATATATTGAACCCCTTCGAATTCATAGGTAATTGGAGGGGCGATAATCCCTGTATTCAGGGGATACGACCAAACTTTTTGACCCGATTGGGCATCATAGGCAACAAGGTCGCCTTCGGCAGTCCCCTGAAAAACAAGTTCGTTAGTGGCAAGTACCCCCGCGTTCCACGGCGAGGGCTGTTTTACGTTCCAGACTTCTTTCTGTCCAATGGGGTCCCAAGCGATCAATTTGCCATAAAATTGTCGTGCCAGGCTATCTTCATGGACCTCCAGTGCCGGATTGAAATCGGCAGCGGTATTCCAAGTTTTGCCATCGTCGGTAAAAGTGAAAGTGGCGGGCTGCCCAAAGAACATTCCATACTCACGTGCAGGAATATACACCAAACCGGTAACCGGACTATAGGCCATGGGCTGCCAGTTGTGACCACCAAGGGCAGAGGGCGCTATTTCCGAATTCATATTGGGATATCTGCTGAAATCGGATTCAATCGGGCGACCGGTCGTTGGGTCGATGCCCTTTGCCCAATTTGTATAAACATAGGGTTCGGCAGATATAAACGCTCCGTTCGTTCGGTCGATGACATAGAAAAAACCGTTTTTTGGCGCTTGCATCAGCACTTTTCTTTTGGCCCCGTTCACTTCAATATCGGCCAAAATAATATGTTGTGTCGCCGTATAGTCCCAACTATCGCCAGGGGTCGTTTGGTAGTGCCATTTTTTTGTCCCGTCACCTGGGTCTAAAGCGACAATTGAGGAAAGATAGAGGTTATCGCCCCCTTCCGGACTCCTGATATCCCGGTTCCATGGGGAGCCATTTCCAACACCTATGTATAAAAGGTTTAATTCTGGGTCATAGGCCATGGCGTCCCAAACAGTGCCCCCACCGCCAAACTTCCACCATTCCCCGTTCCAGGTTTTTGCGGCCTCTTCCATGGCTACAGACTCAAAACCATCTGCAGGATTGCCCGGGACGGTATAAAATCTCCAAACCTGATCGCCGGTTCGGGCATCATAGGCGGTGACAAAGCCGCGGACACCATATTCGGCGCCCCCGTTCCCGATGATCACTTTGCCGTCGATCACCCTTGGTGCCCCGGTAATCGTAAAACCTTTATTCCGATCGAAGGTCTGCACCTCCCAGGTTTTTTCCCCTGTTGCAGCATTTATGGCAATTAATCGGCCATCTAGTGCCCCCACATAAACCAAACCCTTGTATATGGCGACCCCACGGTTCACTACGTCACAACAGGCCTTTTCACCATATCCCTTTGGGACCTTAGGGTCATAGGTCCAAATGAGTTCCCCTTTTCTCGCATCAATGGCATAGACCACGCTCCATGGACCGGTAACGTACATAATGCCATCTATCACAATAGGTGTAGCTTCAATGCCACGACTGGTGCCCAAATTAAGGCTCCAGGCCAGTCCAAGACTATCTATGCTCGATTTGTTGATTTGATTTAACGGGCTAAACCGATCTTCCTTATAATTTTTACCGTAGGTCAACCAATCTTCCGGTGTTTTATCGGCCGATAGCAAGCGAATTTCGCCCACTTGCTCAGTGATTTTGATCCTATGTTCCAGGGATCCGGGCTCGGGTTCCGATCCACAGCCGATCATTATTAATAATGATACAAGTGGAAGGAGCAGGTTGGCTGGATTTTTCATTTTAATTGTTAATTAGGGGGTCATTTATAATTGCCTTTGTAACAGCGGACGTGAACATGGCTTTTGGCATGGTTTACTTTTCCAATCGATGGTATTTTTTCATAATCTCGATCAAAAGGTCATGGGGCAAGCCATAGGCCGTGTTCCCGTTGATGCCTTCCATCGTTTCGGCGGCCACCAACGCATTGATGATGGCTTCTTCCACGGCTTGTGCCGTGGCCTCGAACAAGGGGGTGATGGTGTCGTTCGATAAGGTTTCCACCGTTGTGGCCGTATCCCGGTTAAAGGCGTTTTCGTTGGCCGTGGAGAAGGCGAGATAGATATCGCCCGAGCCGTTGCTGCCACGCCCCCCAACGAGGCCCATGCCAATGGTGATCCTATGCGCGATCCGCTTCAATTGGTGGGGCAGGAGGGGGGCATCGGTAGCGACGATCACGATGATCGATCCATCCCCATCCTGGCGTCTCGACTGTGGGGGCGCATTGACGATATAGTTTAAGGTGTCCTTGAGTTCGATCCCGACCGGAACCCCTGCAATGGTCAGGTTTTTTTTGGATCCAAAGTTGGCCTGTACCAAGGCTCCCAAGGTATAGGTCGCCTCCTTGATATTTACCAGTCTCGAGGAGGTACCGATTCCCCCTTTAAAACCGAGGCACATCATGCCGGTACCTCCGCCCACATTGCCTTCGGCCACTTTGCCCGTACCTGCATTGGCTATAGCTTCCAACACATGTTCTTCCTTTACATGAAAGCCGTAAATATCGTTCAGGCCCCCATCATAGGTTTCGGCGACCACCGGGTAGGTATACCACCAATCTTCCCCTTTATACCAATCGGTGGCCACGTACCATTTCAAGACCGCGTCGCGAACCACCCCAACACTATTGGTATTGGTGATCATGATCGGGGTTTCCAAAAAACCCGATTCGGTGACCCAGGTGGTGCCCGTCATTTCTCCGTTCCCATTGAGGCTGTACCAATTGGCGTATACCGGATTGAATTTCTTTCCCCTGGGAAAAATGGCGGTTACACCCGTACGAACCGGGCCTTGCCCCACCTTGTTCTTCCCATTTCCGGAAATTAGGGTGCTATGGCCCACCTCCACGCCCTTTACATCGGTGATCGCATTCCATTGTCCCGGGGTACCCTCAAAAGGAACCCCTAAATCCCTGGCCCTTGGCCTTTGCGCTTGGACCAAAGAATCGATACAGAGGCAAATGCAAAGGATTCCTATTTTTTTTAGCATCATATTTGGTATGAAATGGGCCATAGTCCGATCATGGGAAAACAGCATCAAAGCTTAAGGGCATCAACATAGGGAGACCTTGAATGCTACGTTTCTAAAACTACACAAATTTCAGGCGATTATGTTACCGCTTTGCAGGCTTTTTCAAAAACAAGGCCCGGATCGTGCCAGGCCTTGCCATCATTGGTTAATTATGGTGGTTGTTGACTTTTCCTATTGTCTGGTAGCCGCGATGACCTGAGGTCCGAGACCACTCAAGTCGCCCCTGAAGTCCCACAACTCGGTTTGGACCCCTCTGGTCGACGCTTGAATCTCCTCCATAAACGTAGCATAGCTTCCCGCGCCGTGCACTTGCTCATAATCTTTCATAAAAGTATCGTCACGTCCCATCCACGCCATGCTATCAAAGAAATCGACAAAGGCGAAATCGCGTCCGTCTTTTTCGCTGGGCATTTCATTGGTATACATCCCAAAAGTCTGGTCGGGGTGTTTGGTCTTCATCACCTTGCTCACCTTTTCGAGAATGCCAAAAAATTGCATTTCCTTAAAAGGAGCGATATCGACCATCATCACGCTCAAATGTTTCAGATCGAAATCGTTGGAGAAATTCGACAGGGCGGCATGGAACTTCCAATAGGTTTGATCTCCTTCGGCCATGCTGTAGGCCAATACGTTCTTGGCCCAATCTTCATCGTGCCCTTCCAGGGCGGGCCGGCCGTCGAAGGCGCTCCAGGGAAGCGGGCCCATGACCCACATGTATTTGCCGACATTTGGCCCACTGGAAATGCCATAGACGCGGGCTCCATAGAGGCCCTCAGCATGGTATTTTTTGTTATGGGCCGCCATCCCCGCCTCGAACTGGGAAATTTTGTCGGGTTGGGCGGTGATCATGCCGTTTTCGATCACGGCATAGGGCGTTGTGGTCTGGGAAGCCACCAAAAAAGGGAATAACAACAAGGAGTACAGTAACTTTTTCATCGGTTTTTGTGTTTAATGGTTTATCTTATTTATAGGCGATGGCCGCACTGGTCGGTCCGGTCAAAGGCATCAAAGAAGTTTTCGAAAAACCGGCCTCCAGGGCCATTTCATCAAAATCGGCCGCGGAAAAATCATAGCCTTCGGGCGTCTCGATCAACATGTTCAGCGACATCAATAGGCCAAAGGCATTTTTGGAGCGGTTATCATCGATGATGTTTTCGATGGCCACGAAGGCCCCGCCCTTGGGGAGTGCTTCATATGCTTTTTTGAACAACATTATTTTGTCGGCCTTGCCCCAATCGTGCAGGATCATGCCCATGGTGATCACGTCGGCCTTGGGCAGGCTGTCCTTAAAAAAATCTCCGGATCGTATGGCGACCCTATCGCTGAGCCCCATCTCGTCGATGATTTGCTTTGCGACCGGTGCAACCGGGGGCAGATCGAAGGAAATACATTTCATATGCGGGTTGTGCATGGCCACCTGGGCCGACAAATAACCGCCTGATCCGCCAACGTCGCAAAGGGTGCCGTATTTGCCAAAATCAAATTGATCGGCGAATGCCATAAAATTGCCCATTTGTATGCCCGCCATGGCCTTTACGAATTCCCTAAGCTTTTCTTCACTGGCATAAATTTCCTCGAAAAGAGACTTAGATCCTGTTTTGGATTCATTTTGTGGCAGTCCTGTTTTTAGCCCTTCCTCCAGATCGTTCCAGAACGGATATAATCGGTTGTTGGCCATCTCAAGAATGCCGCCAACGTAGGTAGGTTTGTTTTTATCGAGAAAGAGGTCGGCATCCTTCGCATTGCGGTATTTCGCAGTTTCCTTGATCCCTGTTCTTGTCAGAAATCCAAGGGCCACAAGGCTATCGAGAAAGTCGTAAAGCCCCCTCTGGTGCAGACCAAGTTTGCCCTTGATGGCATTCCCGGATAGCTCGCCCTTCGCCAAAAGGGTAAAAAGTCCCATATGGGTTGCGGTGAGCAAAGTTTTTGATGCCCAGAACCCCATGCCGATTTGGATGATTTTGGAGGGGTCTACCTGAATTTTAGAGGTTGTTTCCATGATAATGGTTTTTTGTTTTTTGCGTTCGTTTTAAAAAAACCCGACCGGTCGCCATCGCATTTCTTTCCCCCCGAAAATAATCGTCGAAAGCAAGCCGGCCAGGATGTTTTTAAGCTGATTTAATTTATTCGGGCTCCTCCATATTTCTACTGGCCTCGATTTCCTGCATCATGGCCATAAAACCTGATAGGTCATAATAGGCATGCTCCTTTACGATTTTATCCCCAGCAAATTGGTAGGTTACATGCACGGGGATGATGAGTTCCTTTCCATTGCCCGCAAGCGTACCTTTCCAGGTGACCCAGGTATTCACCCACTTTTCGCCATCATCGTCGATGACCATTTCATAGAATTGGTCATCCCCGCCCAAGTCATAGCTCGAGGCCGCTTCCAGATTGGCTTTCAGGCCTTCCTGCACTTCCAAAGGGGAGGCAGCGGTGAGGGTGTTGTGGTACACTTTGGCGGTATCGGCATAAACTGCGGTCCAGGCCGCCCAATTCCCGTCGTTGTAATCCTTGACGTGTGCTTTGATCAAATCGATTTCAGGAGAGGCCGACGCATAGCGTTCAGGACCTTTTGGCTGACAAGATGCGAAGAGAATTGCTGCCAATACGAATGGGATGATTTTTTTCATGATATTATCGTTTTTAAGTGTTTGAGATTAAATATTATTGAATCAAGTTGTTACACACATGATGTTTCGAGATCATTGGGGTGCATAGGCGAGGTCTGGGCGCATGCGGCCAATGTATTCTTCATATTTCAATAAATGACCGAACAGGTCCCCCATCACTTTATCGCCGTCTTCGCCAATTAGGGCATCATTCTCTGCCCCTTTCTGTGCATAATCGACGGCATCCTTTGCGGCAATGGCCACCATATAAAAGTCACCACGGGTACCAAATCCACTGCTATAGACCCTATAGTGCATTTTAGATCCCTTGGAAGCGAAAAGGTCTTTGACCGCTTTCATTTTTTCACGTATCATCGCGCGATCGCCCGGCGCCACATGTAGATAATGGAACTTACGATAGTCTTGCCCATCCGGTGTTTGGTTAATGCCCCCTGGCTGGTACGACAGCTCATTGTCCAAAGTGATCACATAGTCGTGCTCTACATCATAGCACTTATCCATCCTGTTGAACAAGTCTGTCATGGCATCGTTTCCCATTTTTTCGGCCAAAGTCGCGAAGAGGGATTTGTCCAATGCTGCCATGTTGGCCAATGGGGAGACATATAAATAGCGGGAATCCGCCAAATTGGAGACGATAAATGTCGCTTCAGGGATGTTGTATTTTTTCAGATTGTCGACCAATTCTTTGACGACACCTTCATATTCGCCCACCATGGATGGTTTCACAACGTCTTCATGGACCCAAAACTTCTGATTTCCCTGTCCTTGTAGCAGGCAAACCGGTATGATCAATAGTATCAGCGCGATAAGAATACTTAGTTTTTGTGTTTTCATTTTCGTTTTCGTTTGTTTTTATATTTATTAAAATGTGATTTTTAAAATGGACCAGTGCTTGCCTCATTTGAACACCGGTTTCGTATACATTCATTCCATAATGGGAGGGGTCAGTGTATATCCCCAGCCTTCGACCATGCCCAACAGATCATAATAGGCATCTTCCTTGGTGATTTTTCCATCTTCATTAAAAGTGAGTACGGTAAATCCCGTAGTTCTAATTTTTTTTCCGGTTGGCGGGGTTTCTCCGAAGTTTCCGGTATTCGTGCCCGTACAGGTCCATGAGGTGTATGATTTTCCGTCCTTCACCACCAGTTGGTCCATACTGATCTTTAGGTCGGGAATGGCGGTATGCCAATATTGCATGACCTCTTCGATCCCGGATTGGTCAGATGAAGTAATTCCCCCATTGGCCTTCCGCACAAAGTCGTTGATGGTGATCTTCCGCATCAAAGCGATATCGTTCTCGTCCCAAGCTTTCATATATTTCTCGCTTGCTGCTTTCAATGACTGTTCCAAAACATGTTCCGTTTCGCCTATCGTACTGCTTTGACCCTCCTGTTTCCCTTTACAGGAGTTCAATAAAAATAACAGGGGGCAGATTAGGGTCAATAACACTCTCATCATCATGGATTTTAAACCAAGCCGTCAACGAAATCCTTGAATTCAAGTATAAATAATCTTCTTTTTGGGCAGACATGGAAACCGATTGGGACGAAAACAGGGGATTTCTGTCCGAACGGCCCTATTTGTTTATCGAACAGATTTTAACAATAATGTTGTATATTTAACTTCACTCATGTCTCCCCTAGTGAGAACCCAAGCAAGAAATGAGGCACTTTTGGATTCAACTGATTTGGTTTTTTGCTTTTCTGCTATGGAACGGCAGCCTTGTTTTTGCCCAAATCATAGACTTGTCCCAATCAAAACCGTATCAGCGGGTTTTTGTGGATACCGATAATTTCGGTACCTCCTATTTGGATTCGCTTGAAAGTGCCTATCCGAGAATTGCCAAAGATTCCATTCGTTTTTCCGTCCTCAATGACCTGGCTTACTACTGGCATACCAAAAATTTGGTCAAGGCCATGGCGTTTACGCAAGAGGCCCTGGCCCAAACCAGGGAATGTAAAAACGAGCTTTGGGAAGGTCGGTTGCAGATCACCGAGGCTGCGATTCTGTTGCGGATGGAAAAGTTAACGGAAGCGGAGCAGGTTTTGGAATCGGCAAAAGGGAAAGTGGATCAAAGCGATCTCCCTTTCTTAAATACGCAATTGGGATACATTTACGAGCGGCGGGGACAGTTGGATAAGGCAGCGGATTTTGCCCTGGTTTCCCTGCAATTGGGAACCCAACTGGAGGATAAAAAAGCCATTGCGATGGCTTATAGCGACCTGAGCAACCTTTTCTGGAAGCAATCCAAACTGGATGCCGGTCTGGAATACGGCTTGAAATCGCTCGAAATATTCGAATCACGCGGCATCACCGATCTCGACTATGATTTTACCCTCTATGTTGTGGGCAACAATTATCTGGCCAAGGGCAACTATGCACAGGCAAAACGCTACTATGAACACGCCTTGATCATTGGGGAACGTTATGGCTTTTATAATAACCTAAGCGATATCTATATATCGCTGGTAGACCTTTATGCTTTTTTGGGGGAGTTCGAAAAGGCCGAGGAGGCAGGACAAAATGCGCTAAGGTACGCGACCCTGTTGGACAATCGGTTCATGACCATGCGTTCGTGGCTGTCGATGGGCAAATTGGAAATCATTCGGAAAGATTATGTTTCCGCCATTGATAATTTGAAGAAATGCATTGAGGAAGCTTCGGATGATTTTGGGGACGATTATTATTTGAGCCAGGCTTATGGGGCCCTGGGTAATGCCTATGCGGGCGTTCAGAACTACCGGGATGCCTATCACGCCTTTTCGGCCTATGACACTTTGCAGCGCAGTATCTTCACCGCCGAGGCCGATCAGCGCATTTCACAGCTTCGCACCGAATTTGATTTGGCCAACAAAGAAAACACCATCCAACTACAGGAGAGCCAGATCAAAAAACAAAAAATGAGCCAGGCTTTCCTGATCATCACCGCTATCCTGTTATCCATATCCCTTTTGCTCGCGTACAAAGCGATCCAGAATAAGTTCAAGATCAATTCGCTGCTCCGCAAACAAAATGAGGAGAAGGAGTTCTTGCTGAAGGAAATCCACCATCGGGTCAAAAACAATCTGGAAGTGGTGTCGAGCCTTTTATCCTTGCAATCGGCCCAGATACAGGATCCCAATATCCTCGACGCCATGAGGGCCAGTCAGCACAGGGTACAAAGCATGGCCATGATCCATCAAAAGCTGTATATGGGCAAGGATTTGGCTACCGTGGAAATGAAAGACTATTTCAAGGATCTTTCAAATTATGTCCTGGATGCCTATGATGCCGATGCCCAGATCGCCATCGAGGTGGTGATGGAGCCCTTGGAGGTAGACGTGGACGTGGCCATCCCGATCGGACTCATCGTGAATGAATTGCTGACCAATTCTTTGAAATACGCTTTTCCAGATCGGAAACAAGGCAAAATAAAGATCGGTTTGATACGGAGCGAAAACAGTCTGCATCTGGAGGTCATCGATGACGGAGTCGGCCATGATGGGTCCATGGGCAACCACGGCACCGGTTTCGGGTCGCAACTGATCGCCCTTTTGACAAAACAGTTGGACGGAAAAATGGTGCTCCATACCTCTCCGGGTACGTCAGTTTCCATTCTGTTCCAATACCATAAAGCCGCATGATGACAAAAGAAACAGCCCGAATATTGATCGTGGAAGACGATATGATCATTGCAGCGAACATTTCGCTCCAGCTCACCAATTTGGGCTATGAGGTGACCGGTATTGTATCGCGGGGAGAAGAGGCCGTGCATCATGCCAAAACGAACGCGCCCGATATATTGCTCCTCGATGTGAACCTCAAGGGAACGATGAACGGTTTTGATACCGCAAAAGCCATCCAAAATTTTAAAGACATCCCCATCATCTACCTCACGGCCAATAACGATGAGGCCTCCTTTGCATTGGCGAAGGAAACGCGCCCATGGGCCTTTATCACAAAGCCTTTCAACAAATTGAACCTACAGCGGACCATTGAATTGGTGGTGGCCCAAATCGAAGAGAAAAGAGGATATGGCCCACTTGCAGATCAAATGGAGGTCATGGCAGACCGTATTTTTGTTAGGCATAACGGCAATATGGAAAAGATTTTATTATTGGATATACTCTATGTGGAGGCCGATCGCAATTATTGCAAAATCGTGACCGAGGCAAATAGCCATTTAATTACCTGTACCCTCAAGACCATGGAGGAAAAACTCCCCAAATCGAATTTTGTAAGGGTACACCGCTCTTATTTGGTAAACCTCTCTAAATTGGATGTGGTCGCGGAACACCATATTGAAATCAAACGCAAGGTCATTCCACTGAGCAAATCGCACAAAGTACAACTGCTGGGCAGAATTCAAACCATTTGATTTTTACTTTTCCCATGATGGCATCCTTGTATAACATCTGCGAGTACTTCGGACAGTAGATACTGCCATTCGTCCTTATCGCTTCCGTTCATTGGAATATTAGTGTTACCATTAACGTGGTTCCAGGGAACCTATGTCAATGAATTCACTAACCAATAAAACAACAACCAATGAAAAAAGTAATGATTATTATCGCTTTGATATTGATGGGCAATAAGGCCATCGCACAAGAAAAATTATATCTGACTTTTGAGTTTATGAAGGTCGATAATGAACAGGAGTCAGCGTACGCCGATACAGAAGCTTTTTGGGAAAAAATTCAACAGCAACGGGTGAAAAGCGGGGATATCGCCGGTTGGGATCTTTGGGCATTAAGCCCTGGGGGGGAAATGCAGCATTTCCAATACCTGACCGTAACCGTTTTTAACGACCCCGTAAAAATGATGGACGGTAGCAGTTGGACCAACTTTATGGAAAAGGCCAAAGCCGCTTACCCGGATATGTCGGAGACTGCGTTGATGGAAAAACTCAATCATGCCTCCAAAACGAGGGATTTGGCCGTAAGAATCTATGCCGTGGAAATTGAAACGACGACCGGCCCCTTCGATATGCCCGTTGGCACAATCGCTACCCTGACGATGATGAAAGTGGGCCTTGATAACTATGCCGCCTATGAAAAAGCGGAAGCCGAGACTTTTAAGCCCATGCATCAAAAGGTGGTGGATGCCGGCAAAAAGGGCAGTTGGGGCCTAGCGAGGTTCATGTCGCCAATAGGAAGCGATACCTATGCTTCCCATATGACCGTGAGCATGTTCAAGGACCATGCGCAAATGTTGAACGAGAACATGGATTATAGTTCAGGCAGTCCGGAACATCTCAAAGCAATGCAAGACGGGGTGGCCTTGAGGGACATGAAATATGTCTATATTGCACAATTGCTTGCAAAAGCGCGCTGATCCAAAGGATAATCCAACGGGTTCCCTAAAAATTAAACCCATGACCCATAGGCCATGGGTTTTTAAATTACGAACCTTTTTTCCCGGAAAATCCCTGCCGGGTACCCCCGAACTTTCTTCTCCCGTTGTTACCGCCTTTGTAGTTTGAATTGCCGGAACGGTTTTGGTTCTGCGATGGATTGGCTTTCCTTGATGGGTTTCTGTTATTCGAACCATTTGGCCTGCGTTCGATTTCCACTTCCTCTTCGATGCCATCATCCATAAACTGATGTTCGGGCAAACGGGGCACCTGCTGTTTGATCAGCTTTTCGATATCCGATAAATAGGGCCTTTCTTCCTTGTCACAGAACGACACGGCAATGCCGCTGGCACTGGCGCGTCCGGTCCTGCCAATACGGTGAACATAGGTCTCCGCAACATTGGGCAGGTCGTAATTGACCACCAACGACAATTCCTCCACATCGATGCCCCTTGCCGCGATATCGGTGGCGACGAGTACCTTCAACTTACCGTCCTTGAAATCGCCAAGGGCTTTTTGCCTCGCGGTCTGCGATTTGTTCCCATGGATGGCCGCCGATCGGATATCGGCCCGATCGAGCACCTTCACAATTTTGTTGGCGCCATGTTTGGTCCTTGAAAAGACCAAAACCGAATCGGTGGGTTTTTCCCCGAGCATATGTACCAAGAGTTTGGGCTTGTTCTTCTTGCTGACGAAATAAACCCCCTGTTCCACTTTTTCGGCGGTGGTCTGTTCGGGCTTTACGGTGACCTGCTCGAAATCGCCGAGAATCTTTCGCGACAGCTCCACGATATCCTTGGGCATGGTCGCCGAGAAGAAGAGCGATTGCCGCTTTGGCGGAAGTTTCGAGATGATTTTTTTGATGTCGTGGATAAAGCCCATGTCCAACATCTGATCCGCTTCATCCAAGACCGCGTATTCGATGTCCTTTAAAGAAATAAACCCCTGGTTCATCAGGTCCAGCAAACGGCCGGGTGTGGCAATGAGGATTTCCACGCCCCTTTGTAGGGCCTGGGTTTGCTTGCCCTGCTTCACACCACCAAATACCACGGTATTGCGAATTCCGGTGTATTGACCGTACACCTTAAAACTTTCCCCGATCTGAATGGCCAGTTCACGGGTAGGGGTAACGATCAATACCTTGATGCCCCGACCCAATTGCTGTTTGGTTTTGGCCAAATATAATTGCTGAAGAATTGGGATGGCAAATGCCGCTGTTTTTCCGGTACCGGTTTGGGCGACGCCCAAAAGATCCTTGCCCTTGAGCAAAATGGGAATGGCCTGAGTTTGTATGGGAGTGGGAACGGTATACCCTTCCGATAGCAGGGCTTTCTGGATGGGTTCGATGATGCCTAAGTCTTTGAATGTCATGTTTTTGATAAATAAGCGGCAAAGGTACGCCGAATGTTTGGATAAACTGACAAGGGTGTTAAAGGTGTTAAAGGAAGGAATCGTTTCCGACCGTTTTAAAGTCCGACCACGGCCGCCTCGGCACAGCGTTCCCCGTCCATGGCAGCGGACACGATGCCCCCCGCATAGCCGCCCCCTTCCCCGCAAGGGAAAAGGCCTTTGATTTCAGGATGCTCCAGATGGTCGTTCCTGGGAATGGTCACCGGGGACGAAGTTCGTGATTCCACCCCGACCACATTGGCCTCCGCGGTATGGTAGCCTTTCATTTTCTTTCCAAATTCTGTGAAACCCGTCCGCAATCTGCTGCCGATCAAACTGGGCAGGAGCGAATGCAAGGGCGCCGATTTCAAGCCCGGCTGATAGGAAGTGGGGTTGAGGTCATGGGATAACTTGCCCCCGACAAAATCGGTCAATCGCTGGGCCGGAGCCGATTGGCTCCTTCCCCCCGAAGTGAAGGCCAGCCGTTCGAGGTCTTTCTGGTATTCCAGTCCCTTCAGCGGACCGTATTGTTCATATTTGGGCAGATCGACATCCACATTGATTTCGACCACGATACCCGAATTGGCATACAGGTTATTGCGTTTCGATGGCGACATGCCGTTCACGACGACCTCTCCGGGCGCGGTGGCCGCAGGGACTATAAAGCCGCCCGGACACATGCAAAAAGAATACACCCCCCTGTTCTTCACCTGATGTACCAAACTGTAGGCGGCCGCGGGGAGGTGTTCGCTGCGTTCTCCCCGGCAATGGTATTGTATCGAATCGATGATGTGCTGTGGATGTTCAACGCGAACGCCCATGGCAAACGATTTGGCCTGCAGCACCAGTTTTTTGTGTTTGAGAAGGTAAAAGATGTCCCTTGCAGAATGGCCGGTGGCCAGGATTACCCGTTGTACCGACATTTCATTTTTGTCGTTCAAGACAATGGATTTCAATTGGTTATCCTTGATGATGAAATCGGTTACTTTGGTATTGAAATGTACTTCGCCCCCACATTTTAAAATAGTCTCTCGAATGTTTTGAACGATTTTGGGCAGTTTGTTGGTTCCGATATGCGGATGGGCATCGACCAGGATATCCGCTGTGGCCCCATGGTGGACCAAACTTTCAAAGATCTTGCGCACATCGCCCCGCTTCAGGCTTCTGGTATACAATTTACCATCGGAATAGGTGCCGGCGCCCCCTTCCCCGAAGCAATAGTTGCTGTCCTCGTTTACGATATGGTCTTGGTTGATCGCCCGGAGGTCCCTGCGGCGTTCCTGCACGTTCTTGCCCCGTTCCAAAACAATGGGCCTGTACCCCAATTCCAGACAACGGAGCGCCGCCCACATGCCCGCGGGCCCAAACCCTATGATATGCACTGGCTTCGCCTTGGATACCTCCCTATAATTGAATTCATAATCGGGCTGTTCCGGCAGCCCTTCCCCGATATACACCGCCAGTTTATAGTTGAACACGATTTTGGGCTTACGGGCATCGATCGATTTTCGGAGTATCTTTAGTTTGAATTCATTTTCGGACAGCCCCAAGAGTTGGGCCGCCTTTCTTTCCAGGCTCCCTTTTTGTCCTTCGTCTTCCAAAGACAAGCGCAATTGCATGTTTCTGACCATCATGCAAAATTAGGGCAATTGGATCAATAAACTAGCGGTTTGTATACTCCCTTTTATACAGCAGGGGCGTTCTTTTCGTGATCCTTTTGAAATGTCTGTTGAAGTTCGATAAGGTATGAAAACCGCTTTCGTAGCAGCTTTGGGAAATTTCCATTTTATTTTCAATAAGGAGCTTACAGGCATGTCCGATGCGTATTTCGGTCACGAATTCGGTGAAGGTTTTGTTGGCATGTGCCTTGAAATAACGGCTGAACGAAGTAGGGGTCAAATTGGTAAGTTCGGCCATTTGTGATATGGCCAGCTTTTTTTGAAAATTTTTCATGACATGGGCATAAACCTTGTTCATGCGATCGGTATCGCCCTCCTTTAGCGAATTGGTATATCCCGGACTGGCAAGCAGCTGCAGATCATTGGACTTTGAAATGCAGTTCAGGATCTTCATCAGTTCTATAATCGCATCAAAGCCCTCCATTGCGACGAGGTTCATGAGCATTTTCTGAACGGTTTGGGCGGTTTTTCCAAAAACATCGACCCCGCGAAGACTCAATTTAAAAAGTTGCTTTAATCTGAGGGCCTCTTCCCTCTGTAGGAGGTGTTCCCCAATGAAATCTTCATGAAAATAGACCACGATTCCGGTAGCGGTATGATCTTCGATTGGCCCGGGCTCATGGTCGCTTCTCCATAAATGTGGCAGATTGGGACCGGTGAACGTTATATCGCCCGCTTTGAAGGGCTTGATGTTGTCGCCTATAAATCGGGTACCACTTCCTTTTAGGACAAGAAATATCTGATATTCTGAATGGAAATGCCAGTTCGGATCGAATATGGCCTGATCTAATACTTTTACCACATAGGCACGGGATAGCGGAATAGGCGATTTTTGTAAGGCGGATTTCAATGTTCACGGTTGTTTTGAAAGGCACTGGGACTGTAGGCCAGCTTCAGGTTTAATGCATTAAATTATCCCTAAAGTTAAAGAAAAATATATTTTATGATATAATAATATCAGTATGCGATAAATGATAGTCCGTTTTTGTTCCAAGAATTGACTAAACTTGAATATCATATTTATCACCCTTGTTATGAAAGCCAATTTTTATAGATTTTTCGTATTACTGATGTTCATGATATTTTTGATCGGTTGTAATTCCACCGAAAAAAAACTGGCCGACGATACGCCGCGCAGAATCGAACTTCTGTTTTTGGGGCATGCCCAGGAACATCACAACGCCAGGGCCTACATGCCGATTCTCGCGACCGCCCTGACCCAAAGTGGGATCAACATTACCTATACCGAGGCATTGACCGACCTGAACAGGGCCAATTTGGATCTTTACGACGGTCTGATCGTCTATGCCAATCACGAGACCATCGCCCCCGATCAGAAAAAGGCTTTGTTGCAATATGTTTCAGGGGGCCATGCCTTCATTCCCATACACTCCGCGAGTTTCTGTTTTAAGAATTCCCCGGAGTACATCGATCTGGTCGGAGCACAATTTGCCAGCCATGATACCGCCACCTTCAAGGCCAACATCGTCAATACATCGCACCCTGCGATGCAGCAGGTGGAGGAATTCTCCACTTGGGACGAAACCTATGTACATGATCAAATTGCCGATGATATCACTGTGTTGATGGAACGCGTTGAAGGCGACCACCATGAACCATGGACCTGGGTAAAGGAATATGGCAAGGGCAAGGTTTTCTATACCGCCTACGGGCATGACGAACGTACCTGGAACCAACCAGGTTTCCAGAATTTGATCAAGGAAGGGATCCTATGGGCGGTCGATCCCAAGCTGAAGATAAATTGGGAAGCGTATTCAAAGGATATTCCAAAACTGACCTATGAGGAAAGGCCCAATATTCCCAATTATGAAAAGCGAGATCCGGCGCCCAAATATCAAATGCCATTATCGCCTGAAGATTCCAAAAAACTGATGCAGGTTCCTGCGGGCTTTGATCTGGAACTGTTCGCCTCCGAGCCCGATATCATCAATCCTATCGCGATGAATTGGGACGAAAAGGGCAGGCTCTGGGTCATCGAAACCGTCGATTATCCAAATACCGTGCGCGATGACAAAGGTTCGGGCGATGACCGGATCAAAATATGTGAGGATACCGATGGGGATGGCAAGGCCGATAAGTTCACGATCTTCGCCGATAAACTCAATATTCCCACCAGTTTTGCCTTTTCAAACGGGGGCATCATCGTTTCCCAAGCCCCTTATTTCCTTTTTCTAAAAGACACCAATGGCGATGACAAGGCCGATATAAGGGAAGTGATCATCGAGGGTTGGGGCGTTTTCGATACCCATGCGGGCCCTTCCAACCTTCAAAACGGTATCGATAACAAAATATATGGCGTGGTGGGCTATTCCGGCTTTAAAGGATCAATTTTCGGTACCGAACAGGAATTCAGACAGGGGCTGTACCGGTTCGATCAAGACCTTTCCAATTTCGAATTCCTCACCAATACCAGCAACAATACATGGGGCTTGGGCATCACTGAAGACAATTCGGTTTTTGCTTCCACGGCCAATAATACCCATAGCGTGTTTATGGGTATTCCGAACCGTAATTTCAAGGATATCGAGGGGGTTTCGATACAGGGCAGTGCCAAAATCGACGGGCATTACGCCATGCAGCCCATTACGGCCAATGTGCGGCAGGTGGATGTATTTGGGGGCTTCACGGCAGCAGCCGGGCATCATTTCTACACAGCACGGGCATTTCCGGACCATTACTGGAACAAGGTCGCCTTTGTCTGCGAACCTACGGGCGGGGTAGTGCACATCGCCAAAATCAAGGAAGATGGTGCCGGCTATGTGGAAGCCGATGGTGGCAACCTTTTGGCCAGTTCCGATGAATGGGTTTCTCCGGTGGAGGCCAAGGTGGGCCCGGATGGTGCCGTTTGGGTGTTGGATTGGTACAATTTCATCGTGCAGCATAATCCTACGCCCAGCGTGGAAAGGGGCGGTTACGATGCCCAAAACGGGCCAGGGAACGCCTATGAAAATCCTTTGAGGGACAAGTCAAGGGGCCGCATCTGGCGGGTCGTCCCCAAATCAATGTCGAAGGATTCCATGATGGTTTTGGACAAAAATGAGCCCCGAGCCTTGGTGGATGCGCTCGATCACGATAACCTGTTTTGGCGCATGACGGCACAACGGTTGTTGGTCGAAAACGGCGACAAGGCGTTGGCGGCCGAATTATATGCGCTGGCCAATGATCCTTCCGTGGATGGCGGGGGAATGAATCCAGGCGCTTTACACGCATTATGGACCTTGGAGGGCCTCGGCCTGGTAGTGCCGGGCAGTGAGGCGGAAGCCGTCGTCACAGGGGCACTGTTCCATGGCGCGGCCCCCGTTCGCAAAGCGGCCATCCAGATACTGCCCAAAAATGACAAAACTGACGAGGCGATATTGCTTTCGCAGGTTTTGCACGATCGGGAACCCGGCGTTCGATTGGCCGCCCTGCTTTATTTTTCCGAACAGAATGCTTCAGGGAAATGGGGCGAAATACTCTATGATCTGAGCAAGGAACGGCAGGTTCAAGAAGACAAATGGCTCTCACAGGCACTGTATTTGGCCGCCTCAAAAAATATCAATGGCTTTATTGGCGCGTTTCTTAAGGAACACCGCAATTATAAACGTGGTACAAGCGAGGTGGTAGAAAGTGAAAAAGGGATGTTGAACGGGCATCTCCTCGCCGAAACCTTCGTCGACCAATACATCACCCAATTGGGTATTGTAGGCAGTGACCTTGAAACGATGCCCAAGGGCGCGGTGGTCATCAACATCAAGACCTTGAAAAATGAAATGAAATACGACGTCACCGAGTTTGTGGTAGAGGCTGGTAAACCGGTGGAACTCATTTTTGAGAATACCGATTTTATGCAACACAACCTGGTCATCGTCGCCAAAGGGGCCAAAGAGAAAGTGGGCGCGGCCGCCGATGTGTTGGCGGCAGATCCCAAAGGGGCGGAAATGGACTATATTCCGGAGATGCCGGAAGTCTTGTTCGCGACCGCCATTATCAATCCGGAGGAAAAAGTGGTACTGCGGTTCACTGCCCCGAGCGAGCCGGGCATCTATCCTTATATCTGTACCTTTCCAGGACATTGGCGCATCATGCAGGGAACGATGAAAGTGGTGGGTACCGCGCTTTAATACTTATGGATAATAATAAAGCATCATAATGAGGAACAAAACGCAGTTTGGGGTCAGCACTTGGTTATGGCAATCGCCCTTTTCCACGGCCTCCGTTGCCTTGTTTCCAAAAATAAAATCCATGGGATTCGATCTGGTTGAAATACCGGTGGAAGATCCTGGCCTGATCGATCCCCACGCCGTTAAGGCCGCTCTGATCGAATATAATCTGCAGGCCGTGGTATGCGGTGTTTTTGGCGACACCAAGGATTTGACGCACGACGATACCGCCGTCCATGAGAACTGCTTTGATTATATCGAAAAATGTTTCGGATTTTGTAACGATCTGGGAGTCCAAATTTTTGGCGGGACCCATGTATTCGGCGGTTGGCAAGGCAAGAATGGTCCCCGTAGAGCAGCGAAAGGTCGAATGGGACAGGGCAGTCAAGAACCTGGGGAAAGTGTGCAAGATGGCCCAGCAGCATGGCCTTTCCATCGCCATTGAGCCATTGAACAGGTTCGAATCGGATCTGGTCAATACTGCGGAAGACGTGATGCGGTTGGTGACCGATATCAACCACCCCGCCGCAGCTGTGCTATTGGATGGGTTCCATATGACCATCGAGGAGAAAAATATTGCGGAGGCCATTCGAACCGTGGGAAAAAGATTGATCCACGTGCAGGTTTCCGAAAACCACAGGGGCATTCCCGGAACAGGCCTGACCCCCTGGAAGGATTTTCAAACCGGACTTGCGGCAATCGACTACAACGGGGCCATTGTCATTGAAAGCTTTACCCCTGAAATCAAGGAATTGGCCGCAGCGGTGTGCATTTGGAAAAATTTGGCCAACAATCAGGATGAATTTGCCACCGAAGGACTAAAATTTTTGAAGAATACGTTCCATACCTAAGCCGAAAAATATGACAGCACAAAAAATAAGGATCGCCATTGTGGGATTGGGCTTTGGCGCCGAATTCATCCCCATCTACCAGAAACATCCAAACGCCCAGCTTGTGGCCGTATCACAGCGCAATGAATCCAAGCTGAATGCGTTGGCCGATGCCTTTAAGATCGATAAACGCTATACCTCCTTTGAATCGCTCCTCGAAGATCCGGAAATCGATGCGGTACATATCAACACGCCCATTCCAGACCACGGGAGGCAATCGATCCTTGCCCTGAAGGCGGGCAAACATGTGGCCTGTACGGTGCCCATGGCCACCACGGTGGCCGAGTGTGCCGAAATCGTAAAACTGACCGAGGAAACCGGTCTAACCTATATGATGATGGAGACCGTGGTCTATGCCCGGGAGTTCCTGTTCATGAAAGAGCTCTATGAAAAGGGGGAACTGGGCAAAATTCAGTTTTTAAAGGCGAGCCACCAACAAGATATGGACGGTTGGCCAAATTATTGGCCCGGATTGCCACCGATGCACTATGCCACACATTGTGTGGGCCCCGTACTGGGACTTACCAAAGGGGAGGCCGAATACGTTTCCTGCTTTGGTTCCGGAACCATACGGGAAGGGCTTATAGCACATTACAATTCCCCTTTTGCTGTGGAAACCACCCATATCAAATTCCGCAATTCCGATTTGAGTGCCCAGGTTTACCGATCGCTTTTTGATGTGGCAAGGCAGTACCGTGAAAGTTTTGAGGTCTATGGATCAAAAAAATCGGTGGAATGGCCATTGATCGAGGGCCGCCCGTTGGTAATGCATACCGCCAAAAGACCCGAACCCGAAATTCCCGAGGAAGTGGAATGCCCCGATTTCGCAAAACTCTTGCCGAAAGAAATACAGCATTTCACCACTAAGGGCGTTTATGATTCGGAGGAACACCAACACCTGTCTTTCACCCAGGGCGGTGGCCATGGGGGGTCGCATCCCCATTTGGTGCATGCCTTTGTCGATGCACTTATAAAAAAGCAATCGCCCTATCCCAATGCCAAACAATCGGCCAATATCACCTGTGTGGGCATCCTGGCACATGAATCGGCCTTGCAAGGCGGTGCCCTGATCAAACTTCCCGAATTTACCCTGTCATGATCGATGTACTTGGGGTAAGGGGCATTTTTTATGGTCCTTTTATGGTGTGAATCCATAGATTTCATGACGATCCATCGGGGAAAATCGACACTTCGGTAGATGACTTTTTAAGGGTCGGGGTTGATGCCATAGTTTTGGCGCATCAACCTTAAAGTCAACACATCATGAAAAGCCTTTTCCCAGTATCACTGTTACTAATGTTTGCGTTTACATCTGCGCAGGACTCCTATACGAAAGGAATTCAGAAGGCATTTGCCTTATGGGGAGAAGGCCATACCATAGAGGCGGCGAATTTGTTTGAGCGCATCTCCACGGTGGAAAAAGACAACTGGCTGCCCTTTTACTATGTGGCACAAATCAATACCATCAGCGCTTTTGGGGAAACAGACAAGGAAAAAATGACCCAAAAACTGGAGAAAGCGCAGGAATACGTCGATATCGCCATGGCCATCGCCCCTGACGAAGCGGAAATACTAGTGCAGCAGGCCATGATCTATACGGCCTGGGTCGCCTTTGATGGGGCCACCTATGGCATGACCCATTCGGGGAAGGTAGTGGCACTCTACCAAAAGGCGCTGAAACTGGCACCCGACAACCCGAGGGTGGTCTATTCCAAAGCCTCCTGGGATATGGGCTCGGCCCAATATTTCGGACAGGATACCGCACCCTATTGCAAAGACTTGGAGCGTGCCTTACAACTTTTTGCTAACTTTAAACCAGAGCGTCCCTTTTATCCGACCTGGGGAAAGGAAAGGGCTGAAGCTGCCCTGCAAAACTGCCGAAACCAATAGTATTGCATGCAAAATTTTAAAAAACATCTTATCAGGGCCTTGGTCATCGGTACCTTGATTTATTTTGTGGTGATCGCCATACTGTATTTCATGGGGCAGTTCCAAGGGGGTTTCGACCTATCCATAGCCTGGCGGGAGTATTATGAGAACATGATTTTCTCGGTGATCCTCTATTTTGTAAATGCCTATTGGATCCAATATCTTTTGATCCGGTATCGACAAGATCTTTTTACGGCCAAACGTTTTTTTATCGGAATTTCAGGAAATGTTGTTTTTTCGGTCTTGGGCATATTCCTTTCCAGGTTTATCTTGAATGTTTTCGTTTATGATCGATCGGTGCAGGCCTTTTTGCGCAATGAGCAGGCAAATTATTATTCGAGTTCTTTGATCATTGCCATAACCGTGTCCTTGATTTTTTATGGGATATGGTATTATAAACATCTTCAAGAAAACAAGGTCAAGGAACAAAAAATCATTGCTGGGACGGCCTCTGCGAAATTCGACGCCCTAAAAAACCAACTGGACCCCCATTTTCTTTTCAACAGTTTGAACGTTTTGACCAGCCTTATTGAAGAAGACCCCCATCAGGCCCAAAAATTTACCACTTCCCTTTCCAAGGTGTACCGATATGTGCTCGAACAAAAAAACAAGGATCTGGTATCCGTAGATGAGGAATTCGAATTTGCCAGAACCTATGTGCGCTTGTTGAAGATGCGATTTGAGGACAGCATCCTATTTGAAATTCCCGATAAATGCAGTAACCCGGACGCGAAGATCGTACCCTTATCCCTTCAACTGTTATTGGAAAATGCGGTGAAGCACAATATCGTCACCAAACAAAAACCCCTTCATATCGAGGTATACGAACAGAATGGCGTTCTGGTGGTGAAAAACAACCTTCAGGAAAAACAGGTCGTCAAAAAAAGCAGTGGCGTGGGTTTGCAGAACATCCGGCAACGGTACGGCATTTTGACCGACAAAAAGGTGCAGATTCTCAAAACGGCCTCAGAATTCAGTGTGCAGCTTCCGATGTTGACCCGAGAGGTCTCCGTCCTGGAATCGCAACAGCATTTTATCGAGGACAAAAGATATGAAAGGGCCAAAAAGAAGGTAGAGGAAATTAAGGGGTTTTACGGAAATCTCATTTCCTATTGCATCGTGATCCCGATTCTCGTGGTCGTGAACCTGAATACTTCCGACTTTCCCTGGGTGATATTCCCGGCCCTTGGTTGGGGCTTCGGGCTGCTCACCCACGGCATGGAGGCTTTTGGTTACCACCCCATCTGGGGCAAACGATGGCAAGAAAGGAAGATGCGGCAATACATGGAGGATGATCGATTCTGACCGACAGGGAGCACCACACATCGTCGGTAAATCATATCCCAATAAAATGAACCGGGATGGAAGGGATACGATCCATCCCTGAATATTAACAGTTCAGAAAACCATATTAAGATAGGTTTTCAAAGATCCCGAAATTTGGTTCAACAAATAAAATATAACAAAATGGACTATTCAGATAAAGAAAACAAGTACCTACGCGCCAAGGAACGTGTAGAATGCATTAAAAAATTTTATACCAGTTTGATCTCTTATGTTGTGGTCATTTCCTTTTTGGGAGGTTTGAACTATTACCTCGATGAATGGCGGTATCCTTGGTTTTTATGGGCCGCGTTCGGTTGGGGTTTGGGGCTGATTTTTCAGGCCATCAGAACTTTCGGGCTCAACCCTTTTTTCGGTAAGGACTGGGAAGATCGCAAGATCAAGGAGTATATGAACAATGATGACCAACGAAACCGGTGGGAGTGATCAGCACGTCCCGGTACTTTCAGAAATCAATTAAAACAACAATAATGGAAACCAATAACATAGACAAGCAGATGAGGGCGAAGAAACGGGTAGAAGAGCTCAAGGGTTTTTACTGGCACTTTGCCGTTTATTTGATCGTTAATTCGGTCATCAGCATATCCAAAATAGCCCGCAATATCAATAACGGGGAAGCCTTTACCGAGGCATTCTTTGATTTCGGCACCTTCGCGATATGGCTTTTTTGGGGCATCGGACTTGCATTCCATGCCGCCAAGGTATTTTCATATAACCCCTTTTTCAACAAGGAATGGGAAGACCGTCAGATCCGTAAGTATATGGAGGAAGAACGCAAGGAAGCGGAAAGATTTAAATAATGGAAAAGCAATTAAAAGAGATGGAAGGTTATATCAAGGCACGAAAAAGGATCGATCGCATCAAGGATTATTATGCCCACCTCATTTTGTTTGTGTTGGGGAGCGCATTGATATTGCTGCTCAAAGGCAACCTTTTGCGCTGGGTTGAATCGAAAGGAGTCAAGGATCCCGAAATATTGGATTGGGTTGAATGGAACATTATCTTCGTGCCCATCCTATGGGGCCTCGTATTGTTGGTAGCTGCTTTTTTTGTGTTCAGGGGCAAATCGAATTTCCTAAAACGATGGGAAGAACGGCAGATGCGCAAGTTCATGGAAGAAGATCAATAGTCCCGGTACGAAAGCCAAAACCAAACTTAAATTATGAAAACCATCATCATTGAAGACGAGAAACCTGCCGCAAGGCGCCTGGCAAGACTATTGGAAGATTTGGGCGTGGAAGTGGCCACCCTGCTGTATTCGGTGGAAGAGGCCGTTGATTGGTTCGGGAAGCACCAACACCCCGACCTTATTTTTTTGGACATTCAGCTTTCCGATGGACTCTCCTTCGAGATTTTCGAAAGGGTCGAGGTTCGAAGCGCCATCATCTTTACGACGGCCTATGATGAATATGCCCTGCAGGCATTTAAGCTGAACAGTGTCGACTATTTGTTGAAACCCATCGATGATGAAGAACTGGAAGCAGCCGTAAAAAAATTCCGCAGCCTGAAACCCCCGGCGCAAAAATTGGCATTGGATTTTGAAGACATCAAAAAATTATTGGTGAACCCCTTGGAAAGGGAATACAAAAAAAGATTTACCGTGAGGGTAGGGCAGCACCTCAAAATTATCAATGCCGACGAGGTGGAATGTTTTTATAGTGAGAACAAAGGCACCTATGCCGCGACGGCCGATGGCAGAAATTATTTGTTGGAGACCACTTTGGAAAACCTCGAAACCGAATTGGAACCCAAAACATTCTTCCGGATCAGTCGGAAATTTTTTATCAATATCAATCATATCAAAGACATTGTTTCTTACACCAATTCAAGGCTCCAAATCAAGTTGAACCGATTTTCAGAGCAGGAAATGATCGTCAGCAGGGAAAGGGTACGTGACTTCAAGTTGTGGTTGGAGTGATAACATTTAAATATCTGGTATACAATATAATAATAGACATCATAGATATTTCTTATAGTGATTAAAAAGTAAGAAATAACCTACTTTTCAATACGATTGTCATCAAAAGACGATGGCAATAACTTCGGTATCAATTTAATAAAAATCGGTAATAAAACCGCACCGCCGGGGAGCATAAAAATCGCAAGGGAGGGGATGCTCTTAAAGATGTCGATCAACTGCAATTGCATTTTTTTCTTTTCTTCAGGACTGAGGTCTTTGGTGGTTGCCTTGGAAATAAGGGCCACCAGTTCTTTGCTGTCCGAGAGCTCTTTTTGAAGTCGCTTGCTATTCCTTAAAATCAATTTTTTGACAATTTTCGACATGCTGTCGTAAACTTGTACGGCCAGATTTTTGTCTTTCAAAAAGGGGATATGCTTGGCATTCTTTTCAAAAAAGGAGGTGATTTCATCCAAAGCGAGTTCAATCTCCTTCTCTTCGAAACCAAGATCTTTTCCGATTCCGAAGATAAATCCGGATTCCCTGTAATCGAGGGATTGGTCTTCCCAAACGGTTAAACAGGCCACATCAAGAAAATAATGATTTTCCCAAGGGCTGTGGTTTTTGAGCAGCATTTCGCGGTAGGAACCATCAAAATCCTTCGCCTCACTATCAACGTAGGTCAGGCTGGAAGCGAAGAGCTGGGCCAATTTTTCGTCGCTCTTGTTTTTTTCCTTGGCGTTGAGGGCGTGATAGGTAATGTTGATGGTAATGTACTCGAGGGTTTGGGCACGTTGATGTATGCCCTTCGCCTCTTTGAGGTAGCGCTGGAAAAGCAGCACATCGATAAACAAGAGCGAATTGGTAATAATGCTGTTGAAGGTCTTGCTAATGACATTATCGGCAAGGTATACCCTTGAGTCCATCAGTTTTTCCAATTGGGAAGAGGTTTTTTTTCCCGTGAACAATTGGCTGATAAAGGAAATTTGGTTGCGGTCGAGGTCTTTATAAAAGGCAAAGATCTTATTCATAAAGACCGTGAAATCGGTTTGGTCGAGCTCAATCCGATAGGTATAATATAAAGCGGTTAGCAAATTTATTTTTGCTTTCTCATCTTCCGTTAAGCTGTGTTCCACCTTTATGAAACGGGGAATCTTTGTGTTGAGTCCATATACGAATCCGGTCTTCTTGAGTCCGGTATACAAATCCCGAAAATCGGCGTAAGCATGCTGATGATCATGTACCAGCGATCCGAATTTTTCAATCCAACCGGCAGAGGAGGGGTTCATATCGTGCTTATGGTTTTAAGGGGCGAAAATACTCTAAAAACACTATAAATCGAACAAGTGGCCCCACTAAATAGGCCATCCTTTGGGGCAGACATGGCCGTACGCACCGCACCGTAATGCTCCATGCAAGCCTTTTCACATCTGTTCCGACTTTAAAATTGACGTAAATCAAGGATTTGGGCAGCTATATTGCTTTAACAAAAAATTAACATTTAATACCAAACCCTCCAGATCAAACCTCGTAATTAATGTTGAAATATTCATCTAACATTTAAATCAATTTAAAATGAAAAAAACAAAGCTTTTAATTGGAATCTCTGCCCTTGCAGCGGTTGGTATCGTTTTGATAGCGGCCGATCACATCGATGCCCCTTCCTCCATGGGCACCACCGCCGATATTGCGGATTTTTTTGCGTTCGAACCTTCACCTGGTTCCGACAACACGGTTTTTATTGTTGACATGCAATCGGACGTACTGCCCGATTTGGCTTACGGTACTTTCGACGAGGACGTGCTGACCGAAATCAATATCGATACCGATAATGACCTGGTGGAAGACTTGGTCATACAGGCCATACCAAGAAATGGGGTCATGTATTTTTTTGGTCCCGCAGCCCCTTCGCAGACCGGAACCTCAGGCCAGGTGTTGGTCGATTTTCCATTGGGGAGCGTAAATATTTCGGCCGCAACGGCTATTGCTGAAACCACTTCGGATGGCGTATCACTGTTTGCCGGGCCCCGACAGGATCCCTTCTTTTTCGACTTTTTCCAATTCAACGCGGTGAAAGGAGGCATGGCCCCCGGTGGATTCAAACCAGCCGGGGAAGCGGAAAACACTTTTGCCGGCGCCAATACGATGTCGATCATTGTGGAAATACCGAACAGCCATTTGGGCGAAACCACAGGGATGAATGCCTTGGGATTGAACGTTTACAAAACCTGGGTAACCACTAATAAAAAACAATAATTTATTTTTAAAATCAAACAAAATGAAACGATATACTATGAAACACTTGTTTTTCAGCCTCTTCGCTCTAACGGTTTTGGCAGCCTGCAACAAAGACGACAATGGCATGCCCGATATGGTCCAGGCGACCTGTGCCGATGGAATCATGAATGGAACCGAAACAGGGATCGACTGTGGAGGATCTTCCTGTGCCCCTTGCGACGCACAAAGCGGAGATCCAGATTTCTCAGGGACATTTGTTCAGGTCGACCATATGGGAAGACCCGGCATCAATACGGTTTTGGGATTTGATATACAGGGGCAACCCAGTGTGAAAGACGCCCAGAACGTGGCTATCCCTTCCGAAATGGGCTCTGCTTTTCAAGCGGGGTATGAAGCACGTTTAGAGCAGTACCATGATGTATATGCCGAGCTTTTGGGACTTGACCCCATGGCTGTGAACTACGAAAATAATATTCTGGGCCTCGACGCGGCTGCGCTTACGGGCTATCTGGCATCAGATGTATTGGAATTGGCACCCGATTTGCCCACTACCTATTTCGACCCAGGTACCGATGCCAACATGGATGGCAGTGTTTTGGTGCCCGACGGCGATGAGGTGGCCCTGACCGGTAGAAATCCAAACGACGATATCATCGACGTGTCCCTGATTTTATTGTTCGGTGGCAATACCGGCGATCGCTTCAGCGGACAGGATACCAACGGGGACGGGATGGCCGACTTGCCACGCCTCACCTCGGATGGGGTCGGGATAACTGCAGATATAGCTACTACTTTCCCCTATCTGGGGGCTCCTCAATAAGACTATGAAAAAGGAGCAAAGGGGGGGATTTCCCAAAGTCCTCCCCTTTTAGTAATAAAACGATCATCCCTAAAAACAACATCAATGAGACATTTTATACCCTTGGCAATCTTTATGGTCCTTATTTCCTGTAGTGAAATGGGAATCCAGTTGATTACCGACAAAAAAGAATATAACGTTTTCCTGGGATCGGAACCAGTGAAAACCACGTCAAAGTATTTTGAATTGTGGAATTCCAAGATTAAGGAAGACAGTATGCAACTACTGAGCTTTGGGATCGTCGGAGGCGAATACAACCGTTATTTTCAGCATACGGGCGATATCCAATACCTGAAAAAAGCGGAAAAGGCCTTGCAAAGGGCAGTGAAGATCGCGGCCATCGGGGAAGCGGGATATTACCGGTCCCTGGCAAGGAACTATATTTCCCAGCACCGTTTCAAGGAAGCCCTGGTGCTGGCCGACTCTGCCAGGAGTCTGGGAAGTGGTCTCAACGCTACCCATGGACTGTTGTTCGACGTTCACATGGAATTGGGCAATTACGATCGAGCAGGAGCCTATTTGGACAGTATCGCGAACTTCTCCGACTTTGGCTATCTCATACGACTGGCCAAGTGGAACGACCACCTCGGGGACTTGGATCAGACCATTAGATTGATGGAAAAGGCCATGGCGAAAGTCGAAAACGGTAAGCATAAGGATCTCATGTTATGGTGTTATACCAATATTGCCGACTACTATGGTCACGCCGGACGTATTCAGGATAGTTATGACCATTATCTTAAATCCTTGGCCATTGACCCTCAGAATGCCTATGCCAAAAAAGGGATCGCATGGATCGTTTTTTCCCATGAGAATAATCCGGAAGAGGCTTTGCGTATCCTCGATTCAATTGTGGAAAACCACAATGCCCCGGATTACTACCTACTGAAGTCGGAGATTGCCGAATACCAAGGGGATAGTTGGGAAAGTCTTATCAATCTAGACCAGTACCTGAAGATGGTACAAGACAATTCCTATGGCGATATGTACAATGCATACAACATTTCGGTCTATCTCGATAGAACCGGGCAATTTGAAAAAGCGCTCGGGTTGGCCAAAAGGGAAGTGGACAATAGGCCTACCCCGGAATCGTACAGCCTGCTGGCCTACACCTATTTGAAGATGGGCGAAGTGCCAAAAGCGCTTCAAATCGTGAAAGACCATGTCGAAGGCAAAACGGCTGAGCCCAGCATACACTACCGTATCGCTGAAATTTATAAGGCTTCGGGAAACCATGTCCGGGCCACGCAGTTAAAGGAAGAATTGAACGGGGTCATCTATGAACTGGGGCCACAGATGGCGGAGCCCATATCGAGGCTATAGCAAGCCCCGAAATCATTCCTATAAAAATCCCCAAAAAGTCATTTACAGTGGTGTTTTAGGTTGGTTGTTTGAAAGGCACCATGGCCAAGCGGCCATGGTGTTTTTTTGTCCCCTATCAATCTCCTCCCTACTTTTAGGATATTAAAAGGGGTTTCAGTATATTTACCCCATTACAAGCAATCATAAGATTCTGACGCCCCAAGTGTTACTGAATTTTTATTGAAGACTTACTTAACCTTATTTCCGAGAACGCTATGGAATACCTTCTGTTTTTTCTTTGGATAACCATTATGTGTGTTTTGTTGTACAAGGTTTTTGCAGCTTGGAAAGCCTTAAAAAAAACCCTGGATAGCAAGAATAGGCCATAAATAGGACTGTTTTATGCCACCAGGCAACTTGCATGGAGGTGATTAGAGGCTATAATTCGATAAAGTTGTCCAAGGACAGGGTCCAATCGTAGTCTTTGTACACCAGATCTACATTTTTGGTCGTGGGGAGGACGTGGTTTTCCTTTAAAATGTGTTTTACCCCGTTTTTCCCTCCAAAATCGCCACTGAACCAATTGAACAGGGAAGTAACAGCCACCTCGTTTTCCTCTTGCTTATAGGTGGTAGTGCGGGTCAAGTACCGTTTCGTGCCTTCCTCGAACTGTTCCTCAAGGCGTTCCGGCGTATAGATGGCCACTGGCGGACAATCTTTGGCGCCACAATTCAGGGCAAAATGAATGCGGTAATCCGTTTTGTCTACCCTTAGTTTGCGTTCGAATGCATCGGGAAACCATTTGCGGACATAGCCCAATCCCAACGGCCATTGCGATTTTCGTATGATGCCATGTTCTATTTTGGAAAACGACACCACGGTTCCCGCGATCGGAATCTGTTCCATATCAAAGAAGGTCCGGCGGTCGTTGTACAATTGGGGATTTTCCAATAAGACATATTGAATGTAGCCATTGTAAATATTCACCCAAAAGGCCAGTTTTTGCGCATCGGTATCCAAGCTGGCAGCAAGATCGGCAAGGGTGGTCCCAGCAAGCTGATCTCGAATGGATTTGGTGTCTTGACCCGCTTTGATTTTTATCAGAAATTGTTCGGAAAGTAAGTTGAAGTCATCTATCTCCGTATCACTCTTTTGCGATTGACCCATATGGGTGGTACAACCTAGGAGTAAAAAGGAGAGCAACAATACCTTGGATAGCATTCGATTGGCCATTAATTTTCGGTTTTTAAATTTGTTTCTTTGTCTTACTTACGCAATGCAGCATCAAAGGGTTTGTCGTTGGATCGATAAAACCTTTCCTGGCCATAAACTTTGACGGCCAGAAACGACGTGGCCTCCTACGGACTTTGTATCTTTATTGGGCATAAAAAGAATACTTTTCGCCTATGATCTCAGTGATTATACCGGCTTACCAAGAAAACGAGAACTTGAAGCGATTACTGCCCCTTTTGGAATCCTTGGAAAGCAGGTTGCCTACGGAAATCATAGTGTCTTTATCTGCTGTAAATGGGGATGAAGCACCATACCACCTCAAAAAAAGACCGCTTTATATTGTTAAGTCGCCGAAACGGGGAAGGGCGGTACAAATGAACCATGCGGCGGCAAAGGCCAGGGGTGACATACTGGTATTTTTGCATGCCGACGTGCGACCACCAAAATCGTTCTTCAAAGATATTGCCAAGGCTATCGATCAGGGATTTGATGCCGGATTTTTCTCTTATCAATTCGATAAAAAAAGTTTTCTGCTGTCCGTCAACGCATGGTTTACGACCAAGAAGGGACTTTTTACGGGAGGGGGCGACCAATGTCTCTTTATCAAAGAAAACATATTTACCGAAATAGGTCGGTTTAACGAGAATCAGGTGCTGATGGAAGATTTCGAGTTTTTCAAAAGGATGAAACGCAAAAACATTCCTTATACCATCGTCAAAAACGACCTCACCGTTTCTTCCAGAAAATATGACCATAATTCCTATTTGCGCATCAACCTATCCAATTTGTTATTGCTGCTTTTGTTCAACTTAGGGTATCCGGCAAAAAAATTAAAATCGTTGCACGACAAACTGCTTGACACGCCCTATCGAAACTCGGCTTAAGTTGCCTGAGGCATTGCGATTTTTGCATTCAACCTATGACCTTTTAGGCCAATTTGCCAGAGCTGTTTCGTTTTCAAAAGATAGTTGGGGCAGTAGTTAATGGATTAAAGTACATGATTAGGAAGTGACGGCCCCGAGGGCATACAATTGATCCAAATTGGGGGATGCGCTTCCCCCGGATGGTTCCAAGGTAATTCCGAAGGCTTCCGAATCGTTGGGATTGTTCAGTGCAAAGACTTTGTTGTTGTCCATTGCAAAGTCTTCCAACAAGCCTACGCTGGTTGGCGTAAGCGGGTTCAGCTTAAGAGACCACACCTGATAAACCATGCCATCCGGTGGTTCGGGGAGGCCTATCGCATCTATGAAAAGTTTTTGATCTTGCTTGTTCCAATACGCTTTGGCGTAGGAGCTGGGGGATACTTCCTGACCGCCCAAAGGAACCACTTTCACGTTCTTGTCGCGCAGCAGGGCCAAAAGGTTTTGGGTGTTTTCCAGCGACAGGTTGGCGTTGGCAATCTGTTGTTCCAGCGTTCCATTGTTTTGCTCCACCAAAGCTTTTTCCGCCTGCAGTCTTTGGTTTTCGGTGTACATCCAAAATAACCCGATCGCCAACAATACCGAAGCTGCCCATCCTAAATAAGTGGTCCACTTGGTTGATTTTTCCCTGAGGGGAACCACCTTGGTTTCCGTGGGTCCTTGCAGTCGATCGGCAATACCATCGAAAATAATCTTCCTTTCGGGCGAAGCGGTTCGGGCCACGGTCAAGACGGCAGCTTCAATGGCCTCGATCTCCGATTTTATTTGAGGGTGTTCCATGGCGTATCGGTGCACCTCCAGATTTTCCTTTTCCGAAAGCAGTCCGGCTACATAGAGTTCCAGAACACCAGATGATATGTATTTCTCTACATCCATGCTATAGGTTCATGTTTTCCCTGATTTGCGATATACACGCCCGGTTTCGGGTTTTTACGGTCCCCAAGGGAATCTGAAGTTCCTTGGCGGCGTCTTTTTGTGTAAATCCCTTAAAGTACAAAAGCTCGATAATCTGAATGCACTTTTCCTTTAGATTCAAGACCAGTTTTTTAAGTGTTTTTGGGTCGATCCTTGGTTCATTCCCATCAACCTCTTCAAGCATACCTACGAAGTAATCTGCCGAGAGGTTCTTTTTTTGATTTTTATAGGACTTGGATCTTACTTCGTCAATGGCCGTATTTCGGGCGATATTTAAAAGCCAGGTAAAAAAACGGCCTTTTGAGGCATTATAGGTACGGGCATTGTACCAGACCTTTACGAATACATCCTGACATAACTCTTGCGCGAGAACTTCATCTTTTACGATGGTATTGATCACCCCACAGATGTTTTGGGCATACATCTCGTGCAAGCGCTTAAAAGCTTGGGCATCTTTTTGTTGAAAACGTTCGATCAGGATCTCTAATTGCATGCGATGCTGGCTGGAGGAGGTAAAGTATTAAAAAGGACCGTCCCATGGGACGGTCCTACATATTTGGTTGTACAATTACTGGATAATGCCGGTACAGCTGATACGACCTCCCGCATTTCCGGTGGGCTGGGTGGTAAAATCATCGACGCCTTGATGGACGATTACCCCTTTGCCGAGCAAATCTTTGTTGGGGTCTTCACATCCAAGGCACCATTGATCGGTATCAAATTCAACGGATCCAGTGCCATCGGCATTGGCCACAAAATTGCCGATGTCCCCTTTATGAAAACCTTCGGCTGCGCCCCATTTACCGTGGGCTTCGTTGGTCGGGTTCCAATGGCCTCCGGTTGAGGTTCCATCTGCTGCCGAACAATCCGCTTTTTCATGGATATGGATCGCGTGCTCCCCTGGGGTAAGACCGGTAAAGTTCGCGGTCATTTTCACCATTCCGTTTTCATCGGTAAAGGTTACCTCTCCTTTCACATTGCTGTCGCTTTTCGGCTCCATCGCAAATTTAACCGTCTCGACCTTCACCTCCTCCAATTCCTTTACGGCATTTTCCATTTCATCCCCAGCCTCCTTGGCCTCTTTTTTTACTTCTTTACAGCTGTACGTGGCAACCACTGTCAACCCGATCGCCAAGACTTTTAATATTTTCATAGGTTCTAATTTTAGTAAGCCATAAAGTTAAGCAATATAGATATCCTTGTCAATCTATTCTTGAATTGAATTGTTGGCGGGTACCGCATTATTCGATCAATTTGGTGATAATTTGGGTTTCGCTTTGCAATGTTCTGTGCACCGGGCATTTATCGGCGATTTCCAAGACCCTTTTGATTTGACCGTCATCAAGGGTGCCGGTCAATTTTATCTCTCGCTGAAAAGTGTCGATCTTGGCTTGTGGCGATTCACAGGATTCACAGTCAATGGCATATGTCTTGCCATAAGACGTGTGCACTTCTATATTTTCCAAAGGCCACCCTTTTCGTTTGGTGTACATTTGAACCGTCATGGCCGTACAGGCCGAAAGCCCTGCGGATACAAGTTCATAAGGAGAAGGCCCAAAGTCCTTTCCTCCCACCTTCATGGGTTCATCCGCGGTCAAATAATGTCGGCCCACTTTCATCGAGGTGGTAAACCCATCTTCGGCATCCAGACTCGCCACCACTTGTTGTTCGGTTTGCAAAAGGGGGGCTTCGGGTAGGTCAAGATAACGTTGGGCCCAGCCCGAAACGACCTTGCCCGCATAGAGGGAATCCTTTTTATCCGTTAAGAGATGGTCTGCCCCGTCCAAGGAAACAAAGCTTTTCGGATGTCGGGCCGACCGATAAATATCCTCCGCGTTTTTTATACCAACAATCTTGTCCTGAGGAGAATGCAAGATCAATAGGGGCTTGCGCAAGCGCGCCACAGCCTCTGGCAGCGATTTATTTTGCAGATCATCCAGGAATTCTTTTTTGATGGTAAAATCCCTTCCCGCCAAACGCACCGTGGCCTTTCCTTTCGCGATGATTTCCCCCAGATCGCTTTTGAGCAGTTGTTGTACATGGGCCGGGTCTGATGGCGTAGCGATGGTGGCCAACGCCTTTACCGATGCGATTTTCGCCGCCGCAAAAATAATGGCGGCACCGCCCAACGAATGTCCTACCAATAAGGTCGGCGCCTTGTAGTTTTTTGCCAAAAAAACGGCGGCCGCCACCAAATCTTCCACGTTTCCGGAAAAGTCGGTCTCCGAAAAGTCTCCGGAACTATCGCCCAGTCCCGTAAAATCGAACCGCAGCACCCCGAACCCACTGGAAGAAAGCGCACTTGCGATGTTCTTTGTGGCTGTGGAGTTCTTATTGCAGGTGAAGCAATGGGCAAATACCGCATAGTTATGGGGATGTCTATCGGGAGGTAGTTCCAATCGTCCTACCAAGGATTGTCCCGATGCATTATTAAAGTTTACCTTTTGAAGTCCCATTTGCTTTTTTTTGGAATATGTCCCTTAGGTCGGGATTATAGAAAACACCTAACTGCAACCGGTCAAAGTGGGCGCCCGTAAAATGATTTTTAAGGTAGCCGGTCTGAACGCTCAATGCGGGATTGATTTTTATTCCTAAAGCCCCGTACAAACGGTTTTGTCCGAAGGGATTCCCTTGAAGGTTCAGGAAAATTTCATCATAAAAGTTCAGAAAGAAAACCTGGGATAACGGCAGTGTAACCTGAATGCGATAACGTGCCCGGTATTCGATGTCGCTGCTTGTTCCGGAATCCAAAAAGCGTTGTTCCAAGCGATAACGATGCTCGAAGTCGAACTTGCCGACTTGGTCCTTGAGTATAAATTGCCCGAAGATTCGGTGTTCCCTGGAATCGATATCGGTGGCGTTCTCCCCAAAAGTGCCATCGGTTGCGATATAGGCATAACCCAGGGTGGCGATGGCATGGCTATCGAGATGGTAGTTCATGCCCGTTCGTAGGAGCAGCTGGTTGAAATTGCTGGCCATTTCGTAATAGCGCTGTTGTACCTCGGTATGGACGCTCCATTTTTCGGCAATCTTGTTGGAGCCGAAGTACATGAACCAGGAACCCAATGCATTTTCCCCGGTTTCCTGTGCAGGTAAAACGAACGGGGTCAAAACCAAAGAAACCAAGGTGAGGCGCCTTTTAAAATTTTTCATATGGCGAAGGTAAGCATCTGGAATTTTTCGCAAAATCAATACGTTCAAAGTTGATCAAATCGCACAGGTTGGAAATAAGATTCGCAGATCGAACACCGGAGCCAAAAATCAAATCAGACAAAGGCATCAAAGGTATTTTAAAAGTTTTGTCAATATTGCACCGTAAAGGTCTTCACCTCCTTAAAGGGAGATGCGCTCAGCGTTTCCATGTTTTCCCTATAATCCTTCCATGATCGGTTAAAGAAGGCATTGGTTTTTTGAAGGGCGTTTTTGAGTTCCTCTTCTGCAAACCCAAGCAGTCTTTTTTCAGTTTCGGTAATGCCCGATTGCCTGCTGCCCACATACCGATTGGCTTCCCCGATGCGTGTCATCACCGTAATTTCCGGATTACGGGTGATGCCTTGTCTTTTATCTTCCTTGCCCAGATACCTATCGATCAGGGAATCAATTTCCTTAACCATGTCTTTGGAAGCTTTGATTTGATCTTTAAATTGCTTTTCATCCAAGGCTTTCAGGTCTTTCTGATATTGTTCCGCAATCAGTTTGCTTTCGACCAATTGTTTGGTGGCATCGGCGGCGAGCTGTGTATAACCGTCCAATTTCTTTGAATTTTCATACACCTGATCGATGTTATTGCTTGAAATATCCAATCTGGGGTCTGATTTTACTTCCAGAAGGGTTTCATCCGTGGTTTCGCCCAATTCGAGCTGAACCCTGTATTGGCCTGGCTTCACATTTCTGCCTCCGTACTCGCGTGTGTTCTTGATCAACTTTCTGGAAGGACGATCGGGCCCTTTTTCTTCCATTTCCCAGTAGATTCGATGAAATCCGGCCTTCTCCGGCGTTTTGAATTTCATGGTTCGGACCAGTCTTTCCCCATCATAGATCATCACGGAAAGCGAGTCTTTTGTTTTCGGTTTGGCCGCCGAGTTGGTTTCCCCTTCATCTTCAGCCATGGCGACTTCAGTTTTGCTGCCTTCCGCTGCGGTCTCAATATCCTCCGTGTCGACCGGATCATTGTCCTTTTTGGCATCGGTATCTTTCTTCTGCCGTCCTTCCCTTAGATAATAGGTGAGCATGGCCCCCGATTTTCTGTTTTCCGCGTTATACTCCGCATCAGCGCCGAACCGGCTTCCTGTCGGCTGCTGGTAGGCTGCTTGATAGGCGATGGGAGGGGCAAAGACCTTGATCTCTTTTTGCAGTAATGACCGATCGGCCGCCAGGGCCCTCAATGGTCGGATGTCATCCAACACCCAAACGGCCCGGCCAAAGGTCGCGATCACCAGATCATGTTCCCTGGGATGGATCACCAGGTCTTTGGTGGAGACCGTGGGATAACCTTCGGTCCATTTTTGCCATAGTACGCCTGCATCGAACGAAACATAGAGTCCGTCATCGGTGCCCAAAAACATCAGGTTGGGATTTTCCAGATCTTCGACGATAGAGAGCGTATAAGCGCCCACGTCACTGGCATCCACGATTCGTTCCCACGATTTGCCATAGTTTTTGGTACGATAGGCATAGGGCGTATAATCGAACCGGCGGTAGTTATTGGCCACGAGCAGGGCTTCCCCTTTATTTTTGTTCGATGCTTTAATCTGTGGAATCCAACTACCTGACGGTAAGCCTTTTATGTTTTGGGTTACTTCTGTCCAGGAAGTGCCCCCGTTTTGGGTGTAATGCACTCGGCCGTCATCTGATGCGACCCAAAGCATATCCTTTTCGATCGGTGATGGCTCGATTACCAAAAGGGTGCAATGGTTCTCTGCGCCGGTAGCGTCCATGGTGAGACCGCCACTTTCACTTTGCTTCTGTTTCTCAGGGTCATTGGTGGTCAAATCAGGGGATATCACTTCCCAGGTCAAGCCTTTATCCTTGCTCTTATGAACAAATTGACTCCCAAAATATACCGTGCCCGGATCAAATGGATCTTGACCGATGGCAGCGTTCCAGTTGAACCGCAATTTGGTTTCCTCATCGGGCGGGGTAGGGCGTACGATATAATTGTTGCCCGTGATATGATCATACCTTGAGACGTAACCCTGTTGGCTCATGGCGTAACCATATTGTGAATTTTCAAGGTCTGGGACGACATCGAAACCATCACCAAAGGCAATTTCCTGCCAATAACTGTTGCGAATGCCTTGGGCCTTCCAAACATAGGCGGGTCCTCGCCAAGAACCGTTGTCTTGTAAACCACCATACACATTGTAGGGGAATTCATTGTCGGTATTGATATGGTAAAATTGGGCCACGGGCAAATTGCCGATAAAACGCCACGACTTGCCCCCATCTTTGGTAATGTTCATGCCCCCATCGTTGCCATCCATCATGAACTGACCATTTTTGGGATGGATCCACCAGGCATGATGATCGGGATGCACTCCATTGTCGGCCCGATAAGCGGGCATCAATTCGGTAAAACTTTTGCCCCCATCCTCCGATACGTTGATATAGGTGAAAACCGAATAAACCCTGTTTTCATTTTGGGGATCTACATAAATTTCGGAATAGTAAAAGGGCCGGTTGCCGATGTCGTCCTTATCGTTGATTTTCTTCCACGAAAAACCGCCGTCTTCCGATTTGTACAAGGCATTTTTTTTGGCTTCGATCAGGGCATACACAATATTGGGCCGGTTGGCCGCAATGGCGACCCCGATCCTGCCCAGTTCCCCTTGGGGGAGCCCATCATCTTCCGTTAATTTTTTCCAATTCTTACCTCCATCGTGCGTCATGTAAAGTCCGCTTCCCGGTCCCCCGGATTTAAAGAACCATGGCTCCCTCTTGTGTTCCCACATGGCTGCTATCAATTTATTGGGATTGGTGGGATCCATCACCAAATCGGCAACACCTGTGCTGTTGTTCACAAAAAGCAACTTTTCCCAGGTCTCGCCCCCATCGGTGGTCTTGAAAACGCCCCGTTCGGGATGTGCGCCCCAAGGCGAACCTATGGCCCCCACATAAACCGTATTGGGGTTCATGGGATCGATCTTGATACGGTGGATGTGCCTGGTTTTTTCAAGCCCCATCAATTTCCAGCTTTTCCCGCCATCCAGTGATTTATAAACCCCATAACCACCGTTGAGGCTGTTTCGGGGGTTGCCTTCGCCAGTGCCCACCCAGATCACCGAGGGGTTCGACTGTTGAATGGCCACGGCCCCGATAGAGGCGGTCGTCTCCTTGTCAAAAATAGGATCCCATTTTATACCCCCCGAGGTCGATTTCCACAGACCGCCAGACGCTGTACCAACGTACATCACGTCTGGGTCGTCATTTACGGCATCGATCGCGGTAACACGCCCGCTCATCCCCCCCGGGCCAATATTTCTTGGCTTAAGGTCTTGCAGCAGTTCCATTTTGAAATCTTGGGAAAAAGTGGTCAGGGATGCGAAAAGCACCGTGAG
This sequence comes from uncultured Flavobacteriaceae bacterium, assembly GCA_963700435.1. Lineage (GTDB taxonomy): Bacteria > Bacteroidota > Bacteroidia > Flavobacteriales > Flavobacteriaceae > Pelagihabitans. Next base: position 240,601 of record CAVOXM010000010.1, read on the forward strand.
GAGGAAGCAATTTTTGAACATTGGGAACAATTTGGTTTTGACGGGCGGAATATATAAAGACTTTTGCCGAATAACCGAAAACAGGGCCCAAAGGAATGACGGCTTCAAGAGTACTACCTATAGTTTTAAACGGTGGTTTCAGCGCCTTTTTTTTCAAAGATGCCAAAAAGCTCATGGCCTTGTCTTGGCGGGATGGAATTGTAACAGCGCTCAAAGGTCTTGACCGAAAAATAGGGGTCGATATATTTGAGGTATAATGCCTTATCACCACCGAAAGGCCTTTTTTCAAGATCCGAGGTCAATGGAAAATCGAACCAGACCCCGACCAATTTACCTCTAGGTTTGAGCAATTGGGCCATTTTTTCGGCATAGGCGAACCTATTTTTATCCGAGGGTATCAAGGAGCAGAAAAATGTCTGCTCCAAGATCAGATCATATTGGCCCTTGATGGAGAAAAAAATCCTTTGTGATACAATCGATCTTTAGGAAAGCCTGAATTTCTTTGCATGAATTTTCCAATAGGGGGCGACGCAGATATCGAGCACATCGACATTCCGGAATCCTTTTTCCCATAGATATTCCGCTTCGTAGGCATTTCCGGCACCCGGGATCAAAATGGAAATGTCTTTGTTGGCTAGTTGGTCTACGTAGGTTTTGATAGGGGTCGATGGATAGCCGATATTCCATCCGGTATGCCCATCGCGATAGCGTTGGGACCAATAACTTTGTTCATCGTTCTCGGCCATGAACGATCAATTTGCGAACTTCATTTTTATAGACCACCCCGTTTTTGACCACCAATTTCACCTGGCGCAGGGCAGCTTGATATCTTTTGCTGGGATCGCCGGAGACGGCAATCAGGTCTGCCAGGTAATCTTTTTCCAGTTTACCCAACTGTTTCCAGATGAAAAACCCCAGCATTCACCGAGGTCGCGGCCTTTATGACCGCCATGGGCGACATTCCATAATCGACCATCAGTTCCATTTCCAGATAGTTCTCGCCATGGGAAAACACACCCACGTCGCCGCCAAAAACAATGGTCACCCCGGAATCCAATGCCCGTTTGAAAGAAGCCCGCTTTGCCGCAATGCGAATCGGGTTCCGAATCGATGCCTTTTTTCCACCCACCGTAACGTGCAATGGCGTCACCTGCGGCCAGGGTAGGGCAAAGGGCCACGCCCCGCTCTTTCATCAGCGCTAAAGATTTCAGTCAGTTCCCACCATCACCATGTTCAATGGTCTCTACCCCACCCAAAATGGCGCGTCGCATACCTTCAGGGGTGCTGGCATGGGCCACCACATATCTTCCTGCACTGGTTGCCGCGGATACCATCGCCTCAATTTCGTTGGAGAGAAACGTGGGCTGGGATGGTTCCCCGGCACCCCACCGGTAATCGGCGTAGATTTTAATAAAATCGGCCCCATTTCCCAATTGCCGTCCTTACTGTGGCTTTTCGCTTCGTCGACGCCACTGACCGGTTCGGCACCAAGGGGTACCGATACCCCATCATGGAACCCTTTGGGCCCATAAGCGCCGGTCGCTACGATCGCCGGTCCGGCCACGAGCATTCTGGGGCCGGCCACAATACCTTGATCAATGGTCTTTTTGAGGGATACATCTGCATAAGCCGCTCCTTCGGATCCCAGATCTCGAACAGTGGTAATACCGGCCATCAAAGAATTTTTGGCGTGGACTGTACCTCGAATCGCCCGTTCCACCGGCGATTCTTTAAGCACTTGGTCGTTCCAATCCGTCTCGTTATAAGGGTGTAACAAAAGATGGGAATGCCCTTCAATGATGCCGGGCATCAACGTCATGTTCTTCAAAGGCACTTCTTGGGTTCCTTTCGGGGTTTTCAATTCGGTGGGCGCCCCTACATAGGTAATCACTTTGCCTTCCACCAGAACCACCCAGTCGGGGTGCACCGTAGTGCCATCAAAAACCCGGTCTGGCTTAAAAAGCATTTGGGACTGACCTATTGTGGTGCCGATCAACATCAAAAAACAAATGATATTTTTCATAGTTATGGAGTGGTAAAATAGTGATGATATGATCATTTCGTATGGGTGTTGTTTTAGGACCACTGATGTATAAGGCCGCGTACTTTGAAACTTAAAATTTTTCCATTTCCGCAGTTTGAACGGTGGTTATAACAGCCTGGGGAACGATAGTTGCATTATTGGCACATAGCCCTAAAGATTCCTTAATATCTTCTTACGTCAATAAAAATAAGCGGTTGGCGTGGCGCATATTTTTTGATCGGTTCTCCTTGAACCGATGATTTTTTAGATTGAAAGACCATCTTGTTAAGGCATGGGCAAGGTAAAAATTATTTTATTCTTGTTCGGCATGTTTCGCAATCTCCTCCAACTTATCGGCAATGGTTTTGCTGTCGAGCCATCTGCCCTTCACCATTACTCCTGTTATCTTTTGGAGGGCCGAGAGGTCTTCCAGCGGATTGGCATCTACCAAAATGAGGTCGGCCTGCATCCCTTCCTTGATTTCACCAAAGGTATCGGAGCTGTTGAAATAAGTTGCAGGATTGATGGTTCCCGATTGAATGATTTCCAAAGGAGTTAGTCCCGCCTCCAGCATCCCCTGCATTTCATGGTGTATGGAAAATCCAGGCACATTGAAAAGTTGGGGCGCATCCGAACCCAGTAACATTCCATGCCCGTTTTGTTGAAGTTTAAAGATGAGTTTTTTACGGATGGCATCGAATTGCCGCCATTGTGCCTCGGTAAAATTTTCATCAGCCATGGTCTTCCTTTTTTATCCGTTCCCAATTGGCCAAAGTGCTCTTGGGCATGTATTTCATTTCGGGCTGGGCCAGCAGGATTTCTACCGAAATCGGGGCGATACCATCGCTCAAAGAGACTTTGGGTAGGTACGATCCATACCTTGTTGGCTCTTGCCATTTGCACCAATCCGTCTATTTTGGTGGTATCGACCAAAGGGGTAAAGGCATATCCAAAAAAGCCGTTGTCGGAGGGGTCAACCCCCGCCGATTCGGGAACAAGTCCCTCTAAAAAACCATCCACATGATCTATGGAGGCGTATTTGCTTTCAAGGGCATGCCGGATACCGACGGCCACCGGCACATGGCCGGCGAAGGGAATACCTACCTCATTGGCCGTGGCAACGATTTGGTCAAAGGCTTCCAAAGGAACGCCGGGATGGATTTTTAGAAAATCATAGCCGTCTTTCCGATATGCCGTCACCTTTGCTTTGGCCTCTTCTTTCGAACTCACGGTGTTTCCGTTTAGGGACGGACTCGAGGTGAAAATCCTCGGACTTAGAATGTCGCCGTTCTTGGCTTGTTCGCGCAAGGTTAAATGGGCAGGATCGCCCAACATTCCCCTAATGGTCGTAATGCCATTGGACAGGTAAAGGAACAGGGTTTCTTCTATCCGTCTGGGGTCCGTAGTGGGCGGCGGGATATGGGCATGCATTTCGGCAAGGCCCGGCATCAGGTATTTTCCCTTGCCATCGATTTTCTGGGAATATGAATCGACATTATCGATACGGTCGGAAATCCCAATGATCTTACCAGAATCGATGACCACTTGTCGATTTTCCCAAGATGGATTCCCGTTTGCACATCCACGATCGAGACATCTGTGATCAAAAGGGCTGTTGCACTTATGTTTTCCCTTGGTTGGTTGCAAGAGCAGAACATCAATAACATCACAAGTACGGCTATTTTTTCCATTTCGTTTTTTATTTATGGCTGGGCCTCCGGCTCATTTGGTCTTCCAGCGTTGGCCAGGGGTATGAAAATTAACGAATTTTTATCGATTCACCAGTTTTCTTATACCGATAAAAATGATGATAAAGATGGAATACCCCATGAAGAAGGGAATGATATATTGTTTTAAGCCAAAGGCCAGCATCAATCCGATGATCAACAACTGAAAACCCAGCCCGAAAGTTGAGACCGCCGTCATAAGCCAATTGGGCATTTTTTTGCTTTCTACCGCTTTGCTGTCCATCCGGTGAATGATTTTGTCAAAGGTACCATAGCAGAAATTATACACCGCAAAGAGGAAGTTCACGACACTTTGCTTCTCTCCTTTCATGGCTCTTGGCGACCCATTTTCAAAAATCCTGCTGGTGGTATCCCCATTAAATTTTTTGCGCAAGATCAGATAGTAATAATTATAGAGGGTACCCTGTAATTGCAACCCAAGAAAGGAAAGTAAGGTATAGCCGATAGACCCGTCGGTGACATGCCATATCGCAATCAATATCAACAGGTTCAGGATGATATCGGAAACAGAATCAAGATACCTGCCGGTATAGGAGGGTGTTTTTTTGATTCGGGCCAGCTCCCCATCCGCCGCATCCAATATAGATTTAAGGATCAAGAAAAACGCTGTGGCCCAGTAATACTGATGCAAGATACATATGATGGCGATCAATCCCGCTACCACGAAGGAAAGGGTGACATGGATAGGGGTTGCAGCGGTATTTTTTAAGGATTTGGCTATTGCTTTTCCAACGGGCCTGCCATAATCAGACAGGTCTAGAAACTGATATTCTTTCGGTAATTTTGACATGGTTTCGAACTGCTCCGGCAATCGGGATACTAAGAACGAGGACACGCTTGCTTAGTTGGGGAAACAAAAACTTTGAACAAAGATAAGGCATAATTTATTATCGCTTCTTAATGGCGGTAGGCTCGGTTTGGCAACCCATCCCTTGAATGAGGTAAGTTCGTTCCCATTCAAAGGAAGCCTTCCGTGGTAATCGTTTACGATGTGCCACCGTGTCTTTTACCTTGGCATAAAACATATGGGTGATGGCTTAGGTGCCGGGTTATCTCAAATGGAATTCCGATAAGAACCATCAATTATGGCGTGGGTTTGATGGAGAAGACGGTCAAGAACAAAACGATTTCCTAACTTTTATGACCAAAAAAGTACATTATGGCCATTGAAGTACAAAAGTGATTTGAGTTATCCTTACATTTAGCGCTTTACTTTTGATCAATTAATCTGAATTACCTATGAAAAATATTTTTTATGCATTGACCCTGATCCTTGGCCTCCTGATTGTTTCCTGCAGCAATAAAAGGGAAGGAAAGCCCAAAGTACTTGTGTTTTCAAATACCATGGGTTTTAAACATGCTTCCATTCCTGCCGGCATGGCCGCGATCGAGAAATTGGGGAACGAAAATGGTTTTGTGGTCGATACGACCAAAAACCCCGAATTGTTCAATGAAGACAACTTAAAACAATATTCTGCCATCATATTTTTGAGTACGACCGGCAATATTTTGGATGCCAAGGAGGAAGCCGCCTTTGAGCGTTATATCCAGGCCGGCGGTGGATTTGTGGGCATACATGCCGCTGCGGACACCGAATATGATTGGGGATGGTACAACAAATTGGTCGGCGCCCAGTTTCAAAGCCATCCTTCCGGAACCCCGGAAGCCGATTTTATCATCAAGGATAAAAACTTCATTGCCACGGAATTTTTTACCGATACCGTTTGGCACCGTACCGATGAACTTTATAATTATAAAAACATAAATCCCGATGTCAATGTCTTGATGACCCTCGACGAATCGACTTATCAGGGAGGCACGAACGGGGATTTTCACCCAATTGCCTGGTACCACGAATTTGACGGAGGCAGGGCTTTCTATACCGGTGCCGGACATACCGATGATAGCTATGAAGAAGAGCTGTTCCTGAAACATCTGTTGGGGGGCATAGAATATGCAATCGGCAAAAACGAGAATTTGGACTATAGCAAGGCCGTGACCCAGATTCCTCCCGATGCGAACCGTTTCTCAAAGGTGGCTTTGGTCGGAGGCGAATTTTTCGAGCCTACCGAAATGACGGTCCTACCGAACAACGATGTGCTGATCGCACAAAGGCGGGGAGAGATCATTTTGTATAAGGCAGATACCAAGGAGCTTACCCAGGTGGCTCTTTTGGATGTCTATTCAAAAACCTTGAACACCCCGGGCGTAAACGCCGAGGAAGGGGTAATGGGGCTTCAAAAAGACCCCGATTACGCAACCAACCATTGGATCTATGTCTATTATGCCCCAACCGGCGATGAATGGGTCAATCGATTATCCCGTTTTAAGTATGTCGATGGTGTTTTTGACCTCGCTTCGGAACAAGTCATCCTCGATGTGGCAAGCCAAAGGGAAATCTGTTGCCATACCGGCGGATCGATCGCATTTGGCCCCGGGAATCTTTTATATCTCTCTGCAGGCGACAATTCAACCCCCTTCAACGAAAAGGACGAAAAATATGTCAGCAACGGTTATGCGCCCTTGAACGACACTCCCTGGCCATGAACAATATGATGCCCGTCGTTCCTCGGGCAATACCAATGATCTTCGCGGAAAGATCATGAGGATCAAAGTAAACGAAGACGGCAGCTATGATATACCCGAGGGCAATCTTTTCCCCGTGGGGATGGAAAAGACCCGTCCGGAAATCTATACCATGGGCCATCGCAACCCCTACCGTATTTCGGTAGACCCCAAAAAAGGATATTTGTATTGGGGCGAAGTAGGTCCGGATGCCCGGGAAGACTCGCTTGACACCCGTGGCCCAAGGGGGTATGATGAAATGAACCAGGCACGCACCGCAGGAAACTTTGGATGGCCATTGTTCATAGGGAACAACAAGCCCTATCATGCCTATAACTATATAACCGGTGAAAGCGGCCTTGCATTCGATCCCGAAAAACCGATCAACGATTCAAGGAACAATACCGGCTTAAGGGTATTGCCACCGGCACAACCGGCCTATGTATATTATCCTTATGCCGAAACCCCTGATTTTCCCCAAGTGGGATCGGGCGGCAGGAACGCGATGGCCGGGCCAACCTATTATTCCGACATGTACCCCGATGGTGGCGGATTGCCCTCTTATTACGACGGAAAAGTGATCATCTATGAATGGATGCGGGGTTGGATGATGGCCGTGACCCTTTTTGAAGATGGCACCTTCAATAAAATGGAACCCTTCGCTTCGGATATCAAGTTGAACAATTTGATCGATATGGAAATGGGCCCCGACGGAAGGGTATATCTGCTGGAATATGGCAGCGGTTGGTTCTCCAAAAATGATGATTCGGGGTTAAGCTATATCGAGTACAACGGGGGCAACAGACCACCTGTAATCGATCATATGATCGTGGACAAAACCTCGGGAAAATTTCCGTTGACGGTAACGGCCAAGGTGGAAGCGGTTGACCTAGAAAATGATCCCGTAAGCTATATCTGGGATTTTGGCAATGGGGAAACCGAAGCCACCACGGCTCCAGAAATCACCTATACCTATGATAAGGCAGGGGAATACAACCTGTTGGTAGAAGCAAAAGACGACAAAGGTGCCATGGCGAAAAGCACCGCCACCACTATCGTGTCCGGGAACAGCAGGCCTGAAATAGCGATTGACCTTCAAGGGGGAAATTCTTCCTTTTTTATTGCCGGGGAACCGGTGAACTATAAAGTTACGGTTACCGACCCTGATGGCAATGAGACCATAGATCCAGCCAATGTATTTGTCTCCGTGGATTATTTGGAAGGCATGGATGAGGTGAACATGTCATTGGGCCACCAACAAGTTTCTGCGGCAGTGACCGGAAAGGCACTGACACTCGGACTCGATTGCAAGACCTGTCATAAGGAAGCGGAGGCCTCCATTGGTCCCAATTATACCGATGTGGCCAAAAAATACAAAGATGACAGGAGGGCCTTGGGGTACCTTCAAAAGAAAATCATCGCCGGAGGATCCGGGGTATGGGGCGAAGTAGTGATGCCCGCGCATCCGAACGTGACCACCGATGAAGCCAGACAGATTGCCCTTTACATTCGATCGTTGGCCGAAACGGGAGTGAAACAGAAATCGCTGCCTTTGGCCGGTAGCGTGTTGCCCAAACCTTCGCCTACCGATAACGTGATGGTGCTCACCGCGAGCTATACCGATCAGGGCAACAATGGGGTACGCCCATTGACCGGAGCCAAGACGGTTTCTTTGAGGGGTAGTACCTTACCTTTCGGTACGGCAACAAAAATCAAGGGATTTTCACCGATCGCCTTTAACGGTATGAATCTTTTGTTGTTGCCCGATGGGCCAGGTTGGTTCGCGATGGACGATATCGATTTAAAAGGGGTAAACTCGGCAATGATCACCGCAGGCTGGCAAGCGGCGCCAAAATCAGGCGTTGATTTTGAAATGCGACTCAATGCGCCTGACGGGGAATTGTTGGGACGGGGCAGTATGCCAACTCCCGAAGCCGGGCAGCCCGGCGGCTTGGTGATGATCAAAATGGAAAAGCCCAGGGATATCAAGGCCAAGGAAATCTATTTTGTCTATACCCCTAAGGAAGGCGAAGCGCCGGGGCAAATGGCGGTAATGAACGTTAAGTTCAATGGAAAATAATGCGCTTGTGCATTCCTTAAAAATGGCTTACCCGTTACGGTAAGCCTTTTTTATTGGGCTTGCATTCCTTAAATTATTGAGCTCATTTTATCCCTTTAAAATCTGTCGATTACCCATATTCCTTGGTGTACAAAACGATCCATTTTGGGCAATGCCAAGGTCGATTCTTCCAAGGAGAGGGTACCCCCGATCAATTTTTCGGGCTGTAATTTGCCTTCCCCGATCATGTCGAAGATTTCGGGATATTTGTAGGCTTGCATACCATGACTGCCGAGGATTTCAAGCTCGTCTGCCAATATTCGTTCCATCGGCACCTTTGGGTGCCGATGATCGCCCGTCATCAAGCCCACTTGGATATGTTTGCCTCTTTTTCGAAGGTTGGCAATTGAATTGTAGCAGGTCGTGGCGCTGCCCAGGGCATCAAGGGAAACATGGGCGCCGCCTTGGGTCATTTCCCTGATTTGGCCGATAACGTCAGTATCAGCTGAAGCATTGACCGTGGCGAAAGCCCCTAACTTTGTTGCCTGTGCCAAAGTCTCCTGCTTGATGTCGACCGCTATTACCTTGGCTCCCATCGCCTTGGCGATCATGATCGCCGACAAGCCAACGCCACCGCAACCATGAATGGCAACATACTGACCTTCGGACACCCTGCCCTGGGCAACGATGGCCCTGTATGCCGTGATGAAGCGACATCCCAGGGATGCTGCCGTCACACTGTTGATCGTTTCGGGAAGTTTCACCAAATTGGTATCGGCATAATCGAGTGCCACATATTCCGCAAAGGAACCCCAATGGGTAAATCCCGGTTGGGATTGGTGGTCACATACCTGATGGTTTCCCGAAACGCATTGCGGGCAGGTTCCACATCCACAGACAAAAGGTACCGTTACCCGGTCGCCTACCCTGAAATTCCGAACCAGATTTCCGACTGCGGCAATGGTGCCGGCCAATTCGTGTCCAGGTACATGGGGCAAGGCTATATCCGGGTCATGGCCCATCCAACCATGCCAATCGCTGCGGCATAGCCCTGTGGCCTCTACCTTTACCACGACACCCGTGGCGTTCGGTTCGGGATCTTTTACGTTCTTCACGTTTATTGCACTTTGAAAAGCTTCAAATACGGCTGCTTTCATTGACTTGCATTCAAATATTAGCTCCTTTATGCATCATCCATCAAAAAAATTACTATCGATCAACGGTCAGCATCATGGCGGAAAAACCAGGTATCGCCAAGATGCCTTTTGACAGATCAAAGGATTCCCCGGTCACCACATCTGTTGCCGTTTTTGCATCCTTAAGGTATTCGGCAAAACGGGTTAAATCAACTTCAGTAGCATTGCCATTTTTATTGAAAATTGACATCACCATGGTTGCTTCATCGAATCGGAACATGGCGTATACCTCTTTGAGCGGGGCATAATGTTTTAAATTCCCATTTTGAAGGGCGGACGTTTTTTTTCTGAACCGGGCGAGCTTCCCAACCATATCCTTGATGTCTTTTTGATCCGCGGTAAGGCCTTCGCCAGTAAACGCATTGACCTTATCGTTTTTCCATCCCCCCGGCATATCGGCACGTATCAGCCCATGATCGCTGCTGTTTTTTTTGTTACCCAGCATTACTTCGGTACCGTAGAAAAGTTGTGGAATGCCCCTGGTGGTGAACAGATAGATGAGGCCCATTTTAAAACTTTCGATATTTCCATGCACTTGATCGATAAAGCGGGGCATGTCGTGATTGTCTAAAAAAACCACCAGGTTAAAGGGCTCTGGGTAGAGGAAATCATTCGCCAACATTTCATAGACTGGGTCGAGAGTCTCGGAATAGGGCTCCATTTTCTTGTTGAGCGATTCCGTTAACGCAAATTGCAAGGGAAAATCGAAAAGGGAAGGAAGATGCGACACATAGCCATTGCTGTTCTGTTTTCCTGCCTGCCATCTTGAAACGATGGCCGGGTTTACCGACCATTCTTCCCCCACAATATTAAATTGGGGATACTCCTCCATGATACGCTTCGACCATTGGGTCATGAATCCGGGATCTGGATAGGTATAGGTATCCTGTCTAATACCGCCTAAATCGGCATACTCGATCCACCAAATCGAATTTTGGATCAAATAGTTCGCCAATAAAGGGTTTTTTTGGTTCAGGTCGGGCATAGTAGGCACGAACCACCCGTCCGATAGCATTTCAATATCGGCTTTTGTGGCATAGGGATCTGAAAGGCTTACCCTTTTATGGGAAGTCAGCGGTTTAACTTGATCGCCTTGAAAATTGTACCAATCGGCGGTTGGTTCGTCACCTGTCCACCAATGGTATAGGCCGCAATGGTTGACGATCAAATCCATAATGATTTTGATGCCCCTTTTTTTGGCTTCAGCGGCAAGCCTTAGGTAATCTGCATTCGTGCCAAAACGGGGATCTACCTTATAATAATCGGTGGTCGCATATCCATGGTACGAGTAGGTCGGCATATCGTTCTCCAGAACGGGGTTGATCCAGAGGGCCGTAAAGCCCATCTCGTGAAGATAATCCAAATGATCTATGATGCCTTGGATATCCCCTCCATGCCGGCCCCCCTTTGCCTCGCGGTTTGGTTTTTCCCGCATGCCGTCAACCCTATCGTTGTCGCTCGACCCATTTGCAAATCGATCGGGCGTGATCAGATACATGATGTCCTTGTTGGAAAACCCTTTCCGCATTTGTGATTCAGGTTCCCGAGACTTCAGTTCGTAGCGATAGGTAAAAACGGTTTCTCCATTGCGCTGGAAACCGATGTTAAAAATGCCTGGACGGACATCAGGGGTTAATCTTAGATCCAAAAATAGGTAATTTGGATTTTCGACGGTGATGACGCTTTCCAGGGTAACCCCTTGGTATTCAATAACGGGCAAAAGGTCTTGTATTTGGTTACCATGAACCAGAAGTTGCAATTGGGGGTGCTGCATTTTTGTCCACCAAGATCCTGGCTCGATTCGATCGATAATGGGTTTTTTTTGGGCAAACAAAGGCATCATTATTAAAATGAAGACCAATGTATTCACATTTTTTAATATTCCCACTTTCAACGACAGGTTTATTGGGAAGGTAATAAATCTTGTCCATTTTTTTGCTATGGATATAAATCACGGTTGACCTTAAGTGATAGGGTATCCCTTTTCAAGCTTTCGGATTCCTGCCATAGCAGGGCCGACCCCTGTCTTGTCAAATACCCGATAGAAGTCTAGGCTTAATCACAAATAATGCTGTTTTAACCACAATCGACGTACTTTGAAACCTAATGAACATTGATTTTTGGCCATCATCAGTGCTACATTGGTGCGTTAGGGATGCATCCGATCAACAAGGAAAACTATCAATGGTTATTCAATTCACTTATTTCCGATCTCCCTTGGTGAAAACGATGGAGTATGGCTTTGGTAGTCATCAAACTGTTGGGTTTGAACCAGATTTAACTATCCTGCAATAAAATGCCGGCTTACATTTTAAAACCGTCTCCAGATCTCCTAAATTACCCATTGGAAAATTTACCTAGGAAACAGAACCTCACAGAAGATCATCGATCTAAATATATCGTTATGCTGAAGAAAACCCTCATTGCCATCTTGCCGCTTATTACCGCGTATTTTTTTATTGTTCCCGAGTCAAATGCGCAGGCCCAAAAAACGGAAGCACTCACGGAAGCCGTCTCCGGTTTACAATTACGTGGTATCGGCCCGGCACTTATGGGCGGCCGTATCGCCGATATTGCGGTCAACCCGAACGATCATAGCACTTGGTATGTAGCAGTCGGTTCAGGAGGCTTATGGAAAACCATCAATAGTGGCATCACTTGGAAACCTATTTTTGACGACCAACCTTCTTATTCCATTGGGACGGTGACGATTGACCCGAACAACACCGATGTCGTTTGGGTAGGCACCGGAGAAAACGTTAGTGGCCGCCATGTGGCATGGGGCGACGGAGTATATCGTAGTGCCAATGGGGGCGCGACATGGCAGCAGATGGGACTTGCCAAATCTGAGCATATCGGTAAAATTCTGGTGGACCCAAGAAATAGCGATGTGATATTCGTAGCTGCGGAAGGACCTTTGTGGGCTTCCGGTGGCGAACGGGGATTATATAGGTCAAAGGATGGTGGCAAAACCTGGGACCTGGTTCTTGAAATCGATAAAAATACAGGCGTCACCGATGTGGAGTTTGATCCCTCGAATCCTGACGTACTCTATGCGGCGGCTTATCAGCGCCGACGACAAACCTGGTCACTGTTGGCAGGGGGTCCCAAATCCGGAATTTATAAATCAACCGATAATGGGGCGAGCTGGCGGCAGATCAAAACGGGTTTGCCAAAAGGCGATATTGGAAAAATAGGTCTGGCCGTCACTCGGGCCGATCCTTATCTGGTCTATGCCACCATAGAGGCCGGTGATGGGGAAAAAGGATTTTATCGTTCATTGGACAAGGGCGAAAGTTGGGAGAAACGGAACAGTTATACTTCCGGAGGAACGGGTCCCCACTACTATCAGGAAATCGAAGCGTCTCCCGAAAATCGGGACTTGGTATATCAAATGGATGTTTTTATCCATGTCACTCGAGATGGTGGCGGCCAATTCAAGGTTTTGGGAACGGGTCGCGAAAAGCACAGTGATAATCATGCCTTGTGGATCGATGACAACAATGGAAAGCACCTGTTGGCAGGGACCGATGGCGGGCTTTATGAATCTTTTGACGAGGGCACCACTTGGCGGCATTTTCCGAACCTTCCGATCTCCCAGTTCTATAAACTGGGCCTCGACAATGCGGAACCGTTTTACAATATTGTGGGAGGGGCACAGGATCTGGGCACATTGATCGGTCCTTCACGAACCACCAATACCGAGGGGGTACGAAATCAGGATTGGTATGTGCCGCTCGGGGCAGATGGTTACGACTCCGCCTTTGACCCCAAAGATCAAAATACCGTTTATATGGAAATTCAACAAGGGCTACTGCATCGTTTGGACAGACGCAGTGAAGAGGTATTGAACATCCAGCCCCAAGCGGCGCCCGGTGACGCACCTGAACGATGGAATTGGGACAGCCCTATCCTGATCAGTCCGCACAATAACGACCGCCTGTATTTTGGATCCCAACGGGTATGGCGGAGTGGGAACAAGGGCAATTCATGGGTGCCCATAAGCAAGGATCTAACGACCAATACGAACCGTTACGACTTGGAGACCATGGACAATAGGGTTTGGAGCTCCGACGCTTTATATGATACGGGAGCCATGTCGAAATATGCAACCCTGACCTCCATTGAGGAATCTCCAAAGGTCGAAGGACTGCTCTACACAGGTTCGGATGATGGGTTGATCCATGTAAGCGAAGATGGTGGCCAGAATTGGCATAGGGGCGGCGCACTTCCCAATGTACGGGCACGCTCCTTTATCAATGATATTGAGGCGTCCCGGCATGATGCCAATACGCTTTTTGCCGTTGTGGATGCCCACAAGTTTGGAGATTTCAGCCCTTATGTTTTTATGAGCACCGATCGGGGCAGCACCTGGAAATCAATTTCGGGGGATTTGCCTTCCGGTACCATTGTTTGGGTTTTGAAACAAGATCATGTCAATGAAAACCTGCTCTTTATCGGAACCGAATACGGTATTTATTTTTCCCCGAACAAGGGATTGAATTGGATAAAGTTGGATGGTGGAGTGCCTACCATCGCCTTCCGGGACCTGGAATTGCACCCGAGGGACAACGATTTGGTGGGCGCTTCTTTTGGGCGTGGTTTTTATATATTGGATGATTACGCCCCATTGAGGGAACTCAGCAATGCGATCAATCAAAAGGGCAACACGCTTTTTTCGGTTCGGGACGCTTGGTGGTATGTTCCCAGCGTGCCCATGCAGGCCAAAGGAATGCCCGGTCAAGGGTCTACAAGTTTTGTTACGGAAAATCCACCCTTCGGGGCTGTTTTTACTTATTATCTACATGACGTGCCCAAGACTTCAAAGGAGCAGCGCAAGGATTCCGAAAAAGCATTGCGGGAAAAGAATCTGAGCATTCCGTTTCCGGGTTGGGAGCGACTGAAAGAAGAAGCAAATGAAAATGAACCCTTGGTATTGCTCTTGGTGCGTGATGCCAATGGCAGTGCCATACGCTGGGTAAAAGGGACGGCCAAGAAGGGATTGCAACGTACGAATTGGGATTTGAGACTTCCCGCGCCCGATCCCATCGAATTGACCGAGCCCGATTTCAAACCACCTTGGGCCGGGGATGCCAAAGGCCCTTTGGCTGCCCCCGGAAAATATACAGCGGAACTTTTTATTGCCCAAAATGGAAAATTACAGTCTCAGGGAGCCGCAAGGGAGTTCACGGTCAAACCTGTGGCGAACACGGTTGCCGGGACAGATTTCGGTGCAGTGGCCGAATTCCAACAAAGAACCAGTTTGCTTTCAAGGCAGATTTCCAATGCCGGAAAAAAAATGGGTGAAGCTGGCGATCGGTTAAAGCATATGAGGGCGGCCCTACTGGAAACCCCAAAAGCACCCCCCGCACTTTTTGAAGGGTTGGAAGCTTTGGAGGTAAGTCTTTCGGGCCTACGGGAACGTTTGTACGGCGACCCGATTCGCCAACGATTCAATGAAGCGACGGTGCCTTCCATTCAATCCCGGGTGGGAGGCGTGGCCTATGGCCATTGGGAAACACGTCAAAACCCAACGGAAACCCAAATTAGGGACATCGAAATCGGCCAAGCCAATTATGATGCGTTCAGAGGGGATCTGGTCGACTATTTAGATCGACTCGCAACCTTGGAAGCCGCCCTTGAAGCTGCCGGGGCACCCTATACACCGGGACGTAAGCTGTAATGAATGGCGTTGAGTTGAAAGATCCAACCCGACAATGATAATCAATAATGGATCAAACATCTCAAAAACCTTACTTTGTTCTTGGTATTATTTGATTTCTTTCTTTTCGACATAAAAATTCCGGTCTACCTTAAAAGTGCTGGCATTCGGGTCGGCGTTTTCCGTTTTCCATGTTGCGGTTGGATAAAGCCATAGCGCTTCCCCATCGATATAAACGCGTAGCGGCATATCGAAGCCATCGACCACATCGGTATAACGGTATTCGAGAACGTTGCCATCCCCTATTTGATATTCAAAAACAGGGACCATGGTCGTTCTGAGGTATTGGTCAAAGACTTTGGAGAGGTCCAATCCCGATTTTTCGTTGATGTAGTTTTCGATTTGTTGGGTTGTGACGGTCTGATGGTAAAAATCCTTGTTCAAGCCACGTAATATCTGCCGCCATTTATCATCATCGTTTATTACCTGCCGAATGGTATGCAGCATACTGGAGCCTTTGGGATACATGTCGCCACTTCCTTCTTTGTTTACATTGTATTGCCCAATGATAGGACGATCGTTCCGGATGAGGTTCATTAAACCCATTTGGTATTCATGCCCTGCTTCCTTTCCGAAAAAATACTCCACATACAAATTCTCACTATAGGAGGTGAAACCCTCATGTACCCACATGTCGGCAATATCCTTATAGGTGATATTGTTGGCGAACCACTCGTGACCCGCCTCATGGATAATGATATAATCGAATTTCATTCCCCATCCGGTATTCGAAAGGTCACGGCCCAAATATCCGTTTTGATATTGATTGCCATAGGTTACCGAACTTTGGTGCTCCATGCCCAGATAAGGGACTTCCACCAATTTAAAACCGTCTTTGTAAAAAGGGTAGGGGCCGAACCAGTGCTCGAATGCCTCCATCATCATGGGCGCCTGTTTGAATTGTGTCTTGGCCTTTTCCAGATTGTCCCTTAACACGTAATAGTCCATCGTCAAAGGTCCTTGCTCGCCTTGATATGTTTCCCCGAATTGCACATAATCACCAATGTTGACATTGACCCCATAATTATTGATCGGGTTCGCCACAAACCAGTGAAAGGTCTTGGTATCGGTCTGTTCCTCGATTTTCCTCAGACGGCCGTTGGAAACATCCATCAAGCCTTTGGGCACGGTAACACTGATGGCCATGCTGTCGACCTCATCGTACATATGATCTTTGTTGGGCCACCAAACACTGGCGCCCAAACCCTGGCAGGAAGTAGCGACAAAATGCTTCCCTTTGTTGTCTTTTTTCCAGGAGAAACCCCCGTCCCAAGGTGCGCGGACGGCTTCTTTCGGATGGCCCGAATAGGTGACCACCACTTCATTGAAATCTCCTTTTTTCTGAGGTTTGGTCAAGGCGATGAAATGTGCGTTGCCGTTATCGACCACAGTGAGCACTTCCCCGTCCTGGGTCACCCGATCGATCTTTAGTGGGGGCTGCAGATCGATCTGCAGCGATTGTTTTTCTTCCAGCACCTTATAGCGAACGGTATTGCTGCCCGATATATATTTATGATCTGGATCTACCTTGATATCCAAATGATAATAATTGAGGTCCCACCAGCCGCGTTCGGGGGTGATACTGCCCCGCAAACTGTCCTGTTGCGTAAATTCTTGGCCCCGACAAAGGGCCGCCGTGGCCAAAAAGAGCACCATTAACGGAAACTTGGTATCCATAAGTTGGGATTTAAAGATCATCTAAGGATGGCATTTGGAAAAACGACCGGACTTTCAAAACCATTTTCACCTACTGCGGCAATGCCAAAAAAGAAGTTGTCGATGACTATGCCATCCAAAGTAAATTGATCGACATCGCCCACAAAACGGCTATGGTCCCAAGTAGGGGAGGTGGTGTCGCGCCAATATATTTTGTATCCTTGGGCACCCGCTACCTTGCTCCATTGGAATTTGGCCGAAGCCTGCACGATACCACCGATTTTAACCTCTTTGGGGGCAGGCGGCGCCCAAGCAAGGGAAGCCAAATTGATGGCATTTACCGCTGTGAGTTTGCTCGCGTATCCGAAATTGACATGTTCCAGCACATCACCGTAAGCGATTCCGTTTTCGGTACGGATATCTTGATGTTGTTGGGTGTAGTTCTCGTGGGCCTCCATAATCCGGATTCCGGCAAAACCTGCGTCATTAAAGGGCCGATGGTGGCCACCACGCCCAAAGCGATCTAAACGGTATACCATCATCGGGTTCATTTCGGGCATATAGGTCTTTACGTTTAGGTGCACATACCGTGCCAATTGCCTGGAGATACCATCTACCTCGCCCCCATAAAATCTTCTGGCCAATCGTTCCTTTTCCGTTTCGGTGGGGGGAACCGGTTCTGAAAAGATCCTAAAATCAACGTTGCTCACAATACCATCTACACCGGTGATATTACCGATCATATCATTATTGAAAATGCCAATGATGTCCCAGCCCTGTTCTTTGGCGTAGGCCGCCAGGCCTTTGCCGCCAAAAAGGCCTTGTTCTTCCCCTGAAAGACCGGTATAAATGATGCTGTTTTCAAATTTGTATTTGGTCAAGACCCTTGCCGCCTCCAAGGTACCGGCCATCCCACTTGCATTGTCGTTGGCCCCAGGGGCATCGGAAGTAAAGTTGTTGGCATCGCTCACCCTTGAATCGATATCACCGCTCATCACGATAAACCGATTCGGATGCTTGCTGCCCCTTTGGATCGCCACCACGTTCACGACCCAAACATCTTTTACGATACGATCGTTCTCGCCCTTTTTCACCAGGTTTTTTTGGTAAAATACTTCAAGGCAGCCCTCGCAAGCTTGGGAAGTCTTTTCAAATTCAGCTTTGATCCACCTTCTTGCTGCACCGATTCCCCGGGTCTGTGATATGGTGTCGCTCAAGGTATGGCGGGTGCCAAAATTGGCCAGGGTGGTCACATCGCTTTGGATTCGTTCGGAAGATATGGCTTCAATGATATCGTATATTCGCGTATCGGTTTGGGAAAAGGCATTGCATGCGAATAGCAATACGGCAAGAATTGGCAATTTTTTCATTTTATCTTTTTTTTGTCCGGCCTAAAGTACATTGATCTGTCAGTTAAATTTCTTAAATTTATGTTAAGTGGCCTTTGATTTTAGCCCTAACAAACCTAGGACAGGGCCCAAGACCAAAACCAGAAACAGGTAGTTGGGGCTTATGCGGTCTGTCAAAAACGAAAGGAGCTGAATGCTGACGATACTGATGCCAAAACCAATACAGTTCACAAGGGTCAGTGCCGTACCCTTCAAATGAAGCGGTACGCTGCCCGCCACGAGGCTTGAAAACTGTGGCGAATCGGCAATCACTGCCATTCCCCAGATTACCCATGCTGCTATAAAAAGTGGTGCTGTCCACCAAAAAATAAAGGGAGAGGCCAAACAAAAACATCCGGAAAGGGCCAAACTGACAAAGGCTACTTTTCGACTGCCATACTTTTGTGAAAGCAGCCCGCCCAAAATGCAGGAAATGCTTCCCACGGCAATGATGGCGAAGGTGGTCATGGCCATGGGTAGCGTACTTTGGTGCATGTTGTTGTAGGTCTGTATCGCGAAAGGCGTAAATGCCCAAAAGGCATAGAGTTCCCACATATGTCCGAAATAACCGAAGGCCACCTTTCGAAAACCAATGATCTTAAAGAGGTCTGGGCCTGCCCGTAACACCAATTTTGTGCTGGGCCTGCGATACGGCCCGTTCGGCACCAGTATCCAAAGTATCAAACCGCCTAAAATGGCCAATCCGGAGGTGCAAATAATAACGGTATTTTGATCTTGGCCCCAAGCCAATCCCTTCACCAGAAATGGAAAGGCACTGCCCAAAACCAAAGCCCCTACCAAGAAGCCCAAGGCTTTTCCTAGGCCTTTTTCATAGTAATCCGCGGCGATCTTCATCCCTACCGGATATATGCCTGCCAAAAAGAATCCGGTTGCAAACCGTGCCAGGATGAGCAACCCTTTCGATAACGGATCCGACAGAAGCATGAAGTTGGACAAGGAGGCCAGCAAGGCGCAGATTATAAATATCCTCGAAGGGGAATATCGATCGGCAACCATCAATAGTGCGAAAACCAAAGTGCCTGAGATAAATCCCAATTGCACTGACGAAAGCACATAGCCCATGATTTCTTGGCCCAGCCCTGTTTTGATCATGAGCGGTTCAATAATGGCATTGCCGGCAAACCACAAACTGGTGCAGGCGAACTGGGCAACGATGATGACCGGCAGAATATGGGCTTTTGGTTCCAACCTATAGGGGATATGGACTATTCTTTATGTGGGGATGGGACAGCATCGTCGGCCACCAATAAAAGTTTCGTGGAATTTGCGTTGGTCTGCAGTCTGGTGATGTGGTCGATGCCGCGTGCTTCAAAAGTCTTGAGAGACAGCCACCGTTCGTCTTCTTTGGCATTGAATTTCCAGAGCGTATCGTTATGGCCCATCAAAATGGTGCCATCGACCAGCCAGCACATATCCTCGCTTTGGGGTACGGTCTTGCAGAGTATCTCGGTAGCGCCGGAAATAGGGTTCAACGATTTTATTTCCCAGTCTCCGTGCTCTTTGCTGATATAACTGACCCGGTCGGTATTTGGAATTTTATGCAATGACCGCCCCACATTTTTTTGAAAGGTGTAATGGGTTTGCTCCGTTAAGTGAGACACTACCAAATCCATCCGATCCTCTACCAACACCGTCGAAACCACTATATCCTTGTTGTACCATACATGGTATCCTACCTTAAGATCGTTCAACAAACGTTCGGGTTTCCCCGTGGCATAGTCGTATCGATAAAGACGCTGCAAACCGTCTTGATCTAAACGAATGGCAGAAAATTCATTTTTACCAGGGATTTTAAGCGGGGAATATTCGCTTCCCCCAGGGGTATCGGTCAGCCATGACCGAGTCGAGTCCCTTGGTTGAAAGCTTGCGATATCGGTCTGTCCGTTCCTTGTGGAGGAGAACAATATAACGTCGTCATTGTAAAATGAGGGTTGGTTGTCATAGCCGATGGAATTGGAAATATTCCAGGGCGTTCCCAAAGCGATTCCTTTCGCGGTCATGTCAAGATCGAGAAGAAAGACGTCGGAACCGGGTTGGGCTTGTAACCCTGAACAGATAAGAACGATGCAAAGAGACAGTATTTTTTTCATTTGCTTTCCATGATTTGCTAATCAACGAATTTACGCAACAGTCCGCGAACCTCCTTGATACCGTCGATATAATACCGGGCATTGGTTTTTTGCCGCCCCACTTTCACGGTTACGGTTTCCTCCGGAAGTTCCTGGAACATGAATTCATCGGTCCAATCATCCCCGATGGCGAAAACAAAATCATAATCCCCTTCGCCCAAAACACGGGCCGTTGCCCGACCTTTGTTCACATTGCTACTTTTTATTTCCATCACCTTATTGCCATTGAGTACGCTAAGATCGTCGTTGGCGATCAAACTGGTCAGTACCGTATTCAGTTCGGAGGCCCGCAGATTTCCAAAATCGGGATCTGTTTTGCGGTAGTGCCATGCGAGCGGAATAATTCTTTTCTTCTATGAAACTACCGGGGGTACGGTCTACAAAGGATTCCAAAACCGGACGAATGTTTTCCATCCAATCATTTTTAATGTTTTCGAGCATTTTGAATTTTTCCCCTTGTCTGGAGATCCAAAC
This sequence comes from uncultured Flavobacteriaceae bacterium, assembly GCA_963700435.1. GTDB lineage: Bacteria > Bacteroidota > Bacteroidia > Flavobacteriales > Flavobacteriaceae > Pelagihabitans. The sequence goes on from CAVOXM010000010.1 coordinate 261,582, forward strand.
GCCATGTTCAACGATCATGTTGTATTTTTTGTGTAGGAACCAGTCTTCAAAGGTGTCTTTATCACGCCCGCTGACCAGGAACAATTCCGTGTTTTTTTGTTGGCTCAGGTCATCCAGCAATCGATATAATTCTTCATCCGGGGAAGCTTTTTTGGGGTCAACATGAAAACCAGCCAATGTACCGTCATAATCTAAAAACAACAACCGTTTTTCAGACTTGCCGTATCGATCGAGGATAGGCGCCAAAAGGCGCTCGCTCAACTTTTTGGAAACATTGGCAGCGTCCCGGTTTTTTTGCGCCTGGAGGGAATTCATAAAGCTGTTTGCCCATTTCTCGACATTGTATCGCTCCAATCGCTGCTGCAAAACCTCGTTTCGGGCCTGTTGTTCTTCTATGGGCATATTGATGGCTTCGTAAAGCGCATCGGCGATCTGTTCAAAATTGTTCGGGTTGATCAGGAGGGCTTCGTTCATTTCATTGGCCGAACCTGCCATTTCGCTCAAGATCAAAACACCCGTTTTATCGGTCCTTGTCGCGATATATTCCTTTGCGACCAAATTCATGCCATCCCTTAGTGGGGTCAACCAGGCGATATCGCTCGAGGTATAAAGATCGATAAGATTTTCAAACGGCATGGACCGGTAGAAGTACCATATCGGAGTCCAGCTTACCGTGGAAAACTCTCCGTTGATCCGTCCCACCAACTCATCCACTTCTTTCTTCAGCAATTGGTATTGTGGCACGTTCGATCTTGAGGGCACCGCCAAGACCACCAGGCGTACCTTTTCCTTGTACTGCGGATATTTGTTCAAAAAATATTCAAAGGCGTAGAGCCGTTTGGCAATCCCTTTGGAATAATCCAATCGGTCGATCGACAGCAAAAATTTTGCCTCCGGGTCACTTTTTTTATGTTGATCGAGGCGTTGTTGCAGTTCTGACCGCTGGTCGGGATGGGTATTTTGATGGACTTTTGCCGCTTCGTTGAATTTTTTATAATCGATGCCCATGGGGAACGAATCGACCTTAATGACGCGGTCGTCCAAATAAATTTCATTGAAACTCACTTCAAGACCCAACAGGCGCCTGACCGAACTCAGAAAGTGACGCTCATAATCATAGATATGAAAACCGATAAGATCGGCACCCAGAAGGCCTTCCAAAATCTCCTTTCTCCAGGGAAGGGTACGGAATATTTCGAAAGACGGAAAGGGAATATGCAGGAAGAACCCAATGGCGATATTCGGCTTCTTTTCCCTGACCATCTGGGGCACCAACATCAGCTGGTAGTCGTGCACCCATATGGTATCCTCGTTGTCGGCATGTTTCAAAATTGCATCGGCGAATTTTTGGTTCACCGCCTTATAGGTATTCCAACTATCGAGTTCAAATTCCGAATACTCCAAAAAGTAATGGAATAAGGGCCATATGGTTCGGTTGCTAAAACCATAATAGAACCCTTCCACCTCCTTATCCGTAAGGTTGACCTTGGCGGCATGATGGGCTGCCAATGCCTTATCGATATCCTTCACCAATGCTTTCGGTATTTCTTCATCGGTCAGGCCGCTCCATCCAATCCATAGGCTTTTACCTCCCTTATGCACCGATTTCATTCCTGTGGCCAGACCACCAACACTGGGTACGGCATTGATGCCACCGTTGCTGATTTGTAACTGAACCGGCAGTCTATTTGAGATTATGATAGTTTTACCCATTTATTCGGAATTTTCCCTTGTTTTGAACATTATTTCTCTAAATTTCGTCAAAATCAAGGGCAAAAGCAATTGAACCCGAGTATACTTTAAGAATTTTTCGAAATGGATAATTTAAACTATGGAATAATAGGAAATTGTAGGAGTGCTGCGTTGATTTCGGAAACGGGATCGCTGGATTGGTGCTGTTTGCCCGAATTCGATTCCTCATCGGTCTTTGCCAAATTATTGGACGAGCAGATTGGGGGCAGTTTTGAAATTCTGGTAGGGGAGGGGTATACCATCAAACAACGTTATAAAAAGCACACCGCAATCCTGATCACGCATTTCACCGATGGTAAAAATGCATTTGAAATCAGGGACTTCATGCCGCGTTCCCGCAAGGAAGGTGGCGGGTACAATGCCCCGCCGGAAATCATCCGATATTTTAAACATCTATCAGGAAAACCGAAATTCAGGGTATTGTACGACCCGAAACTGGAATATGCGATGGGAACGACCAAAACCCATGTCAAAAAGAACTTTGTGGTCAGCCTCACCCAAGGCGAAAAATTCGACACCGTTTTCCTCTATACTTCCTTCAATAAAAATGCTGTGGTCGAGGGTCGTGAAATCAAGCTTACCGAGGATGGATATTTTCTCATGGGCTACAACGAGAAAATTTTGCTGCCTTCCCGTCGGAAGGTCTATAATGAACTCGAACGCACCAAGGTGTATTGGCTGAACTGGAGCAGCAAAACCCCTAATTACAGGCAGTACAATGCACAGATAAGTCGCAGCGCCATCACCTTGAAACTGTTGAGCTATGACAAGACGGGGGCCGTATTGGCCGCCGCCACTACCTCCTTGCCGGAGACCATAGGAGAGGTGCGCAACTGGGACTACCGGTTTTGCTGGATACGCGATGCTTCCATGGTCATCAGGGTCATTGGGGAATTGGGCCACAAGAACGTGGCTCGAAGGTACCTCCAATTTATCGTCGACCTGATTCCCGACAAGGATGAGAAACTACAGATCATGTACGGAATCAACAAGGAAAAGCAATTGACCGAAAAAACCCTGGACCATCTCAGTGGTTACAAGGGTTCGAAGCCCGTGCGTATCGGCAATGCGGCCTATCAACAGAAGCAGAACGATATCTATGGTATTTTGATGGACGTGATCTATGAACAACTGGCCAAATACAGCAACGACATCGAGAATGGGGAGGAGCTTTGGGGCATCACCAAGGGTATTGTATGGATCGTGTCGAATCACTGGACGGAAGCCGATAAGGGCATATGGGAATTCAGGACCGAAGACCGGCATTTCACCTTTTCAAAAGTGCTCTGTTGGGTCGCCATCGATCGTGCGATCAAAGTGGCCCGTATACTTCGCAAAACAGGAAAATTGGAGAAATGGACCGCCCTCGAACAGGAAATTAAGAACGATATCCATGCCAATGCCTGGAATGACGAAGTCGGTGCGTTTACCCAGTCGTACGGGTCGCACTATCTTGATGCTTCCGTGCTATTGATGGAATCTTACGGATTTATCCATGCCAAGGACCCAAAATATGTGCGAACCGTGAAGGCCATTGAAAAAGACTTGAGCCATGACGGACTCTTATACCGATACAAGAATGAGGATGATTTTGGTTTGCCTTCTTCCTCTTTTACCATATGTACCTTTTGGTTCATCAATAGCTTGTTCAAAATCGGGGAAGAAGAAAAGGCCAAGGCCCATTTCGACAGGCTCCTGAGCTATAGCAACCATTTGGGCCTGTTCAGTGAGGACATCGATTTTAAGTCGAAGCGGCTCCTCGGGAATTTTCCGCAGGCCTATTCCCACCTTGCGTTGATCGAATGTGCGATCAATTTTTCAAGGAAGGAAAGCGAGGCGCAGATTATGGAATCAATAAAAGTGTGAACCTCTCAAATGCGCAGCCTTACAGTTGGTACCATGATGTGGTGCCTGGTTATGTTAATTTGGCCTTTGCGACGATATGTTGCAACAGCTCCTGCAGGTCGGCCAGGGTGGTGAAGGGATTCATGAGCGTAGTCCGCAAATAGTGCTTTCCTTTTAATTGGGTTTGTACCAAATAGAACTTGCCTTCCTCCAATAGCGCCAGTCTTGTGCGGGCATTGATGGTGTTCAAGGTTGTTTGGTCGTACGCGTCATCGGTATAACGAAAACAGACGATGTTCGACATCGGAGCTACCGCCAGTTCAAAATGGGGATGGGCTTTGATAAGTTCCCCAAATGCATGCCCCAAATCAAAAAGCGGGGTCAGGTATTGGTCAAAAACACCTTCGCCATAGGTTTTCAAAAGGGTATACCAATGGATGCTCATCATGGTCTTGGTACACTCAAAGGCACGCTTGCCCGAATTGTACCAATCTTCATCTTCCGATTGGGTCAACAGATAATCCGCTTTCTGACTGAAGGTTGCCGCTGCGTTTTTGCCATCCTTGAACAGTAATGCTGTGGTAATGATGGGCATCATCATCATTTTGTGTCCATCGACCACCACTGAATCCGAATCTTTTATGCCCTTGAGCAGATGGCGGTATTTGTCAGAAAAAATGGCGGCCCCGCCATGGGCCCCATCCACGTGAAACCACAGATCATATTTTTTGGCAAATTTGGCTATGGCCCGCAGATCATCGTAAATACCGGTTGCCGTGGATGGCGCACTCCCTACAATGGCGAAGATATGGATGCCATTTGCCTCTGCTTTTTTATAATGTTCCTCCAAAAGGGAAATATCCATGTCGTAGGTGGGCCTCGCCGGAATCTTGACGATTCCCTTTTCTCCAAGACCCATAATTTTGGCGGCGCGATCGATGCAATAATGTGCTTCCTCGGAGACCATGATCCCCAAGGCCTTGGAGTGGCCTTTGTTCCAGATATCATCCGACACTTTGGCCTTTCTCGCCGAAAGTAGGGCAGTGAGGTTCGCCAAGGTACCTCCTGAGGTCAAAAATCCCCTCGCCTGTTGATCATAACCCATATGATGGCATAACCAATCGGTGACGACCCTTTCAATGGCGGAGGGAGCCATCCCCATTTCATAGACTGCCATCCCATTGTTCAGCAAGGCGCCAACCATTGCCGAGAGTGCCGTTATCGGGGCGGTCGGGGCCACTTGGTGACCCACATATTTGGGGTTGTGTATGTTGGTGGTGCCTTCAATGATTTGGGAGAACAAACTGCGTTCGTCCTCATTGCTCAAGAAATCTGTCCAGTATTGAAGCGCTTTCGAAGGCGGTGTCCAACGTAAGGCGGGCGCATCTTTATCATGCATTTGTCTTGAGAGGTGGTCTGCCAGTTCATCGACCAAAAGATGTCCGCGTTTTCTGAAGTCTTCCGGAGAATAGACCTGATGTAAGAGTTCGTTCTTCATCGGATAAAATTATGGGGTTGGACGATCTAAAACAAATAAAAAACCATTCGCTGGGCGAATGGTTTTTCTTCTGCAATCAAGCAATCAATCTGAATTAGTCAAAGGTGTAACCTTTTTCCGCAGCTACCTTATCGGCTATCTGCTCCCTTAAAGCAGCGACGTTGGGGTTATTGGTATATTTTGTAAAGCGTTTCAGGCCCATGAGCATCATACGTTGTTCGTCGCCCTCCGCGAACGATACGATCGCTTCTTTCCCTTTGCGGATGACCGTATCCACGGCATCGTAGAGATAGAGCCTTGACATGGCGATCTGCGCCGCCTGTGCGGACTCCCCGAAGCGCTTGGCATTCTTTTCGGTCCTAAGGATGGCCGATTCGGCCATATACACTTCGATCAGGATATCGGCCGCTGCCAGCATCAGCTGTTGGTGTTTTTCCAGTTCGGGCCCAAATTTTTGCACCGCACTGCCGGCCACCATCAAAAACACCTTTTTAAGGCGAGCGACCAAGTCTTTTTCCTCCGCGAAAAGCGCTGAAAAATCAGGGGTATCGAAAGAGGGTATTCCCATCAGTTCTTCACCGACTTTTGTGGCTGGTCCAAGCAGGTCTACATGGCCTTTCATTGCCTTTTTGATCAGCATCCCCACGGCAAGCATTCTGTTGATCTCGTTGGTGCCTTCATAGATTCGTGCGATACGGCTATCCCTCCATGCCGATTCCATTGGTGCGTCGGCGCTGAAGCCCATACCGCCAAAAATCTGGATTCCCTCATCGGTGGTGATCTGGCAATCTTCCGAAACGGCCACTTTTAGGATGGAACATTCGATGGCGTATTCCTCTACGCCTTTCAGTTCGGCATCCTGGTGGGTGTTTCCTTCCGCTTCACGTAATGCAATCCGGTCTTCGATGTTTTTGGCAGCCCTATAACTGGCCGCTTCCCCAACATAGGCGTTGGTGGCCATGATGGCTATTTTGGCCTTGATTGCACCAAAGTTGATGATCGGCGTCTTGAACTGTATCCTTTCATTGGCATATTTGACAGCTTCGGTCACTACCCTGCGTTGTGCTTCCAAGCATGCGGCCGCCAATTTGATGCGGCCGATGTTCAAGGCGTTCATGGCTATCTTGAAGCCATTGCCGCGCTCCGACAACATGTTTTCGGCCGGCACCTTGGTATCATTGAAAAATACCTGACGGGTAGAGGAAGAGTGTATACCCAATTTTTTTTCTTCTTCGCCCAGGGTGATGCCGTTTTTGGGATCGTTTTCCACAATGAAACCGGTAATGTTCTTATCGTTTTCAATCCGGGCAAAGACGATGAACATATTACAGAACCCCGCATTGGAAATCCACATTTTTTGCCCGGTGATGCTATAGAATTTTTTATCGGCGCTCAGCACTGCCTTGGTTTTCCCGGAATTGGCATCCGATCCCGCACCGGGCTCGGTGAGGCAATAGGCACCAAACCATTCTCCTGTGGCCAATTTGGGCACATATTTTTGCTTTTGGGCTTCGGTGCCGTATAAGGTGATGGGCATCGTCCCGATTCCCGTATGTGCCCCGAAAGCCGTACTGAAAGAACCTGTAGCTCCTGAGATATAGTCACATACCAGCATGGTGGATACGAAACCCATTCCGAGTCCGCCATAAGCTTCCGGAACGGCCACGCTCAACAATCCCAGTTCCCCGGCTTTTTTCATACAGGCTTCGGTGAAAGCGTAATCCTTTTTCTCGAATCGTTCCCAATGCGCCCAAAGTTCGCGATCAACGAATTCCTTGGTGCTTTCCCGCATCATTTTTTGTTCTTCCGAAAGATCTTCCAATGTGAAAACATCCTCGCATTGGGTTTCTTTTACGAGAAACTGACCGCCCCGTAATATTTCTTTGTTAAGTGTCGTTGTGCTCATAATGCTAATTTTTTTCTAATTTAAAAATTCGAAGATTCCGGCGGCCCCTTGACCGGTTCCGACGCACATGGTAACCATGCCGTATTTTCCCTTCATCTTGCGCTTTCTCATCTCATCGAAGAGTTGTACCGATAATTTTGCACCGGTACAGCCCAAGGGGTGACCCAAGGCGATGGCGCCACCGTTGACATTGACGATATCCTGGTCAAGATCCAGTTCACGGATGACCGCGAGCGATTGGGATGCGAAGGCCTCGTTCAGTTCGATC
>CAVOXM010000011.1:0-193409 GCA_963700435.1 uncultured Flavobacteriaceae bacterium
CGCCCTCTTCCCAACCTCGTGTTTTTTTGATCGCCCTGTTTTGCATTGGTACGGCCATGGCCGTTTTACAGGTCGTCTCAATCCCCTGCTAAGGGTCGCGGGGGGAAGAACATTATGCCTTTACCTCGGTCTTCGCACAATTGATTTTTGGGGCCGCCTCTTTTCTAAGTCCACAAGTATATTCCTGGTTGGTTTTCCATTTGGGCGATAAGGCCAGTGCCCAAGGTTGGCTCATTCGAAACCTATCACAATTGTTGCCACCAGGGATGGCATGGGTTTCGATGTACTGGCTCTTTGCCGTGATCAGCCTGGTCATGATATTCGTGATCTTGATCACGGTATTGCCGAAAGTGGCGCTTACGGAGGAGGAAAGGGTGGGGACCAAGGAAAGCTACTTTGACCTTTTTAAAAAGAAAGCGGTGATCTTGTATTTTTTTGGAATTTTCTCCTATGTGGGCGTGGAGCAAGGGATTTCGTACTGGATGTCAAAATATTTGCAACTATACCACGGATACGATTATGAGACCATCGGGGCGAACGCCGTGGGCAATTTTTGGGGACTGATGACCGTAGGGGGCATTGTTGGACTGCTCCTGCTTAAATTAATGGACAGTAAAATCGTGTTGAAAATTTTTACGGTCTTGGCCATTTTGAGCTTGGCGTTGGCACTCTTCGGATCATCCGGGATGTCACATGTCGCTTTTATGGGTTCCGGTTTTTTTCTTTCGGTCATGTATCCCATTTTGATGTCGTTGGCCCTCAATTCGGTACGATTGCACCATGGTTCTTTTACGGGCATCCTGATGACCGGTATCATGGGCGGGGCTGTGGTACAGGTCCTGATCGGGGCAATCAGTGATCGGGTCTCTTTACAGGCGGGGATGATGCTTATTTTTGTGGCCCTGGCCTATATCCTGTTCCTTGCTTTTTGGGCCAGGCCCCTGATCCGTAATAAAACGATTCGAATTTGACATCGACCATCCAACCACTAAAATGGTGGTTCTTTTGAACAACGGCACCAATCAAAAGGAGACCTTCCCAACACTGGAAAAGGTCTCCCCATCAGCAATTCAAATGATAAATTATAGTCTAGGAAGATCTCCTTCCCCTTGAGGGGCAGGAGCGATGATCCCATCAAATAGGTGTCGATATAGTAGGCGGCCTGTCGGCCTTCCGAAATCGCCCAAACGATGAGCGACTGGCCCCTTCTCTGATCACCGGCCACAAATACGCCGGGAACATTGGTCATATAATCTTTAATGGAAGCCTTTATATTGGTCCTTGGGTCCATTTCAAGCTCCAATTGTTCGGCAAGGGTCGCTTCCGAACCCGTGAAGCCCAATGCCAGAAGTACCAGTTCGCATTTCCACTCTTTTTCGGTCCCCGCCACCTCTTTTAATACCGGTCTTTTGCCCGGTTCGGTGATCCATTCCACTTCCGTGGTGATCAATCCCTTCAATTGGCCTTTGTTATCGCCGATAAATTCTTTGGTCGATATGCTGAAAAATCGCTCGGCACCCTCTTTGTGTGAAGAACTGGTGCGCAAGCGCATCGGCCAGAATGGCCAAGGCTGATCTTGTGGCCTATCGGTCGTGGCCATGGGCATGATTTCAAAATTCGAAACCGATTTCGCCCCCTGACGAAAAGACGTGCCGATACAATCCGAACCGGTATCCCCACCACCGATGACCACCACATGTTTTCCAGTGGCCTTGATTTCTTCGCCCAGCTCCTTGATGCCATCGACCCTTCTGTTGTTCTGGGCCAAGAAATCCATGGCTTGCACCACGCCCTTCAGGTCGGCACCCTTAATGGGTAAGTGCCTGCGTACCGTGGCACCGCCACAGAGCACCAAGGCATCAAAATCCTTCTTGAGCACATCGGCTTTGATGTCGACCCCGATATGGACACCACATTTGAAGGTGATGCCCTCCGCTTCCAAAACCGTCAATCTTCTGTCGATGACATGCTTTTCCATCTTAAAATCGGGGATGCCGAAACGGAGCAATCCTCCTGGTTTCTCGTCCCTTTCAAAGACGGTCACCCAGTGGCCCGCTCGGTTCAGCTGTTGTGCGGCCGCCAAACCGGCCGGTCCGGAACCGATGACCGCTATCTTTTTGCCGGTACGGTTGGTCGGGGGTTCGGCAATGACCCACCCTTTTTTAAAGGCGGTTTCAACGATGTTCTTTTCAATATTTTCTATGGTGACCGGGTCTTCGTTGATGCCCAGCACACAGGCTTCCTCACAGGGTGCGGGACACAACCGCCCCGTGAATTCGGGAAAATTATTGGTGGCATGTAAAATTTCGGCCGCTTTTTCCCATTTACCACGATAAACCGCATCGTTAAAATCGGGTATGAGGTTGCCCAATGGGCAGCCACTGTGGCAAAACGGAATGCCGCAGTCCATGCATCGCGCGCCCTGATCCTTAAGGTCTTTTTCCTTTAAAGGCAGGGTGAACTCCTTGTAGTTTTTTATCCTTTCTTCGACGGGTGCGTATTGTTCCACCTTTCTATCGAATTCCAAAAATCCTGTTATCTTTCCCATTTTCCGATTTATGTGGTTTGTAATTTTTCCTGTTCCATACGGATCAATGCCTGTTTATATTCCTCTGGGAATACCTTCACAAATCGATCCAGGCATACGTCCCAATTTTCAAGAATCCGCTGTGCCAACGGACTGAGCGTGGCGTTATAGTGATTTTCGATCAATACCCTCAATTGGGCAATGTCTTGATCTTCATCGACCTTTAACAGGTTAAGATCGGCCGTATTGCACTGGTTCTTAAATGTTTTCTTTTCGTCGAATACATAGGCGATCCCGCCACTCATGCCCGCACCAAAATTTCTGCCCACTTCTCCGAGGATTACGGCTACGCCGCCCGTCATATATTCACACCCATGATCTCCGATACCTTCCACTACGGCATGTGCTCCAGAATTGCGTACGCAAAACCGTTCTCCTGCCTTGCCGTTGATATAGGCCTCGCCGCTGGTTGCGCCATATAAGGTTACATTTCCGGTAATCACGTTCTCCTCGGGTTTAAGGGTAGATTTATAGGGCACCTTGATCACCAGTTTGGCGCCTGAAAGCCCTTTTCCCAAATAATCATTGGTATTTCCGTTGACGACCATGGTGAGCCCTTTGGTGGCAAAAGCCCCGAAGCTCTGGCCCGCCGACCCGGTAAAATTGAGTTTCAAGGTATTGTCGGGCAAACCTTCGGCACCATAGATTTTTGAAATCTCGTTGCTGATGATGGCGCCCACCGCGCGATTGGTGTTGTGTATCGGAAAATCGAGGCTTAATTTTTCCTTTCTGAACAAGGCCGCGTGGGCCTTGGCGATGATGTCGAATTCAATGGATTTATGTACCTCATGTTGTTGCTTCTGGGTATTGTAAAATTTCGTGCCCGCTGGAACATCGACCTGGTGCAGGATGGGCGTGAGGTCTATCCCCGCTGCTTTATAATGGTCCAGGGCCTTCTTACGGTCGAGTTTTTGCACTTGCCCTACCATTTCATTGACCGTCCTAAAGCCCAAGAGGGCCATGATCTCGCGAAGTTCCTGTGCCACGAAATACATGTAGTTGACCACATGTTCCGGTTTTCCCGCAAATTTTTTGCGAAGTTCTGGATTTTGGGTCGCGATGCCCACCGGGCAGGTATTCAAATGGCAGACGCGCATCATGATACAGCCCGATGCCACGAGCGGTGCGGTCGCAAAACCGAATTCCTCGGCACCGAGCAAACAGGCCACGGCCACGTCACGCCCCGTTTTCAATTGTCCATCACATTCCAATATGATCCGGTTCCGAAGATCGTTCATCACCAAGGTCTGTTGGGCCTCAGCAATACCCAATTCCCAGGGAAGGCCCGCATGCTTTAGACTGGTTAAGGGAGAAGCGCCCGTTCCTCCATCGAATCCGGATATCAGAATAACATCCGCTTTGGCTTTGGAAACCCCTGCAGCTACAGTACCGACCCCAACCTCGGAAACCAGTTTCACGTTGATGCGGGCCTTTCTGTTCGCCGATTTAAGATCGAAGATCAATTGTGAAAGGTCTTCTATGGAATAAATATCATGGTGTGGCGGCGGGGAAATCAATCCCACATAGGGCGTTGAGTTCCTGGTCTTGGCTATCGCCGGATTTACCTTGGGGCCGGGCAACTGTCCGCCTTCACCCGGTTTGGCGCCTTGGGCCATTTTGATCTGGATTTCCTGCGCATTGGTCAAATAGTTGGAAGTTACCCCGAAACGCCCGGAAGCCACTTGTTTTATGGCGCTATTGCGCCAATCCCCGGTAGCATTTTTATAGAAACGGTCGGCGTCTTCCCCGCCTTCGCCCGAATTGCTTTTTCCGCCAATACGATTCATGGCAATGGCCAAATTTTCGTGGGCTTCCTTGCTGATCGAACCGTACGACATGGCCCCGGTCTTGAACCGTTTCACGATTTCCGTCCAAGGTTCCACTTCCTCCAAAGGAATCGGGTCATAGTTGGAAAATTCGAACAAACCCCTGATGGTCATCAGGTTTTTCGATTGTTCATTCACCATGTCCGCAAATTCCTTATAGGTGTCGGGCTCATTGTTGCGCACGGCTTTTTGCAATTTTGCGATCGAGATCGGATTGAACATATGCTTTTCGCCATCCCTTCTCCATCGGTATTCCCCACCGATTTCCAGGTCGAGATTGGCCGCTACCTCTTTTTTTCCGAAGGCATTTTGATGGCGTTTCGCAATTTCCTTTTCGATCTCATAGAGCCCGATGCCCTGAATCCTGGTCGGGGTGTTCGGGAAATACTTTTCGACCGTTACCGTATTGATGCCGATGCATTCGAAGAGTTGGGATCCCCTATATGAATTCAAGGTGGAGATTCCGATCTTGTTCATCACCTTGAGGATGCCTTTGCCAATGGCCTTGTTGTAGTTTTTGATGGCTTCATCGAAGGTAAATTCGGTGATGTCGTGTTCTTCGATCTGTTCGCCTATGATTTCATTGACCAAGTAAGGGTTGATCGCACTCGCTCCAAAACCAAAGAGCAGGGCAAAATGGTGTACCTCCCTTGGCTCCGCCGATTCGATGATGATACTGAGTTTGGAACGTTTTCCCAAACGCTGAAGGCCACTGTTCACAAAGGACAAGGCCAACAAAGCGGGTATGGGGGCTTCTTTTTTGTTTACGTTCCTATCGGAAAGAATCAGGATATTGGTGCCTTGATCGATCGCCTTTGAGGTTTGTTTCAAAATTGATTCCAAAGCGTCTTCCAATCCGTTATGGCCTTTCTCGATCGGATAAAGAATAGGAATGGAAACCACTTTGTAGTTGGGGCTCACATCGTAGTTCTTGATCTTGTCTAGATCTTCCTTGGAGATGACCGGATTTTGGATCTTCAACTTTCTGCAATGCAGTTCGCTGAAATCAAAGATGTTGTGGTCACTTCCCAGTGTAAGGCTGATATCGGTGATCATTTCCTCCCGGATACCGTCTAAAGGCGGATTGGTCACCTGGGCGAACAATTGTTGAAAATAATTATAGATCAGTTGTGGCCGTTCAGACAAGACGGCGATGGGCGTATCGGTGCCCATTGACCCAATGGGTTCTTTGCCCGTCTTCCCCATGGGGAGGACGATGGTATTGATGTCTTCCAGGGTATACCCGAATGCTGACTTCCTTTTTTCCAATGAAGCCTCCCCTAGAAAAAGGGGACAGTCATTATAAGGGATGTCCCTTAAATGGACAAGGTTCTTTTTTAACCATTCTTTATAAGGGTGTCTTTGGGCGATTTCTTCCTTGATTTCCTCGTCGTTCACGATGCGTCCGGCTTCCATATCCACCAAGAACATTTTGCCCGGCTCCAACCTTCCGTGCATTGCTATATTTTCAGGGGCAATATCGAGCACGCCGGTTTCCGAGGACATGATCACATAATCGTCTTTGGTGACGGAGTAGCGCGATGGTCTAAGGCCATTTCTATCGAGCAGGGCCCCGATATAGTTCCCATCGGTAAAGGGAATGGAAGCGGGTCCGTCCCAAGGCTCTATCATACAGGAGTGGTATTCGTAAAAGGCGCGTTTGGCTTCGGACATACCGGGATTTTTCTCCCAGGCCTCGGGCACCAGGATCATCATTACTTCGGGAAGGGAACGGCCTGTCATCAATAGTAGTTCCACGACCATGTCCATGGTGGCGGAGTCTGACTTTCCGGGAAGGATGATCGGCAGGATATTTTTGATATCTTCCTCGAACCAATCGCTTTTCAACAATTCTTCACGGGAACGCATCCGCGATACGTTGCCCCGAAGGGTGTTGATTTCCCCATTATGGCACATATAACGAAAGGGCTGCGCCAAATCCCAGGTTGGGAAGGTATTGGTCGAAAACCTTTGGTGTACCAACGATAAACGCGTGACCACGCGGGGGTCCATTAAATCCTTGTAATATAAACTGATGTCCTTGGGCATCAAGAGCCCCTTGAAGATGATGATTTTTGTGGAAAGGCTGGGCACATAAAAGAACTTGCGCTCCGATAATTTAGAATTCAGAACGGCGTGTTCGGTCACCTTCCTTGCCACGAACATTTTTAAATTGAATTCAAAAAAATCCTGTTCGGGATTGTTCTTGGCGATAAAGACCTGTTTTACGAAAGGCTCGGTCTCCATGGCAATTCTGCCCGGAATGGAGCGGTTTACGGGAACATTGCGCCAACCCAATAATTGCAACCCTTGTTTTTTGATATTTTCTTCGAAAAGCGCAATACAATAATTTCGTTGGTTTTCCTTCTGTGGCAAGAATACATTGCCCACGGCATACCCGCCAGGTTCGGGCAGATCGAACTTGCATTCGGCCTTGAAAAAATCGTGGGGGATATCTATTAAAATGCCAGCCCCATCACCGGTTTTTCCATCGGCGCTCACCGCGCCCCTGTGTTCCAATTTGTCGAGAATCTCCAGTGCCTTGTGGATAATATCGTTCGATCGCTTTCCTTTCAGGCTGCATATGAAGCCCGCGCCGCAGTTGTCGTGCTCGAATTCGGGCAGGTACAAGCCTTGTTTTCTCAATTGCATAAATTATCGTATTTCTTCAAAAATATTGTTTTATCTGAATTATAGTCAGTGATTTTGATTAAAAGCAATAAAAAAATCAACGTTTGGCATATAACGTTAAAAAATGTTCAAATATGAATTTTTGACACCCATATATTGCCATTCCCATAAAAATAAACTAAAAACTGATCATTCTAATCCTTTTAAGGGGTGGAAAGAAGCTAAAGCGCCCCTATTCATATGGGAACCCCCTTCTTTTTCAGGATAAGGCATAAAAATTATAGCCTCATGCGATCATGACCCTATGATCGGCAGGGGTGTCTGGATGTCAATTTTGATGGGAAGCAGTATTTGGGACCCAAAGGGTGGGTCCGATAATTGGATTTTGGTTCAATTACATGGTCTTCCACTAAATATTTAGGCAAGGATTCAGGCGTTCAGGATACTTCTTGAGATGACTATTTTTTGTATTTCCGAAGTCCCTTCGTAGATCTGCGTGATTTTTGCATCGCGCATCAGGCGTTCCACATGGTAGTCTTTTACATAACCATTTCCGCCGTGGATCTGGACCGCTTCGATCGTGGTATCCATGGCCACTTGGGAAGCATAGAGCTTGGCCATGGCACTGGATAGGTCGTAATTATTGCCTTGGTCTTTGTCCCAAGCCGCCTTATACACCAAATGGCGCGCCGCTTCTATTTGTACGTGCATATCTGCCAATTTGAAGGCGATGGCCTGATGGTTCATGATTTCGGTGCCAAAGGCCTTGCGTTCCTTGGAATATTTCAAAGCCAGTTCATAGGCGCCAGCGGCAATGCCCAGGGCCTGTGCGGCAATACCGATGCGCCCGCCGGCGAGGGTCTTCATCGCAAATTTAAATCCGAAACCGTCTTCCCCGATCCGGTTTTCTTTGGGCACTTTCACATCGTTGAAGATAAGGGAGTGGGTATCGCTGCCCCGGATGCCAAGCTTATTTTCCTTGGGTCCGATTTCAAAGCCCGGCCAACCTTTTTCGACGATCAGCGCATTGATGCCTTTATGGCCTTTTTCTTTATGGGTCTGTGCCATGACCAAATATACCGATGCCGAATTCCCGTTGGTGATCCAATTTTTGGTGCCATTGAGCACATAATGGTCCCCCTTGTCCAGTGCGGTCGTTTTTTGTGAGGTGGCATCGCTGCCCGCTTCGGGTTCCGACAAACAGAAGGCGCCGATCTTGTCCCCGGTGGCCAGGGGAGCGAGGTATTTCGTTTTTTGTGCTTCGCTGCCATAGGCTTCCAAGCCCCAACAGACCAGGGAGTTGTTCACCGAAACCACCACCGATGCGGAGGCGTCGATTTTGGAGAGTTCCTCCATGGCGATCACGTACGACAAGGTGTCCATACCGCTGCCGTCATACTTTGGCGCCACCATCATGCCCATAAAACCCAATGCGCCGAGTTTTTTGATCTCTGCTGCGGGAAATTTTTGGGCCTCGTCCCTTTCGATTACCCCGGGCAACAATTCGTTCTGGGCAAAATCCCTTGCTGCCTGCCGTATCATCAAGTGCTCTTCAGATAATGAAAAATCCATATTGTCGGTATTTTTGAGATGCTGCAAAGATAAGGGTCTGTCGATAATTGAAAGGGTAATCGGGCTTAGTTTTATTTATATTTAATTTCATTGTGGGAAATGGAATCCTTAAATCCAATTTCAATTTTTTATATTTGTTTTCTGTCCCATTCAAATCGATTAAACAAAAAATTATGGATCAGCAGTAGCTTGGGTTCAATACTGATTATGGAAGTTTCCCATCGAGAGGAGGCAAAGCAAGGTCGCATAATTTTAAAGATCATTTGAAATGAAAGATTTACTGAAGGCGTTCGAAGACAAACAACCCGAAATCGTTTTTAACTGGAAAGATCCGGAAACCGATGCTGAAGGCTGGACGGTCATCAATTCCTTGCGGGGCGGTGCGGCCGGTGGAGGTACAAGGATGAGGGAAGGGCTCGACCAGAACGAGGTGCTTTCCTTGGCCAAGACCATGGAGGTTAAATTTACGGTTTCCGGGCCGCCCATCGGCGGCGCAAAATCCGGCATCAACTTCAATCCGAACGACCCGCGAAAAAGGGGCGTGCTCGAAAGATGGTATGCTGCGGTGGCGCCACTGTTGAAGAGCTATTATGGTACCGGCGGGGACCTCAACGTGGACGAGATACACGAAGTGATTCCCATCACGGAGGAAGCCGGGGTTTGGCATCCGCAGGAAGGGGTGTTCAATGGCCATTTCAGACCAACGGAAGCCGACAAAATAAACCGCATCGGACAATTGCGGCTTGGGGTGATCAAGGCGATTGAAAACAGAAAATTCACCCCTGACGCTTCCAGAAAATATACAGTGGCCGATATGATAACGGGCTATGGGGTGGCCGAGGCCGTTAAGCATTATTATGCCATCTACGGTGGAAACGTCATGGGCAAAAGGGCCGTGATACAGGGATTTGGCAACGTGGGCTCTGCCGCTGCCTATTTTCTTGCCCAAATGGGCGCGAAGGTGGTAGGAATCATCGATAGGGCCGGTGGGGTAATCAAGGAGGAAGGATTCAGCTATGAGGAAATTCAACGCTTTTTCCTGAACAAGAAGGGAAACAGCCTGATGGCCGATGCCGATCAAATGATCCCCTTCGCTGAAATCAACGAACGCATTTGGACGTTGCCCACTGAAATTTTTGTGCCCTGCGCCGCCTCGAGGCTCATTACCAAGGAACAGATCACGAAGATGATCGATACCGGATTGGAAGTGATCTCCTGCGGTGCGAACGTACCCTTTGCCGACAAGGCTATATTTTTTGGGCCCATCATGGAATATACCGATGGCAGGGTAAGCCTGATACCCGATTTTGTGAGCAATTGCGGAATGGCAAGGGTATTTGCCTATTTCATGGAAAAAAGAGTGGGCATAGATGATGAATTGATATTTAAAGATGCATCCGATACCATTGGAAAGGCAATTTTGAATATCTTTAGGCAAAATCCTGCCAAAATAAATTTGAGTAAAACAGGATTTGAAATCGCTTTGAAACAACTTGTATAATTAAACCAACCAAGCATGGAGACCATTGTTATCATTGTATTTATCGTGGGCTATCTGGCCATCACCCTTGAACATAACCTTAAAATCGACAAGCTCATTCCGGCACTGGGCATGATGGCCATTCTTTGGGCCATTATCGCCGTCAACAATATGTCGGTATTTGAAGTGAACACGGAACTGCTGGAACTGGAAGAAGGCAGTTTGGAGGGGATTTTGTTGCACCATATGGGGAAAACCGCGGAAATCCTCGTTTTTCTTTTGGGAGCAATGACCATTGTAGAGATCATTGATTATTTCAACGGTTTTGCGACGATCAAGGGCTATGTGAAAACAAGGAGCAAGAAAAAATTGCTCTGGATCGTTTCCTCATTGGCATTCGTGCTTTCCGCCATTATCGACAACCTTACCGCCACTATTGTTTTGATCACCATCTTGCAGAAATTGATCAATGACAGGGACTTGCGCCTATGGTTCGCCGGTTTGATCATTGTTGCCGCCAATGCGGGAGGTGCCTGGTCGCCCATAGGCGATGTTACCACCACCATGCTTTGGATTGCCAACAAGGTTACGGCGCTCGTTTTGATAGAACATGTCTTGATCCCTTCGATCGTCTGTTATGCGGTACCTACATTTATCGCCTCACGCCTGCCCATATTCAAGGGGAATATTGCCATGGAGACTGAGGAAAACGAAATGGCGGTTTCCAAGTATGGATCGACCATGTTTTATCTCGGACTTGGGATGATCATTTTTGTGCCCGTTTTTAAAACCTTGACCCATTTGCCCCCCTATATGGGCATGATGCTGTCTTTGGCGGTTGTGGCGGCATTCGCCGAAATCTATAGTTTTAGAAAGTTCAGTATTACCGAATTGGGTGGGGAAGAAGCGGCACATGGTGGGCCCCACCATAGTCCCGTACACCGTTCGCTTTCAAAGATAGAGCTGCCCAGTATTTTGTTTTTCCTGGGTATATTATTGGCGGTCGCCGCCTTGGAATCGTTGGGGATGTTGTTCCACTTCGCCGAAACCTTGAATGAAACGGTTCCGGGTATGGGTACCGAATTGAATTCGACCAAAATCTCGGATCTTGTGGTCTTGATCTTGGGGGTCGGATCGGCGGTTATCGACAATGTACCTCTGGTCGCTGCCAGTATCGGAATGTTTCAAATTGGAGTTGATGAACCCGCATGGCACTTCATCGCATATTCAGCCGGAACCGGGGGCAGTATGCTCATTATCGGGTCTGCCGCAGGCGTGGTGGCAATGGGTATGGAGAAGATTGATTTTTTCTGGTATTTGAAGAAAATATCGCTGTTGGCCCTCATAGGATTTTTGGCCGGAGCCGCTGCCTTTATTGTATTGCGAAATTTTGTACTGAACGTATAATTTAATCGACATAATACCGTTATTAAGGCAAATTAACACTAGAACCTATATGTTATTGTTTCAAAACCTTGCCCAAGACCCGGAAACGGGCTTGGTTGTATCCGAGGAGAAAACCCTATCGGTCATCGATCTGATCTTCAATGGGGGTGCCGGTAGTATCATCATCATCTCCGTGCTTTTCGTTATGTTGGGCGTTGCCCTTTACATTTATTTCGAAAGGATCCTGGCGATCAAAGCAGCTTCCCAAATCGATAAAAATTTTATGAACCAGATCAGGGATTATGTATCCAGCGGTAAATTGGATGCCGCCAAGATACTTTGTGCCCAGAACGATTCGCCCGTGGCCCGTTTGACCGAGAAGGGCATTTCCAGGATTGGCAAACCCTTGGACGATATCAACACGGCCATTGAAAATGCCGGTACTTTGGAGGTTTATAAATTGGAGAAGAATGTTACCATATTGGCCACGGTGGCCGGTGCGGCTCCAATGATCGGCTTCTTGGGAACCGTGATTGGTATGATTTTGGCGTTCCATGAAATGGCCAGTAGTGGCGGTCAGGCCGAAATGGGTTCACTGGCATCGGGAATCTATACCGCGATGACCACTACCGTTGCAGGCCTTATCGTGGGCATCATCGCATACATTGGCTACAACCATTTGGTGAACCGAACCGATAAGGTCGTGCACGCCATGGAAGCCAATGCCGTCGAATTCCTCGACCTGCTGAACGAGCCCCTGTAGGAATAAGGGTGGTGGTTCCCAATCCGGGTTCTGAACAAAACTTAGGACGGCAAGGCGTACAAAGAACATCAAAATGAAAAATCGTGAAATTAAAAGGAAGAAATAAGGTCAGTCCTGATTTTAGCATGGCGTCGATGACGGACATCGTTTTTTTGCTGCTGATATTTTTCATGCTTACCGCGAATTCCCCAAATGCATTGGATCTTCTATTACCAAAGGCAAAAGGGAAATCGACCAATACCCAAAACGTTTCGGTGAGCATCGATCAAAACCTGCAGTACTACGTGAACAACCAGAAGATCAACGGAGAATATATTGAAATTGAATTAAAAAAGGCACTTGAAGGCCAGGAAAAACCCACTATCATCCTAAGGGCGGAAGAAAGCGTTGCCATCAGAGAGGCGGTCAACGTGATGGATATCGCCAATAGGAACAACTATAAGGTTATTTTGGCCGTGCGACCCAATTGATGTCGTTACTAGATACGAGACACAAAAAACAATCCTTCACGCTCACAACCTTGCTTTTGAGCGTGCTGCTGCTCTTGCTGTTTTATATTGGCCTGAGCTATATGGATCCGCCCATCGAGAACGGTATCTCCGTCAATTTCGGGACCACGGACTTTGGTAGCGGACCCGTTCAGCCCAAAGAGAAAATAAAATCGGAACCCTTGAACACCCCACCGGTAGAACCTACGGTTCAAGAGAAGTTGGTGGAAGAAGTGCAGGAAGAGGTTGCCGAAAAAGAGATGGCCAAAGAGGCGCCCGCGGAAAAAGTACTGACCCAGGAAAGTGAAGAATCGATTAGGATAAAACAACAGCAGGAAACCAAAAGGAAGGCCGAAGCCGCAGCACAGAAAGCAAAGGCAGAAGCAGACCGCGTGGCCAGGGAAAAGGCACTTGCCGCCGAAAAGGCCAAGCAGGCCCAGGAAGCCAAAAAAAGGGAACTCGATGCCCTGATGGGTGGCCTCAACAAGTCTGACGGTACCGCTTCGGGATCGGAAGGGAACGACACCAAAGCGGGCGACAAGGGACAACCCGATGGCGATCCCTACGCGACGAGTTATTATGGCAGTCCGGGTTCCGGAAGTGGACCCGGTGGTTACGGCCTCAACGGCAGAACTTTGGTCAATAAAGGCAAGGTGCCCCAGGAATGCAACGAGGAAGGACGGGTCGTGGTGCAGATCGTGGTCGATAGAAATGGACGGGTAATCAGTGCCACCCCAGGGGTTAAAGGTACGACCAACACTGCCGCTTGCTTGTTGGAACCCGCGAAAAAGACGGCCTTTATGCACCAATGGAACCTCGATTCGAATGCGCCAAGCCAGCAAGTCGGTTTTGTGGTGGTCAATTTTAAATTGGGCGAGTAAGTGACCTACAAGGAAACGCTGTCCTGGATGTATGCCCGACTCCCCATGTACCAAAAAAGCGGGAAATCGGCCTATACCGCCAAGCTCGACAATATTCAACGCCTCGCCGCACACCTTCAACATCCCGAACGACAATTCAAGAGCATCCATATCGCGGGCACCAATGGCAAAGGCTCATGCAGCCATATGTTGGCCTCCATACTTCAGGAAGCCGGATACAATGTAGGATTATATACCTCCCCCCATCTTAAGGATTTCCGTGAACGGATCCGTATCAACGGGAAACCGGTCGACCGGAAATTTGTAACCGAATTTATCACAGGGCACAAGGCCTATTTCGAAACCGGCCACTTATCCTTTTTTGAAATGACCGTCGGCATGGCATTCGATTACTTCGCAAAGAAAAAAGTGGACATCGCGATCATAGAAGTCGGAATGGGCGGGCGGTTAGACTCGACCAATATCGTTATCCCCGAAGTGTCGCTGATCACCAATATTGGGTTGGACCATACCGACATATTAGGAGAAACTTTGGAGGCGATCGCCCGTGAAAAGGCAGGTATCATCAAAGAAGCAATACCCGTAGTGGTGAGCGAAACACAGGCAGAGACCAAAGATGTTTTTATGTCGATCGCATCCCATCGGCACGCCCCATTATTATTTGCCGATCAATTGACCCATAAGGTCTACCGAACCGACTTGCTGGGCAACTACCAACCGAGAAATGTGAGGGGCGTTTTGGGGGTCCTGCAACAATTGAGAGGCTTCAAGGTGCTGCAGCGACATATCGTAAAAGGATTGAGGAATGTAGTAAAAAACACCGGACTCAAAGGCAGATGGCAGTTACTGGGAATACGGCCCACGGTGGTATGCGACACGGCCCACAATGCTGAAGGCCTTCGTTTGGTCATCGACCAGTTGCTGCAACAAAAGTTCGAGCACCTTCACCTGGTTTTAGGCTTTGTGAAGGAAAAAAAATTGAATGGGGTAATGCCATTGCTCCCCAAAAATGCGATTTATTATTTTTGCCGGCCCAAAATAGCAAGGGGACTTGATGAGGAGCTATTAAAACAAAATGCGGAGACATACGGGCTTCATGGTAAGGCCTATTCAAGTGTGCGACTAGCCTTGGGGGCGGCAAGACGGAATGCCTCTGCGCAGGATTTTATTTTTGTTGGGGGAAGCAATTTTGTGGTCGCCGAGGTGGTTTGATTTTTTGTTCGTTTTTCTTTTGGCAAAGCCAAAAGTATTCTATATTTGCACACCATTACGGGCAATTAGCTCAGTTGGTTCAGAGCACCTCGTTTACACCGAGGGGGTCGGGGGTTCGAGCCCCTCATTGCCCACAAAAATCATCCCCGGCGGATGATTTTTTTGTTATGTGCCATTTCTACATCCTCCATTCAAAGACCCTGGATCGTTACTATCTCGGCCACAGCTGCGACAGTCTCGAAAACCGGCTTCGTCAGCACCTTTACGAGCATGGCGGATTTACGGGCAAGGCCAAGGACTGGAAACTGGTATATCAAGAGGTCTTTCCGACAAAGTCGGCCGCCTATGCGCGGGAACGACAGGTGAAAAGGTGGAAGAACAGGCTTTTGGTGGAAAGGCTGATCGAGGAAGGTACCTGATATTGCATTGCGGTCGTTGGTTCGGAGCATCCCGATGTCCATCGGGAGGGTCGGGGGTTCGAGCCCCTCATTGCCCACAAAAATCATCCCCGGCGGATGATTTTTTTGTTATGTGCCATTTCTACATCCTCCATTCAAAGACCCTGGATCGTTACTATCTCGGCCACAGCTGCGACAGTCTCGAAAACCGGCTTCGTCAGCACCTTTACGAGCATGGCGGATTTACGGGCAAGGCCAAGGACTGGAAACTGGTATATCAAGAGGTCTTTCCGACAAAGTCGGCCGCCTATGCGCGGGAACGACAGGTGAAAAGGTGGAAGAACAGGCTTTTGGTGGAAAGGCTGATCGAGGAAGGTACCTGATATTGCATTGCGGTCGTCGGTTCGGAGCATCCCGATGTCCATCGGGAGGGTCGGGGGTTCGAGCCCCTCATTGCCCACAAAAATCATCCCCGGCGGATGATTTTTTTGTTATGTGCCATTTCTACATCCTCCATTCAAAGACCCTGGATCGTTACTATCTCGGCCACAGCTGCGACAGTCTCGAAAACCGGCTTCGTCAGCACCTTTACGAGCATGGCGGATTTACGGGCAAGGCCAAGGACTGGAAACTGGTATATCAAGAGGTCTTTCCGACAAAGTCGGCCGCCTATGCGCGGGAACGACAGGTGAAAAGGTGGAAGAACAGGCTTTTGGTGGAAAGGCTGATCGAGGAAGGTACCTGATATTGCATTGCGGTCGTCGGTTCGGAGCATCCCGATGTCCATCGGGAGGGTCGGGGGTTCGAGCCCCTCATTGCCCACAAAAATCATCCCCGGCGGATGATTTTTTTGTTATGTGCCATTTCTACATCCTCCATTCAAAGACCCTGGATCGTTACTATCTCGGCCACAGCTGCGACAGTCTCGAAAACCGGCTTCGTCAGCACCTTTACGAGCATGGCGGATTTACGGGCAAGGCCAAGGACTGGAAACTGGTATATCAAGAGGTCTTTCCGACAAAGTCGGCCGCCTATGCGCGGGAACGACAGGTGAAAAGGTGGAAGAACAGGCTTTTGGTGGAAAGGCTGATCGAGGAAGGTACCTGATATTGCATTGCGGTCGTTGGTTCGGAGCATCCCGATGTCCATCGGGAGGGTCGGGGGTTCGAGCCCCTCATTGCCCACAAAAATCATCCCCGGCGGATGATTTTTTTGTTATGTGCCATTTCTACATCCTCCATTCAAAGACCCTGGATCGTTACTATCTCGGCCACAGCTGCGACAGTCTCGAAAACCGGCTTCGTCAGCACCTTTACGAGCATGGCGGATTTACGGGCAAGGCCAAGGACTGGAAACTGGTATATCAAGAGGTCTTTCCGACAAAGTCGGCCGCCTATGCGCGGGAACGACAGGTGAAAAGGTGGAAGAACAGGCTTTTGGTGGAAAGGCTGATCGAGGAAGGTACCTGATATTGCATTGCGGTCGTTGGTTCAGCGCATCCCGATGTACATCGGGAGCGTCTGCGGCTCGAACCATGGGTTAACCGAGTTATTTGTTAATCATTGATTGAATGCGACCGACAAGCATTTTTTTATTGATCTAATCAAAAGGAAGATTTAAAAAGGCCGGGAATTATGGAATAACCGAATACTTACTTTCCATTAAATTAATCAAAACCGACTGTTCTTTACCCAATTCACGAACAATGTTACCCATTGGTTCGTGCCATCGGAAGCTCTTCCGATTCCGAAACCGTGCCCTCCTTTGGGAAAAATATGTGCTTCAACCAAAACCCGATGCTCCACTAATTTTTGCATATACAAAGTGCTCTCATCAAGGCTACAAGAATCGTCATCGATCGCATGTACCAAAAATGCCTGAGGCGTATCTTCATTAACTAGATTCAATAATGTATTTTTAGCAATTTCCTCCTCAGTAAGTTCTCTGTGGTATAGATTGCTTTCCAACCAGCTTTTATTACCCTCGCTTAAATTGGTCACCCCATAAATCAAGCCTGTAAAGTCTGGATTCCCATTCTCCTCTTCACTTACCCAAAGCCCCAGAACTGCAGCCAAATGGCCGCCAGCAGAAAAGCCTATAACGCCTATTTCATCGGTATTTATACCGTAGGCTTCCGCTTTTTCATGCATCATTTCCAGTGCTTTTCGCCCATCGGTCAATGGCACCAGATGTGGCTCGTTAGAAGATTTTGGATTCGGTATTCTATATTTCAAAACGGCCGCCGTTATTCCATTTTTTGAAAGCAATTCTGCTAATTCATAACCTTCATGGTACATGGCCACCAATTCATATCCCCCGCCAGGAATTATGACGACCGCCTTACCGGTATTTTGCCCATCAGCCTTGTAGATGGTCAGGGTAGGTTCCGTAATGTTTCCAACTGCTGTTGTACCCCATACCTCTTTTTCAAACTCGATAAGATTGTTATCCTTATAAAAAGGTTTTTTGCCGTCTTCCCATAGCTTAAATTCCTCTTGGGCATTCCCGAGGTGGCATGTTATAAACAATAATAGAATTTTAATTACTAAAGCTGTCGTTTTCATATGATAAAAGTATTTAAAATTCAATAACAATATTCAGGAATTTTCCGAAGTGTCATATGGGTCAGCGCAGAAAGTGATAAGATTTATGAAGGCTGCCGTTTGAGGCTTGACCTCAGCTTTATGGTGTAATACGTTTGTATAGGCAAAGCGGCTTTTGAATTGCATTCCCCTGTAGAAAATTCTTTTCTTGGCATAGGCAAATCGGCTCTTTATTGGACGATTGCCTTTTTAATTGAGATTGATTTTAGATTCATGACCAATTGATTTGAATGCTAAACAATTGGCATACAATTCTGGTTTCAAAAATGGGAACCTTTTTTTTGAATGATAACTTGGCAAATTGTCATTTAAGTGGGAAAGTGCAGCTAGTGCAGATAATGTGGTTAACTACCATAGAATATGACTAAAAACAAAAAAACCCAACCTAGTTGCCTGTGTTGGATTTCTCCCTATACTCGTTCGCTCATGGCTCCCGAATTGTATGCCTTTCATAGATGCAAGTTCTAAGTAGCCAGATAATCAGTAAAACCTTAAATGGTTTTCAGGGATAGCCTTAGCAATAAAGGGAAGAAAAAAGCCCCGTCAAAAATTGACGGGGCTTTTTTTCTGTGTTTTATTAAAAATCCTAGAAGTGGAAACCTACACCAATCCCACCAGTTGTAACGGTTCCTCCTCCAAATTCTGCAATAATTCCTATTAAGTCAGTAATCTTGTATTCTACCCCTATATGTGCATTTATACCGAAATCATCTCCGTCTCCCGAGATGAAAGCGGCATCTACACCAGCCCAAATATCCCAAGGCTCATTAAGGGCGAAAAGGCTGTCGAAATAGTAGTCCAACCTACCTCCAAGAGCCAGGTTATTGTCCCCGCTAAACCATATCCGGGCTTCAGGGGAAACCGTTAGACTAGGTGCTACCTGGAATTCATAGTTAGCTGAGATACTCGAATTATCTCCAAATTTTACAAAGGCATTCAAAACTCCGCCATAATTTTCCTGTGCAAAGGTATTGGCTGAAAAGGCTAGAAAAAGAACGACTGCCGTTAAAAGAGTAATAAGTTTTTTCATTTTACCCAATTTTTTTTGGTTAGTATTCATGATACTTGCAAATCTATAGAGAAAATACCTATAATCAGACTAAATTGTTTTGTAAATTATATGGTCTTCCTTTCTCCATTAAAAGTAAGCTAAAGCTACTAAACATTAAGTGCGAGCCGCATTCTAAAAGATGATACCGGTAATTTTTAGAACATTCCGGATCTTCCCACCTTTGGAAAACCAGGTAAAATTTCTTCTATTTTTAAAAGGATATATACCCTTTTCCTTTCCCTATCTCGGGTTTATCTATGTAAGCACAGGACTCTTCATCTCTGGAATATCGCTATGTGGGCCCTTATCGAGGGGGACGGGTTACTGCAGTAACCGGCATAGCTTCCCTTTCAGGAACATTTTATTTCAGGGCTACCGGTACGGAGGAATGGAACCGAGGATTACGGTACCCGATGGGCCAAGAAGCATTGTGGTTGAAGGCAAGGGCGTTTATAAATCTATTGATAGCGTGGAGAACTAGATGCATATGGGCCTTGAAGAAACCCTTCAGATCAGTGGGGTTTGTCTTCATCCCTTGCCCGAAACCAAAATTGAAGGTTTCGATACTCTCTTGTATGTGAAAAAGTTGAAATATCCATTGGAACACCCATGCATCAATTATTTTAGTTGACAAGCTGACTTATAGAAGGAAATTATAGTCAGTGCGTATAATATAATTTCATGCTGTAAATCAGCACTTTAAACCAAAAATTCCAACCTAAACAAATAGATTGGATTTCTTTTTATATGGTTCCACTTGCCCACAAAAATCATCCGGCCGCGATGATTTTTTTTGCCATGTGCTATTTCTACATCCTTAAAATTCAAAGACCCTGGATCGTTACTATCTCGACCACAGCTGTGACACTTTACATTGCCGACAATGCCCAATTGTTAAGCTTAAACAAAAATTGATGCCCGTCTAAAAATCATATCGTATTATTGGAAATCTGTGCATCACGGCAGTTTAAAATATATTGAAAATGAAAATTAAGGCATTTATCATATCGACCTTGGCGCTAATCGCATCGACAAACGCACAGAATACCGAGATCGATCTGGCTATGTTCAGCGAATTAAAGGGCTACGACCAGCTTAATATCACCTTGGAAAAATCTTCAAAAAACCAGGCTGTCGTAAGCGGTGACCATCGCAGTGAAGTGAAGATAGTGAATGACCATGGCCTGTTGAAAATCAGAATGGAAATCGATAATAGCCTAAAAGGTAAAAACACCTATGTAACACTGTACCATACTGAAGATTTGATATTGGTCGATGCCAATGAAGGGGCAAAGATTGTTGGAAATGATGATCTAAAAGCAAATGCACTTTCATTAAGGGCACAGGAGGGCGGTAAAGTAAAGGTCAAAGTGCAGTCGCGTAATTTGAACGCAAAAGCGGTAACCGGAGGGATGATCGAGGTGTCGGGCACGGTGGGCGATCAGGACGTCACGGTAAGGACCGGTGGGGAATATCTAGGAAAAAATCTAAAGACCGAACAAACCGATGTAACGGTCTTTGCAGGTGGAAAGGCTGCGATAAGTGCTTCCGAATATGTTGAAGCCAATGTTACCGCAGGCGGATTTATCGAGGTTTTTGGAAATCCCAAACAAATTGAACGGAACGAAACTTTTGGCGGCTCGATAAAGAAGATGTAAACTCATGGGTTATTTTACGACAAATAGGATCTATTTCATGGAAACCGTCATTGGTGTAGATAAAGTAATTGAAAGCTGTTCAGATTATAATAATGCGATCTGTGCATGGGTTGCCTAACCCGCTGCACGTTAAAGTATTGTTATTGTGTTTAAGCCATGCTGTTAAACGTTAAACATTTATTATTTTTGAGGGAGCCTAGAGGAAGAAAGTCAACTTAAGCCCCTAAATAATATGTTTGGAATATTTAAAAAGAAATCACAAAAGGAAAAGCTCCAAGAGCAATATCAAAAGTTAATGGCCGAAGCCCATCGATTATCGACCACCAATAGGAAGCAGAGCGATGACAAAATCGCTGAGGCGGAACAGGTGATGCAAGAAATCGATAAGCTTCAGGGTTGATTGGGGAGAATAGGTTTATATTGAGAATTTAATGCGCACGATCATGCAAATAAGTAATGATTTATCGGATCGCGTTCTGGAATTTGAAGGGCGAAAAATGTCTGGGATGACTACCAGCGATAGGGTTTCCGCATCGCGACTGGCCAAGGCCCTCATCCTGGAATTGAATGAAGTTTATAAGAAAACAAAGGAACCCGAAATCATGGAGACCATGAAACGTCTGACCGTGATCAAACGAAAAGTGGACAAACGTTTGAAAGGGCGCATGCCCGAAATGAGCGAATAGCGATATGCTCCCCAAATCTTCGTACCAAGGCTTGATATCAAATGACATTGCCAACAAAAGCGCCGATAGCTTGACGGAACGCGAACTTGACCGTATCGTTGAAATGGCATGGGAAGATCGGACACCTTTTGAAGCCATTGCTTACCAGTTCGGTTTTTCCGAGCCCGATGTCATAAGGCTCATGAGGAGCCAATTGAAGGAAAGGAGTTTTAAAGCTTGGCGAAAAAGGGTGAACAGTGGGGTAAGCCATAAACACTTAAAAAAGAGAAACCCGGAAATCGGTCGTTTTAAATGTTCCCGCCAAAAGGCCATATCCAATAACAAAATCAGCAAAAGATAATGTCAACCGCTGTTAAGGAAGGTATGGTACCGTTCCCGACATTGTACGATGACATCCTACAGCGCGTCGGGCAGATCGATCCAGAAGGGTATGCCCGGTCCAGAAACTATATCGATGGCTCTGTTTCCCGTTTGTCCCCCTATATTTCGCGAGGGGTTATTTCCACAAAGTTGGTATTCCAAGCCTTGATCGAGAAAGGCCATCCGTTTCCAAAAATGGAGAAATTCGCACAGGAATTGGCATGGCGCGATTACTGGCAGCAGGTTTGGGTCGGCAAAGGCGATTTGATAAATGCCGATTTAAAGCACCCACAGGAACCCGTCGAAAATAAAGGCATGCCCATGGCCATATTTGAGGGCAACACGGGAATAGAAGCGATAGATAGCGCCATCGCCGATCTTTATCAAAGCGGTTATATGCACAATCATTTGAGAATGTATGTGGCGTCGATGGTCTGTAATCTTGGCAGAAGCCATTGGTATCTTCCCGCCAAGTGGATGTATTTTCACCTGCTCGACGCCGACTGGGCGAGCAATGCCCTGAGCTGGCAATGGGTGGCTGGGGCCAATAGCCATAAAAAATACCATGCAAATCAGGAAAACATCAACAAATATTGCCATACCCGACAAACCGAAACCTTTTTGGATGTTGGTTACGGCACCTTCGACCGATTGCCGATTCCCAAACCCCTAGCACCTATTGTTCAACCCCAATTCGAAACGCCAGTGCCCTTGAATCAATCAATCCGATTTAAGGAAGGACTCCCCACATTGATCTATAATTTTTATAATCTCGATCCCCTTTGGAAGAAAAATATCGATGCCAACCGGGTCATTTTGCTCGAACCTTCCCATTTCCAGAAATATCCGGTATCCAAAAAAAGCATCGACTTCATGTTGGATCTTTCAAAAAACATCTCCGATGCCCAAATTTATGTGGGGAGTTTTGATTCCCTCCAGAAGGATTATGCCCTAGGTAAGGTATTCTACAAAGAACACCCCTTGAACCGGCATTATCAAGGAATCGAAGAACCCAGGGATTGGATGTTCCAGGTTAAAGGCTACTACCCCTCTTTTTTTGCATTTTGGAAGAAGTGCAAAAAGGAAATGAAGAATGGCACTCCCCAAATATTTTAACAGTATGCACTATACAAAGGAAGATATCGCAGCTATGCATTCGAAAGATCGGTTAAAGCTGATCAATGCGGTGAGCGGTATAAAACCGGCCAACCTCATCGGTACCGTTTCAGAAGAAGGCGTGCCCAATCTCGCCATGTTCAGTTCGGTGATGCACCTTGGGAGCGATCCGGCCCTGCTGGGTTTTATTCTACGCCCTGTTGGGGAGGTCCCCCGCCATACCTATGAAAACATATTGCAGAACCACCAATATACCATCAACCATGTGCATCGATCTTTTACGAAGCGGGCCCACTATACCTCGGTCAAGTTGGAGCGGAACCGATCGGAATTTGAATCTTGTCAGCTGCAGGCCGAATTCCTGCCCTCGTTCAAGGCCCCTTTCGTTAAGGAGAGCCAGTTAAAGATGGGCATGCATTTCCTGGAAGCGATTCCCATTCCCAGAAATGGCACCTCACTGGTAATCGGTGAAATACGGCATTTGATCATGTCAGACGCGGCAATCGATTCGCAGGGAGAAATCGATCTCATGGCCCTCGATGGGGTTGGGGTATCAGGTTTGAATACCTACTACGGGTTAAAAAAATTGGATTGGTTTCCATACGCCCGTGCGGAAGACTTGTCCAAAATCAAGTTTTGAACCCTTGAAGAAACAACACTTGCCCAAAAAGCTTTGTCTTGTTTGCCAAAGGCCTTTTTTATGGCGGAAGAAATGGGAAAAGGATTGGGAGCAGGTAAAATATTGCAGTGAAAAATGCCGAAGGAACAAACAGAAACAAAACGGGTAAATCTTATTTTTCCCCACCAGCTTTTCAAGCGACATCCCCTATTGGATAAGGGAACTCCCATCTATCTTGTGGAAGAGTATTTGTTTTTTAGACAATATGCTTTCCACAAAATGAAAATCGCCTTTCACAGGGCCTCCATGAAAAGCTTCGAGGCACATTTAATCGAACAGGGCCATGACGTTTTCTATATCGATTCCCAGTCCGAGCTGTCAGACATCAGGATATTGATTCCGCATTTCAATGACCTTGGGGTCGGCGAACTGCACTATGTCGACCCGGTTGACGATTGGTTGCTAAAAAGAATCCTGGAGGGAAGCCGAACCGTCGGGATCGAAACGGTTTCCTATGATTCACCCATGTTCCTGAACACCAAAAAAGAGTTGTCGGTATTTTTTAAGCCCGAAAAGAAAAAATACCATCAAACCAGTTTTTATACCCAAGAGCGCAAAAAAAGAAAAATCTTGGTCGATGAAGACCAAAATCCCGTGGGGGGCAAATGGACCTTTGACAGCGAGAACCGAAAGAAGTATCCGGCAAACAAACAGCCGCCCCCGGTGGAATATCCCGATTTTGATCCACATTATGCGGAAGCCTTGGACTATGTGGGGAAATATTTTTCAAGCAACCAAGGGGAACTTGGCCAACAGCCTTTGTATCCCATCAATTATGGTTCGACTGCCCTATGGCTCGAGCGATTTTTACGCACGCGTTTTTACGGTTTCGGGGATTATGAAGACGCTATCGTGGCCGACGCCACCATTTTGAACCATTCCGTATTGACCCCCATGCTCAATGTGGGTTTGATCACCCCTGCTGAGATTGTACAATCGAGCCTTGCATATGCAGGGGAATATGATGTGCCCATCAATTCCATCGAGGGTTTTATAAGACAGATCATCGGGTGGCGCGAATTTATGCGGGGTGTTTATGAAAGCAAGGGTAGGGAAGAACGGCTCAAACATTTTTGGGGCTTCGATCGAAAAATACCAATGTCGTTCTATAACGGCACTACAGGGATCGACCCGATAGACCAAACCATAAAGAAAGTATTGAAAACAGGCTATTGTCACCACATCGAAAGGCTCATGGTACTCGGCAACTTCATGCTCCTTTGCGAGTTCGATCCCGATGCAGTATATCAATGGTTCATGGAACTCTTCATCGATGCCTATGACTGGGTGATGGTGCCCAACGTTTATGGGATGAGCCAATTTGCCGATGGGGGATTGATGTCGACCAAACCTTATATCAGCGGGAGCAATTACCTGATGAAAATGGGCGATTATAAAAAAGGTGACTGGCAAGTTACTTGGGATGGCCTATTTTGGCGGTTCATGCACCTTCAACGGGATTTTTTCACGCAAAATCCAAGAATGGGGATGTTGGTGAAAATGTTTGATAAGATGCCCAAAGAAAAACGTGAAGGACATTTGACCGCAGCAAATGCCTTTCTGGATAATTTGAAATAATGAACCGTAAATGGAAATAGATGATTTGATTTTGCCGATCGATTTTGGACTTGTGGTGCTCATCTGGTTGGTACAATTGGTCATTTACCCAAGTTTTCTTCATTTTCAGGTAAAAGACCTTATCCATTGGCACCATACCTATACCAAACGCCTTGCGGTCGTGGTGGTGCCGTTAATGGTCGGGCAAGCCATATTGGCCCTGATCCAAATTGCCCAAGTGTTGGGCACAGTGGAAGTATTTCGACTATCGCTGATCATCGCGGTATGGGTCTCGACCTTCGCCCAATTCGTTCCCATACACCATAAAATTGCCTCCGGGATCGTCGATAGGCCCATGCTGCAGAGCTTGGTAAACCGCAATTGGCTGCGCACCGCACTTTGGAACGGATTGTTTGTTTTGGATCTTTACATCGGGTTGACTTGACCCCCTCTGAGCGTGGGTCGGCCAGGCAACTATAAAAGGGGACTCAAAAATTTAGCCAATCCTTCCAGGAATTTATCCCCATAGGACCGCTTCTTGAATGTTTCGTATTCCAGTTTGATGGCCTCATCGCATTCCTTGATGAATTCCTTTTTGATGACTTTTGCCACCTGTAGATCATATATGATCGCGTTGCATTCAAAATTGTGTTCAAAACTTCTGTAGTCAAAATTGCCGGTGCCCACGGAAACGATTTGATCATCGATCATAATGACCTTGCTGTGTGAAAAATCGTCGCGCAGATATATTTTCACCCCAACCGACAAAAGTTTTTCGAACGCCCCGTACATGCTATATTTGGCCAACAAAGAGTCTGATTTTTCAGGCACCAAAAGTACCACTTCAATGCCGCTAAGCGCAGCAATTTCTATGGCCTCTAGCAACGTATTGCCCGGAATGAAATAAGGATTTGCGATGCAGATACGTTTTTTTGCCAAGTTGATCATCCCCACATATTGCTGTAAAATGGTAGGCTCTCGGGAGTCGGGGCCACTTGCGACCATTTGAACGATGGAAGTGCCCATTTCGGGAAGTTCGGGAAGGTATTTGGGGCGCAACAGTACCGATTTTTTACTGGCAAAATAGTAATCCTTGATAAAAATCCGGTGCAGACTGCTCACCACGGGCCCCTGGAGTTCCAAATGCAGATCTGCCCACAGTCCGAGCTTGGAAATCGGTTTAACGTACTTGTCTGAAACATTCACCCCTCCGATAAACCCTATCTTGCCATCGACCACTACGATCTTGCGATGGTTCCGGTAATTCAAGGTATACATGAAGGTGCCGATCCGCAGGGGCATCATGGGAAAGGTCTGTACGCCGATTTGTCTAAACCTTTTTTTTATTTTTCCCCGAAACGAATGACTGCCCAAAGAATCGTATATCAGCCTTATTTCTACCCCCTCCTTTACCTTTGCTTTGAACAGCTCATAAAACCGGTCCTGCAATTCGCCCTCCTCGAAAATATAATACTGCACATGGATGAACTTTTTCGCCCCTTTGATCGCCTCAAAAATATGCTCAAATGTTGCCTTGCCCGTGTTTAGCACGGTAACCCGGTTCCCGAAATAAGGGTACATATGGGCGCTGTTTTTGATCAAGGTGGCCAGTTTAACCCCCCTTTTTGGATAAAAACCCGTGTTTATATTTTTTACCTGTGACTCGGGATAGGTCGCATCGTATAACTTTCTTTTGAGGTTGCCCCTGAGTTTGTGAAACTTGAATTTCCGTCTGTTGACACCGAAGAGGTAATATAATATCGGTCCTAAAAACGGAAAAACCAGGACGGTAAAAACCCAGCTCAAAGAGTGGCTCGGCCTGCTCCCGTGCATGATAATACTGAACAGTGCCCAGAGCGTGACCAAGGAATAAATCAGGATTAAGATCGTCTCCATATCATGGCCAAGATACAGAAAGTGGAAATATGAAATAACATAAATATAAGGGGTGCCATTTTCATGGGATCTGAGGACGGAACAGCTTGAAGACTGTCGATACTACAAATCAATGGATACAATAATGGCCCGATGACGGGGTTTTGATTTCATTTGCTTCATTAGATAGTGTTATGGTACCTGCAATTTTGTTTTTAAACCTTAACTAGTGCATGATCCCCATCAAAATCCTTGGGCCCGTCGGAAATATTGGATAACTTTCTTCCCAAAGGATTGAGTTCATGAAAACGCCTTTGTTGTTGTTCAATGAAAACGGAATCTATTGCCCGAAGGCCGACGTTTATCTGGATCCATGGAAGCCGGTCGACAAAGCGATCATCACCCATGGCCATGCAGACCATGCAAGGTGGGGCCATCAGCGCTATATCACCCATCACACCAATGTCGGTATTCTGAGGCATCGTTTGGGCCCCATCGAGGTAAGCGGGAAGGCTTGGGGCGAAACCTTTCAGGTCAACGGGGTGACCTTCTCCCTTCATCCAGCCGGACATATCGTGGGCGCCTCGCAGGTTCGGGTGGCCTGTCAAGGGGAAGTTTGGGTATTTTCCGGGGATTATAAAACGGAGAATGATGGTGTGGCAGCGCCTTACGAACCCATCAGCTGCCACACCTTTATCACCGAATGCACCTTCGGCCTTCCCGCTTTCAAATGGACCCCCCAAGTGGAGGTGATGCGCCACATCAATACTTGGTGGGCCGAAAACAAAGCCTCTGGAAATACTTCCATATTGTTCGGATATTCATTGGGGAAGGCGCAAAGGTTGCTCAAACATCTTAATCCCGAAATAGGGCCTATCCTTACCCATGGCGCGATAGAAAAGATGACCGATGTTTTACGACCCACGATTTCCTTTCCGGAAACACGTTTGATAACTGCCGATACGCCCAAGGAAATTTTTAAAGGTGCGATGGTCCTGGCCCCGCCTTCGGCCCATGGGAGTACCTGGATCCGCAAAATGGTTCCTTTTGTGACCGCTACCGCAAGTGGTTGGATGACCTTCAGGGGTGCAAGGCGCCGCAGGGCGATTGATAAGGGGTTTGTGCTTTCAGACCATTGTGATTGGAACGGGCTTTTGGAGAGTGTCAAGGCCACCGGGGCAGAAAAGGTGATCTGTACCCATGGTTATACCGAAATTTTTTCACGCTATCTGAGGGAAATCGGTTATGATGCCCGAACCGAAAAAACGCAATATGAAGGGGAAATGGCCGAAATGGAGCCCGCTAATGAATTGGACTCCGCCGGATGAAGCAGTTTGCCCTACTTGTGAAGCTGCTCGACAGTACCAATAAAACCAACTTGAAAGTAGAAGCGTTGGCCAACTATTTTATGAGTGCCGATGATCAAGACAAGTTATGGACCATTGCCATTTTATCGCATCGCCGACCGCCCAGGCCGGTAAATACCACCCTGCTTCGGGAATGGGCCACTGAATTGGCTGAAATACCTTCTTGGCTTTTTGAGGAATCGTACCATATCGTCGGGGATTTGGCCGAAACCATAGCCTTGATCATTCCCGACGGAGCGGAAGCATCCGATAAATCATTATCGCAGTTTTTGGAAGAACTGATCGACCTGAAAACAAAAAATGAGGATGCGAAAAAGCAATACTTGTACAATAGTTGGAGAAGCCTTAATTACTATGAAAGGTTCGTATTCAACAAATTGATGACAGGGGGATTCAGGATTGGCATCAGCCAGAAATTGATGACCAGGGCCTTGGCAAAGGCTAGCGGCATCGATGAAGATATCCTAGCGTATAAACTGATGGGCGCATGGAACCCGACAAAGACCACCTATAAGGATCTGGTCCTTAAAATGAACCCGGTTGACTACTTGTCAAAACCCTATCCATTTTACTTGGTCTATGCCCTCGAGGGCAGTGTTGAAGCATTGGGCGATGTGCGAGATTGGTCTGCCGAACACAAATGGGACGGTATTCGCGCTCAGGTGATCTTCAGGAACAATGCGCATTTTGTTTGGAGCAGGGGGGAGGAGTTGGTCACCGACAAATATCCCGAGCTTTCCAAATTGGTAGGCATTATTCCCAATGGCACTGTTTTGGACGGCGAACTCCTTCCCTTCAAAAATGGAAACATTGAAAGTTTCAATGCACTGCAGACCCGTATAGGCAGAAAAAATGTTTCCAAGGCCCTGTTGGCCAAAACGCCCATCATCCTCAAAGCTTATGACCTCCTCGAATGGCAGCATGCCGATATAAGGGAACGGCCATTTAAAGATCGTAGGGCCATCTTGGAGCAATTGTATCGCGAAATCGATTTAAAACAAAGCGTGTTGCACTTGTCGGAAACCTTGACCCTCACGAACTGGGAAGATGCCGTGGCCGAAAGATTTCGATCCAGGGAAGTACGAAGCGAAGGTTTGATGTTGAAACGAAACAATTCCCCTTACTTGGTGGGGCGGAAAAAAGGCGACTGGTGGAAATGGAAGGTAGACCCCCTTACCATTGATGCCGTGCTTACCTACGCGATGCGAGGCCATGGGCGCCGCAGTAACTTGTTTACCGATTATACCTTCGCGCTCTGGGACAAGGATGCCGCAGGCGACCCCCAATTGGTAACCTTCGCCAAGGCTTATTCCGGTTTGACAGATGTGGAGTTCAGGGAGGTCGATAAATTTATCAAGGCCCATACGGTGGAAAGATTTGGGCCCGTGCGAAGTGTCGTCCCGGAATTGGTGTTCGAAATCGCCTTTGAGGGCATTTCATTGTCAAAAAGGCATAAAAGCGGGGTGGCCACACGGTTCCCTAGGATTCTGAGATGGCGAAAGGACAAAAAGATTACCGAGGCCAATACCTTGGACGATTTAAAAAGGATGATTACTTGATTCGGTTCAAAAAAGCATGTCCAAAGGGAAATCGACAGTGGTATAAACGGCGTGTACAACGCCAACATTTTAAAACAGGGACTGGCCCATGGTCAACCTTAGGTCCTGCTCAACTTGATCGGATAGGTCTTCCCCGATGCCCATTGCGGGATATAAAGATTGCCGTCATCATCGATCAATACGTCATGTGGGTTTCGAAAAGTACGCCCATCGTATACCGGTGCCAATAATACGTCATCTTGATATTGTGGGGCACTACCGCCCGGGAGGGAAACCACTTTATTGTCTTTGTCCAATACTGCCAACATCCCGTCATAGGCATCCCAGGTTTTGGTGACGATTACCGCAAAATAAATATTTTCACCATTGATTACCGGTCGGCACACGGAGCATCCCGGAAGCGAAATCGTTTCCAAATGCCGGCCATCCAAGGTAAAACGTTTGAATTGCTGTTTTGCCCTTGAGGTGATCAACAGCGTAGGACGGGCCGGGTCCCTGGTATCCAGAGTAATGCCATGGCAACAGCTAAATTCAGATTCCCCTTCACCTTTTCCACCGAAATGGCGGATGTATTCCCCTTGGGAATTGTATTGAATGATGTAATTTTCCCCATAACCATCCGCGATATAAATGTCCCCATTGGGCATAACGGCGGTTTCGGTGGGTTTGTATTGATCATCGCTCGTGTAGCCCGATACTTCCCTTGGCCTTTCAAAAGCCATTAAAATACGGCCATCCAATGTCGTCTTGAACACTTTGTGGGTTTCGGGATCGGTGATGAAAAGAAATTGGTCATCGCCTTCACCGGCAATCGAGAGTCCATGCGCTCCTGGAAATTCCGTTCCCCAGGAATCGAGGACTTTGCCCATCCGGTCATATATGATTATATTATTGTTGTTTTCCCCAGTGGTGGTCATAAAAATCCTTCCCTTGCTGTCGAGCACCATTTCATGGCAATCGTTCACAGGTATCTTCGATGGATCCTGAACCCCCCATTCCTTATCGACCCTATAGGTAAAGCCGCCATGTCCCACGATTTCTTGGTGCTTGTTCGAATGTGAAATACCGAAAGTAAAGGCCGGGGCAATCATGCCGGCACCGGTTGCCAAGGCCGTTTTTTTGATAAAGGTTCTGCGCGAACTATGTTTTGACTCCATTTGTATTTCGGTTCTATTTTATGTATCGGGTACTCCGTGATGCTTAGGCCCCAACAATCGAAAGATATCCGTTAAATCTGCACAATCCACCTCTAAAAAGTAGCGAATGGCCAAGAGATTACTTTCGTTAGGCAGTTAAAAAAGGAAACGGACTATTCTCGTTCCTTTTTATCGAATTGATTAGAGCAATCCTTAAAATTACATTTTTTTGACATATGTCGCATTTTTTTTGAAAATGATTTGGCCATGGTGTTTAAAAGAAACAGTTTATATCACAGCCGACATGAATGCCATCGTCGGGAATCTATTGGCTTGCCCCCCTGGCAATAATACTGGCGTACCGAATTTTTGTAATCGAAAATATGTTTTACCTTTGCCTTCTGTTTTGGGACATTAGCTCAGCTGGTTTAGAGCGCTGCCTTGACAGGGCAGAGGTCACTGGTTCGAACCCAGTATGTCCCACTTTTCAATCTTCCCATAAGTTCCCCATCCCATTTGGGGCCATGGTCGTTACGGTCCTAAAGGAATTCCATCAAAAGCGTATTTTTTTAGGTTAAATAGCTGCTCCCTACCCACAATCATTTAGTACTTTTGAACGTTAAGGTAAACGGGAGTTTGTCGACCAAAAGACATTTTTGCCTGTATTGGTATTAAAGCATCCCAAAATGGAAGGTTTTCATGCTGGAAAGGACCTATAAATATTCCAACACCCGCTCCAGGGCCATCCCCCTTGAACCTTTGATCAACACCGCGCCTTTTTCCAAAGGGTATTTGCGCAAATGGGCCGCAAGGGCATCAAAATCCCTAAACTTAGGGAGTTCTGAATCGGAGGCATAAAAATTCTCCCCCACCAAATAGGATTTATGAAAATGGATTTGGGCCACCCTGTCGGCTATTTCTTGGTGCTCTTTTTTTGCACTTTCCCCCAATTCGAACATATCGCCCAAAATGACCATTTTATGAGCCGCCTCCAGATTCTCAAAACTATCAAGCGCGGCGTTCATACTGGTCGGGTTGGCATTATAGGCATCTAGAACGATGTGATGGCCATTTTTGGAGATGATCTGTGAACGGTTGTTCTTGGGTTCATATTGTTCCAATGCCTTTTTGATGGCCTGCAGGGGTACTTCGAAATATTTCCCCATCAATATTGCGGCACAGCAATTGCTGAAATTATATTGGCCCATCAGTTGGGTTTGGATCACCATTCCCTCTACTTCTAGCTGAACGAAGGGACGCGCGCCTAAAAATTTGATTTGATAGTACTGCGGATTTTGGCCACTAAATCCCACTTTGTGTATATATTCACTTAATTTTTGGAGTTGAATGGAATCGTCGGCGTTCATAAAAACCGTCTTGTCATGAGCTGTCAGATATTCGAACAATTCACTTTTTCCCTTGATTACTCCTTCGACACCTCCAAAACCTTCTAAATGCGCTTTCCCAAAATTGGTGATATAACCAAAATCGGGCTGTGCGATCTTGCATAAAAATTCAATTTCTTTTTGATGGTTTGCCCCCATTTCCACCACTGCCATTTCGGTGTCATCCTCAATGCGCAATAGGGTAAGCGCCACCCCGATGTGGTTGTTGAGGTTGCCCTGGGTCGCGATGGTCCTATATTTTGATGCCAAGACGGCATGGATCAACTCTTTGGTGGTGGTTTTTCCATTGCTCCCCGTAAGGGCTACGACTTGTGCATGGCAATAGCTTCTATGGAATGTCGCCAGTTTTTGGAGACATTCCAGCGCGTTGTCGACCCGAATCGTACGGTTGGAGGTTTCGTATCCAGGCTCGTCCACAACGACGTAGGCCGCTCCTTTTTCCAGGGCTTCATGGGCAAAGGCATTGCCATTGAAATTGGCACCCTTCAATGCAAAAAAGATACTGTTTTCCTCTATTTTTCGGGTATCCGTGGTAATTTTCCCAAACTTCAGAAATAGTTGGTGGAGCGCTTCTATTGTCATGGTCCAAAAATATAAAAAGTCCCGAGTAGGATAGCTTCCTGCCCGGGACTTTTTTCAAATATCATGAAGTGCCCTTATTTGGCTTTTTTGCCTCTTGGGGTTTTGTTCTTGGTCTTGGACTTTGAACCTACCCTCGACATGGCGCATCGGAAACCGATGTAATCGGTAGCCATGTACTGTGGCAGATACCTGCGTTGTGCGGGATCGAGCCAGTAGGCACGGTCTCTCCAAGAGCCTCCTTTGAAAACGCGTACCTCGTCGTTGATCAAAGTGGTTCTGTTGTTGGAGGTATCGTACTGTCTCGACAAATTGCCCAATGAATCCCGTTCCACTTTATGTTTTGGGGAATCGTACATTTTTCTTGCATTGGGGTCATTTTCATCTTCCTCTTCACTGAATTTATTGAAGAACCGCGATGAACCTGCATCACCGTCCCTATAGCCCCTGTTGTCGCTGGAGGAGAAGTTCGTTCTTAAATACGTTTCGTTCTCGTCGACGGGCACCATTTTAATTTCACCAGGAAGGTTCAAGGCCACCACTTTGCCGTTGGGCAAGGTGTCGAATACAACCGAATCCCTTAAGATGGTTACCTTACCATCTTCCCCAATGGCGGTTTTCATATAAATATTTCCCCTGAAATAGTTGAAGTCGCTTATTTCATCATCCACGATGGGGCGATACACATCGGCAACCCATTCGGCCACGTTCCCGGCCATATCATAAAGTCCTAAATCGTTGGGTTTATACGACATTACCTCGGCCGTGATATCGGCACCGTCATCAGACCATCCTGCAATTCCGCCATAATCCCCTTTCCCTTGTTTGAAATTGGCCAACTGGTCGCCTCGGCCCACACGTTGTCCGTTTCGGGTATATTCCCCATCCCATGGATATTTTTTTCTTCCCCTATAGTTGTTGTACTCCCTGGAACCTTGGTTGGCCTGAGCGGCGTATTCCCATTCGGTTTCCGTGGGTAGTCTGTATTCCGGCATGATCACCCCACTGCTGCGCTTGGCAAAAGTGTTCACACTGTCTTTTTTCTGCTTGCCCTGAAGCGAATCGATTTGCCCGTTGTACACCGATTCAGGACGGTTAAGATAGGCTTCTGTGCTGAAAGTGCCCTGCACCTCTCCCGTTGCCGCCTTGTATTTGGCATCTTCGGAAAGATAGCCTTCCCTTTCCAGCATGATTTCATTCACCCTATCGGTACGCCATTCCGCAAATTGGGTAGCTTGTATCCAATTGACACCTACCACCGGATACTCTGCATATGCAGGATGTCGGAGGTAATTGTTGGTCATGGTTTCGTTGAAGCCCAAACGGTTTCTCCAAACCAGGGTATCGGGCAACGCTCCGGTATAGATATTCGCATACATTGGGTTTTCTGGCGGGTAAACACTTTTTAGATAATCCAGGTACTCCAGGTACATGACGTTGG
Organism: uncultured Flavobacteriaceae bacterium; assembly: GCA_963700435.1. Taxonomy (GTDB): domain Bacteria; phylum Bacteroidota; class Bacteroidia; order Flavobacteriales; family Flavobacteriaceae; genus Pelagihabitans. The sequence continues at coordinate 34,298 of CAVOXM010000011.1, forward strand.
TCACCTCAGTTTCGTCCATATAAAAAGACTGCACGTGCTGTGAGGTCGGGGTATTGTCCCAATCGTGCATCACGTCATCCTGTACCTTACCTTTTGTAAATGTACCGCCTTCAACAAATACGAGACCGGGAGCGGTTTCCTGCTCCTTAAAATCCGTATTGAATTGAAAGCCTCCGTCTTTTGAATTGATTTTCCAACCGGTGGCCCTGGAAACATCTTTGGAGGAAGAACCAGATTTTTTACAACTGGTCACCATAGATCCGGACGCGATCACCGTAATGGAAAGTACAACTTTGATAAACTGTTTTTTCATAATTAGGACTTGAGTTCAAATGCTCAAACAACAGATAGGGGTTGTTCGAAATTGTAATTTAATTGATTTTTAATCTCGCTTTCGGCTTATAAAACGATGTTTTGTTCATTATATTTTACCATCTAAAAAAAAATAAGTTCCAAATCACGGTTGGTGTTGTTGGCAGCGTCAAGCGTATATATTTCCATAACGGCATAAAGGGGTTAATATTATAGGATAATCGGTTTTCTTTCGTATTCGTGTAGCCATTGAATATCCATTGACCGAACGGCTATAAAATATGGAGGTCCAAAAATCTTTATCGAACCCTAAAAAGTACCGTTTAACTTAAAAATAGTGAAGTTCGAATATAAGATATTTCCAAAATGCCCGTTAACCAAGTATTATGATTATTTTTATTTTTTGGAATCGAACACATTCCATTTACTTTTGATCAACTAAACTTAGCTAGGAACGAATGAAAAAATTAGCGATACTAACACTATTGGCTCTTACCTGTAAATTGTCGGCCCAGGACAACAACAGGGTTATTACAACCGCTGTACCATTTTTGACCATTGCTGCCGACGCAAGAGCGGCCGGGATGGGCGATATGGGCGTCGCAACATCTACCGATGCCTATTCACAGCAATGGAACCCAGCAAAATTTGCTTTTGCAGATCGAAAAATGGGTGTTGGATTGGGGTATACCCCATATTTGGAAAGTGTTATCAAGGATATTGGGTTGTTGAGCGGAAGCTATTTTAATAAGATTAACGATCAAAGCGCCTTTGCTTTGAGCCTTAGGTATTTTACTTTGGGGGAAATTGAATTGAGACAATCCATCGATGAAGTGGGTACCATTGTAAAGCCTAATGAATTTGCATTGGATGGTTCTTATTCCTTAAAATTAAGTCCTACCTTTTCCATGGCCGTGGCTGGTAGGTTCATCAATTCAAACTTAAGGTTGCCACAAGCCGAAAATGCGGATTCTAAATCTGCCAGTTCCTTTGCAGTTGATGTGGCCGGGTATTATCGCTCTAGGGAAATCGCATACAATAGCTTTGACGGGCGTTGGAGAGGAGGTTTCAATATTTCCAATATAGGAGGCAAGATCCAATACGACGAAGGGGGGCAGGAAAACTTTCTTCCTGCCAATTTAAGGTTTGGAGGTGGTTTTGACATGATCTTAGATCCAGACAATAGTATTGCGTTCAATGCGGAATTCAATAAATTACTGGTTCCCACCCCTCAGGATTTTAATGGTGATGGCGTAATCGATGCGGCCGATAACGATGAATACCAAAGTATCGGTTTCTTCGAAGGGATTTTCAAATCATTTGGCGATGCCCCGGATGGCTTTAGCGAAGAATTAAAGGAATTTACCTGGGCATTGGGCGCCGAATATACCTATCAAGACTCTTTTATGGTAAGAACCGGTTATTTTCACGAAAGTCCGGAAAAAGGTGCCCGTCAGTTCTTCTCCTTAGGAGCCGGATTCAAGTTCAATATCGTACAGATCGACCTTTCCTATCTGTTCTCCACCTCCCAAGTGAAGAACCCACTTGAAAATTCCCTGCGTTTTTCCCTTACCTTTAACCTTGGTGAGGAAATGTTCAACGACTAGGTACGTTTTTGACATTTAAAAATTTAAATAAAACCCGCTTTTAAGCGGGTTTTGCTATTTTTAGACTAATTTCAACTTCATCGGTTTTTATGCAGAAACAACAAATCGCTTTTGAACTCAGTGTTTTTGAATCGATATCGGAACTCGATAAGGAGCACCGTGACTTAATGTTGTCGGCCGTGACCGCAAGGAAAAATGCATATGCCCCCTATTCGAATTTCCAGGTAGGTGCGGCCGTACTGCTTGAAAATGGGGCAGTAGTTATCGGCAATAATCAAGAAAACGCTTGTTTCCCTTCTGGACTATGTGCCGAACGGGTGGCCATATTTCAAGCCGGGGCGGCCTATCCGGGGGTAGTCATCAAAGCCATGGCCATTTCGGCCTCTTCAACGACACGATCGCTTAAGATGCCCGCCGCACCCTGTGGCAATTGCAGACAGGCTATCGCTGAATATGAGTTGAAACAGGCCCAACCGATTGCCATTCTGATGATGGGGGCCGTAGGCGAAATATTTCAATGCGATGCTATAGGCGACCTGCTGCCACTGGCCTTTGGCAGCACCTATTTAAAGGGGAGATAACCGTTGAACAGGGGCCTGCCATGGAATTATTGGGTCGGTTGGGGCAGTTGATGCTTTTTCTCCAAACCTTTTACATCAATTTTTTTCCACTAATAATTTAATATGTATTTTTGTTTCTTGCGTTCCGAACCGACGGCCGTCGGCAATTTGTCGGACTAATTTTTGGATCATCATAAAAAGCATTCGATGGAAAAAATCACCAAGGAGGTGTACCTAAAATGGTACGAAGACATGTTGTTTTGGCGAAAGTTTGAAGACAAGCTCGCAGCGGTCTACATTCAACAAAAGGTCAGGGGGTTTTTGCATCTATACAATGGGCAAGAAGCCGTTTTGGCCGGTGCCCTGCATGCCATGGACCTTACCAAAGATCGGATGATCACCGCTTACAGAAACCATGTGCAGCCCATAGGGATGGGTGTGGACCCAAAAAGGGTTATGGCCGAACTCTATGGCAAGGTAACCGGTACTTCAAAGGGCATGGGCGGTTCCATGCATATTTTTTCCAAAGAACATCGCTTTCATGGCGGTCACGGTATCGTTGGGGGGCAAATTCCCCTAGGGGCCGGTATGGCTTTCGGTGACAAATATTTCGGAAGGGACAACGTGACCATTTGTTGTATGGGCGATGGGGCAGTGAGGCAGGGTTCCCTGCACGAAACCTTCAATTTGGCCATGCTGTGGCAACTCCCGGTTGTCTTTGTATGTGAAAACAATGGCTATGCCATGGGTACCTCGGTGGCCAGAACTTCCTTCTCCACGGAAATCTGGAAACTGGGCCTTGGTTATGAAATGCCATGCGGTCCTGTTGACGGCATGGATCCCGTGGCCGTGGCCAAGGAAATGAGCAAGGCCATTGAACGGGCCAGAAGCGGGGGAGGTCCTACTTTCTTGGAGATGAAAACCTATAGGTACAGGGGCCATTCGATGTCGGACGCCCAACATTACAGGACGAAGGAAGAAGTGGAGGAATATAAAAAAATCGACCCGATTACGCAGGTATTGGACGTTATCAAAGAAAATAAGTACGCTACCGACGAAGAAATCAAGGCCATAGATAAAAGGGTAAAAAGCTTGGTCGTGGAATGCGAAAAATTTGCAGAGGAATCGGCTTACCCGCCCGTACAACAGTTGTACGATATGGTATACGAACAGGAAGATTTTCCTTTTGTACAAAATAAACTATAAGTAGATGGCAGAAGTAATAAACATGCCCCGTTTGAGCGACACCATGGAAGAGGGCACGGTGGCCAAATGGTTGAAGAAAATCGGTGATAAGGTGAAAGAGGGCGATATTTTGGCAGAAATTGAGACCGATAAGGCCACCATGGAATTCGAGTCGTTCCATGAAGGAACCTTATTGCATATAGGCATTGCTGAAGGCGATGGGGCACCTGTTGATACCCTTTTGGCCATCATTGGCGAAGAGGGCGAGGATATTTCCGGATTGTTGAATGGGAGTGCGGCCAAACCCGACGCCGCATCGCCGTCGACCAAGCCTTCTGCCGATGAAAAGGAAGCCGATCCGAAACAGGCCGCAGTCGCAGAAAAGTCATCCCAGGCTTCCACCGAAATCCCCAAGGGTGTGGAAATCATTAAAATGCCCCGTTTGAGCGATACCATGGAAGAAGGCACGGTGGCCACCTGGTTAAAAAAAGTAGGGGATACTGTTGAGGAAGGCGATATTTTGGCCGAAATCGAAACCGATAAGGCTACCATGGAGTTCGAATCGTTCTATTCGGGTACCCTGTTGTATATCGGAATCCAAGAGGGCGGTACCGCCCCGGTAGATACTGTCCTTGCGGTCATTGGCCCGAAAGGCACCGATGTTGACGCGGTATTGAAGGCGAAACCGGCTTCCGATAAGGTGGCCGATCCGGCCCCGCAACAGGAAACCGTTGCTGCTGCAGCGGAATCAACCCAGGCAACAAAGATCGTTGCCGATGGCAAGCGGATATTCGCTTCTCCATTGGCCAAAAAAATAGCCTCCGATAAGGGAATCAATTTAGCAGAGGTCACGGGTTCCGGCGATCACGGCCGGATCGTAAAAAAGGATGTGGAAAATTTCAGCCCCAAACAGCAGGCAGCAGTCCAAAAAACAGCGGAACCGGCCGTTTCAGCCAAGGCAGATGCTCCGGCACCGGTGAACCTGCCCGTTGGGACAGAAGGCAGTGAAGAGGTGAAAAACTCCCAAATGCGCAAAACAATTGCCAAGCGCTTGGCAGAGTCGAAATTCACCGCTCCCCATTATTATCTGATGATCGAGGTTGATATGGACAATGCCATAGCTTCCAGGGAGCAGATCAACAGCTTGCCGGATACCAAGGTCTCCTTTAATGACATGGTAGTAAAGGCTTGTGCCATGGCACTAAAAAAGCACCCGCAGGTGAATACAAGTTGGAACGGCGATACCACCCGTTACAATCAACACATACATGTAGGCGTAGCGGTAGCGGTCGAAGATGGTTTGGTCGTGCCCGTGCTCCGATTTACGGATCAAATGTCATTGTCACAGATTGGCGCCTCGGTGAAGGACCTCGCAGGAAGGGCAAGAAACAAAAAGCTTACCCCCAATGAAATGGAAGGAAGCACATTTACGGTTTCCAACTTGGGCATGTTTGGTATCTTGGAGTTTACCTCCATCATCAATCAGCCCAATTCGGCCATTCTTTCGGTAGGGGCCATCGTGGAAAGACCGGTAGTTAAAAACGGTCAAATCTTAGTGGGCAATACCATGAAATTATCCTTGGCCTGCGATCACCGAACGGTCGATGGGGCAACGGGCGCCCAGTTCCTGCAAACCCTAAGGGCCTATTTGGAAAACCCGGTAACAATGCTGGCCTAAGGGTAGTAACGCTACCGAAAAAAATTCAATTTTGATAAGCAGTTTACAAAATCATATTTCGAACGAACAAGTAGAAGCATTCCAATATCATTGGGATGCTTTTTTATAGGCAACAGCTTGATATAGGAGAATGAAAAAATTCGGACAGCTATTATTGACAATGGTTTTTCTGGGGTGCGGAACCTCACAAATCAATAAAAATTCCGCTTCAACGGGCACCGCTGGCCCAGAAGGAGTAAAGGGCAGCGTCGTCTTGGTCGGGGATTCCCCAAAAACAAAAACTGCCGATGGCGAACCGTCTAAGGAAAAACCTAAGCGTGTTGATTTTTCAACTCGCGGAGAAATCGCTGGAATCATGGACTTTCTTGCTGCCGATTCGCTCCAGGGACGCGATGCAGGAAGCGAGGGAATCGATATGGCGGCCGACTTTATAGAAGACATTTTTATGAAAAACGGTGTAAAGCCCTATTTTATAAGTTATCGCGATACCCTGTCCAATTTCGAAAAGCCAGCTTATAATATGGTGGGCATGGTGCAGGGCAATGACCCCACCCTCAAATATGAGTTCATCATCTTGGGGGCCCACTATGATCATATCGGGATGATCGATGCCGAAAACAACGATTCCATTGCGAACGGTGCCAACGATAACGCATCGGGCAGTACCGTGGTATTGGAGTTGGCAAGGTACTTCGGCAAGGCCAAAACCAACAAGAGGAGTATGATTTTCGCCCTTTTTAGCGCTGAGGAGAAGGGACTTTTGGGCTCTGAACATTTGGCGGGGATATTAAAGGCCCAAAACCTGGATCTCTATGCCATGCTGAATTTTGAGATGGTTGGGGTGCCCTTGGTCGACAAAGACTATTTGATGTACCTTACCGGATATGAACTATCTAATTTGGCAGCGGTGAGCAATGGCTATGCTGGGGAAAATCTTGCCGGTTTCTTGCCAAAAGCAAAAGAGTTCGAACTTTTTAAAAGATCTGACAATTTCCCTTTCCACAATTTATTCATGGTGCCTTCACAGACCTACAGCACGTTTGATTTTACGAATTTCGATTACTACCATCGTGTTGATGATGAGGCTTCCTTGATGGATTATGACCATATGGCGAAGGTGGTGAACAAGATCATACCGGTCATCGAAGGCATCGCTAACGCCCCTGTTAGGGAAATCAAATATAATTAATGGCAAATGTAATCGTCACAGGCAGCAGTAGGGGCATCGGTTTTGAATTGGCGAAGCGCTTTGCCGATGCGGGACATCAAGTGCTGGCACTCTCACGGAATCAGGGGCCCATTGGGGATTTGAACCATAAAAACATCCATTATTTTCCATTCGATATTTCAAGGGAAGCCGATCTGAAAAAGCTTTTGGATTTTGTGGATAAGCAGTGGAAACGGGTCGATATTCTGATCAACAACGCGGGCAAATTGATCAACAAACCTTTTCTTCAGACCAGCACGGAATCTTTTTTGGAGGTGTATCAGGTAAATGTTTTCGGAGTTGCCGCCGTCACCAGAAGCGTGCTTCCAAAAATGGATAAAACGGGGCACGTAGTGACCATAAGCTCCATGGGAGGCGTACAGGGCAGCCTAAAATTTCCAGGCCTTTCTGCCTATAGTTCAAGCAAAGGGGCCGTGATTACCCTTACCGAACTCTGGGCAGAGGAATTCAAGGAGCAAGGTCCCTCATTCAATGTAATGGCTTTGGGGGCGGTACAGACAGAAATGCTGGAAGAAGCCTTTCCAGGATATCAGGCCTCCATAACGGCCTCTGAAATGGCTGCTTATATCATGGATTTTGCACTGACCGGGCAACGATTGTACAATGGAAAACTACTGCAGGTCAGCAATACGACACCTTGATGCAAGGGCAGTTCTACCATTGTTGAAATTCGATCGAAAAATGGGTTTTAGGTTTGGGTGAACCCAAATCATTTTGAAAGTTTTGTCGCTTTCATATGGTTGGTCATGCCGTCGGCCACATAAAAGTTATATTTTTGTCTTGATGCAGCATATCCTTCAAAAATACCTTCCGGAAAGATCGGTGGTGTCATGTTTGGCATTGATACAACAACATGGGGTACACCTAAAGATCGTGAACGAGCGGGTCACCAGGCACGGCGATTACCGCAAACTACTGGATGGTAAGCATCTCATCACGATCAATGCGACTACCAACCAATACCAATTTTTGATCACCTTGGTGCATGAGATTGCCCATTTGGTCGCTTTTGAAAAATATGGCAAGCGTATCAAGCCCCATGGCCTCGAATGGAAATATACGTTTCAACATCTGATGCTTCCCTTTATCCGACCCGAGATCTTCCCGAACAAATTGTTGCCCATTTTGGCAAAACATTTCAGGAATCCACGGGCCAGTAGCGGTGTCGATACCCATTTATCATTGGCGCTGAAACAGTTTGATGAAAATGAGGACAAAACCTATGTCTTCGAATTGCCCGTTGGGAGCGTATTTAGAATTTATAATGGAAAACTATATCGAAAAGGGAACAAACGAACCAAGCGATTTGAATGCATTGAAGTAGCTACCGGCAGGTTATACCTTTTTCAGCCCAACGCCGAAGTGGAAGTCATTCGCTGAGTGCCGGGGTATCATCGGAGCAGAACGCATTCAGCTAAGAATTTGTTCATTGGATTGGCCAGAATGTTTTAATATTATACCTGAATTGGATCCGATGCCAGTTAGCTTAAAAGAGACCATGACATGAATAAAAATTATTATGCGGTATTGATGGCAGGTGGTGTGGGATCCCGATTTTGGCCGATCAGCACTTCGGAAAACCCCAAACAGTTCCATGATATGTTGGGAACGGGCGATACGCTCATTCAAAAGACCTTTAAACGGCTCAATAAATTTATACCGACCGAAAATATATTGATTTTGACCAATGCGAGGTACAACGATTTGGTCCTGGAACAATTGCCCTTGGTAAAGCAAGAACAGGTCGTTTTGGAACCGGCCATGAGAAATACGGCGCCCTGTATTCTCTATGCAGCTTTAAAAATCCAAAAGATGAATCCCGAAGGATTGATGATCGTTGCACCGAGCGACCATTGGATCGAAGATGAGGTTGCCTTTGCCGAGGATGTGATCAAGTGTTTTCAAAAATGTGAAAAGGAAGCGGTGCTCTGTACCCTGGGAATCAAACCTACTTTCCCAAATACTGGGTTTGGATATGTTGAATTTGAGCAAGAAGGAACATCACCCCTCAAAAAAGTGCACCAATTTCGTGAGAAGCCCGATTATGAAACGGCAAAGGGTTTTTTGGCCCAAGGCAATTTCTTATGGAATGCGGGGATATTCATGTGGAGCGTCAGTACGATCATAACCGCATTCAAACGATACCAACCGACCCAATATGCATTGTTCGAAAGCGGTGTCGGCAGTTATAATACGGCAGCGGAGGCAGCATTTATCCTTGAAAACTATCCCAAAGCCGAAAATGTTTCCATCGATTATGCCATTTTGGAGCACTCCGAGTCGACTTTTGTGTTGCCAGCCACCTTCGATTGGAATGATTTGGGCACTTGGGGTTCATTATATGACAAGCTTGATAAAGACGAAAACCAAAATGCCATTGTCAACAGCAAAGTGATCGGCCTTGAAGCTTCGGGCAATATGGTACGATCCCCGAAAGGTAAATTGGTGGTCATCGATGGTTTGAATGACTACATCATCGTGGATAAAAATGAAGTTCTGTTGATCTATCCAAAATCAAAAGAACAGGATATCAAACAAGTATTGGCCAAAGTGAGGGCTAAATATGGCGAAACCTATACCTAAACGCTATGGATGATTCTAAAGTAATTGGCCAAACACCCGAACCATCGACCGAGGAAAGCGGCGAGCAGGTAAAGAAAGATTTTAAAGGGCTGTGGCAGAGTATACGCACATTTTTGACCGAATTATTGGATATTCGGGGAAATACCGATCAAGAGGCTACCAAAGAGGCCATCATAGCAGACATTCCTTTTAAGGGACATACGGCTTGGATTTTGGTCTGCTCCATTTTCATTGCCTCGGTAGGCCTGAATGCCAATTCAACCGCCGTGGTCATCGGCGCCATGTTGATTTCCCCCCTTATGGGCCCTATTCTGGGTGTGGGCCTGTCATTGGCCATCAACGATTTGGATACCCTAAGAAGGTCGCTCAAGAATTTGGCGGTGATGGTCGTTTTAAGTGTCATCACTTCCTTCCTGTTCTTTTACTTATTTCCACTTCAAACCGAATCGTCGGAATTGTTGGCCAGGACCAAACCCGACATCCGTGATGTGCTCATCGCATTTTTCGGCGGTTTGGCATTGGTGATCGCAAGGGCAAAAAAAGGTACGGTGGCCAGTGTTATCTTTGGGGTGGCGATCGCTACGGCCTTGATGCCGCCACTGTGTACGGTCGGGTTTGGGTTGGCCATCGGTAATTTCGAATATGCGGGGAGCGCACTATTGCTGTTCGGCATTAATACCATTTTCATCGCGTTGGCCACTTTTCTGGTGATTATTTTAATGCGATTTCCCATGGTGCGCTATGCCAATTCGAAGCGACGCAGGTTGATTGCCCGTCTGGTTTCTATTGTGGCACTCGCGGTGATGATCCCTTCCGGCTATATCTTTTATCAGGTATTTCAGGAATTCCTTTTTAAAAAACAGGCCAATGATTTCATTTCTGCGAATATAGAAACCTATAAGTTTTCGGGGGAAGGCCGATACCTCGACAACCTCACGGAGCTGAAGTATAACAATGGGAATAAACCTTCCATGGAACTAGTGTTCATGGGGAATGATAACATCCCTGACAACGTCATCGCCACATGGACGGGTTTGAAGAACAACTACACCAAATTAAAGGATGCCGAACTCAAGATCATTCAGGGCTCAAAGAACGAAGAGGTCGATCAAATCAAATATGTAACCGAATTGTATGAGTCCAAAAAAGCTGAATTACTGAATAAGGACGAGAAGATCCGTCTTTTGGAAATGGAGGTGACGAATTTGAATCAATTGAGGAAAGGGCAAATTCCATTCAAGGATATCAGTGATGAGGCAAAGGCAAACTATCAGAATTTGGCTTCACTGGGCTATGCCAGGGAGATCACGACAGATTTTAGCAAATTGGATACCCTTTCGATTTTTGAGGTCGAATGGAATGAAGGTACCACCATGGAACAAAGGGTAACCGATTCCAAAAGGCTGGCAGACTGGTTAAAGCTCAGGATAAAGGATACAACCCTTCAATTGAGGGAGCGCAACAACTAGTGGCGCTCTTCGATGTACATTTGACGTACTTTTTTAAAAAGTTCGGAGGAATATACGAAGTTGGTCACCACCTCATTATCGGTTTTAAAAATTTCGTCCTTGGTTCCTTCCCATGCCTTCAATCCATCTTTCAGGAATACGATTTTTTCTCCTATTTCCATGACCGAATTCATATCATGGGTGTTGATGACCGTTGTGATATCATACTCCTTGGTGATTTCGTTGATGAGGTTGTCGATCAAAATGGCCGTTTTGGGATCAAGGCCCGAATTCGGTTCATCACAAAAAAGGTATTTGGGGTTCATCACTATGGCTCTGGCAATAGCGACCCTTTTCTGCATGCCCCCCGAAATTTCGGAAGGAAACTTTTCATGGGCATCGGTGAGGTTCACCCTTTTCAAAACAAAATCGACCCTGTCCTGCATCTCGGAAGGGGATTGTTTGGTGAACATTTCCAGGGGGAACATGACATTGCCGGCAACCGTCATGCTATCAAATAGGGCGCTCCCTTGAAAAACCATCCCCATTTCTTGCCTCAGGTCTCTTTTTTCATCGCCCGATAACTCCGAATACACCTTACCGTCATAGCTTATACTGCCTTCTTCGGGCACGAAGAGGCCCAAAAGGCATTTCAGGAACACTGTTTTCCCTGAGCCGCTTTGGCCGATGATCAGATTGGTCTTTCCGGTTTCAAAAGTTGCCGAAACCCCTTTCAGTACCTGTGAATCGCCGAATGATTTGCTTATGTGGTCTACTTCGATCATCAGCCCAATAATAGTTGCGTTAATAAATAGTTCAAGATGATGATCACCACACTGGTCCACACAAAAGCCGTGGTACTCGCCTTACCAACTTCCAGAGCCCCGCCCTTCATGTAAAAACCGTGAAAGGAAGGAACCGTGGCAATGACAAATGCAAATATCAGTGTTTTGATAAAGGCATAGGTGATATGAAAAGGATCAAAGTCGAGGGTAAGTCCGGTCACAAAATCGGCACTGGTCAGAAAACCGCCAAAAACACCGGCCAACCAACCCCCAAAAATGCCAACATACATGGAAATGGCAATCGCGAAGGGATAGAACAACATGGCGATGATCTTTGGAAAGACCAGGTAATTCAATGAATTTACCCCCATCACTTCCAATGCATCGATTTGTTCGGTTACCCGCATGGTACCAATGCTCGAGGTGATATACGATCCTACTTTCCCCGCCATGATAATGGATATGAATGTAGGTGCAAATTCCAGTATCACCGATTGTCTGGTGGCAAAACCGATCAGATTTCTAGGAATTAAGGGATTATTGAGATTAAGGGCCGTTTGAATGGCGACCACCGCACCGATAAAGAAGGAGATAAAAATGATAATGCCCAAAGAGCCGTATATCAACTCGTCTATTTCCTTTAAAATGAGATTTCTCATTATCCTCCATTTGGTCGGCTTTTTAAAGACTTCACGTATCATTAAAAAATAACTGCCGATCTGTGCAAGGTGGTTCATGAAATAAAAATAGACTTCTTCCTGTAAAAATAATAATAAAGGTATCATTTATGGCTCGAATACAGTATTAAGGTTGAATTTTTCTATTTTTAGGGCAACAATACAATCCACATGAAGAAGAAGATGATTTTACCATGTGTTTTGGCAATGGTATGCTTTATGGCCCCTTGTCGGAACAGCGCCCAGAAAAAAGGCAAATCCGATCTGGTCCAAGAACAAACGAACCCATTGAAAACCACTCCCAAATTGGTGGTTGGGGTTGTAGTGGATCAAATGCGCTACGACTATATTACCCGGTTTTGGGACGGGTATGGCGATGGCGGGTTTAAACGGCTCATCGGGCAGGGGTTCAATTGCAAAAACAACCATTTCAACTATGCGCCTACCAGTACCGCGCCAGGCCATGCCTCGGTGTATAGCGGCACGACACCGGCATATCATGGGGTCATCGGCAATGATTGGTACGATAAGGAACACGACAAAGTGGTATATTGCGTTTCTGACTCCACGTACACTTCAGTGGGCACGACGGGCGTAGCCGGGCAAATGTCGCCCCATCGCCTTACCGTTACCACGATTTCAGATGAGCTGCGATTGCATACGGAAATGGAAGGGAAGACCATTGCCATAGCCCTGAAAGATCGTGGTGCGGTATTGCCGGGAGGCCATACCGCCAATGGCGCATATTGGTACAATGGGGGCGAGGACGGCAATTGGATCAGCAGTAGTTATTATATGGCTGCCTTGCCAAAATGGGTTGAAAATTTCAATGCTTCGAAAGCTGCTGCCCGCTACAACAAAGCTTGGGTGCCAATAAAAGATATCGACACCTATGTACAGAGCGGGGACGACAATAATGTCTATGAAGGGCTATTTGCAGGGGAATCTGCTCCGGTTTTTCCGCATGATCTCCCAAAACTATGGGAAGGTAACGGCAAATTCGATATCATTAGGTCGACACCATTTGGCAATGAGCTGACCACGGAGTTTGCCTTGGCGGCCTTGGAAGCCGAGAATTTGGGGACCGACGACATAACTGATTTCCTGGCCATCAGCTATTCCAGCACCGACTATGTGGGGCATAAGTACGGGGTGAACTCAAAAGAAGTGCAGGATACATACTTAAGACTGGATCTGGATCTGGAAAGGCTCTTGAAGCAATTGGACAAAACCGTGGGCGAAGGCGAATATACCCTCTTCTTGACCGCCGATCACGGTGCCATCGATGTGGCGGCCTATTTGAAGGATCAAAAAATTCCGGCCGCATATATGGATTGGTCCAAGATCAATCGTGAGTTTAGCCAATTTCTCCAGTTTACTTATGGAAATACCGACATCATCAAAAACTTCTCCAATTACCAATTCTTCCTAGACCACCAGGTCTTGAAAAGCCTAGACCTGGATTTGAGACAGGTACAGGAAACCATCGCCAAGGAGTTGCTGAGTTATGAAGGGATCGATCAGACCTATACGGCTTATCAAATGTGGCAGAACCAATACACCGAAGGCCTTGCAGCAGTGCTTCAAAATGGATATAACCAGAAACGCTCCGGGGATATCCTTGTGGTTTTGGCACCGGGTACGATCACGTATTCAAACACGGGTTCAACCCACGGTTCGCCGCAAATTTATGATACCCACGTACCCCTGATATTCTATGGTAGCGGCATCAAGCAGGGCAGTACTTCCAGGCGGACCGAAATTCCGGACATTGCACCCACCCTCGCCAGTTTATTGGGAATCGCCTTTCCCAATGGCACCACAGGAACGCCTATTGTTGACATTTTGGACGAAGTAGTAAAATGAACGATCGGCCCATAGGTATTTTCGATTCCGGCGTCGGAGGCACCTCTATTTGGAAGGAAATCCACAAATTGTTGCCTCATGAAAACACCATCTACCTGGCCGATAGCAAGAATGCTCCTTATGGTGAAAAATCAGGTGGGGAAATCCTGAACCTCAGTATAAAAAATACGGAATATTTATTGGGCGAGGGCTGCAAATTGATCGTGGTCGCCTGCAATACGGCAACCACCAACGCCATTGATGCCTTGCGAAAAATGTACAGCATACCTTTCATCGGTATTGAGCCCGCGATAAAACCGGCCGCATTGAAATCCCAATCGAAAGTAGTCGGAATCCTCGCCACGAAAGGGACCCTCAGCAGCAAACTATTTCATAGCACCGCCGAAAACCATGCTTTTGGTATCCGTATCATTGAACAGGAAGGCAAGGGACTTGTGCCATTGATCGAAGCCGGCAAGATCAATACAGGGGAAACCGAACAATTGTTGATCAAATATCTTAAACCGATGCTCGACGGGGGAATCGATCATTTGGTTTTGGGCTGCACCCACTATCCCTATTTGATACCCATGTTGAAGAAATTGCTGCCGGAACACGTAAAGATTATAGATTCCGGGGAAGCGGTTGCTAGGCAGACCAAACATGTATTGGAAAAAAATACAATGCTGAACCCTTCACCAAAAAACGGAAAATCTATTTTCCATACCAATACGGAGGTCGACAGTTTGAAGCGTTTTCTTAAGGACGTCAAAAATGATGTTGCGGTTTCGTATTTGGACTTTTAAGCAAAACAAAAGGATTTAAGGATCCAGCCTTCGTTGATAAGTCAAATAGGTAAACGAATACTTATGGCGTTCGTCGGCCTTATGATGTGACTCCGCCACCAGTGCCCATTTATTTTCATCGATCACGGGGAAAAAGGTATCGGCTTCCGGAAAACCATGGTGTATTCTGGTCAGCTCAATGGTATCGGCCAGCGGTTCGGCCTGCCTGTATATTTCTCCTCCGCCGATGATGTAGGCCAAGGGTTCATTTTCAACCAGTTCTAGGGCGGCATCCAAACCGTGGACCACCACACAATTCTCGAACGGCACTTCGTAGGCATGGTCCCTGGTGATGATGATGTGTTTGCGATTGGGCAGGGGCTTTGGAAAGCTTTCAAAAGTCTTCCTCCCCATGATGATCGGGTGTCCGGTAGTCAAGGTTTTGAAGCGCTTGAAATCATCGGGGAGATGCCACAGCAGGTCGTTGTCCTTGCCAATGGCATTTTTTTCACCGGCCGCTGCAATCATTGTTATGCTCACCCCTCCTTTTTTTTATTGATGTTCGAAAGTGGAAAATCGGTCTCGATCTCTTTCTGCAATTCCGCTATCCGTTTTTTTTGCTTGGCCACCAATTTTTCGCGCTGGCCACGTTCCCAATCCAACCCAAGGAACCGTTGTATGATAAAGACATTCACCAAGTGGATTGCAAATAGGAATGCCCATAGTGTAATGGCCCATATGAACCAATCGTATTCTTGGCCATACTTCAAGATTTTATTGATCAGCACCAAAAAAACACTGCCGATCAAAAAAAGCACAAAATGGGTGTAGAGCCTTTTTTTCTGCTTGACCCTGCTCTGGGCATGCTCCAGGAGTTCATGCTGCTCAAGATCGAGCCGTGGCGTATTTTTTCGATTGGAAAACATCCTATTGGTTATCTTTAAAGCAAAGATAAAGCAATTGCCAAACATGAATTAAACCTATGGAAAAGATAAGGAAACTTTTTCCGGTCCTAAGCCAGAATATCTACGCGGATACGGCCACAGCAGGATTGCTCAGCGAAGATTTGATGGAATGGCGGCAGGAACATGATATCGATTATCTCATTGGGGGTAGCAGGATGAAAATAAAGGCCATGCAGCACCAAATCCCGGAGGTCCGCCAAACCGTTGCTCGTTTTTTTGGATGCAAAAAGGAAAACGTGGCCTTGGTGCCCAACTTTTCGATAGGGATGAACATGTTGTTGGAAGGCCTTGACAAACGACAACGGGTACTCCTCTTGGAAAACGATTATCCGTCTCTGAACTGGCCTTTCGAGAGCCGTGGCTTTCCGATTTCCTATGTAAAGATCGATGCCGCACTTGAACAGCATATTTGGGACAAGATAAAATCAGACTCGATCAATGTACTGGCATTAAGTGTGGTACAATGGTTGAACGGGATCCGAATCGATTTGGATTTTTTGTGTCAGCTCAAAAAGGATTTTCCCGATTTGATCATCATTGCCGACGGCACCCAATTTTGTGGGACCACCAATTTTGACTTCGAGGATTCCGCCATAGACATATTGGGTGGAAGTGGCTATAAATGGCTGCTCGCGGGCTACGGCAATGGTTTTATGTTGTTCAAGGAGGATATTATGGAACGCTTTTCTTTGAAAACGACAGGCTTCAATGCGGCCAATGCCGAGTTGTCCAAAAAAAATGAAATCAGGTTTTCGAAGCACTTTGAGCCAGGGCATCTCGACACCCTAAATTTTGGCAGCCTTAAATTTTCCCTTGAATTTCTCGATACAGTGGGCAAAGACACGGTAGAGGCACAGTTGCGGAAACTATCCAGCCATGCGAAAAAGGCCTTTACCGCCCTGGGCTTGTTGGATATTGAGGTGACGGGCAGGCCACAGCACAGCACCATTTTCAATATTGCCGGAAATGATGCCACCTTCCAAAAATTGAGCTCAAACGGGGTGATCTGTGCTCAGCGGGGAAGGGGAATTCGCCTAAGTTTTCACTGTTACAACACGGAAAACGAGGTGGATCAAATTGTAAGAATCTTAAAAACAGGGCAATAGGGTTTACTCAATTGTGAAATTCACAAACCGATTTTTGTTGAAGCCTGTTAAAAGTTACCAAAATATTAATAATTTGATAAAACTGATATGAATCATTGTGAATGAGATGCTTATTGTAGTAATTTTGCGCTGAATTTAAAATTAAAATATCATGGCAATCGCTAAACAATAT
Organism: uncultured Flavobacteriaceae bacterium; assembly: GCA_963700435.1. Taxonomy (GTDB): domain Bacteria; phylum Bacteroidota; class Bacteroidia; order Flavobacteriales; family Flavobacteriaceae; genus Pelagihabitans. The sequence continues at coordinate 51,234 of CAVOXM010000011.1, forward strand.
CTAAAGTCAAAACCTGTATGTAAGGTTACCTTTACAGTACCTGCAGAAGAAGCAAAAAAAGTAGCCGTTGTAGGAGACTTCAACAATTGGAATCCTAAAGGTAGCTTGCTTAAGAAACTTAAGAATGGCAACTTCAAAGGAACTTTTGAACTTCCCAAAGAGTCCACTTATGAGTTCAAGTACATCATCGATGGTGATTACGTAAACGAACCTGAGGCCGATCGTTACCAGTGGAACGATTATGCCGGCGCGGAGAACGCCGTTTTGGAGCTATAATCGAATCCCGAAAAAAAAATCTAAAAGCTGGAAGGTTGTATCACTTTCCGGCTTTTTTATTTACGGCTGGTTTTTGGGCAGGTCAAATTCCGATTTTGGTAAGTTTATTTCCAACGAAAGGATGTCCCTGTATCCAAGTATAGGGCGTACCGGGCGCTTTAGACGGCCACTACCCCTTTAATATGGGGATATGGGTCATAATTTTCAAGGCTGAAGTCCTCAAACTTGAATTTGAAGATATCCTTGACCTGGGGATTGAGCACCATTTTTGGCAAAGGCCTGGGTTCCCTGCCCAATTGCAACAGCACCTGATCCATATGGTTGTCATAAATATGTGCGTCCCCGAAAGTATGGATGAATTCTCCTGGCTCGTAACCGCAGACCTGGGCCACCATCATGGTGAAAAGGGCATAGGAGGCGATGTTGAAAGGCACGCCCAAAAAGATATCGGCACTCCTTTGGTACAATTGACAGGATAATTTTCCCTCAGCCACATAAAATTGAAAAAAGGCATGGCATGGCGGTAAGGCAGCCTTGCCCCGGGCCACGTTTTCCGAAAAAGACTTTGAACTGTCGGGGAGAACGCTGGGGTTCCATGCGGTGACCAGCATGCGCCGGCTGTTGGGGTTCTTTTTCAAGGTTTCCACCAGCCCTTCGATCTGGTCGATAGCCTCATCGTTCCAATTCCTCCACTGATGCCCGTATACAGGGCCAAGATTTCCATCGGCATCCGCCCATTCATTCCATATGCGTACCCCGTTTTCCTGTAGGTAGGCAATATTGGTATCGCCTTTTAAGAACCATAGCAGCTCATATACGATCGATTTCAAATGTAATTTTTTGGTCGTGACCATCGGAAAACCTTTGGCCAAGTCGAAGCGCATTTGATACCCAAAAACACTCTTGGTACCCGTTCCGGTACGATCGCCTTTTTGTGTACCGTGCTCCAGAACGTGCTTCAATAAATCGTGGTATTGTTTCATAAACTGGAAAAATACTGCTTATGCGCAGGTGTTCAATATGGTGAATACTTCGTTACAGCGGTTTGAACTGAAAACGAAAATAGGGAAAGATGAAAACAAAATGGGCGTTGGATCCTTCATTTTATTCAAAAATTATCAACGGTGGGCGAATGGCTTTTCAAAATGGGCCGGACCCTCTCAACCTAAGATCATACCTGCTATGGTGGCAGAGAGCAAGGAGGCCAAAGACCCGCCTAAAACGGCCTTCATGCCAAATTCCGAAAGGGTCTTCCTTTGTCCCGGGGCCAGCGATCCTATGCCGCCAATCTGTATTCCTATGGAGGCGAAGTTGGCAAAACCACAAAGCATATAGGTAGCCATGATTACCGATTTGTTGAACGTAAAATGTACCGGACTCGAAATTTCCTTTAAGGTGGCGAGCTGGGTGTAGCCCACAAATTCGCTGGAAGCCAGTTTAATGCCCAATAATTGTCCCATTAGCACTATGTCTTCGGCAGCGACCCCTATCAACCACATCAGCGGGGCAAACAAGGTGCCGAGCAAGGCCTCCAATGACAATTTATCATAAACGGAGTGTTCCGCGATCCATCCATTGATGGAAGTCACTTCCCCCAGCCAGCCAAAAATGCCATTGAGCATCGCGATAAAAGCAACAAAAACCAACAACATGGCCCCGACGTTTACGGCCAATTTAAGTCCTTCTGTCGTTCCGTTCGATATGGCGTCCAAAAGATTGCTGCCAATTTTCTCGTGGGAAACCTGCACATCGGTATCGATGGTCTCCGTTTGTGGACAAAGCATTTTCGAAATGATAATGGCCCCAGGTGCGGCCATGACCGAGGCGGCGATCAGGTGACGGGCAAATTCCAACCGCAATTGCTCGTCGTTGCCGCCCAAAAATCCGATATATGCGGCCAGCACTCCGCCGGCAACGGTAGACATTCCCCCGATCATGACCAGGAGAATTTCCGACTTGCTCATTTTCTCGAGGTAGGCCTTGATCATTAGGGGGGCCTCCGTTTGGCCTAGAAATATATTGCCGGCCACCGAAAGGCTCTCGGCCCCTGAAATGCCCAATGACTTGGTCAGTAACCATGCCAGGCCCCTGACCACTTTTTGGATGACGCCCAAGTAAAAAAGCACTGAGGTCAAAGCAGAAAAGAATATGATGGTCGGAAGGATCTGAAAGGCGAAAATGTAGCCGATATTGGGGTTATCAAGGTTCAGTAAATTCCCCAATAGGAAATCGCTTCCGGCCAGGGTGAAGTTCAAAATTTCATTGAATATCTTTCCGAGGAAAGTAAAAATCTGTCGAATAAAGGGAACGGTCAGGATACCGATGCCCAGGGAAATCTGTATGCCCAATCCGATACCTACGGTACGCCATTTGATGGCCTTTCGGTTCGCACTGAAAAGGAAGGCAATGAGCAGAAGGGCCACCATGCCCAGAATACCACGCCCCAGGCTCTCAAGCGAAAATCCGTTATTGGCGACCATTGGGCTGATCGATTGTGTTTCAAGTGCTGGCCTTAAGGAATCCTGTACAACTTGTTGGGCGGTTAAGGGTAGGGCAAAAAAAAGTACGAGCAGGAAGATCCAAAGTTTGGTAGCCATAACTTAAGAGGAGGTTGCTGGGTTAGTTGCGTTTTGAGATCTCATCCCGTAGTTTGGCCGCTTTTTCATAATCTTCATTCGCAACCGCCTTGTCCAACTCCTTGTTGAGCTCATCTATGGTGAGTTCTGAATAGCCCTCATTGGTCCCTGAATCGATTTCAACGGTTTCCCCTTCCTGAAGAATTTCATCGACCATGATACTTTCGTCACTTTTTTCCTCTTTGTCTTTCTCCTTGGAGGAGAATTTCAGAAAGATCCCTGCCTTGTCCAAAATAGTCTTATAGGTGAAAATCGGGGCATTGAACCTAAGGGCCAGTGCAATGGCATCGCTGGTACGCGCATCGATGATCTCTTCGATTTTATCGCGTTCGCAGATAATACTTGAATAAAAAACACCATCGACCAGCTTATGGATGATCACCTGTTTGATAACGATATCGAAGCGATCGGCAAAATTTTTGAATAGGTCGTGGGTCAGGGGCCTCGGGGGTTTGATTTCCTTTTCCAAGGCAATGGCTATCGATTGTGCTTCGAAGGCCCCGATGACGATCGGAAGTTTACGGTCCCCATCGACTTCATTTAAAATAAGGGCATAGGCCCCATTTTGTGTTTGGCTATAGGAAATCCCCTTTATTTTCAACCTTACTAAGCTCATATCCTTTAAAAATACAAAAGCTGTTTAAATAGTTGGGGGTACCAGATATTTAAACAGCCCCTAAGGGGTGCAAATTAACAAAAATTAAGCGTTTTGCGCTTTAAATTCCTTTAATTTTTCGGTCAGTTTGGGCACTATTTCAAAGGCATCGCCTACGATTCCATAATCTGCGGCCTTAAAAAATGGGGCTTCTGGATCGTTATTGATGACCACTTTGGTTTTGGAAGAACTTACACCGGCAAGGTGCTGAATGGCGCCTGAAATTCCGATGGCGATATACAGGTTGCTCGCAACCGGTTTGCCTGTTTGTCCCACATGTTCCCCATGTGGCCTCCAGCCCAAATCGGAAACCGGCTTGGAACAGGCGGTCGCGGCGCCCAGAACGTCGGCCAAATCTTCGATCATGCCCCAATTCTCCGGACCTTTCAATCCCCTTCCTCCAGAGACGACAATATCGGCATCGGCAATGGTCGCTTTTCCGACCACCTTGTCTATTTCTACCGATTTTGCCATGAAATCGCTTTTCTCCAAAGCTGGTTGGAAAGCTTCGACCTTTACGGAAGCCTGATGCTCGACCAGGCCAAAGGCGTTGTTGGAAATTCCGAGAACTTTATTTTCGGTATTGATTTGGGTATGGGCAAAACCCTTGTTGCTGAAAGCCGTTCTTTTAACGATGAACGGATCGGTGCTATCCGGCTTTGCCACGACATTGGGTACGTAGCCCGCATTTAAATCGGCCGCCAAGATCGGCGCCAAGAACTTGGTATCGGCGCTTGATCCGAGCACGACCACCTTAGCGCCTTCTTTTTTGGCCGCTTCGGCGATACAATGGGCAAATGCTTTCGCGTTAAAGGTCTTTAACTGGGCATCGTTGACATCATAGATTTTTGTGACCCCATAGGTGCCCAGCATTTCCTTTTCGGTTGCGTTGATGGCTATGGCCGTGACCGTTGTTCCCAATTGTGCTGCCACCGCATGGGCATAGGAAGCAACCTCGAAGGCGTTTTTTTTGAATTTACCGTTTTCTGATTCCGTATAGACGAGTACTGACATTGTGATGTTTTTTAAATTTTATTTCCATTTCCATTTGATTCGAAAATGGATCTGGTTTTCTATATTGCTTTGGCCTCGTTGTGCAGTAGTTCCACCAATTCTTCAACCGTATCCACCAATTTAATACTTCCCTTTGGTGCCGGTTTGTCAAATTTGATATCGGTGGTGGCCTGAACACCCGTTATAGGTTCTACCACGTTCAACTGTTTTTGGCGTGCCATCATGATGCCCCGCATGTTCGGGATCCTCAGGTCGCTTTCCTCGACCAAACCCTTTTGGCCGCCGATGACCAATGGCAGGGTCGTGGCTATTTTTTCTTTTCCCCCATCTATTTCCCTGAGGGCGGTGGCGTTGTTACCTTCAATTTCCAGACCGATACAGGTATTCACAAAATTCATGTTGAGCATCGTTGCCAGTAGCCCGGGCACCATGCCCCCGTTGTAATCGATTGATTCCCTGCCTGCAATGACGAGGTCATATCCCCCTTTCTTTACGATTTCGGCCAATTGCTGTGCCACATAATATCCGTCAGAGGGCGCAACATTAACCCGTATGCCTTCATCGGCACCAATGGCAAGGGCCTTGCGCATGGTAGGTTCAACAGAAGCGTCTCCCACGGTCGCAACATGAACGCTGGCACCTTGTTTTTCCTTGAACCACATGGCCCTGGTAAGCCCAAATTCATCATTCGGATTGATTACGAATTGAACGCCGTTGGCATCGAATTTGGTATCCCCATCCGTAAAGTTGATTTTGGAAGTGGTATCCGGCACATTGCTAAGGCAAACCAATATCTTCATATTTATGTTTTTAATGTTATTTCGATGTTTTTTCCACGATCTGCGATGGTCTCCAAATATCCGTGATTCGCTGAACATGATGGGCAATGCGGGCATTGCTGGGCCAAGGTATTGTGTTCCTCTTTATCGCTCCGCTAAGATACACAAATTTATGTAATTTACTATGCACGCATAGTAAATTTTGTCACTTTTTTTGATTTGAACCAACCCTTAATCAATATATATTTTCCTATTTTTGCTTGCATTTTAACCAATTGAACAAGTTACGCCATACCACTATGAAGACATTACAGTTTAGGGAAGCCATTGCGGAAGCCATGACAGAGGAAATGAGAAGGGATGAGTCTGTTTACCTGATGGGGGAGGAAGTGGCGGAGTACAATGGTGCCTATAAGGCCTCAAAGGGCATGCTCGATGAGTTTGGTCCCAAACGCGTTATCGATACGCCGATCTCGGAATTGGGTTTTGCCGGGGTAGGGGTAGGTTCAACGATGACCGGGAACAGACCCATTATTGAATTCATGACCTTTAATTTTGCCTTGGTCGGGATTGACCAGATTATTAACAATGCCGCCAAAATCCGGCAAATGTCGGGGGGCCAATTTCCATGCCCGATAGTTTTTAGGGGTCCGACCGCTTCTGCAGGCCAATTGGCCGCCACACATTCCCAAGCCTTTGAAAGTTGGTATGCCAACTGTCCGGGTCTTAAGGTGGTGGTGCCTTCAAATCCCGCCGATGCGAAAGGCTTGTTGAAATCGGCCATACGCGATGACGATCCGGTGATTTTTATGGAATCGGAACAGATGTACGGAGATAAAGGAGAGGTGCCGGAGGGGGAATATACCATTCCCTTGGGCGTAGCCGATATTCGCAGACAAGGAGGGGATGTGACCATAGTTTCCTTCGGAAAGATCATAAAGGAAGCCGACAAAGCAGCCGAGGAATTGGAAAAGGAAGGGATCAGCTGTGAAATCATCGATCTTAGGACCGTCAAACCATTGGATTATGAGGCCATCGTCACCTCGGTCAAGAAGACCAACCGTCTGGTGATTTTGGAAGAGGCCTGGCCTTTCGGAAATGTTTCGACCGAGATAACCTATCACATCCAGGCAAATGCCTTTGATTATCTCGACGCACCAATACAGCGCATCAATACGGCCGACACGCCGGCTCCATATTCACCTGTTTTGTTGGAGGAATGGATGCCGAACCATCAGGACGTCATCAAAGCCGTTAAAAAGGTTTTGTACAAATAAGCCGCTTCATCGTGTAAATAATATGTACTTCGCCGACCAATGGTTGACGAAGTTTTTTTTGCCCCTTTTGGCAGGGAGATCAATGTGCGGTGCACCAAACAGTTTTGATGAAAAAGTTTCTTTTCCCCTTTTTCCTTTTGTTCGCTATGGCAGCCTCGGCCCAATCGAAGGTGGGCGGCATCGTCTTGGACGAATTCAATGATCCGGTTGCGTTTGCCAATGTGATCTTCAAGAATTCAAGCGAGGGGACCATTACCAACGATAACGGTCGGTTTTATATGGAATCGGACAATACCTATTCTACCTTGGTGGTTTCCTTCATCGGGTACGAAGATCAGGAAATCACCCTAACCAACAAGGTCACCTATAATTTGGAAATCAAATTGGTCGAGGCCACTGAACAACTTCAGGAAGTGGTCGTATTTTCGGGGAAACAATCCAAAAAAAATAATCCGGCCGTTGAAATCTTAAAGAAGATCTGGGCGAAGAAAAGGCAAAACGGAATCCGTAAATTTAACCAGTATGCCTACGATAAATACGAAAAAGTAGAGTTCGACCTCAATACGATCGACAGTGCCCTGATGAAGAGCAAAATTTTCAAGGGACTTGAATTCATGTTCCAGGATTTGGATACTTCGCGCATCACCGGCAAAACCTATTTGCCCATTTTTTTGAACGAAACCTTCAGCAAGGTAAATGGTGACAATATACTGAACGAGGAAAAAGAAGAAGTGCTCGGCAACAAGAATTCGGGCTTCGACAACAACCAGGCCATCATCGCATTCGTCAAGGATCTTTACCAAGACTATGACATCTATAACAATTATCTCAAGTTCTTCGACAAAAGCTTTACGAGCCCATTGTCAAGGACCGGGGTAGATACGTATAACTATGCCTTGAGGGACAGCGCCTTCATCGACAACAAGTGGTGCTATAACATTGTGTATTATCCCCGGAGGAAGAATGAACTGACCTTTAAAGGGGATTTTTGGGTCAATGACACTACCTATGCCATAAAGAACATCAATCTCGAAGTAACCAAAAGCGCCAACATCAACTGGGTAAAGGAAATCTATATCGAGCAAGATTTCGAAGTGTTGAACGATTCCGTTTTTTTATTGAAACGAGACTATATGTTGAGTGATTTCAGTCTTCGCAAAAAGGAAAGTTCGAGAGGGGTATACGGCAAAAGAACAACGGTGTACAACAATTACATTTTTGATGTTCCCAAGCCCAAGGAATTTTACAGGGCGGAAGGAAATCCGTTCGATCCTACAGTGGTCAACCGGGATAGTACGTTTTGGCAACAGAACCGTTTGGAAGCCTTAAATAAGGATGAAAGGGGCATCTACCAACTTTTGGATACCTTAAAAACCGTACCCAAGTTTAAAACCTATTACAACCTGGTCAGTATATTGGGGTCGGGCTATGTCGAAATCGATAAATGGAACCTGGATATTGGAAGTGTTTACGATGTATTCGGTTATAACGATGCGGAGGGGCCACGCATCAGGGCAGGGGCCCGAACCTATTTCGGACAGAACGACCTATGGCGTTTGGAAGGGTATATGGCCTATGGCTTTTCCGATCAAAAATTCAAGCACGGGCTTTCGGGAAAAATATTGTTGGACCAAAAGAGCAGGTTGATGGTTTCCGGGGGGCACCGCAGGGATATTGAACAGTTGGGGGTGAGCTTGACGGCGACCAATGATGTTTTGGGTAGAAGCATAGCTTCTTCTTCCGTGCTTACCGTAGGGGCCAACAACAAGCTTACCAATATCAATTTAACCGCTTTCAATGCGGAAATAGAACCCGTTACCAACCTGCGCCTCGGGCTGGGGTCAACCTTCCGGACGCTGAGTTCCGCCTTGCCCGCCGATTTCAGCCTCGACTACCTGGATCCCGATTCGCCAACCGGCATTTCATCGGAAATCAATCAGTTCGATGTGAACCTGGTCTTGATCTATACCCCGGGCAAAAAAACAATTGGCTATGGCGTGGAACGGCGCGACGTCAACGATACGTATAGCACCTTGTTTTTAAATTATACCAAGGGCATCCAGGGTACGCTGGACAGTGATTTTGACTACCAAAAACTTCAGTTTTCCTACAGCCAGCCATGGCAGATAGGTGGCCTGGGAAGATTGTACAGCACCATTGAGATCGGGAAGACCTTCGGCGAGGTTCCCTTGGGGCTCCTGAATGTTATCCCCGGTAACCAAACCTTGTTCACCACCTATGCTACTTTTCCCAATCTCGATTTTTACGAATTCGTGACCGACACCTACTTGGCCATGCATTTGGAACATAATTTCAACGGCCGTATTTTCTCCAGGATCCCCTTTATGAGAAAATTCAATTTGCGGGAAATTATAGGCATCAGAGGGGTTTGGGGCAATCTGTCGAACGGCAATATCGCCTTGAATTCTCCTACCAATATTCCCTTGCTCGCGCCCAACGATAAAATCTATTATGAATATTCCTTGGGTATCGGTAACATTCTAAAAATCTTCCGTATCGATTTCAATTTTAGGGGCAACTATCTCGATAGTCCAAATGCACGACCTTTTGCGGTCACCGGTACCTTCGGTTTCAATTTTTAATATTCAAGGTTTCAGCGGTTTCGTGAAAACTGCCGAAATAACCTTGATGGGCCCCTTTCGAACCGCTTACGGAAGCATGGTTAAATGCCGCACATTAATGTTTTTTATTCTGTTTGGTTTTACTATTTTTGCAGCCGTTCTAAAACAATAAACAACTGATCAACATGGAATTAATAGTAAAGTTTCTACCCGCCTTCGGCGTTTTGGCATTGATTTTCGTAGTCCTCAAGAACATTTGGGTTACCAAGCAGGAAGTCGGCAATGAAAAGATGGCACGGATTGCCAAGAATATCGCAGATGGTGCGATGTCTTTTCTTAAAGCGGAATACAAAATTCTTGCGATTTTCGTGGTCGCCGTTGCCATCCTCCTCTATTTTAAAGGAGCCTACGAACAAGGTTCGAACGGGATGGTTGCCCTATCGTTCGTGGTGGGCGCCGTTTGTTCCGCCTTGGCAGGTTTTATAGGAATGAAGGTAGCTACCAAAGCGAACGTGCGCACCACCCAGGCGGCCAGGACCTCTTTGGGAAAAGCGCTGGAAGTTGCCTTTGCGGGCGGTTCGGTGATGGGGTTGGGTGTTGTTGGCCTTGGCGTTTTGGGGTTGAGCGGTCTTTTTGCCATTTATCTGGAGTTATGGCCTGGTGCCGGTAACTTGGCGATGGTTTTGAACGTATTGACAGGCTTTTCAATGGGAGCTTCTTCCATAGCCCTTTTTGCACGTGTCGGTGGCGGCATCTATACCAAAGCCGCTGATGTTGGTGCCGATTTGGTCGGAAAAGTGGAAGCTGGAATACCTGAAGACCACCCTTTGAACCCTGCGACCATCGCAGATAATGTTGGGGACAATGTAGGAGATGTTGCAGGTATGGGCGCTGATTTATTTGAATCGTATGTGGGATCCATCATCGGTACCATGGTATTGGGCGCGTTCATCATAACGCCGGGATTCGAAGGACTTGGGGCGGTGTACCTCCCGTTGGTCTTGGCAGCGATTGGTATCGTCATGTCAATCATAGGTACCTTTTTCGTGAAAGTAAAGGATGGTGGAAATCCCCAGACCGCTTTGAACATCGGTGAATTCGGTTCTGCCGGTTTGATGGTGATCGCCTCTTATTTTATCATTGATATCATGATTCCGGAGTCTGTGGAAGGTCTGCCCTTCGGGTCTTGGGGCGTTTTTCTAGCTACGATCGCCGGTCTGGTGGCCGGATTGGGCGTAGGAAAGATAACGGAATACTATACGGGAACCGGAACAAAGCCTGTTCAATCGATCGTCAGACAATCCGAAACCGGAGCCGCCACCAACATTATCGCTGGTTTGGGCGTGGGGATGATGTCTACCGCAATACCCATTTTGTTGATTGCCGCTGCCATATTGGTCTCACATCATTTTGCTGGCCTTTATGGCATCGCCATTGCCGCTGTGGGTATGTTGGCCAATACGGGAATTCAATTGGCGGTGGACGCCTATGGTCCGATTTCCGATAATGCCGGGGGAATTGCCGAAATGGCGGAATTGCCGCACGAAGTGCGTGACAGAACCGATAAATTGGATGCGGTGGGGAATACCACTGCGGCGATTGGGAAAGGCTTTGCCATTGCTTCTGCAGCATTGACGGCACTGGCCCTGTTCGCGGCCTTTATGCAGGTAGCACATGTCAATTCCATAGATGTTTCAAAGCCGGACGTGATGGCCGGACTCTTGGTCGGGGCGATGCTGCCTTTTGTGTTTTCGGCCCTTTCAATGAATGCCGTGGGCCGAGCCGCGATGGCGATGATCGAGGAAGTACGTCGCCAGTTCAGGGACATTCCTGAATTAAAGGCTGCCTTGGAAATTATGAGGAAGTACAATTCCGATCTCTCCAAGGCCACCAAAGAAGACAGGGCTATTTTTGATGCCGCCGATGGGGTGGCACAATACGATAAATGTGTGGCCATTTCCACAAAAGCCTCGATCAAAGAAATGGTTTTTCCTGGCCTATTGGCCATTGCCGTACCTGTAGCTGTCGGCTTTATAGGCGGTGCTGAAATGTTGGGGGGTCTGTTGGCAGGGGTAACATCTGCAGGGGTGCTTATGGCCATCTTCCAATCGAATGCGGGCGGTGCATGGGACAATGCCAAAAAAATGATTGAAGCCGATGGTCGCAAAGGCAGCGATGCCCATAAAGCGGCCGTGGTGGGCGATACTGTTGGAGATCCCTTCAAGGATACTTCGGGCCCATCTTTGAACATCCTCTTGAAGTTAATGTCGGTCGTTGCCTTGGTGATTGCGCCAAGTATCGCGTTGAATTTGACCGATACCGCTTCCAATACGGTTGAAAACCAAACCAAGACGACCACCATCACCATGAATGTTGAAAATGATGCCATGGCGGAAGCCACAATAGCCTATACCACGATCATCAATGGTGAAAAGGTCACGGAAGAGAAGGTTTTCAAAGGGACCGAGGCCGAAGTAAAAGCGCAACTTGAACAGTTTGAAAATGCTTCGGTAAAGCAAAAGGGTGCCGAAGTTGAAATTACCATAGACCGAGTGGATATCAAAAAGAAATAATCGATCAAGGAAATTGATAAAGCCATCCTTCGAAAGTAGGGTGGTTTTTTGTTGTTATATTTGGGCAAATGAGTTTGATCGATTTCAAAGATGCGCTGCAGATCATTACATTTCGTTCCTACGGAAATGCCCATCACTTTTATGCACGAGGCCGCGCCTTGGAGGATGAGATCATCGATCTTTTGGATAAGGGCTTTTTCAGATTGTTGCTCAATACCTGGAAGCGGTTTGATACCGATGAAATACGCAATACCCCGCTTACCATAACCTTGGCAGATGGCCGTAAGGTCGATGGCGAAACCGATATTGATGGCTATTATCTCATCGATTTGCCCCTATCGGAACTGGATCGCCTTTCCGATAGTGAAGGCTGGCTTCGTTATGAAATAGCCTTCGCCGAAAGTGGGATCGTTGCCGACAAAACGTTCCCCAATCGTTTTTATGGTGAAATGTTGATCCCTTCGAACTTGTCAGAATTCGGGGTTATCAGCGATATAGACGATACCATCCTGCACACCGGAGTGGTTTCCTCGCTAAAATGGCGGGTGATCATCAACACTTTTTTTAAGAGGGCCGATAAACGCCTCCCTCTGGAGGGCGCGGCACAGTTTTATCGAATGCTGCACAAAGGGCAATCCGAACAAAATCTGAACCCCATGTTCTATGTGAGCCATAGTCCTTGGAATTTGTACCGCTACCTCGAATTTTTCCTGGTCAAGAACAACTTTCCAAAGGGCCCGATACTGTTGAGAAGCTGGAGGGAATTTGGTTTTGGAAGACCCAAAAACGAAAAGCCGCAAAAACAAAAGGAAATCGTGAATATCCTGAAAACCTATCCGGAACTCTCCTTTATTTTGATCGGGGACAGTGGGGAAAACGATGCGACCATCTATTTGGAGGTGGTGAGGTCATTCCCCGATAGGGTCAAGGCGATTTACCTGAGAAGTGTGGCCCATAAACGGAAAATGAACAAGGTAAAGCAAATGTTGGGGCAATTTGGCGGGGTGCCTATAATGCTGGTAGAAAAGAGTGAAGACGCCGTTCTTCATGCCCGCTGGCTCGGCTTCATCAAATAAGAATGGGGTTCGGTTAAAACAAACCGTTTATTTCGGCATCTATCTTGTTGATCACGGTGCCTAAATCCTCGGGTTTGTCCACAAAGTCGAGCCGGTCTACATCGACCACCAATAACTTTCCTTTTTCGTAGGTATGCGCCCAGGCTTCGTAACGTTCGTTCAACCGGCTCAAATAATCGATCGAAATGGAATTTTCATATTCCCGCCCCCGTTTGTGGATCTGTTTGACGAGATTGGGAATCGAACTCCTCAGATAGATCAACAAATCCGGTGGCTGCACCAAGCTTTCCATCAATTCAAACAAACTTTTGTAATTGGTGAAGTCTCGATTCGTCATCAAGCCCATGGCATGTAGGTTGGGCGCAAAAATAAATGCATCTTCATAAATGGTCCTGTCTTGGATCACGTTCTTGCCGGTTTCCCTGATCTTTAATATCTGCCGATACCGATGGTTAAGAAAGTAAATCTGAAGATTGAAACTCCATCGCTCCATCTGGGTATAAAAATCATCTAAATATGGGTTATCCACCACTTCCTCGAAATGGGCTTCCCATTTGTAATGTTTGGAAAGTAATTGTGTCAGGGTGGTTTTTCCTGCACCGATATTTCCTGCAACTGCAATATGCATGCAATTATGATTTTTGTTTCGATTGTTGATCAAAGCGCTGGCTGACAAGATACGAAGTATATCGAGTTTGGGAAAAAATAAACGTCTAAATACTTCTCGATTTTTTGAGCACGATCGCTTCCAATAGGTTTAATGGATCTTTGTTGTTTAACCACTTCCGCGATACAAAAGAATGCATTCCAGGAAGCTTTTTTTTTGGCCGGAGAATAAAAAGATCAACATTGTGCACTTAACAAAACTAATTTTATATTTTTGCTCTTTCAACACAGAGGAAGGATTTGACTGATTGCAACCTCTATACTTGAACAAAATTCAGGTCCTGGTCAAGAAAACCGGATGTCGGATTCCAATTCAATGGAACCGATATAAAAAATGCTAAAGCAGTTGGTATTGTTAACTTACAATATCATACTACTTGGCCCATTTCCGTCAAATCCTTTTTCGGCTAAATTAAGTATAGTATGTCATATTTATTTACCTCTGAATCGGTCAGTGAGGGCCATCCGGACAAGGTAGCGGATCAGATCAGCGACGCCTTGTTGGACCATTTTTTGGCCTTTGATCCGGAAAGCAAGGTGGCCTGTGAAACCCTGGTCACCACTGGGCAGGTTGTTTTGGCCGGCGAGGTGAAGAGCCATACCTATTTGGATGTACAGACGATTGCCAGGGACGTCATCAATAAAATTGGCTATACCAAAGGGGAATATCAATTCAGCGGGGATTCTTGCGGGGTGATTTCTTTAATTCATGAACAATCGCAGGACATCAACCAAGGGGTCGATCGGGGCGCAAAAGAAGACCAAGGCGCGGGAGATCAGGGCATGATGTTCGGCTATGCAACCAAGGAAACATCAAATTACATGCCGTTGGCCTTGGATATTTCGCATAAGATATTACAGGTATTGGCGGCACTGCGAAAGGAGAACAAAGAGATCAAGTACCTGCGTCCGGACGCCAAATCGCAAGTGACCATTGAATATTCCGATGACAATGTACCGCAGCGCATCGACACCATTGTTGTTTCCACCCAGCACGACGTGTTCGACAAGAACGACGATAAAATGTTGGCCAAGATCAAAAAAGACATCATAGATCTCCTTATTCCTAAGGTCAAGAAGCAATTGCCGAAAGAAATACAGGGCTTATTCGACGACCAGATTACCTATCATATCAATCCTACCGGGAAATTCGTGATCGGGGGTCCGCATGGCGATACCGGATTGACCGGAAGAAAGATCATCGTTGACACCTATGGTGGCAAAGGGGCCCATGGGGGTGGCGCATTTAGTGGTAAAGATCCCAGCAAGGTGGATCGAAGCGCTGCCTATGCGGCCCGTCATATCGCCAAAAACCTGGTAGCGGCAGGCGTAGCGGATGAAGTTTTGGTGCAGGTGAGCTATGCGATAGGCGTGGTGAAACCCACTTCAATTTTTGTGGATACCTATGGGCGTTCCAATGTGAAGCTGACCGACGGTGCCATTGCCAAAAAAGTGGAGGAACTCTTCGATATGCGACCCTACGCCATTGAGGAACGATTGAAATTAAGAAACCCCATCTATTTGGAATCGGCCGCATATGGGCATATGGGCAAAGAACCAAAAGTGGTCACAAAGGTCTTTGAATCGCCATATAATGGTAAAATTGAAAAAACGGTGGAACTGTTCACCTGGGAAAAACTGGATATGGTAGACAAGGTCAAGGCCGCGTTTAATTTATAATTTTTTCAAAAAATTGGAAATTTTTAATTTCCTGCGACTATATTTGTGAGTCAAAAGTTCAAACACTTATTGAATTGTTATCAAGAAAGGTGGAGGGAGTAGACCCTTTGAAGCCTTAGCAACCCTTTGTTCCATTTGCAGAGAAGGTGCTAAATTCTATCACTCCGTTGGCGTGACAGATAACGAAAACAAATTACTTCCGTAATTTTTCGCTTTCTTGAAACACTTTGATTTGACCGGCACAGTCGCAGTTGCCCGTTAGTTTGGATTTTTTAATCGATTTATGAACCATTAAAAAACCAAAAATCATGAGTGATCAAAAATTTGCCACCAATGCCCTTCATGCAGGGCACGACACCAACGCCCATGGGGGTACCAGGGCAGTTCCCATCTATCAGACCACGGCCTACGTGTTCAACAATTCCGACCATGCTGCCAATCTTTTTTCCTTGGCTGAGTTCGGGAATATCTATACCAGGATCAATAACCCTACCAATGATATCTTGGAACAACGACTTGCGGCCCTCGAAGGAGGTATTGCAGCCGTTGTCACCGCTTCGGGTACCGCGGCAACGACCACGGCGCTATTGGTGCTGTTAAAGGCAGGCGATCATATCGTGGCTTCCAACAGTCTATATGGGGGAACATACAACTTACTTAGTGTTACCCTGCCCAGATTGGGGATTACCACTACCTTTGTCGACCCTTCCAATCCCACTAATTTTGGAAAGGCCGTTAAGGAAAACACCAAGGCTATTTTCGTGGAATCGTTGGGGAACCCAAAATTGGATGTTTTGGATTTAAAGGCCATAGCGGCCGAGGCCACAGCGGCCAAAGTTCCTTTTATAGTGGATAATACGGTGCCGAGTCCCGCATTGCTCAACCCCATAGCCCACGGTGCCAATATTGTGATCCACTCCCTAACCAAATATATCAATGGAAACGGAACCGCTTTGGGCGGCGCGATTATCGATGCCGGTACATTTGATTGGGCCAATGGGAAATTTCCTGAATTTACCGAACCTTCGGCCGGTTATCATGGGTTGGTGTATCATGATGCCCTTGGAGCGGCAGCATTTATCGCCAAAGCGCGTATAGAAGGATTAAGGGATTATGGCGGGGCATTGAGTCCGTTCAACGCCTTCCAGATCATCCAAGGGTTGGAAACCTTGGACATACGCATGAAAAAACATAGTGAAAATGCGCTTGCACTGGCAACATGGTTGCAAGGCCGGGACGAAGTGGCCTGGGTCAATTATCCGGGATTGGCCGCCAGCAAATATAACGCCCTTGCCAAGGCCTATCTGCCCAAGGGACAGAGCGGCATAGTTACCTTCGGGGTGAAAGGCGGTTTCGAATCGGCCAAAAAGATAGCTGATGGCACCAAATTGTTCTCCCTTTTGGCCAATATCGGTGATTCGAAATCGTTGATCATCCACCCCGCAAGCACTACCCACCAGCAATTGGACGATTTGGCACAGGTAGCGACCGGGGTCACCAAAGATCTGATTCGATTGTCGGTAGGCCTTGAAGATATAGAAGATTTAAAAGCTGATTTGGTCGCGGCTTTCGCCACGATCGACAAATCTGTCTTTGCCTAAATGGAAAATGCTAAATGCCATCGGTTTGAACAGGGCGCATGATCATTGATTAATGTCCCTGTTCAATAGGATGGTCATCACCGTACACAATTTACTTCATGCTACACCACCTCCAACTAAAAAACTACACCACCCATAACGGGGTATCCCAAGATATCGCACTTTCATACCAATTGTTCGGTAAGGCCCTGCATACCGCGCCCATCGTTTTGGTGAACCATGCGCTCACCGGCAATTCGAATATTACTGGCGATGAGGGTTGGTGGGCTTCCCTCATAGGAGTGGGCAAGTGCATCGACACCCACAGTTATACCATTTTGGCTTTTAACATACCGGGAAACGGTTACGATCAATTCGTCATCGACAATTACAAAGATTTTGTTGCCGGGGATGTGGCCAGAATTTTCCTGTTGGGATTACAGCAGCTGAATATCAAAAAATTGTTCGCCATCATCGGGGGTTCCCTGGGCGGGGGCATTGCTTGGGAGATGGCCGCGCTAGACCCCAAGCTTACCGAACACCTGATACCCGTGGCCTCAGATTGGAAGTCTACCGATTGGTTGATCGCCAACTGTCAGATACAGGAGCAGTTCCTTATCAATTCCAAACAACCCGTGCACGACGCTCGCATGCATGCCATGCTGTGCTATCGTACACCGGAATCGTTCAAGGAACGGTTTAAAAGAAGTACCAACGAAGAATTGCAGGTTTTCAATGTCGAAAGTTGGTTGATGCACCATGGCAAGAAATTGCAGGAACGATTTCAACTGTCGGCCTACAAATTGATGAACCAATTGCTCAAGACCATTGATGTGACCAGAAATGGGGAACAGAATTTCATCAATTTACAAAACAGCAGACACGAACATACATATCATCGGGGTAGACTCCGACTTGTTCTTTACCGCCAAGGAGAACAAGGAAACCTTTAAGCGGTTGGCACAGGCCAACAGCAATGTCACCTACGGGGAGATCAGCTCCTTACATGGCCATGATGCTTTTCTGATCGAATTTGAGCAGATGGAAAAGCTGTTAACGACCATTTTTAATCCAAAAGGACAATCGGGCAAGATCAAAATCTTAAAGTTTGGCGGCCGTTCGTTAAGCAATGGAGAGGGTTTGGAGCGCGTACTGGAAATCATCGCCGGGAAGGTGAACGGGGGAGAAAATATTGCGGTAGTGCTGTCGGCCAGGGAAAAGGCCACAGATCAATTGGAGCAATTGCTCGAAATGGCCGCGAAGGGGCAAGATTATAGGAAAGACTTCGATGCTTTTGAAAAATATCAAAAACACACCTTTGCCAATGTGAACCTTTCCGAAGAATTTAGAAGTCTTGCCAAGTTGTTTGAAGGCATCTCCCTTTTGGGAGATTATAGCCCGAAAATCAAAGATGAAGTCTTGGCCTACGGGGAATTGATATCGGCAAAGTTGATTACCAAATTACTGATAGGGAAGGGGATACAGGCCCAGTTATTGGATGCCAGGGATTTTATGGTCACCGATGATACCTTTGGCGATGCCAAATTGTTGGAACAGATTTCGAAGGAAAAGGTTTTATTGGCCTTCGCAAAGCTTAAACCTGCCACTGTTCCGGTGATCACCGGTTTTATCGGCGCTACCGAGGCAGGGGAAACGACCACCTTGGGAAGGAATGGAAGTAATTATTCCGCCGCGTTACTGGCAAATTTTCTGGATGCCGAAGAACTGCAGAACTATACCCATGTCGATGGGATATACACTGCCAACCCTGATTTCGTGCACGAAGCCAGGCGAATCGATAATCTCTCGTATGCGGAGGCCAACGAATTGGCCAATTTTGGGGCGACCATATTGCATGCCAAGACCATTATTCCGCTGATCGAAAAGAATATACCGCTACGCATCCTCAACACTTTCAACAAAGACAATGAAGGTACTTTGATCAGTGCCAAATCGAGCAAAGAAGGCATCAAATCGCTCTCGATCATCGAGGATGTTGCCATGATCAATCTCGAGGGCCGCGGACTCTTGGGCAAGGTGGGCATCGATGCCCGAATCTTTAAAACCCTCGAAGCCAATAACATCAGTGTGAGCATCATTTCCCAAGGTTCCTCGGAAAGGGGCATAGGATTGGTTGTGAAACGCAATAGGGCAAACCAGGCAAAACAAGCTTTGGACAAGGAATTCAGCACCGATTTTTTGGCAAAGGACATCAATTTGATTTCTGTGGTAAACGATGTTTCGGTGATATCGATCGTTGGGCAAGACCTAAGCACTTTTCACAAACCCTATAATGCGCTGATCAAGAACCAAATCGTACCCCTATTGTTCAATAATACGGTGTCCGGAAAAAATGTGAGCTTGGTGGTCAATAGATCCGACCTGCACAAAGCGCTCAATGTAATGCACGGTCAGATTTTTGGGATCAGCAAGAAGATCAATTTGGCCGTTTTCGGACACGGCAACGTCGGTGGTACCATGATCGATCAAATTTTACAATCCGCTGGCAGTATCGAAAACCGAAAGGGACTCGATTTAAATATTTTTGCAGTGGCCAACTCCAAAAAAGTGTTATTGAACAAAAATGGCATTCCCAAAGGGTGGAAAGCCGTTATAAAGGAGAAAGGTGAACCATACCAGGTTGCCGATATCATATCCTATGCAAAGCAACACCATCTTGAAAACCTAATAGCTGTTGATAATACCGCGAGTCACGATTTTGTGGCCCATTATTTCGATTTGGTTGAAAACGGATTTGATCTGGTCTCCTCGAACAAAATCGCAAATACATTGGGCTTTGACTATTACCAGTTGTTACGTGACGAATTGTCCAAATACCAAAAGCAATATCTGTACGAAACCAATGTTGGGGCCGGTCTACCCTTAATCGATACCATTAAACTATTGCACCTTTCGGGGGAGAACATCACTGGGATCAAAGGGGTATTCTCGGGATCGCTAAGCTATATCTTCAACACTTTTTCCGAAGTGGATATGCCCTTTTCGGCCATTTTAAAGGAGGCCATGAAGCAAGGATTTACCGAGCCCGATCCGCGGGAAGACCTCTCCGGTAACGATGTGGGTAGAAAACTCTTGATTTTGGCGAGGGAACTCGACTTGAGAAACGAGTTTTCGGATATCGACATCCAAAATTTGATTCCTGAAACCCTCCAGGAAGCAACGGTCGATTTTTTCTTGGAAAACCTGGAAGCACTCGACAACAAGTTCAATGAAATCAAAAAAAACCAAAAACCCGGTCACGTGCTTCGCTATGTGGGCAATCTGCATGGAGACCTGCAAAAAGAAAAAGGGCTGTTAGACGTCAAACTCATTTCCGTTCCCAAACAAAGTGCCCTTGGTCAGGTAAAGGGATCAGATTCGATCATCGAGATCTATACCGAATCCTATGGAGCCAATCCATTGGTGATACAAGGAGCCGGGGCCGGAGCGGCGGTGACCGCAAGGGGCGTCTTTGGCGATATCTTGCGGATAGCGGAAAAAGGATAGCGATTTGGCGGGCCCAAAACTTGGTGTCGTTGATACCACAACCCATTGAATTGGCCTTGGCGTAAATGTTTGCGTTTGTCGCCTTGCACTAAAGAATAAAAAAATGAAAACCAAACGATTCGAGACCAACGCCATAAGAAGTCAATTGGAACGGACCTCAAATATGGAGCATTCCGTACCGCTATACCTTACCTCGAGTTTTGTGTTTGAGGATGCGGAAGACATGAGGGCTTCTTTTGCGGAAGAACGGGAACATCATATATATTCCCGTTATTCGAATCCAAACGCCTCCGAATTCATAGACAAAAGTATGTCAGATGGAGGGCGCTGAGAACGGTTTTGCCTTTGCTTCCGGAATGGCCGCGGTTTTTTCGACTTTGGCCGCCTTGTTGGGCAGTGGTGACCATATTCTTTCCGCACGGAATATTTTTGGGTCGACCCATTCCTTGTTCACCAATTATTTTCCAAAATGGAATATCGACCATACCTATTTCAAGATCGATGAATTGGACCGGGTGGAAGCGCTCATCACCCCGAAAACAAAACTGATC
Source organism: uncultured Flavobacteriaceae bacterium (assembly GCA_963700435.1). Lineage (GTDB taxonomy): Bacteria > Bacteroidota > Bacteroidia > Flavobacteriales > Flavobacteriaceae > Pelagihabitans. The sequence goes on from CAVOXM010000011.1 coordinate 72,086, forward strand.
TATGCTGAATCGCCCACCAATCCTGGCGTGGATATTTTGGATTTGGAAAAATTGGGAAAAATAGCCAAAAGGAACAAGCTGATACTGGTCATCGACAATTGCTTTGCCTCGCCCTATTTGCAGCAGCCCATTAAGTTTGGAGCCGACCTCGTCATCCATTCGGGAACCAAATTGATGGACGGACAGGGCAGGGTGCTCGCAGGGATTACCGTAGGGACCCATGAACTCATCGACCAGATTTACCGTTTTTCAAGAATTACAGGACCGGCACTTTCCCCCTTTAACGCTTGGGTATTGTCCAAGAGTCTGGAAACGCTGGCTGTCAGGGTCGACCGCCATTGCGACAATGCCCTACATTTGGCGACGTTTCTGGAAAGCCATAAGAATGTAAACTGGGTCAAATACCCTTTTCTAAAATCCCATCCCAAATACGAATTGGCCAAGAAACAGATGAAAGCAGGGGGTTGTGTGGTCGCTTTTGAGGTCAAGGGAGGCCTTGAAGCGGGTAGACGTTTCTTCGATGCCATCAAATTATTGTCCTTATCTGCCAACTTAGGGGATTCGAGGAGTATCGTTACCCATCCCGCATCGACGACCCACAGCAAACTTACGCCCGCCGAAAGGGAAGAAACGGGCATTACCGACGGAATGGTCCGCATTTCCGTCGGTCTGGAGCATGTCGATGATATTATCGATGATATTGCCCAAGCATTGGGATAGGCACCTAGCGATGGTCATAAAGGTGGCCCTTGGAAATCTTAATTTTCGCTATCTTCGTGACATGCTCTCCAAGAAGACCAAATATGGTTTAAAGGCCCTGACTTATTTAGCCGGACAAAGGGATAATAAACCTGTGCAGATCGCTGAGATAGCAAAGCATGAGAACATCTCGCAGAAGTTTTTGGAAAGCATACTGCTGAGTCTCAGAAAAACCGGATTTCTGGGTTCTAAAAAGGGCAAGGGAGGGGGCTATTACCTGATCAAAAATCCCAAGGAAATTTTGATGACCGATGTCATGCGGATTTTGGAGGGCCCCATTGCCATGGTACCTTGCGTTAGCCTGAATTTCTATGAAAAGTGTACAGATTGCCCTGATGAAGAAAGTTGTTCGGTGCACGTGCTAATGTTAAAGGTTAGGGACAGTGCCCTTGAGGTATACCGCAACAATACCTTGGCCGATTTGGTGGTGCACAAGCCTTGATTTCCCAAAATATTCAGTATGACCATTGCAGAATCTTCAACAATCCATACATTTTTTTATTAATCTAGTAAATCTATAGGGTAATTATAAAAAAATTGGATTCACACACGGGACCATACAATAATTTTATACTATTTTTGTTTACTCTATTAAATTGATAGGATAATTAGAATTTTATTAAAAGATGATCGCTGACCAATTAATTTTAAATAAAAAGACAACCAAGGAACAGTATGAAATCGATAGAAAATCGGAACGGCCATTGCGAAGCATTGCCAAATCGATCAGCTGGAGAATTATCGGCACGCTCGATACCATTTTGATTTCCTGGATCATAACGGGAAAAGTCAAGGTGGCCCTCTCCATAGGGTTGGTGGAATTATTTACCAAAATGCTGTTGTACTTCTTCCATGAACGCATCTGGAACCAAATTGATTGGGGAAAATAACAATTCAAAACCATGGTATTTACAAACACACAAATAAGGGATTTGAACGTACAGTTCAAGGGTATACCACCTGGAGAAATCATCTCTTGGGCCATAAAAAAGGCAGCAAAACCTTTGATAACCACCAATTTTAGGCCCTATGAAGTGGCTTTGCTGCATGCGGTAGTGGACGTGAAGGGCGATATTCCGGTGGTGTGGTGCGATACGGGCTACAATACCCCAAATACATACCGACATGCAGAGGAGCTGATCGAACGATTGGGCCTACAGATCGATTTGTACGTTCCCAAACAAACGACTGCGCATCGCGATGTATCGATGGGCATACCCAAGCTTGAAGACCCGAGACATGCCGAATTCACAGATCAGGTAAAACTGGAGCCTTTTCGTCGGGCCATGGCCGCACATCGACCCGATGTTTGGTTTACAAATCTCAGAAAGGGCCAGACTGCCCTGCGCGATTCCCTCGATATCCTGAGCCTCGGCAAGGATGGGGTGTTGAAGGTGAGTCCTTTTTACCATTGGAGCGACGTTCAACTGGATGCCTATTTGAAGGAATATGAACTGCCCAATGAACACCGCTATTTCGACCCTACCAAAGTTTTGGAAAACAGGGAATGTGGCCTGCACAACTAACACGACCCAATCATAACAGTTTAAAAACATGACAGATACAGCACATATCAACGCTTTGGAAAACGAGGCCATTTACATTTTTAGGGAGGTGGCCGCACAGTTTGAAAGGCCGGTGTTATTGTTTTCGGGCGGCAAGGATTCCATAACCCTGGTGCGTTTGGCACAGAAGGCATTTTGGCCGGCAAAGATTCCATTTCCACTAATGCACATCGATACGGGCCATAACTTTCCGGAAACCATCCGTTTCAGGGATAAATTGGTGAAAGAGCTGGGCTTGGAGCTGATCGTACGAAAAGTCCAGGACACGATCGATCAAGGCAAGGTGAAAGAGGAATCGGGCAGGTATTCCAGCAGAAATGCCTTGCAGACGACCACGCTTTTGGACGCGATTTCCGAGTTCAGGTTCGATGCCTGCATCGGGGGCGCCCGCAGGGATGAGGAGAAGGCAAGGGCCAAGGAACGTATTTTTTCGGTTCGCGACGACTTTGGCCAGTGGGATGAAAAAAACCAAAGACCGGAATTGTTCGATATGCTCAACGGACAGATCGAATTGGGACAAAATGTGAGGGTCTTTCCAATTTCGAATTGGACGGAGTTGGATGTTTGGTCCTATATAGAGGCGGAAAATATTGAAATACCCTCGATCTATTTTGCGCACAAACGAAAGATCTTTTTAAGGGACGGCCTAATTTGGTCCCATTCCGATTATGTCTTCCAGGAAGAGGATGAAGCGGTCCTGGAACGTATGGTCCGCTTTAGGACGGTAGGCGACATGAGCTGCACCGCCGCCGTATTCTCCGATGCCGCCGACATTGCTTCGGTCGTAAGGGAAATCAGGGATTCGACCATCTCCGAAAGAGGTGCGCGCATCGATGATAAACGTTCGGAAGCCGCCATGGAAAAAAGAAAGCAACAAGGCTATTTTTAAAGAAATACCCAGGGTCCAATATGAGCCCCGAAAACAAAAAGGGAAAGAAAAACAAGTCCAAAAATAGTAGAAAGAATATGGAAGTACTCAAAATAGCGACGGCCGGAAGTGTGGATGACGGTAAGAGCACCTTGATCGGCCGATTGCTTTACGATACCAAATCACTGACCAAGGACAAATTGGAAGCCATAGAAAAAACCAGCCGACAAAAAGGCTTTGATTATCTCGACTTCTCCTTGGCCACCGACGGATTGGTAGCCGAACGCGAGCAGGGCATCACCATCGACGTCGCGCATATTTATTTTTCGACCAAGACCAAGAGCTATATCATTGCCGATACCCCTGGCCATGTAGAATATACCCGGAACATGGTCACCGGGGCCTCAACTTCCCAAGTGGCCATCATTTTGATCGATGCGAGAAAGGGCGTCATCGAACAGACCAACCGCCATTTTTTCATCAATAACCTCCTTAGGATAAAGGACGTGATCGTGGCCATCAACAAAATGGATTTGGTCGACTTCTCAGAGGAGACCTATAACAATATCAAGGTCGATTTCGAAAGACTGATGGCCAAAAGGGACTATCAGGAACAGCAGATCACCTTTATCCCCGTCAGTGCCCTGAAGGGCGACAATGTGGTCAATAGATCGAAAAGCACCCCATGGTACAAAGGCCAAACCCTGCTGGAACATTTGGAAGCCTTGGAAAGAAAGGATATTTACAATGTGGGCACGCCAAGATTTCCAGTGCAATATGTCATCAGGCCCAAGACCGAGGAACACCACGATTTCAGGGGCTTTGCCGGCAAGGTCTATGGAGGGGAACTCAGTGTCGGCGACGAAGTCGTTGCCCTGCCCTCCTTGAACAAGACCAAGATAAAGGCCATTTATTTTTATGACAAAAAATATAGAACGGCCTCCCGTAGATCCTCGGTGACCATCACCTTGGAAGATGAAATAAATTTGAGCAGGGGCGATATGTTGGTGAAGGCCGGTGATCTCCCGAAAATCGAAAAGGAAATCGATGCTACCGTTTCATGGATGGATACGCGCCAAATGGCGGTAGGAAATAAGTATATCGTCCAGCATGGGGTGAACAAAGTGTTGGCCAAAGTAGATCGTATTCACCATAAGATCCAACCCGATTATAGCGGTTTGGATACCGAAATCGAGGCGCTGGGCATCAATGACATCGCCAAGGTAACCTTTAAACTGAACAAGCCCATTTTTTATGATGCCTTCAAAGCGCACCGCACCAATGGCTCGTTCATTTTGATCGATAGCCAATCGAACAATACGGTCGGGGCCGGCTTTATCAATTGAGCCAAATAGGGATTTCAGTATAAGAAGCGGTTTTTCAAAGTAGATGATGTACAGCAAGTTGTGGGACAAACCTTTGCAATTCATTAATCTATAAAATCTATAGGAATAATATAATTATGATCTTCACTGGAAGATCGCGAACTTGGAAGCGACATGCAAAGTTTTAGAACAGAGTTGGAAAACAATATAGTAGCCCAGGATATCATAGAATTGGAGGCCAAGATCAGGCAATTCAAGGAAGGTAATCTAGATGAGGAAAAATTTCGCAGCCTGCGTTTGGCGAGGGGCGTTTACGGTCAGCGGCAGCAAGGGGTTCAAATGATAAGAATCAAATTGCCCTATGGGAAAGTAACCGCAAAGCAGTTGCGGAGAATTGCCGATGTGGCCGACGAGTATTCCACGGGGCGGTTGCACATCACTACCCGCCAGGATATCCAGATCCACTATGTGGATCTCGACCGAACCCCAGAGCTCTGGGCAGAATTGGAAAAAGACGAAGTGACCCTTAGGGAAGCCTGTGGCAATACCGTGCGCAACGTTACGGCCAGCGAAACGGCGGGCATAGATGTTGATGAGCCCTTCGATGTTTCACCCTATGCCGATGCCGTATTTAGGTATTTTCTGCGAAATCCCATCGGACAGGAACTGGGAAGGAAATTCAAGGTTTCCTTTTCTGCCAGCGATGCCGACACCGGTCTTTCTTACATGCACGATCTGGGCTTTATCGCCAAAATGGAAAATAAGGTCAGGGGATTTAAAGTGATGCTGGGGGGTGGACTCGGATCACAACCCCGACATGCCGATGAGTTGTATTCCTTTTTGCCATCCGATCGTATCATCCCTATGATGGAAGGCGTTGTGCGTGTCTTTGACCGATACGGCGAACGAAAGAGCAGGGCCAAGGCAAGGATGAAATTTTTGCTCAAGGATATGGGCCTCGATGGTTTTAAAGCACTGTTGGAGGCCGAACAAAAAGCAATTCCGGAACAGTCCGTGGCCATCGACCCCTCGCGCTATCCCGTAATCAAGGTAGCCGATGTGCCCATTACGCCAGTTGCAATTCAAGATGAGGACGCTTTTGGGCAATGGAAGGCCACCAATTTGGTGGCTCAAAAACAAGCGGGATATTCTGCCATTGGGATAAAAGTGCTTTTGGGGGATTTCTATACCGAGAAAGCACGCTTACTGGCCGATTTGATAGAAAAATATGCGGCCTGTGAAATCCGGTTCACCCTGCGACAGAACATACTGATCCCTTACGTCAAAAATGAACTGCTCCCATTATTTTATAACGAATTGTCTGTATTGGGGATGGCCGACGTAGGCTATAACAAGGCTTTGGACATTACCGCTTGTCCGGGTACCGATACCTGTAATCTTGGCATTGCAAGCAGCACCGGGATCGCGGCTGAGCTGGAGCGCGTCATCAAGGCCGAATACCCGCAGTATATCTCGAATCCCGATGTAGTGATCAAGATCAGCGGCTGTATGAACGCCTGTGGCCAGCACAACATGGCGAATATCGGTTTTCAGGGAATGAGCATCCGTACCAAAGACAAATTGGTCGCCCCTGCATTGCAGGTGTTATTGGGAGGCGGTAATTTCGGGGATGGCAAGGGACGCTTTGCGGATAAGGTGATTAAAGTGCCCAGTAAAAGAGGTCCCGAGGCCCTGAGGTTGGTGCTCGATGATTTCGACGCCAATGGGAAAGGTGCCAAGTTCGCGGATTATTACGAACAAAAAGGACAGATGTATTTTTATGAATTTTTAAAACCTTTGGCAGAAATCACAAACCTTACCCCCGACGATTTCGTGGATTGGGGAAATGTTGAAAAATACGAACAGGCCATCGGGGTCGGGGAATGTGCCGGTGTAGTGATCGATTTGATCGCGACCCTTCTTTTTGAAAGCGAAGAGAAAATCCAGCTGGCAACAACACACTTTGAAAAGGGGAAATGGGCTGCCAGTATATACTATTCCTATTCCGCCATGGTGAATGCGGCCAAGGCCTTGTTGACCGCGGAAGATACCAAGACCAATACCCATGCCAGCATCATTGCTGATTTTGATGAAAAATTTGTGGCTTCGGGGAGATTGGCGTTGCCTACCGGTTTTGAAAAATTGGTGTTGCAGATCAACCAAAACGAACCCTCCGAATCCTTTGCTAACAGTTATCTGGAAGATGCCAAAGGGTTCTTAAGGCAGGTGGAAGCGTTTAGAAAATTGGAACTCGCCCATGTATAAAGAACCTCAATTGACCATCGTAGGGGCAGGTCCTGGAGATGTGGAACTGATCACCATAAAAGCGATCAAGGCTTTGGATTCGGCAGATGTCGTCCTGTACGATGCCCTGGTTGCGCCTGAGCTTTTGGCCTATGCCCCAGCCGCGGAGCATATTTTCGTGGGCAAAAGGAAGGGCTGCTATGCCTATCAACAAGATCAGATCAATGAACTCATCGTAAGCCTTGCCCGTCAAAAAGGACACGTCGTACGATTGAAAGGAGGGGATCCCTTTGTGTTCGGAAGGGGTGCGGAAGAAATGGAATACGCCAGGGATCATGGTTTGGAAGTGAAGATGGTGCCCGGTATTTCGTCTTGTTTATCGGTCCCTGCCTCCCAAAACATCCCCGTGACCAAAAGGGGATCGGCCGAAAGTTTTTGGGTGATTACCGGAACGACCAAGGACCACCAATTATCAAATGATGTGGCGCTGGCCGCCCAGTCCAATGCTACCATCGTGATATTGATGGGAATGGGCAAGCTTGGCGAAATCGTGGCCTGTTTCAAGAAGTTTGGAAAGGCAAAATTGCCCATAGCCATTATTCAAAACGGTACGATGGAAAATGAAAAAACGGGTGTGGGTACCATACAGAACATCGAGCAGGTGGTTCAGAAACAAAAATTGTCGAACCCAGCAATTATCATCCTAGGGGAAGTGGTACGGCACCGTGATATCATGCTGCAGCTACGTACTGAATATAAAATAGAAGCACTGGCCTTATGAAGATGGAAACCAATAAGTTATATCCAATATTCCTGAAGACTGCCAATCTGCACATCCTGATCATAGGGGGTGGCAACGTAGCCGAAGAAAAACTCAGTTTCCTGACCAAATCGAGTCCGGATGCAAAGGTGACCGTGGTGGCCCCGATGTTTCGTGAGGGCACTTTGGCATTGGCTTCCCAATTCGATGTAACGCTTATCAAAGACAAGTACCATGAAGCCTATCTGGATGGCAAACACATGGTCATCGCCACTACCGATGTGCCAGAGGTCAACATATCGGTTTATAACGACTGCCGGAAAAGGGACAAATTGGTGAACGTCGCCGATAATCCGCCCTATTGTGATTTCTACATGGGGGGCATCGTTACCAAGGGCAACGTAAAAGTGGCCATTTCCACCAATGGTAAGTCGCCGACGACCGCCAAGCGGTTAAGGCAATTTTTTGAAGAGGTCATTCCGGATGATATCAGTCAAATGGTCCAAAACCTGAACGAATATCGGAAAACCATAAAAGGCGATTTTGAACAAAAAGTTGAAAAAATGAACGAGATGACCAAGCCCTTGGTAGAAAAAACATCTAATAATCATGCTGGCACCCTCAAATAGGGCCCAAAAATCTTAATAAAAATAGGTTATGATCAAAACGGATATCATCATCATCGGCGCGGGCCCTACAGGTTTGTTCACGGTATTTGAAGCAGGACTACTAAAGTTAAAAACCCATCTGATCGATGCGCTACCCTTAGCTGGAGGGCAATGCACGGAAATATATCCCAAGAAACCCATTTACGATATACCCGCATTTCCGGAAATATTGGCAGGCGACTTGGTGAACAATCTTCTTGAGCAAATAAGACCCTTCAACCCCGGGTTTACCTTAGGAGAAAGGGCCGAAACCTTGAACAAATTGGAGGATGGTTCTTTTTTGGTGACTACCAACAAAGGGACTAAACACCAGGCCCCTGTGGTGGTGATTGCGGGCGGACTGGGATCCTTCGAACCACGGAAACCGCCTATTGCCAACATCCTTGATTTTGAGGATAAAGGCGTAGCTTATATGGTCAAAGACCCCGAGGTTTACCGCAATAAGAAAGTAGTGATTTCCGGAGGGGGCGATTCGGCGCTCGACTGGGCCATTTATCTGGCCGACTTGGCCAAGGAGGTCATCTTGGTGCACCGCAGAAACGAATTTCGCGGGGCCTTGGATTCGGTTGAGAAAGCTTCGCATTTAGCCAAGTTGGGAAGAATCAAACTGTATACCGAAGCAGAAGTGACCAGATTATATGGGGACGAGCATTTAGAGGCAGTGGTTGTAAAACATAATGATCCGGGATTGGGCGAAACCTATGTCGAAACCGACCATTTTATCCCGCTTTTCGGACTTTCCCCAAAATTGGGCCCTATCGGGGACTGGGGCTTGGAAATTGAAAAAAACGCCATAAAAGTCAACAATGCCAAAGACTATCAAACCAATATTCCTGGTGTTTTTGCCATTGGCGATGTGAATACCTATGAGGGGAAACTCAAACTGATCCTATCGGGATTTCATGAAGCTGCCGTGATGTGCCAATATGCTTACCAAATCATCAATCCCGGTAAACGCTATGTGATGAAATATACCACTGTTGGTGGGGTGGAAGGTTTTGATGGCAGCAAAAAAGAGGCCAAAAAAGAAGTGGTCCAAAGCATTTTATAACCATCTGCCATACGGCTTCCTATCAAACCTCCCAGGGCAATTACCTCGGGGAGGTTTTTACTTGGTCACGATTTGGGCAACTTTGTAAAAACTATGGACTTTGTTTGTTTTTACCAAGACTGTGCCGTTACTTTGCACCCAGTTCATTCGCAGGCTGACACGTTATCAAGAAAGGTGGAGGGATTAGACCCTTTGAAACCTTAGCAACCCTTTAACTTTAAAGAAGGTGCTACATTCTATCCCTAAGTTGGGAATAGATAACCAAAAAAGAGGTTTTCTTCCACAAACTTGATGTATAAAAATAGCGCAGGGCCAACAACATTTGGCTCGGTTTTTTTGGTGATTTGCGTTTGATCAATGAATGCGTTTTATGAAAGATATACGTCTTATTTTACAAGAAAGAATATTGGTGCTCGACGGTGCCATGGGCACGATGTTGCAGCGCTACAAATTCACTGAAGCCGACTTCAGGGGGGAAAGGTTCAAAGATTGGCCACACCCCTTACAGGGCAACAACGATTTACTGTCGCTAACCCAACCGGAAGCCATAGCGGATGTACATCGGAGTTATTTCGCGGCCGGCGCCGATATTGTTGAAACAAACACCTTTTCGGGCACTACCATTGCCATGGCAGATTACCATATGGAATCGTTGGTCTATGAACTCAATTTTGAGTCTGCCAAAATAGCCAAAAGGGTAGCTGACGAATTCACGGCCAAAGAACCGCACAAACCCCGATTCGTTGCGGGCAGTATTGGCCCTACGAACAAAACGGCCAGCATGTCGCCCGATGTGAACGACCCCGGGTTCAGGGCCGTCTCTTTCGATGAGTTGCGCATTGCCTATAAGCAACAGGTGGAAGCCTTACTCGACGGAGGCGCTGACCTGCTTTTGGTAGAAACCATTTTTGATACCTTAAATGCCAAGGCCGCCCTTTTTGCCATTGAAGAGGTCAAGGAGGAACGCGGCATCGACGTGCCCATTATGGTGAGCGGCACGATTACCGATGCCTCTGGCCGTACCCTATCGGGGCAGACTGCCGAAGCTTTTTTGATTTCCATATCGCACATTCCGGTGTTGTCGGTAGGCTTCAACTGTGCCTTGGGCGCCTCCCAATTGGTCCCCCATCTGGAAGTGCTCTCGGCAAAAACAGACCATGCGATTTCTGCACATCCCAATGCGGGCCTGCCCAACGCCTTTGGAGAATATGACGAATCGCCCGAACAGATGGCACAGCAGATCAAGGAATATCTTGATAAAGGGTTGGTGAACATCGTGGGCGGTTGTTGCGGAACCACTCCCGACCATATTGGGGCAATTGCCGCATTGGTCGCCCAATACCAGCCCAGAAGGCTGCCCATCTTAAGCGAATAAATGAAAGATTCAAGTCCGAAATACCTTAGATTATCCGGTTTGGAACCGCTTGTCGTTACCCCCGAAAGCAACTTTGTGAACGTTGGGGAACGCACCAATGTGGCCGGTTCTGCCAAATTTCTTCGGTTGATCAAAGAAGAAAAGTTCGAAGAGGCCTTGGAAGTGGCCCGAGACCAGGTGGAAGGCGGGGCACAGGTCATAGATATCAACATGGACGACGGACTCATCGATGGCAAGAGGGCGATGGTAAAGTTTTTGAACCTCATCGTTGCCGAACCAGACATCGCCCGCGTGCCCATTATGATCGATAGCTCCAAATGGGAAATCCTTGAAGCCGGGCTTCAGGTGGTTCAAGGTAAATGTGTGGTCAATTCCATCAGTTTAAAGGAAGGGGAGCAGCAATTTCTGCACCAGGCCACCCTGATCAAAAGATATGGGGCTGCGGTAATCGTCATGGCATTTGATGAGGTGGGCCAAGCCGATAATTATGAGCGCCGAATAGAAATTGCCCAACGTTCCTATACACTTTTGGTCAAGAAAGTTGGTTTTGCACCGGAAGACATCATATTCGATTTGAATGTTTTCCCGGTTGCCACTGGGATGGACGAACATAAACGCAATGCGCTCGATTTTATAGAAGCTACCAAATGGGTCCGTGAAAATTTGCCCCACTGCAGCGTAAGCGGCGGGGTGAGCAATGTTTCCTTCTCGTTTAGGGGCAACAATCCGGTTCGCGAGGCCATGCATTCGGTCTTTTTGTACCATGCCATCAAAGCAGGGATGAACATGGGAATCGTTAACCCGACCATGTTGGAAGTGTACGACGATATCCCAAAGGACCTCTTGGAGCGGGTTGAAGATGTCATTCTGAACAGAAGGGACGATGCTACCGAAAGACTTTTGGATTTTGCCGAAAGTGTGGTGGGGAAGGCCAGAGAAAATAAAATCGACCTGTCATGGCGCGAAGAACCCTTGCAAGATCGCATTACAAGGGCCTTGGTAAAAGGTATCGATCAATATATCGTGGAAGATGTGGAGGAGGCGCGCTTGGTGGTCGACAAGCCCATTGAAGTGATCGAAGGGCATTTGATGACCGGTATGAACGTGGTAGGGGATCTTTTTGGAAGTGGTAAGATGTTTCTGCCCCAAGTGGTGAAATCGGCAAGGGTGATGAAGCGTGCCGTGGCCCATCTTCTCCCTTATATCGAAGAAGAAAAATTGCGCAACCCCCAAGCGGGCGATAGCAAAGGTGCCGGTAAAATATTGATGGCGACCGTAAAAGGCGATGTACATGACATCGGCAAGAACATCGTGAGTGTTGTCCTGGCCTGCAACAATTATGAGATCATCGATTTGGGGGTCATGGTACCCCCGGAAAAAATCATTGCTGCCGCGATCGAACATCAAGTGGATGTGATAGGGCTCAGTGGTTTGATCACCCCTTCATTGGATGAAATGGTGCATTTGGCCAAGGAGATGCAACGAAAGAATTTTAAGGTGCCCCTATTGATAGGAGGAGCCACTACAAGTAAGGCCCATACCGCGGTAAAGATCGATCCACAGTACAGCAATGCAGTGGTGCACGTCAACGACGCATCCCGTGCGGTAACGGTGGTCGGAGATCTTTTGCAGAAGGAAACTTCCGATGGCTACAAGAAAGCGGTGAAGGATGATTATGAGGTATTCCGGAACAAATTCTTGAACCGGGGTCAGCAAAAGGAATACAAATCCTTGACCGAAGCCAGGAGGAATAAGTTTCAGATCAATTGGTCAGATTCGGAAATAGTGGCCCCCAAGGAACTGGGTATTCAAATCATTGAAGCCCTTGATTTATCCAAATTGGTCGATTTTATCGATTGGACCCCATTCTTCAGGAGTTGGGAACTGCATGGCAAATATCCCGATATCCTGGAGGACGAGATTGTTGGGACACAGGCCACCGAACTTTTTGCCGATGCTCGGAAAATGCTGGAAAAGATCTTAAAGGAAAGTCAGTTGACGGCAAAAGGTATCTTCGGGATTTTCCCGGCCAACACCAATGATGAGGATGATATCGAAGTGCAGGTACCGGCTTCGTTGCCCGGGCCGAAAGAGCGGTCAGCATCGGAAGCAGATCGGAAGTTCGTATTTAGGACCCTCCGTCAACAGCTCAAACGAAAGGAAGGGGTGGCCGATTACGCGCTGGCCGATTTTATTGCCCCGGTGGATTCGGGCAGACAGGATTATATCGGTTGCTTTTGCGTTACCACGGGCTTCGGTACAGAAGCCTTGGCCCGCCAATATGAGCGGGAATTGGACGACTATAATTCGATCATGATCAAGGCATTGTCGGATCGTTTGGCCGAGGCTTTTGCCGAATACCTGCATAAGGAAGTACGGACGAACCATTGGGGCTATTCGGCCAACGAGGCCCTGAGCAACGAAGAATTGATCAATGAATCGTACAAGGGCATACGTCCGGCCCCCGGTTATCCGGCCTGTCCGGATCATTTGGAGAAGCTTACGATTTGGGAGCTTTTAAAGGTGGAGGAAAATATTGGCGTGAAATTGACCGAAAGCTTGGCCATGTGGCCGGCATCTTCGGTGAGCGGGTATTATTTTGCCAATCCTGAGGCCCGCTATTTCGGGTTGGGAAAGATCAAGGAAGATCAGGTGGCCGACTATGCACGAAGGAAAGGCATCGCCATGGAGGAAGCCGTGAAGTGGCTGGCACCCAATATTGCCGATGATTGACCCGGTGTTAGGGATTGAGGCCATGTCGGAGCGCTCCCGATACCGTTGGGACGCGACGGCCGAAAGCCCGACCCGATCCTTCGGGGAACGCCATAAATAGAATTGAAGATAAAGAAACCAGTTAAGGACAGATGAAAATCACAGAACACATTGAAAACGCCAAAGGGAAAACCTTGTTTTCTTTCGAGATCATCCCACCGATGAAAGGGCGAAATATCAAGGAGCTATACGACAATATCGACCCTTTGATGGAATTCAATCCACCATTTATCGATGTGACCACCTCCCGTGAAGAGTATGTATATATCGACCGTGACGGCCTCTTGGATAAGAAATTGACGCGCATGCGCCCGGGAACGGTGGGTATCTGTGCCTCCATCAAGCATAAATACGACATTGATGCCGTGCCCCATGTGCTGTGCGGCGGATTCACCAGGGAAGAGACAGAATACCTTTTGGTCGATTGCCATTATCTGGGAATCGATAACGTCATGGCCCTGCGCGGGGATGCCATGAGGGAGGAAAAGTATTTTGAGCCCACGAAGGGGGGGCATGCCTATGCCCTGGACCTGGTGAAGCAAATTCGCGACCTGAACAGCGGGAAATACCTGCACGATGTCATTGAAACCGATGACTGTGCCCATTTCTGCATCGGGGTGGCCGGATATCCGGAAAAACACCTTGAAGCACCTTCCCTGAAATCTGACTTGATCAGGCTAAAGGAAAAAGTAGATGCAGGGGCCGAGTATGTGGTGACGCAAATGTTCTTCGACAATCAAAAATACTTCGATTTTGTGGCCGCGGCGAGGGCCATAGGCATAGAAGTGCCTATTATCCCGGGAATCAAGCCCATAGCCGTGAAACGGCACATGCAATTGTTGCCCCAGGTATTCCGTATCGACCTGCCACAAGATTTGATCGATGCCGTGGATGCCTGTACCAATAACAAACAGGTCAGACAGGTTGGCATCGAATGGTGCGCTGCCCAGTCGAACGAGCTCAAGGCAGCCGGGGTACCGGTGCTCCATTACTACTCCATGGGCAAATCTGACAATATCAAGGCCATAGCGGAGCAGGTTTTTTAAATACCTCTGTAAATTTTGATTCCGGAAAACAGCCTTAGTGTTGGCCTTTCCTTTGGAATAGTGCTATTTTTACACCCCATGAACCCAAGGCTGTTTCTCCCCATCCTTCTCGTTACCATAGGTAGTCTGGCTCAGGATGCGGTGGTTCCAAAAGCCTATACCTTCGATGCTTCGGCCTACTATGGATCGATTATTTTGCACAATCCGGATATTTCACACTTGATCATTGATCACCCCAATGGGTTCATTTTGGCCTACAGCCAAAAGACATTTGGGGAAGAGGCTTGGGAACAGGGGTATAATTATCCCGATATCGGTGCTTCTTTTATATTTCAAGATATGCGCAACAAGACCCTGGGGAAGAACTACGGCTTGTATGCACATTATAACTTTTACTTTTTTAAACGCCATGCCCAGCTTAGGATCGGCCAAGGGGTAGCCTATACCACGAATCCCTATGACAGGGACAATAACTTCAGGAACAATGCCTACGGTTCAAGGCTCCTGAGCTCTACCTACTTAATGTTGAATTTACATCGGGAGAATTTATATCGGGGCCTGGGCTTCAAAGCAGGTATTTCCTTGGTACATTATTCGAATGCGAACGTGAGGGCCCCCAATACCTCCACGAATACCCTGGCCTTCAATCTGGGCCTGACCTATACCCTTAATGATTCGGAACAGGAATACCTCATCAGGGAAAAACAAAGAATAACCGAGCCCTTGCACTATAATTTGACGTTTAGGACGGGCATCAACGAAAGTGACATCATCGGTTCCGGCCAATACCCTTTCTATATTTTATCGGCCAATGCAGACAAACGTTTGGGCAACAAAAGCGCCGTTCAATTGGGCGCCGACCTATTTTTCAGCAATTTTCTGAAGGAGTTGATTCGGTATCAATCCATCGCCTTTCCAGAGAACCAGGTGGCTTCGGATACCGATTATAAAAGGGTGGGGGTTTTTGTGGGCCATGAGCTTTTTATCAATAAAATTTCAATCACCGCCCAATTGGGCTATTATGTTTATTATCCTTTTGATTTTGAGGGAAAAGTTTACAACCGTATTGGCCTGAAACGTTATTTCGGGGAGAAATGGTACGGGGAAATCTCCTTGAAATCGCACGCCGCCGCGGCAGAGGCCCTGGAATTTGGGTTAGGCATACGATTGTAAATAAGAAAAGAGGGGTTTTATAAATGCCCCATCGAATAAAAATGAAAAGAGGAAACCACATTTTAACAGTACTTCTCGCAGGGTTTCTCCTGGCCTGCAACGGTGAAAACGCGCCGGATTGTTTTCAAAATACCGGCTCCTTGATCAGGGAGGAAGTGGCCCTGCCCGGCTTTACGAAAATTACGGTATTTGAAAATGTGACTTTGGTCATCAAACAGGGCATGCCGCAAAAAGTAGAGATCGAAACGGGAAGCTTGCTCAGGAATGAGGTCAGTGCCACGGTGGTCGGTGACCGCCTGCTTTTAAGGGATACGAATGATTGCAACTATTTCAGGGCCTATGGTACCACCAAGGTTTTTGTGACCGCCCCCGACCTAAACGAAATCCGTAGCAGTACGGGCTGGCCCATTGAAAGCGATGGGATTTTGGCGTATTCCGAGATGAGCCTATTTTCGGAAAGCTTTCTCGATCCCGAAACCCTGACCACCGATGGCTCCTTCGATTTGGAACTGGACACCCAAAACCTGAACTTAGTGGTCAACGGGATTGCTTATTTCAAGTTGAGGGGCAATACGGAAAATCTGAACTTGATCGTTGCTGCCGGCGATTCGAGGGTGGAAGCCGAACAATTGATCGCACAATCGGTCACTATAGATCACCGTGGATCGAACGACCTGTTGATCCAACCCCTGCAATCCTTAAAAGGGGTAATTAGGGGCACGGGAAACGTATTGAGCTACTTCCGACCCCCGGTGGTCGAGGTCGATATTTTGTATAAGGGGCGTCTCGAATATAAAGATTAATTGCTTGATGAATCCGTTGCTCAAATTTTTCAACGCCCTTTTCGCCAAGCGAAACATCCTGGGCAATGACCCTTCGCTGGAGGCCTTATTGGATGCCCAGCAATTGATCGATGGGATGGTCAGGGGGGGTAAAGTGCCGGGTTTGTCCCTCACGGTCATCAAGGATGGGGCCTTATTGCTGCAAAAGGGTTTCGGATATGCAGATTTGGCATTGAAATTACCGATCAGCCCCAGCAGCACCTTGTTTAGGACGGCAAGTGTTTCCAAACCCATTGCCGCTTCGGCATTGGCCATCATGGTCTCGGAAAAAACAATCGATCTCGACGCCTCTTTTTACGATTATGTGCCCTATTTTCCAAGGAAGGAATACGATTTCACCCTACGTCAATTGGCTTCCCATACAGCAGGCATTCGCGGATACAGGGGTATGGAATATCGATTGAACAAGCCCTTTGGCATTAAGGAAGGCATTGAAGTGTTTAAAGCCGATCCGTTGCTCTTTGAGCCGGGCACAGGTTACCATTATAATAGTTACGACTGGGTGCTGGTATCTTTGGCCATGCAGGAAGCCAGTGGGCTTCCTTTTCAGGATTATGTAAAAGCGAAGGTACTGGAGCCCTTGGGTATGCGGAACACCATACCCGAATCGACATTGCAGGGGCCGATTTCCGATGCTTCCCAGCAATCTTTGGCGACGTTTTATTCCAAAAGTCAAGGGAAATTTGGAACGGCTGCCCCCGTGAACAATTTTTTCAAATTGGCCGGGGGAGGGTACTTATCGACCTCGGAGGATATCGCCAAACTGGGGCAGGCCTACCTGGAAGGTAGGATTGCCGATCATGGGGTGATTTCGCAATTCCTTACGGCAATGGAAGTGAATGGGATCTCTACTTATTATGGCCTTGGTTGGCAGGTATGTCAAGATGCAAAGGGCAGGCCTTATTATGGCCATGTGGGCAATGGGGTAGGGGGATATTCCAATTTTTTTGTCTATCCGGAGGAACAGATGGTCTTCGCCGTGCTGGTGAATTGCACCGACCCAAAAATCCAGGAAATCTTGGACCAGGTCATGGGGCTGTTGATCGACCTTGGTGCCGATACCAAATCCGTTTAGAAGCTACGACCGAAATGGGCCAAGTTCCCCACGCATGGGCGACGTGAATCATCAAGGATGATGCGATCCGGTCTTAAGGGGTCACAGGGGCTGTGGTCAAAGCGGCAAACAGACTTTCAAGATTTTTATTTTTCCTGCTCAGCTGCAAGGTTTTCAATTGGTTGTCGTGCGCAAAATCGAAAACGACGGGCCGCATGTCTTTCGTCGTATTAAAAGTGATCTCATAAACGAAACCCACCGTATTTTTTACCTGGCCCACATGCGGCAGCTGGTTTAAAAAAGCTTCTTCCACGCGATAGTCGAATTCTACCTCAATGACCTGTTCCGCTTCCTCCCTTAGGTCTGCAAGTTTTCGATCGGCCACCATTTGCCCTTTGTTGATGATCAAAACGCGATCGCATACCGCCTCGACCTCTTTCATGATATGGGTTGAAAGCAGTATGGTTTTTTCCTTTCCGACGGTTCTGATCAGTTTTCGAATTTCCAACAATTGATTGGGATCTAACCCTGTGGTGGGCTCATCGAGAATCAATACTTCGGGGTCGTGCAGCAAGGCTGCCGCCAGGCCTACCCGTTGGCGATAGCCTTTGGAGAGTTGTCCAATCTTTTTGTGCGCTTCGACCGCTAGTCCGGTTTGTTCGATCACCACCGCGATCTGATCTTTGGGCACCTTGTACACCTCGGCATTGAACGTTAGGTATTCTTTCACATACATTTCAAGATAAAGCGGATTGTGTTCGGGAAGGTAACCGATGCTTTCCTGAACCTTTTTTGGTTGTGCCATAACATCAAAACCGTTGACCAAAGCCGTACCTTCATCGGCTTTATAATAGGTAGTGAGGATTTTCATCAGGGTAGACTTTCCCGCCCCATTGGGCCCAAGAAAACCGACAATTTCACCTTTTTTTATTTCAAAGGAAATGTTGTCGAGCGCCTTCTGGGCTCCAAAGCTTTTTGAAATATGGTTCACCACTATCGACATGTCATTGTAGTTTGCTCAAAAATAAACAATATAAGGCGCATTGCAACCAAGTAGAAAATTCCGCGGTCGTATCCCAGTCTGAAATTTTCACGACTCGACCATGCAAATGTCAAAAAAATGGGGCCCAGGAATTCGATTTATCGATTTAATTGTTACATTAGCCAAAGTTTTCAAGCAAAATGACAAAACAATATTTCTGGAACGGTTTCTATTTTTACTTCTTTTTTAAAAGAGGGACGGGACTGTTGTAGTATATTCAATTCAAGATATAATATAAAGTCCCGCGAAAAGCGGGACTTTTTCGTTAACGAAAAAGGAGCCCGATAATGGTGGGCTTGACCGATAAAATTTTGTAGGATCGATTTTAAGGAAATGACAAAATTAAGAATTGCCATACAGGGGATCAAAGGATCGAACCATCATCAAGTGGCCAAGGAATACTTTGGTGACGATATTGAACTCGTTGAATGTATGTCTTTCGATCAACTCGTTGACCGATTGCTCGATCATTCAGCGGATAAAGGCGTTATGGCCATTGAGAATTCGATTGCAGGGTCGATCATCCCAAACTATGCGCTGATCAATCACAACAACCTCCACATCATCGGGGAGCATTATTTGAACATACACCATCATTTGATGGCGTTAAAAGGCCAACAATTATCGGACATCCAGGAGGTGCATTCGCATCCCATGGCATTGTTGCAATGCAAGGAATTTTTCCGCGATTGGCCACAGATCAAACTGGTTGAGGATGTCGACACCGCAGAGACGGCCCGACGCATTCAACAACGTCAATTGACCCAAATTGCCGCAATTGCGCCCAAGGTAGCGGCCGATCTTTATGGTTTGGACATCGTAGCGCCGGAAATTCAGACCATTAAAAATAATGCCACACGATTTATCATTGTAAAGACAAAGAACAAGGACATACCAAAGGCGGAAATCAACAAGGCTTCGGTGCGTTTTGTCACCGACCATAAAAGGGGAAGCTTGGCAACCATTTTGAATGTGATGAGCGACTGTTTGTTGAACCTTACCAAGATACAATCGTTGCCCATTATTGAAACGCCATGGAAATATGCGTTTTTCGTGGATGTCACCTTTGAGAAATACGATAATTTTGTCAAGGCCAAATCGCTCTTGAACATCATGTCTGAAGATTTCAAGGTTTTGGGCGAATACAAAAATGCCAGAATATGATGCGTACGGCCGATCGATTACATAGCGTTCAAGAATATTATTTTTCCAAAAAGCTTAGGGAAGTACGGACTTTGATGGCAGAGGGCCGCCCGATAATCAATATGGGCATCGGAAGTCCGGACCTATCGCCATCGGAGACCGTCAAGGCCGCGCTCCAAGGCGCTGTTTCGGATTCGGGAGCACACCAGTACCAGAGTTATCAGGGACTTCCCGAGTTGCGGGAGGCCATCGCTCAATTTTTATAAAGATCGTTATGGGGTATCGGCCGATCCAACCGCTGAAATTTTGCCATTGATGGGGTCGAAAGAAGGGATCATGCATATCAGCATGGCTTTTTTGAACCCAGGGGACGAGGTGCTCATTCCGGATCCAGGCTATCCGACCTATGTCTCCGTAACAAAATTGGTGGGCGGTGTTCCCCGGTTTTACAGGCTCAATGCCAAGAACGATTGGTTCCCTGATCTGGCGGATTTGGAGCAGCAAGAGCTGTCGAAGGTAAAATTGATGTGGGTCAGTTATCCACATATGCCGACGGGCGCCTCCGCCGACCGGAAAAAGTTCGAAGCTTTGGTGGCCTTCGCCAAAAGGAACGACATTTTATTGATCAACGACAACCCATACAGTTTTGTATTGAACGATGCCCCGCTGAGCATCCTTTCCGTTAAAGGGGCCAAGGAAGTGGCCTTGGAGCTCAATTCGTTGAGCAAAACCTTCAATATGGCCGGTTGGCGGGTGGGAATGGTCCTGGGAAGTGCCGAACATATCGATGCGATACTGAAGGTCAAAAGCAACATGGATTCCGGGATGTTCTACGGCATACAAAAAGGGGCGATCGCGGCCATGCAATGTGGCCAGGACTGGTACGACAGCCTGAACAGGATTTATGGTGCAAGGAGAAATTTGATGTTTCAACTGGCCGACAAATTGAACTGTACCTACGATCGCAACGGGGTAGGTTTGTTCGTTTGGGCCAAATTGCCCGTAGGAAGTCCGTCTTCGGAAAAGTTTATCGATCAAATTTTGTACGAAAAAAACATTTTTATTACCCCTGGGACCATTTTTGGAAGCAATGGGGAGGGTTATATCCGGTTTTCACTCTGTGTGGAGGAAGGGAAAATTGAAGAGGCAATCGCCCGATTTTGAGGTTATTGGCGCAGCAATAATGTCATAAAACAAGAAGGATAATAAATGAATACATTCATCATCGGTACCGGACTTATTGGAGGTTCCTTCGCAAAGGACCTGAAACGGTTGCGACCCGATGTGAAAATATTTGGTATCGATACCAATGAACGGCATTTGGAAGAAGCCCTGGCCTTAAAGATTATCGATCAAAAATCGAGTTATGATGAATTGCATCGGGCCGATATGGTCATCGTAGGGGTGCCCGTGGATGTCATGGTCGAAGAATTGCCCAAAATACTCGATGCGATCAACGATGATGCGGTGGTATTCGATGGAGGTTCTACCAAAGGCTTGATTTGCAAGACCTTGACGGACCACCCTAAAAGAAGGAACTTTCTGGCCTGCCACCCGATCGCCGGTACTGAATTTTCTGGCCCATCCGCGGCGATTGAAGGCTTGTTCGTCGATAAGACGAACATCATTTGTGAGGTTGAGAAAACCGCATTTAAACTTCAGGAAAGGGCCTTGGAACTGTTTCAGCAAATCGGCATGCGCATTCGTTATATGAATCCGGAGGCCCATGATAAACATATCGCCTATGTATCGCACCTGTCACATATCAGCTCCTTTATGCTGGGAAAAACGGTTATTGAAAAGGAAAAGAACGAACGCGATATCTTTGACATGGCGGGCAGTGGATTTGAGAGTACGGTAAGGCTTGCCAAAAGCTCGCCTGCCATGTGGACCCCAATTTTTGAACAGAACCGCGACAATGTAGTGGAGACCTTACGGGAATATATCCATAATCTTCAGGAGTTTAAGCAATTGCTGGAAAAAGGCGACTACGAGGGCATTTTTAAGGAAATGGACGAAACCAATAGGATCAAGGAAATATTAAAAGGAATACCATTGAACAAAAAATAAAATCATAAGTAATGGAGAATACAAAAGAACTGCGTAACTGGTTGAACAACATGAATTTAGGCCATCCACTGGTAATCGCCGGCCCTTGTAGCGCTGAAACCGAAGAACAGGTAATGCATATCGCCAACGACCTAAAGGATACCGATGTCAATTATTTTCGTGCAGGAATATGGAAACCCCGAACAAGACCGGGAATGTTCGAAGGGGTTGGGGCCATTGGCCTGAAATGGTTGCAGAAAGTGAAGGCTGAAACCGGAATGAAAACCGCTACGGAAGTGGCCAACCGTGCCCATGTTGAATTGGCGCTTGGAACATGATGTCGATCTGCTATGGATCGGCGCGAGATCCACCGTGAGTCCGTTTATTGTCCAGGAAATAGCAGACGCCCTTGAGGGCACCGATAAAATTGTTCTTGGTAAAGAATCCGGTCAATCCGGATCTTTCATTGTGGTTGGGTGCCGTGGAGCGCCTGCATTCGGCAAATATCAAAAAATTGGGGGTCATCCACAGGGGATTTTCCACCTATGAAAAGACGAAATACGGAACATTCCGGAATGGCAATTGGCAATCGACCTGCAGACCAAGATTTCCCGATTTGCCCATCATCAACGACCCATCCCATATTACCGGAAAAAGGGATATGATCTTTGATGTTTCCCAAACGGCCCTCGACCTGAATTTCGATGGTTTGATGATCGAAACCCACTTCGACCCGGACAACGCATGGAGCGATGCGGCACAGCAAGTCACTCCGAGCACTTTGATACAGATTATGAAGGATTTAAGGATTCGAAAGGAATCGGACCCTGAAACTGAGTACAACAGTAAACTGAGCAATCTTAGGGCCCAAATCGATATTCTTGACCATCAACTGATAGAGACCTTGGGCAAACGGATGAAGATATTCCGACGGTATCGGCGCCTTGAAAAAACAGAAAAACGTCGCCGTACTTGCAGAGCAGCCGTTGGAATGAAATTTTGGGCAAGATGATCCTGGAAGGGGAGACCAAAGGCCTGAGCGAGGAATTTGTTTTGCGGATGTTCAAGGCCATTCACCAAGAATCGATCAACCATCAAGAGAAAATCTTGAAGGCATAGGGCGAGATTCTTCTTCAAATAAGCGAACGGCGGGAGACTTCAATTCAAGGATTGCGCCTCCCGATTCGCGTATGTTTTTCATTCTTTCCTGAAAATGTATCGGGTGATAAAAATACCCTGACCGTCACTTTGACCGGCATCAGCCTCAACGGCACTGGTCACAAAAACCAGTTGCCAACCTTCGGCGGCCATGGTAGTGAGCTTGGACGCGACTACGGCATCGTTCGCAACGATGTTCTGGAATCGGATACCCGCGATAGTGTAAAAATTCAGACAGTTTGGTTTCTTCAAAATTTTTGACACGAATGTCATCGCGATCTCGATTTGTTTCGGGTGTTGTCTTCATCGGTCTGTTCGGAGGTGAATTCTTTGTAGTCTTTTTCCTCAGTGCCATCGACAAGTCTCGAACGTCCAAGCCATTGGGCACGATCGATTCCACACTGGTGATGATCTTAAATTGTTGGGCGTTGATTTCCGAGGTCCGGCCATGATCAAACAAATAGGGATAGGATTTTTTTCATTTTTTTAAGGGTTTACATTAATAATGGAACAGGACGGAATACGTTTTCAATTTGGAGTCATAAAGAAAAGACATTTTTTACTTTGGACTGGAAATAGCCATAACAATAACTTTATCAACCATACAATCCACCGCCATTCCCGATCTAATATGCCATTGGTCATTTATTGCTATGTTTGGAGGTTAATGGTTCTGACAAAAATGCGTTATTTTGCAGGAACGCCCCAAAAAGAGGATATGATGACGGGAACTGTTTACAAATCGACCGGCAGTTGGTATACCGTTAAAAACGGGGAAGGTGATTTTTATGAATGTCGGATCAAAGGGAAGTTTCGAATACAGGGTATTAAAAGTACCAACCCCATTGCCGTGGGCGACCTGGTCAGATTTCGAATTGGAACGTATCGGTGATGACACCGTGGGGATTATTGACCATATCGAGGACAGAAAAAACTACATCATCCGTAAATCGGTCAAGCTTTCTAAACAGACCCATATCATTGCGGCAAATTTGGATCTGGTTTTTTTAATGGTCACCTTAAACAATCCGACCACCTATACCATTTTTATCGATCGGTTTTTAGCTACTGCAGAGGCATATGATATTCCGGTGGTTTTGCTGTTCAATAAAATCGATTCCTATTCCGACGATGCATTGGACGAAATCAAGTATTTGGCGACCCTTTATCGCAATATTGGTTATACTTGTATCGGTATTTCCGCCAAAACCGGTAAAAACGTTGACCAGGTAAAGTCATTGATGACCAACAAGACCAGTATGTTTGCAGGCCATTCGGGGTGGGCAAATCTACTTTGATCAACGCGCTGGAACCCACCCTAAAACTAAAGACGGCCGAAATATCGAACCAACATTTGCAGGGACAACACACGACGACTTTTGCCGAGATGTACGATTTGGCTTTTGGGGCGAGGATCATCGATACGCCCGGGAATCAAGGGATTCGGTATTGTAGATATGGAAAAGACGGAAATCGGGGATTACTTTCGAGAATTTTTTAAATTGAAGGGTCATTGTAAGTTCAATGATTGTCTGCATATCGATGAACCAGGTTGTGCGGTGAAAGAAGCCCTGGATAAAAATTTGGTTTCCTGGAGCCGTTACAAAAGTTACGTGCAAATGGTAAGTGGGGAAGATGAAAATTACCGTCAAGATACGCATGATGAAATAAAGGAATAATTATTTAATATCGAAATGGATATCATAATGCATGAGGGCCGTAATACAAAGAGTGACCAAAGCAAGCGTCGAGGTGGATGGCGAAGATTGTTTCTGAAATAAAATCAGGGATTCTGATCTTACTGGGAATAGAATCGGCAGATGACCAAAATGATATCGAATGGCTCGCCCGGAAAATAGTGAACCTTCGTATTTTTAACGATTCCCAAGGGCGTAATGAACCGTTCACTCTGGAGGTCGGGGGCGATGCCCTGGTCGTTAGTCAGTTTACGCTTCATGCTTCTACCAAAAAGGGGAACAGGCCCTCCTATATCAAGGCTGCCAGACCGGAAGACGCCATCCCACGCTATGAAAGTTTTGTGAAACGGATGGAATACGAAATGAACAAAAAGGTGGGTACCGGAATTTTCGGGGCCGACATGAAAGTAGCATTGTTGAACGATGGTCCGGTGACCATCCTAATCGATTCAAAAGCCAAGGGAATAATGAATATACCAAATGCACAAAAAGAAGTGGATACCTGGATCAAAGCACATGGCGTTCGATATTTTAACGAACTTACCAATATGGCGCAACTTACCGAGGAAGTAGGGGAAGTGGCCCGTATCATTGCACGCCGCTATGGGGAACAGAGTGAAAAGGAATCAGACAAGGGCAAAGATCTGGGCGAGGAACTCGCCGATGTACTGTTTGTGGTACTTTGTCTTGCCAACCAAACCGGGGTCGACCTGCAGGTCGCTTTCGATAAAAAATTGAAGCTCAAGGCAAAACGAGATCACGACAGGCACCAGAACAATAAAAAGCTCAAATAGTGTTATCTTTGGCCTTCTTACAAAGGTTCAAATTCTCATCCATTGAAACTATACCTAAGCACCCCTTCGAGCAAAATCATTAAAATCGAGCATACCGATTACCGGTTCCAAAAGCGAATCGAACCGTTGCTTTATTGTTACAGGCACTTTATCCCAATATTGGCATCAGACAACCTGTCGAACTCCGATGACGCCATGGTGATGCAAAAAGGGCTGAAGCTTAGTAATGGGTTGGTGGATATTCATCATGCCGGTACGGCCATGCGTTTTTTAACGGCTTATTTTGCCTCACAAGAAGGAAAGGAGGTCGTGTTGACAGGTTCGCAACGTATGACCGAACGCCCCATAAAGGTATTGGTCGAAGCACTTGACGGGCACTCGGGGCAGAGATCACCTATGAAAATAAAGAAGGATATCCTCCACTTCGCATCAAGGGAAAAAAGTTGAAAAACAACAAGGTAAGCCTCCCAGCGAATATCAGTAGCCAATACATTTCAGCATTACTGTTGATCGCCCCGAAACTGCCCAACGGTCTCGAACTCCGATTGGAGGGCGAAATCACTTCCGTTCCCTATATCGAATGACATTGGGCCTGCTCGATGAAATCGGGGTCGAAAATTCGTTCGAGGACCAAACCATCAAGGTATATTCCAAAAGCCTCCGTTGCCAACACCCGTTTGGTGGTGGAGTCGGACTGGAGTTCGGCTTCCTATTTCTATAGCGCCATTGCGCTGGCAGATCCCGGTTCCGAGGTGCGCTTGTCTTCTTATAAAAAAACAAGTCTTCAAGGCGATAGTGTTTTGGCAGAGATCTATGTATCCTTGGGCGTACAAACTATATTTGACCGCCACGAGATCCGATTGACCAAAATGCGGACCAAACCGGTAGGTCATTTGGAATTGGACCTAACGAACGCCCCTGACATCGCACAGACGATCGTTGTCAGCTGTTTCGGTTTGGGGATCGGATGCCACCTTACCGGGCTGCATACGCTTAAAATCAAAGAAACCGACAGGTTGGAGGCCTTGTTTACCGAAGGGTCGAAAATGGGTGCCAAAATATCGGTGACCGACAAATCCCTGACTTTAGCCCCCTCCGGTGGTATTTTCCAAGATATTGCCATTGATACCTATAACGACCATAGAATGGCGATGGCCTTTGCCCCACTGGCCTTGAAAACTTCACTGTACATCAACAATGCCGAAGTGGTCTCCAAATCCTACCCCGATTTTTGGAACGATTTGAAACACCTGGGAATAGGCATCGATTCGGTCTAATATGAATTAAAACCGCTTTTGCTTGACTTCCCCTATGGCAGGGTCGTATATTTGCAGCCGCAAAAACAATACTTAAACATCTTAAATGAAACTATCGCATTTCAGTTTTGAGTTACCGCAGAATTTACTCGCAGAATATCCTTCAGAAAACAGGGATGAATCGAAATTAATGGTCATACATAGGGAAACCGGAAAAATAGAACATAAATTGTTCAAAGATCTTATCGATTATTTTGACGAGGGTGATGTGATGGTGTTGAACAATACCAAGGTGTTTCCGGCTCGTTTATACGGGAATAAGGAAAAAACCGGCGCACGAATCGAGGTGTTTTTGCTCAGGGAACTCAACGAAGAACAACGACTTTGGGATGTTCTGGTAGATCCGGCACGCAAGATTCGTATCGGCAACAAATTGTACTTTGGAGAGGATGAAAGCCTGGTAGCAGAGGTCATAGACAATACGACCTCAAGGGGGAGGACACTTCGTTTCTTATACGATGGTTCCTATATCGATTTTAGAAGAAAGTTAAGGGAATTGGGGGAAACCCCACTGCCCAAATACATCAAAAGGAAAGTGGAGCCCGAGGATGAGGAGCGATATCAAACGATCTACGCCAAGCACGAAGGTGCCGTGGCTGCCCCAACGGCAGGCCTGCACTTTTCAAAACATCTGTTGAAACGCCTTGAAATCAAAGGTATTGATTTTGCCGAATTAACCCTGCACGTGGGACTTGGTACCTTCAATCCGGTTGAAGTTGAAGACCTTTCGAAACATAAAATGGATAGTGAGGAATTGATCATAGATGAAAGGGCAACGGAAATCGTGAACAACGCAAAAAAGAAGAAAAAGCGGATTTGTGCGGTGGGAACCACCGCGATGCGCGGTCTTGAAAGCGCGGTCTCTTCAGGCCAAACCCTCAACACTTTCGATGGATGGACGAACAAGTTTATTTTTCCGCCCTACGAATTCAGCATCGCCAATGCCATGGTGACCAATTTTCATCTGCCCAAATCTACCTTGTTGATGATGGTTTCGGCCTTTGTCGGCCACGATCTGATGAAAAGGGCCTACAAGGAGGCCATTTTGGAGCAATACAAGTTCTATTCCTACGGGGATGCCATGTTGATTCTTTAAAAGAATACAATAAATAAAGGGAATCCCGCATAATTCCGATAAAGGGGTTTTGCGGGCTTTTTAATTCTATATCATGGAAGCCGAGAAGAAAAAAGACATAAGGTCTTTGACCAAGGACCAACTGAGGGATTTTTTTGTTGCTCAGGGCGACCAGTCGTTTCGAGGCAATCAGGTATATGAATGGCTCTGGAAAAAGGGAGCACATTCTTTCGAGGCCATGACCAACATTTCGAAAGAAACAAGGGAAAGCCTGGAGTCGCATTTCGTAATCAACCACATCAAAGTTGATCAGATCCAACGCAGTAAGGATGGCACGATCAAAAATGCAGTGCGTTTGCATGACGGACTGGTGGTAGAATCGGTACTCATACCCACGAAAAGCCGCACAACGGCATGTGTTTCGAGTCAGGTTGGTTGCAGTCTTGATTGTCGGTTCTGTGCTACGGCCCGATTGAAAAGAATGCGCAATTTGAATCCCGATGAGATTTATGATCAGGTGGTGGCCATCGACAACGAAAGCCGACTCTATTTCAACAGACCGTTGAGCAATATCGTGTTCATGGGCATGGGCGAACCTTTGATGAACTATAACAATGTCATTAAGGCCATTGAAAAGATCACCGCGGTCGAAGGTTTGGGCATGTCGCCCAAAAGAATCACCCTTTCCACTTCAGGGGTGCCCAAAATGATCAAAAAAATGGCAGATGATGGCGTTAAATTCAAACTTGCCGTCTCGTTGCATTCCGCAATCGATGAAATCCGTACCTCGATCATGCCCTTCAATGCCACCTTTTCCCTGGCCGATTTGCGGGAAGCACTGGAATATTGGTATGCAAAGACCAACAGCAGGATCACCTATGAGTATGTAGTATGGAAGGGTATTAACGACACCCAGAACGATGTGGATGCCTTGGTGCAGTTTTGTCGTTTTGCCCCCTCCAAGGTAAATCTGATCGAATATAACCCCATAGATGATGGCCAATTTCAACAGGCCAACCCACAAGCCATAGCCATGTATGTTGAAACCTTGGAGCGAAATGGCATTATTGTTACCGTACGTCGTTCCCGCGGCAAGGATATTGATGCCGCCTGTGGACAATTGGCCAACAAATCTTGATATGCCGAATCGCCCTCAATAGATTCTGAACAAAGAAACCATGGCTCGAGCCGCTTTGTTCGGAATAGCTGCCTAGGAATATCGAATTAGTGCTACCTTTTGCCTAATTTTATAGACCCACGGCACGACCGTCAACAAAAGACCCAGCTTGAAAATTGTATCTCAAATAAAGCAACCGATCGATAGGGAAATGGAACTTTTTGAAACCAAGTTCCGTGATTCGATGTCCTCCAAGGTCGCTTTATTGAATAGGATTACCTATTATATTGTAAACCGGAAGGGCAAGCAAATGCGGCCCATGTTCGTTTTTTTGACGGCAAAATTGTTGAACCAGGGAGAGGTCAATGAGCGAACTTATCGAGGGGCGGCGGTCATAGAACTGATCCATACCGCTACTTTGGTGCATGACGACGTGGTCGACGACAGCGCCAAACGTCGTGGTTTTTTCTCCATTAATGCCTTGTGGAAAAACAAGATAGCGGTTTTGGTAGGCGATTATCTCCTTTCCAAAGGGCTCCTATTGTCGATCGATCATGGCGATTTTGATTTGCTACGGATCATTTCCAAGGCGGTACGGGAGATGAGCGAAGGAGAACTGTTGCAGATCGAAAAGGCAAGACGACTTGATATTACGGAGGACGGTATACTATGATATCATCAGACAAAAAACTGCTACGTTGATCGCGGCATGTTGCAGTTTGGGCGCCTGTTCGGTAAAACCGGACACCCCCGATGTAGAAACCTTTCGGAAGTTCGGGGAGCTTTGCGGCATGGCATTTCAGATCAAGGACGACCTTTTCGATTATGGATCTGAACAAATAGGCAAACCTACCGGTATCGACATCAAAGAACAAAAAATGACACTGCCGTTGATTCACGTTTTGAACGGTTGTTCCGAAAAGCAACGGCATTGGTTGATCAATTCGATCAAAAACCATAATAAGGACAAGAACAGGGTAAAGGAGGTCATTGCTTTTGTAAAAGAAAATGGAGGTCTCGATTATGCCGTACAGAAAATGATCGCATTTAAGGAAGAAGCCTTGGCACTTCTGAACGACTATCCTGATTCCGATTATAAAGCGGCATTGGAGTTGATGGTGAATTATGTGGTCGATCGAAAAAAGTAATGCCTCGACATATCACCTATTGACTTTTCGGACAGGGAAAAAAAAATACTGACCCAGGCAACCATTTCAAGTCGTATGCCGTCTATCTTAATAGAAGATAACCAAAACCATTTTGAAAATCATAAACTTCTACCAGAACGAAAAACAGCTGATCAAAAAATCCGCGGCAGGGAAACGGGAAGCCCAACAGGCGGTTGTTCGACCAGTCATGCGCCGAAAATGTTGGGCGTTTGCAGAAGGTATGTCAAGGATATCCAGTTTGCGGAAGACGTAATGATCAATGGTTTTGTAAAAGTCTTTCAAAAGTTTGGAAAGCTTTAGGTTCGAAGGAAGTTTTGAGGGATGGATCAGGAGAATTATGGTCAGGGAATGTATCTCATACCTCAGGAAACAACAATTTGTAGTCTACGACGGGACGCTATATGAAGAAACACTGCAAAAGGAACAAGCGCAGCCCGACAACATGAATGCCGAATATATTCAATTGTTGATCGATGCCCTCCCGGAAGGATACCGTGCCGTTTTTATGCTTTATGTGGTGGAAGGCTATAAACATCATGAAATTGCGGATCTGCTCGGTGTTACGGAAAACACCTCAAAATCGCAGCTTTTTAAGGCAAGAAAGCTTCTGCAGGAAAAACTCAGGGAACAAAATATCGTTGGTTATGGAACCGAATAAATTCGAAAAATATATCAGGGAGCAACTTTTAGATCGTAAAATCGCGCCGGCTCCCGAATCTTGGGATAAGGTAGTCCGGAAGTTGGAAGCCACAGAACGGCCTAAACGCAATCGGTATTATTGGGCAGGTATCGCTGCAGGTTTTATTGGATTGCTCATGGTCCTTGGCATGTTCTTCAAGGAGGATTCCCCAACTTCCGCACCAGAGGATAAAATGGTATTGAGCCCAGCGGAACAAAAAGAAGGGCAGGATCCCAATGCCAAGAAAGAAGGAGTGCTTTTTGATCAAAATGGACTTAACGAAATGGTCGATCCCAATGAAACCACGCCCGAATTTGAAAACAAGGCGAAAGCGGTCCGATCGCGACCTGGTCCTGGACCGCTTCACAAACCGGCTCAACCCATTTCAAATTTGGCCCGTATGCAATCCCCAATACTTCCGGCCGACAGCATGGAGCGCATGATAGCACTGAAAGTAGCCGAGGTCGTAGCACAGATCGAAGATCCTCGAAGTGGAACATGCAACTGTGATGACCGATGCAGAGGTCGATACTTTGCTCCTCAATGCCCAAAGGGAACTGATGACCGATCAAACGTTCCCAAAGTCAAACAGGATCGATCCCAACACATTGCTGGCCAGCGTTGAAGAAGAACTTGACCGATCGTTCCGGGATCAAATTCTTGAAAAGTTAAAGAGTGGTTTTGAAAAGGTGCGTACCGCGGTGGCCCAACGCAACGATTGATCCCATTGACATCATTTCGAATTACCCCTTCTGTTGAAGAAGGGGCAGGACGGAGTTTATTCATCAAACAGCCCTTGTAGGCTTAAATATCAATCAAAAAATCAACACGATCATGAGAACTGTCACACTATTTTTAATCGCTTTGGTCCTTTCTTCAATCGCTTTGGCCCAAGAAGACTATCAGCGCCAAATTGGGCAACTGATGGCCTCAAAGGATCAGGTGACCGAACAGGAAAAGGAAGCCCTTAAATTGGAAGTGGAGGAAATCAACCGAAAGCTTGCCAATAATGAAATCAGCGCGGAAGAGGCGAAGCTGCTCAAAGAAGACGCAGCAGAAAAAAGGGCCTTGAACATCGCCGATAGACTAGCGATTATAGATAATAAGATTGCCCTTTTGGAAAGAAATAAAGGTGAAATATTGGAAACCCAGAAGGAATTTAAGTTCGGTAAAGACCCTCTTGGGCTGAGCATCACGGTCAACAATGAACCATGGCAAATTTTTGAACATCGAGAACCTAAATACGACCGCAAGACCTATTCCGATTTTGTGTTAGCCGTTGGGTTGAACAATGCCTTCATCGAAGGGCAGTCACTCTCGGATTCCCCTTATAAAGTTGCCGGCAGTCGTTTTGCTGAATTGGGATGGAGTTGGCGCACGCGAATTTTGCCAAACTCAAATTTTTTAAGGTTCAATTATGGATTCTCCTTTCAGTTCAATGGATTGAAACCAAAGGGAAATGAATATTTCGTGGCGGCGGACGGTGAAACTACACTGCAGGAGTTTGAATTCGATTTGAAAAAATCCAAGTTCCGGACCGACAATTTGGTCTTCCCCCTGTATTTGGAATTTGGACCTTCCAAGATCGAGAAGAGTACCGATCGCATACGCTATAACATCGACAAAAAGTTCAGGTTGGGGATTGGGGGCTATGGCGGTTTTAATCTGAGTGCCCGCCAGAAGTTGAAATATACAAGAGAGGGGGAAACGGTAAAAGACAAATTGAAACGAGGCTATAATACCAACGATTTTGTATACGGACTGGCGGGATATGCCGGAGTAGGTGGCGTACTTGTTTATTTGAAATACGATTTGAACCCTATTTTTAAAGATGCCCGGACAAACCAACGCAATGTGTCTTTAGGGCTTCGGTTTGACCTGTAGGTTCCCAATGCCGGAAACGAACCCCTAATGCCATCAACTTTGGGCGTTCCAGTATCACCCTTGCTGCTCTTTTTCCAACGCGATTTTCATCGCTGCAGTAAATTCATCCCCTTCAAAGGCCTTTTTGCAATGGGAACATCGGACCAGAGTATGGGACCCGATCTTTAACAGTTTGATCCAGAATAAATGGAAGTAGCTCGAAGTGGTAAAAGCGGTTAAAGCACCTAGGTTTTGGCAATAGGGGCAGGCAATCGTTGAGAGTACCGTACTTTCGGTCTTGCCGGGCCGTGTTCCCAGAAATAGAATCATAGATTAAAGATATTGAATTTAATAAAACATATATTGTACAGTGTTTTAATTTTCTTTTCGATAAAGAAGACTTTTTTTGATGATCTCAAATGGTTATTTTTAAGGATCGTTAAAATATAAATTTGATTTCCAAATCCACCATAGATAAAGTTTACGAGACCGCCCGTTTGGAGGAGGTAATCGGGGATTTTGTGCAGCTCAAAAAATCGGGATCCAATTTCAAAGGGTTGAGTCCGTTTAGCGACGAACGCACCCCGAGCTTCATGGTGTCGCCGGTAAAACAGATCTGGAAAGATTTCAGCAGTGGCAAAGGTGGTAATGTTGTAGCATTTTTGATGGAACATGAACATTTCAACTATCCCGAAGCCATCAAATACCTGGCAAAAAAGTACAATATCGAGATAGAGGAGACCGAAAAGAGCGATGAGCAAAAACTCGAAGCCAATGAAAGGGAGAGCATGTATTTGGTTTCTGAATATGCCCAAAAATACTTCGCCGAAATGCTTTGGGAAACGACCTTGGGCAAAGCCATAGGCTTGAGTTATTTCAAGGAACGCGGCTTTACCGATGACATCATCAAGAAATTCGGATTGGGCTATTGCCTTGATCAATGGGACGGATTCACAAAAGCCGCCCTCGATAAAGGATATCGATTGGATTATTTGGAGAAGACCGGCCTAACCATAGTCAAGGAAGATACCGCCCAACCGGGCAATAAAAAAATGTTCGACCGCTTCAAGGGCAGGGTGATGTTTCCCATACATTCGATGAGCGGCCGGGTCCTGGGCTTTGGCGGCCGTATCCTTACGAGCGATAAAAGGGCTGCCAAATACCAGAATTCACCGGAAAGCGACATCTACCATAAAAGCAAGGTACTTTACGGCATTTATTACGCCAAACAGGCCATAGCCAAAGAAGACAACTGCTATTTGGTGGAAGGCTATACCGATGTCATTCAGATGCACCAGCGGGGCATCCATAATGTGGTCGCATCGAGCGGTACCGCGCTCAGCCCGGAACAGATACGATTGATCAACAGGCTCACTAAAAATATTACGGTCCTTTTCGATGGGGATGCGGCAGGCTTAAGGGCTTCGTTGAGGGGAATCGATC
The DNA here is from genome assembly GCA_963700435.1 of uncultured Flavobacteriaceae bacterium. Taxonomy (GTDB): domain Bacteria; phylum Bacteroidota; class Bacteroidia; order Flavobacteriales; family Flavobacteriaceae; genus Pelagihabitans. Next base: position 106,133 of record CAVOXM010000011.1, read on the forward strand.
TGATCCTGGAACAGGGCATGAACGTGAAAGTCTGTTCCTTCCCGGAGGGGGAAGACCCCGACAGTTTCGCCAAGAATAATGAATTGGGGGAGATAATCCTTTATTTGGAACAAAATGCCAAAGATTTCATTCAATTCAAAGCATCCCTATTGGTCGCTGAATCCGCCAATGACCCCATTAAGCGCGCCGATACCGTAAGGGATATCGTGAACAGTATTTCCAAGATTCCCGATCGGATCCAAAAGGAAATCTATATCCAGGAATGCGCCCAAATCATGAATATATCTGAGGCGGTACTGTTCAGCACCTTGGCACAGATCGGCAAAAAGGAGCAGGTCGAGGCCACCAAAAAGGCACAACAAGACCAAAAGGCCTTTGAAGTGGTCCGTAACGATACCTTGGCGGAAAAGGTGGATATCCAACAGGTACATGAACGCGAGATACTCAAAATACTATTGCAGTATGGTAGGCAAAAGGATAATTTTCTGGAATTCTACTATGAAACCAATGATCAGGGTGAATTGGAAATGGTAAAAAATGAGGTATGCAGAAAAGTAGCGGAAAAAATATACCTGGAACTTCAGGAAGATGAAATTGAATTTGCGGACCCAAAGTTTAAGGAAACGTACAACATTCTGATAGAAAGCTTGATCAATAACGAGAACATCGATTTTAGCAGTTGGATCGGCAACTTGCCCAGCGAAATATCGGAAACCGTGGTCGATTTGGATATGAATGAAAATAAATATGAACTTGATGACTGGGAGCGAAGGAATATTTTTGTGAAATCGAAGGAAAGTGAGGTCGTACTCAGGGTTTCCCAGACCATCACTTCCATACGGTTGAAACTCATCAATGATCTGATCGGCGGTATCGCCGATACCCTCGAGAACAGTGATGGGATGGCCCCAACACAGGAACAGTGGGACGACCTAAAGAATTATAACGAGCTCAAGAAGAATTTGGCGGAAAGAAACGGGCTGGTGATCAAGCACTTTGGATAAAAAAAAAGACCCTATTCGCATAGGGCCTTCCCGGTATATAAAATTTGAGTTAGTTAGTATAATTCCAAAGCTTTTGCCTGTTGCAAAAGGTCTACCATGTTATCTACGTTTAGTTTTTTCATCAGTCGCGCCTTATAGGTACTTACTGTTTTTTCGTTGAGACTTAATCCTATAGCGACATCTTTGTTTCGCTTTCCACTGGCAAGCAATTTGAGGACTTCCACCTCACGGGAAGAAAGTTTTCTGAAAAACCTTCTCGGGCGCTGTGTACCTTCATCAAATGCGAGCCTTTGGGCCAGTTCATTGGTGATGAACATATTTCCTTCGCTTACCTTGCGCACTGCTGAAATAAGATAGTCGATGTCGGAAGCCTTTGAAAGATACCCATAAGCGCCGGCACGAATCGTACTGAGCGCATAAACATCTTCCGATTGGCCGCTATAGATCAAAACCTTTATTTCCGGATGTTCTTTCTTTAATTTTCTAAGTGTGGCGATCCCATTGATTTCCGGGATATCCATTTCCAACATCACTACATCAGGGGTAATTTTTTCCAAGGCTTCCAGAAGCTCGGAAGTGGTTGCCACATCTGCAATAACTTGTATGCCCGATGCCCCCTCCAAAACATGTTTCACGCCCATGCGAATGATTGGATGGTTGTCAGCGATTAATACATTGATCATATTGTCAGGTTTATTTCTAAAGTAAACTTTAGATTGTAAGCCAAGAGTAAGGCTAAGCAATTTAAGGTTTTTAGGTTAAAAGGTTAACAAAAATGAATTTTTTTTAAACATTACTTCTTTTTTTAAGATATTATTCGTCTATATCACGACAAAATTGGTTGAAACGTTAAAATAATGATTTTGGAATTTCGCAAACCGGTATGGGGACCATCTTATGCTTGTTGGCTTTGTAATATCTGTCGAATATTTGAAAAATCTCTTTTTCCCGCCCATGGAAGTCGGCAGCCGTCTTATGTTCTTCCTTCATCTTCATGGCCCATTCCAACTCGGGATAGGAGGCCCCAATCTGGTCTTCATCGGTGCGATCATCGCCCCATAGACCATCCGTTGGAGGCGCCTTAATAATTTCGTCATGAATGCCCAAAAATTGGGCCACCTCATAAACCTCCGTTTTCAGCAGATCGGCAATCGGACTCAGATCAACCCCGCCATCGCCGTATTTGGTGTAAAAACCGATGCCAAAATCCTCTACCTTGTTGCCGGTCCCCGCCACAAGGTACCCCTTCAATGCGGCAAAATAGTACAAAGTGGTCATGCGAAGCCTGGCCCGGGTATTTGCCAATGACATGAAACGCTCTTCCTCATCGTCCACTTTTGGCAAAGCGGCCACCAACCGATCAAAGACCGGGGTCAATACAACCTGCTGGCGCTGTACATTCTTGAAGTTATGCTGAAGCCAATCGATATGGTTGGAGGCCCGACCAATTTGGTTGCTGGCTTGATGGATGGGCATTTCCAAACAGAGCAAGGTCAGTCCCGTTTTGGCGCATAGTGTTGAGGTAACCGCTGAATCGATTCCTCCCGAAACACCGATCACAAATCCTTTCATTCCTGCATTGTGGGCATAGTCTTTGAGCCAGCCAATGATATGGTTTACTACTTTTTCGGTTTGCATGAGGGGGGGGTGTTGTTTAAAACAATTAACTTTGCCCGTAAAAATAATGGGTATCGTTCAAATAAGGAAATGAATATGGTAATTCTTGGTAGGAAAATACCGATTGAATGGGCGTTGATCCCGGTTTTTGCAATTTTGGGTTGTGGCCCAGATCGGAAGGTGCCCGATGAGATCGCCAGTATGCCCCTTTCCGTGCAGATCGAGCGGTTCGATGAAGCTTTCGACAAGGCATCGACTTCAGATATCCCGAGGCTTAAGCAGCAATATCCGTTTCTCTTTCCCATCCAATATAAAGATAGCGTCTGGGAAGCCAAATTGAAGGACACGCTACAAATTGCGCTTCGAAAGGAAGTAAGTCAGCGTTTTGCCAGTTTCGACAAAGAACAGCAAGCCCTGAATCTATTATTCAAACATATCGCTTACTATTTCCCGAGATTTAGGACCCCCAAAATCATAACTTTGACCAATGATGTGGATTATCAGAATCGAATTATTCTTACCGATTCCATACTCTTCATAGGGCTCGACAATTATTTGGGACCCGACCATGAATTTTATCAAGGACTTTCCAATTATATTGCCGCTGGCCTTGATAGAAAATATTTGGCTTCGGATGTGGCGAGTGCCTTTTTCAAGACGGTGGTTTCTCCGCCAAGGGATAGGGACTTCTTATCGCAAATGATCTATTACGGCAAGGAGCTATATGTGAAGGATATGATACTGCCCTTGGTTCCGGATGCCGTAAAAATTGGATATTCCGAGGATCAAATGCTATGGGCCAACGCCAATGAAGAACCGATTTGGCGAAATTTTATCGAAAACGGATATCTGTACAGCACCGACAACAAATTGGCGCTAAGATTTTTGGATCCCGCGCCCTTTTCGAAATTTGGCCTTGAACTCGACAACGAATCCCCAGGTAAGATCGGTCGCTTTATCGGGTGGCAAATTGTAAGGTCGTTCATGGACAAGAACAAGGTGACCTTGCCACAGTTATTGACCCTGTCTGGGGAAGAGATATTCAAGAAAAGCAACTACAAACCCAATAAATAGATGACAAAGCTTCACATCTCCGAAATAACCCTCAAAGTAGGTTTGGATGAAAACCGGGTTCCCGAAAAGCTGACCTGGTCGGCTGAGGACGGCGGTATCGATAATGAGGAGGCCAAGGCCATGCTGCTATCGGTTTGGGACAGCAAGAAGAAGGAATCCTTAAAAATAGATTTGTGGACCAAAGACATGCCGGTCGACGAGATGAAGATCTTTTTCCATCAAACCCTGGTATCCCTTTCCGATACCTTTATGAAGGCGACCCAGGATGAAAAGATGACCGCTACAATGAAGGACTTCTGTGCCTATTTTGAAGAAAAAATGGCGCTGAAGGAATAAAAGAGGTCTCGCTGCACCTTTTCTGTGTGAGGCCTGCCCGATCATTCTGAAATTTTTAGGAGCATCGTTCTTCCAAGCAGACCACATTTGCCGTCTCTATTTTGGAAAGTTCCTTTAGCTTGCCCGCTTCATAAAGTTTGGGCAGGGAATCCAAAGCTGTCCCAATGGGCGCTTCGTAATTGATGTAATCCTGGAACCTAATCCCCGATACCATTCTTGGATTATAAGCACTTCTAAAACGCACCCCCCCGCCACTGCTACTATAGCGATATGCCAAATATTGGATGTGTTTGGTGTCCGAGTCTATCCAGTACGTGAATTCATCGTCATGATCCTTACCGCCACCTTTTTGATCGAAGGTGATTTCGAGGATGTCATAATTTTTTCCTTTGATCGTGGTTTCCCCCCCATAGGATTTGTTCACCGCCTTATCCCTTAATTTATAGGGAAGGGTGGCAAAATAGATTACCGAATTCAAGGCTTCGGCGTATTTCGAGATTTCCTTCTGGGTCAATTCCGTAGGAGCCCCGTTTATTTTTCTACTGAAGGTGCCATTCTTGAGTTCGTCAAGAATGACTTTACCATTGTCGTTGTAGATCACCGAATACACAAAGTTACCATGGTCATGGACAAAAGCATATTGTTTTTCCCTAAATTGAAAGGAATAGGATGCGGTAAGGTATAGGTCGCCACCATGGGCCCTAAATGTTTCCATTAGCAACTGTTCCGCTTTTGGAAGTTTTTCCGATTTGGGTTCAGATCCTTGTTGTTCTTCGACCTCTCCAGCAGATTCTTTTGGGGTCGCTTTGTCGTTGCAGGATATTATCGAAATAAAAAAGCACAAGAACAAAAGTTTGGATACGGATTTCATCATAATATATGGCGGGATGCTTGTCTTTTTCTATTTATTGTAAGGTTATCTTCTATCGTAATCAAGGCTTGGTCTCCAGATGCATTGCGATCATTTAGTTGTCGAACTACCACAAAACTTACGGAAGCTTCTATCGCTTTCATTCCGATCATTGGTTTTCCGTTGCATTGGCTGCCGCGCCCATCGCAACCGTAATCGGCCAGCCTTCAAACTGTTGTGCACCTATTAGGCTTACGTCCACATCCCGGGGCCAGCATTCAAAAGTGGCACTTTTATTTTTTTTGTCAAAACGAATCAGACCATAACCACCGCCTTTCGATGGGCTTTCGGGATTGACGTAGGCATACATGCTGATCTTGTTGTTGAACCCATCAAGGTAATCGCCCGTCCATGGAAGGCTGGTCTTGGTATTTGGATGTGGGCCCGCTTTTTCATCCTCCGGCCACCACCACCTGCTGTAATAGTCATTGACGATGGCCGGCACCACAAAGGCCCATGGCCCGTCGCCAAAATCATCGATGCCGTGTTTGATCACCGTGGCCAAGTGCTGGTCTCCGGCAATATGAATGGCATTTGCGGCCCGTATCAGGGTCAAGGCTTTTTTACGGCCCGACTGCGGCCAACCATTGCTATCCAAATCGGCATGGAGTCGGTTGTCCATGCTGCCATGGATATGTGCCCCGCCACAAAAACCGGTCTGTGAAAGTACCACTTTGGGCATCTCGGTATTTCGACTTCCCCAAACTTCCAAAAATTGAAGTTGTCGGTCTCCCAACAGCTGCTAATCCCGGCAGATCGATGGATGCCGAATCGTAATCGGGATTTCGGATATGGTCTGGCCTTGGCCCCTGTTGCGGGATCTTGCCCTCTGGTCCCGATTTGAATTTGCGGTCCTCCAAAATGGCAAAGTCAATTCCGCCAAGTACCAAGTGGGTATAATAAACGCCTATGCCCTGTTCGATGGGCGTAGGGTCAAAGGGGTCGGGCAAATGGGCCGTTTGGCAGCGCTCCACCATTTTGATATATTCGGGATGGTAACGATATCCTCCGTCCGGACTACCTTCCGAGGTGCTGACTTTGCCGTTCTCTCCCCATAGGTTGCCCTGGCCGATGTCATGGTCGTCTGGGATGGTAATACAAGGTCTATTGCGAAATGTCTCCCTAAACTGTAGACCGAACTTGAGCCAAGCTGCAGTGTGTTCGGAGTGGTCGTAAGACTGGTCCCCTGCAAAAAAGATAAGGTCGGGATCTTGGTAATTGATGTTGCGCACATATTGTTCCCGCATTCCTCGGTCTTTGTTCGAATTACAGGACAGGGCCGCAATTGCAATCCGATCTTTGTCAATGGGGTCTTTCCGTATCAAACCTTCGAAATTGGCATTTTCACCGTGGCTCAGGCGATATTTTACATCCTGTGAAGCATCCCAGGGCGCGATGCGAAATAAGGCCGACCACCCGAGGTCGTTCACTTTTTGGGTTTGCACCACCCTCCATTGCCCGTGGTCTTCCACTTCCAATTGCACTTCCCTGGGCTCATCGGGGTATAGGGGATACAATTGTGCGCTCAATTTTAAAGTGTTGTTCGAAACCGTATAAAGACCAAAAGCGATCACACTGTCGCGTGACACCTTTAAATCGATGATCGGATTTTCCTTGCGATTCCACCAGTCGTTCGTCGCCAAGGTATCGATATCCGAAAATGGGGCGATCACCGGAGGAATCGGTGCCTCCGTTTTTTTGGCACAACTTAAAAGCAGCCATGGGCATATCAGGGCAAACAGAATATTTCTCATAATTGAAGAATTAAGCTTTTTGAAAGTAAGGAGTCTTAAGCGATGAAGACCAAACCCTTGCTTTAAATATAATGTTTTGGTCCCTTATATGAACCCTGAAAAATTGATATTCATCTATAACGCCGATTCCGGTCTCCGGAATGTACTGCTCGACGGCGCCCATAAAATATTGCGTCCAGCTACCTACGATTGCAGTCTTTGTGCCCTGACTTTTGGTGTATTTACAGAAAAAAAAGCGTGGAAAAAATTCAGGATGGAAACCGATCGTGACATGGAATTCCTGCATAAAAATGAGTTCCGAAAGGCATATGCGTCAAAATTCGGTCATAAATTCTCGTTTCCCATCGTTTTGATAGCGTCGGCATCGGATTTTGAGGTTTTGATCTCCACAGAAGAACTCAATACCATGGAAGCGGCCGTTGATTTGATCGACTTGATTCATAAACGCACCCGCAATTAAGGCCAATGCAACAGGAATTCAACGGTTTTCCTTAAAAAAAGCCTCGTTGACCTGATCGATATATTCCAACAGGGCATCCCTTCCGGCACCGGTACCCGACGAAGTGATAAAATGCAACGGGGTTTCTTCCCATGCGCCATCCAACATCTGCTGTAGATAAACGGATATGTTTCTTTCAATGACCCTGGGCTTCAATTTATCGGCTTTGGTAAAAACGATACAAAAGGGAATGCCGCTTGTGCCCATCCATTCCATAAATTCCATGTCTATTTTTTGTGGCTCATGGCGGATATCCACCAAAACAAAGGTGCAGACCAACTGGGTTCGCTGTTCAAAATAGTTGGTGATATACTTTTGGAAAGTTTTTTTGTCCTTTTTTGAGACCTTGGCATAGCCATAACCTGGTAAATCGACCAAAAACCAATTGCCATTGATCTTAAAATGATTGATCAGTTGGGTCTTACCCGGTCGCCCGGAGGTTTTGGCCAGTCCCTTGCGTTCGGTTAGCATATTGATCAGGGAGGACTTGCCAACATTCGACCTACCTATGAACGCATATTCGGGCAAGGGTTCGTTCGGACATAGATCGACGCTAGAATTGCTCATGATGAATTCTGCGGATTTTATTTTCATGGAAATAATATTGAAATCGCGATTAGAAGCCACGCTTTGCCAACCAAGCGTCCAATATGCTGTTGAATTCCTTTGGATGTTCCATCATCGGGGCATGGCCACATTTATCGACCCAAAATAGGTCGGAATCGGGCAGCAGTTCATGGAACAGCTCGGCCACATCAGGAGGGGTCACACGGTCTTCCTTGCCCCATATAATACATACCGGAGTGCGCATTTTGGGCAGATCCTTCGCCATATTGTGCCGTATGGCGCTTTTTGCGATGGCCAGGGTACGGATTACTTTGTTCCTATCGTTCACCGTAGCGAAAACCTCATCAACGATTTCTTTGGTGGCCACTGCGGGATCGTAAAAAACGCCTTCAGCCTTTTTTTTGATAAACTCGTAATCGCCCCGTCTTGGATAACCATCGCCCATGGCACTTTCATAGAGTCCCGAGCTACCGGTAATCACGAGGGCCTTTACCATATTTGGATATAGTTTGGTATGCAGAAGCCCAATATGGCCGCCCAATGAATTTCCCAACAAAATAACATCCTTCAGTTCCTTGAATTCGAGAAATCCTTCCAAAAACTTGGCGAACTGCTTCACATTGGTCTTGAGAAGGGGCATATCATAAATGGGAAGTTCGGGAATCAGCACTTTGTACCCTTTTTTGGGAAAATGTGCGGTGACCCCTTGAAAATTGCTCAAACCGCCCATAAGTCCGTGTAAGTATAATGATAGGGAATCCTTCCCCTATCTCTATATACCTGTATTTTCCTTCGGTGATCAATTTTTCGTGCATGTAGGGCAACTTCTGCAATTAGCAGGCAAATATAGGGATTTCCATAGAATACCGTTGCAGTGATTATAAGCGATGAACACTTTTCCCTGCTTTTATTTTTAAGGGCTGGGCCCAGGAATTTGTGATGACATGTCTTAAATTTTCAAACAAAGTGGTAAATTGTGGTAAATTGTGGTAATAAAATTTGTAGATTTGAGTTATTAAAGGAAAAACCAACCATTTTCGTGATCAATTTCATTGGAACATATGACTGTAAGGCCGATACCAAAGGTAGGGTAATGTTACCCGTTGCCCTAAAAAATCAAATGGCCCCTGTCATTAACGAGGGTTTTGTCATCAAAAGGTCGGTGTTTCAACCTTGTTTGGAGCTATACCCGATGGCCGAATGGAACCTGCTGATGCAGAAAATGAACAAGAAAAACCGCTTCAAGAAAAAGAACAATGATTTTATCAGGCGCTTCTCGGCCGGTGTCAAAGTGGTCGAGATCGATGGAACGGGAAGGCTATTGATTCCCAAGAACCTTGTCGATATCGCCGGTATAGACAAGGATGTGGTGCTGAGTTCGGCCATCAACATCGTTGAGATTTGGGACAAGGACAGTTATGAAAAAGTGCTTGATGAAACCGCTGAAGATTTCGCTGCCTTAGCGGAAGAAGTAATGGGCGATGATGGCGATGGGGGGGATGATGTATCATAACCCGGTTTTGCTCAAAGAGTCGGTTGAAGGGCTCAACATTGTTGAAAATGGAATTTATGTGGATGTGACTTTCGGTGGGGGAGGCCACTCCAGGGAGATATTGAAAAGATTGGGTGATGGCGGTAAGTTGGTCGCCTTCGATCAAGACGAGGACGCATTGCAGAATACCATCAACGATGAAAGGTTTACCCTCATCAATGAGAATTACCGATTCATCAAACAATTCTTAAAGTTCTATGGCATACGAAAGGTAGATGGGATCTTGGCCGATTTTGGAGTCTCTTCGCATCAGTTCGATCAACCCGATAGGGGGTTTTCGACCCGATTCGATGCGAATTTGGACATGCGGATGAGCCAACGGAACAAGTTGTCGGCCTACAAGGTGGTGAACAAGTACGGTTACGATGCCCTGAGAAAGGTATTGTTCGAATACGGGGAATTGCGCAACGCCAATGCAATCGCAAAGGTGTTGGTAGAAGCTAGGGCCGAAAAACCCATTGGCACCACCTTGGAACTCAAGACGGTACTGGGCGAATTCCTGCCAAGGGCAAAGGAACATAAAATATTGGCTCAGGTGTATCAGGCCATCCGTATCGAAGTGAACCAGGAATTGGAGTCGATCAAGGAGTTTTTGTCACAAACGCCCGATTTGCTGGCGAAAGGCGGAAGGTTGAGTATCATAAGCTACCATTCTTTGGAAGACCGACTGGTAAAACGCTTCATTCAAATGGGGCAGTTTGAAGGGGAACCGGAAAAGGATTTTTATGGCAACGTTGATGTCCCTTTTAAGAAAGTTGGTGCCTTGATCGTGCCTTCCAAGGAAGAAATTAAAAATAACAATAGGGCACGCAGTGCCAAATTAAGGATCGCGGAACGGATATGAACAGATAATGGCCATGCGGCCAATGGCCCGGAATCAAAGCGCAATTTGCCTTGATCAATGACCTGAAATTATAAGGAACATAGGAATAAATAACAAACCACTTCAAGTATGAAAAATGGAATTTTAGACATCTTAAAGGGGAAGTTTTTGGTGAGTGGCGACGCTCCAAAAAATTGGTTGTTCATCATTTTCGCTTCTGTTTTGGCCACGGCAATGATCGCAAGTAGCCATAGTGCCGATAAAAAGGTCATCAAAATAGCCCATCTCAACGATGAGGTCCAAGAATTGAGGAGCCAGTTCGTTGATGTGCATAAAGATGTACAGCGACTCAAGCTCGAATCTACCATCAAAGCGACATTGGAAAAGAAAGAACTCTACGCTTCCGAAGTTCCGCCTAAAAAAATCAGGGTAAAATCAATCAACAAAGTCAGTGGCCGTTAACGAAAAGAACATAATGACCCGTTTATACCTGGTCGCAGCCTGCCTTTTTTTGTTTGCGGTTGCGGTAATGGTCAAATTGGTGACCATACAAACGGTCGATGGGGATAAGTACAAAGACCTCGCGATGAAGCGTACCGAGAGGTTATTTACGATTGCCCCGAACCGGGGTAATCTATATTCCGACGATGGCAGTTTGTTGGCAACCTCCGTGTCAAGATATACGATCCGATTCGATGCCATGACCGTCAGCAAGGACGATTTCCATGAAAACCTGGTGCCCTTGAGCGACGCATTGGCTGAACTCTTCGGCAAATCCTCCTCCTACTATCAACAATTGTTCAGAAAAGCCAGGGAAAACAGAGATCGCTACGCCTTGGTGGCCCGCAATATCGATTATTCGGATTATATCGCCGTGAAAGGCTTTCCATTATTCCGTAAAGGGCCCAACAAAGGAGGGCTGATCATAGAACAAAAAACGGTAAGGGAACACCCATTGGGTAAAATTGCGGAAAGAAGTGTGGGTTATGAAAGGGTCGATGAAAACGGGTATTATACCCGTGTCGGGTTGGAAGGGGCATTTGGTCAGTACCTCCGTGGGGTGGAAGGCAAACGCTTGAAACAAAAAATCGCAAAAGGACAGTGGAAACCCTTGGGCAACGACAATATCATTGAGCCCAAAGATGGCTATGACGTGTATTCGACCATCGACATCAATATACAGGATATCGCCCACCATGCCCTTTTGGGGCAATTGGAGCATTATAAGGCCGAGCATGGATGTGTTATCGTAATGGAAACCAAAACCGGGGCCATCAAGGCCATTTCAAACTTGGGGAGAACACCCGACGGCACCTATTATGAGCGCTTGAACTACGCGATCGGCGAATCACACGAACCGGGTTCTACCTTTAAGTTGATGAGTTTGGTCGCTGCTCTGGAAGATAAGGTGATCGATACCAGTGCCGTAATCGATACCGAGAAGGGCCAATGGCGGATCTATGACCGCACGGTCCGCGATTCGAAGCATGGAGGCTATGGCAAAATTTCGGTGGCACAGGCATTCGAGGTATCCTCGAATACCGCTTTTGCCAAAATGATACATAATGGGTATAAAGACAAACCGGAAAAATTCGTGAATAGGCTGATGTCGATGAACCTGCACAGGGAACTGGGCCTCCCCATCAAGGGAGAAGGTCAGCCGATCATCCGCTACCCTGGCGAAAAAGGCTGGTCCGGAATATCATTGGCTTGGATGTCACATGGCTATGAAGTGGCCATGACCCCATTGCAGGTCCTGACCTTTTACAATGCCATTGCCAATGATGGTGAAATGATCAAACCGCGCATGATCAAAGAAGTCAAGGAATGGGACAGGACCATCTACAAGTTCGACAAGGAAGTGATCGATCGCAGCATCTGCTCTAAGGAAACCGCCACCATGGTCAAAGACCTGATGAAAAAAGTGGTGGTGAGCAAAAAAGGAACGGGCCACGGCCTTTATTCCCCAAACTTTTCGATGGCCGGTAAAACAGGGACGGCCCAAAAGAACTATGCATCGAAAGACCCCGATAAACTGCGATATATTTCAACATTTGCGGGATATTTTCCTGCGGAAGATCCCAAGTATTCCTGTATCGTGGTGATCCATGAACCCGATAAAAGTGTGGGTTATTACGGTGCTGACGTATCCGGTCCGGTCTTCAAATCCGTGGCACAGAAAATATACACCAATTCACCGCTGACCGATGAGGTTGACTTTCCCAAGATGAACATCGCAAAGCTCGATAAGGAATTTGACAAATATTATTCGGAAGCCAGAAATAAATATCTCAAGGTACCCAATGTTAAAGGCATGAGCGGCATGGATGCCATTTCGATTTTGGAAAACCTGGGCATAAAGGTCGAAGTCAAAGGCAATGGTAAAGTAAAAAAGCAGTCGGTTTCCCATGGGACCGATATAAATAAGGTGGTCAAAATCGTATTGGAACTTTCATGAAGTCACTCAGGGACATATTATATGGCGTCGGGCTTACCGCAGTAACGGGATCCACCAATACGATGGTCAATGCGGTATGTTTCGATTCCAGAAAGGTGGGGATGGATGACGTTTTCGTGGCCATCAAGGGCACCGCAGCCGACGGCCACGAATTTATAGACAAAGCCATCAGTCAAGGGGCAAAAGCGATTGTATGCGAGGAAATGCCCAAGCGGATGGTAAACGAAATCACCTATGTAGAGGTCAACAATGGGAACGCGGCATTGGCAATCATGGCTTCCAACTACTTCGGTAATCCTTCCAAGAACCTAAAACTGATCGGGGTCACGGGTACGAACGGAAAGACTACCATCAGTAGTCTGCTTTATCAATTGTTCAAAAACGCCGGTTACAAAGTGGGACTGCTCTCCACCATCAAGATCATGGTCGACAATACCCCTTATCCCACCAGTCTTACCACACCGGATGCCTTGACCATAAACCACCACCTCGATTTGATGAACAAGGCGGGTGTGGAGTTTTGCTTTATGGAAGTGAGTTCCCATGGCATCCACCAAAAAAGGACACAAGGGTTGGTTTTTGAAGGGGCGATTTTCACCAACCTTACCCACGATCATCTCGATTATCATAAAACCTTTGCCGAATACAGGGACACCAAAAAAATATTGTTCGACGAATTGCCCAAAAAGGCATTTGCGCTCACCAACATAGACGATAAAAATGGCTTGTTGATGTTGCAGAATACCAAGGCTAGAAAATACACCTATGCCCTTAGGAGCTATGCCGATTACCGTTGCCAAATTCTGGAAAACCAATTCGACGGCCAATTGTTGAAAATAAACGACAACGAGGTCTGGTCGAAACTCATAGGACATTTCAACGCTTACAATATGCTTGCCATCTATGCCACAGCTTTGCTGCTGGGTTTGGAAAAATTCGAAACCTTAAGATTGCTCAGTGAACTGGAAAACGTGGATGGAAGATTCCAATACTATATATCCAAAGAGAAAATTACGGCCATTGTCGATTATGCCCATACACCGGATGCGCTAAAAAATGTGCTTGAGACTATCAACACATTGAGAACTGGAAATGAAAACGTCATCACCGTTGTGGGGTGTGGTGGCGATAGAGACAGGTCTAAGCGTCCGGTTATGGGTCATATCGCTTCTGAAATGAGCACTAAGGCCATATTCACCTCCGATAACCCCAGGACAGAGCCGCCGAATGCCATCATCGAAGAAATGGAGTCGGGCGTGGAGCCCCAGAATACCAAGAAAATTTTACTGATAGAGAACCGAAAGCAAGCGATAAAAACCGCCTGCCAATTGGCAGAGGCCAATGATATTATTCTGGTCGCGGGCAAAGGGCACGAAACCTATCAAGAAACCAATGGCAACAGGGTAGACTTTGACGATTTCAAGATCGTCAAGGAATTATTGGCCGAACTGAATAAATGAAACCGGTTGATCAAGGAACGATAAAAGGAAAGCAGTACACAGCCAAAAAATAAGAATCTAAAACCATGCTCTATTATTTATTCGATTATCTGGAAAAACAATATCAAGTCCCCGGGGCCAGCCTTTTTGGGTTTACCACCTTTAGGGCTGCGATGTCTGTATTGTTTTCATTGATAATTGCAACGGCATATGGTAAAAGGATCATCCTGTTCCTTAAAAGAAAGCAAATTGGCGAAACCATCCGAGATCTTGGCCTGGAGGGGCAACAACAGAAAGCGGGCACCCCTACCATGGGCGGATTGATCATCATTATCTCCACCCTGATCCCCGTGATACTATTTGCAAGACTCGACAACATTTACGTGATTTTGTTGATCATCACTACAATTTGGATGGGCCTTATTGGCTTTGCGGATGATTACATCAAAATTTTCAAGAAAAACAAGAAGGGATTAAAAGCGCGATTTAAGGTGACCGGTCAGGTTGTTCTCGGGCTTATGGTCGGGGCCACCCTATATTTTCATCCAGAGGTGACCATGAGGGAAAGAAACCAAACCATGATCACCGATCAATACACGGTTCAGGAGGTGGAGGGCAAACCTATAAAATCTACAAGAACCACGGTGCCCTTCTTCAAGAACAATGAACTCGACTACGGGGATATTGTTTCATGGGCAGGGGAAGGGGCCATAAAATACGCTTGGATCATTTTCATACCCATTGTCATCCTGATCGTGACAGCCGTTTCCAATGGCGCCAACCTTACCGATGGTATCGATGGCCTGGCGGCAGGGACCTCGGCAATCATCGTTTTTACCCTTGGTATTTTCACCCTGGTTTCGGGTAATTATTTTTTCTCCGATTATTTAGACATCATGTTCATTCCCCGGGCTGCGGAACTCATTGTTTTTATTGCGGCCTTTTTAGGGGCCCTGGTAGGGTTTTTATGGTATAATGCCTTCCCTGCCCAAGTATTTATGGGTGATACGGGGAGTTTGACCATAGGGGGGGTCATTGCGGTGATCGCCATCATCGTAAGAAAGGAGCTTTTGATACCCGTCATGTGTGGCATCTTCTTCGCGGAGTCGCTTTCGGTTATGATACAGGTAGGTTATTTCAAATACTCGAGGAAAAGATTCGGGGTGGGCAAACGCATTTTTTTGATGGCCCCGATACACCATCATTATCAGAAGAAAGGTTACCACGAAAGCAAGATAGTCACAAGGTTTTGGATCATTGGAATCATCTTGGCGATCTTGTCGATTGTCACATTAAAGGTGCGCTAAATGGCTCGTTTGGTAATCTTGGGCGGAGGGGAAAGTGGTATAGGTACGGCCATTCTTGGGAAGCAAAAGGGATTTCGAAGTGTTCTTGTCCGATAAGGGGAAGATCCAAGATAAATTCAAAGACGTTCTTAAACATATTGGGATTGATTGGGAAGAGGAAAAACATACCGAGGCAAAAATCCTGAATGCCGATTTGGTAATGAAAAGTCCGGGTATTCCAGACAGTGTTGCGCTTGTGGCAAGTTTACGCTCCCTGGGCATACCGGTGGTATCGGAAATCGAGTTTGCCGCCAAATACACCGAAGCCACAATCGTAGGGATCACGGGCAGCAATGGAAAGACGACGACGACCTGTTGGTTTATCATCTATTGAAACAAGGCGGACTCAAGGTGGGCATGGCGGGAAATATCGGGGACAGTTTTGCGAAAGATGGTAGCGGAAAACGATTTCGATTTTTATGTACTGGAAATCAGCAGTTTTCAATTGGATGGCATTATAGCCTTCAAGCCGCATATCGCCATCATTACCAACATAACGCCAGACCATCTCGACCGTTATGGCTACGTGTTCGATAATTACATCGCCTCAAAATTTCTGATTTCCAAGAATCAAACCCAAGATGATTGCTTGATCTATGATGCCGACAATGAGGTATTGGTGGAATGGTTACGAAAGCATCCCGTACAAGCAAGATTATTGCCCTTCTCGCTCGAAAAGGAAGTCGCGCAAGGGGCCCATATAAAAAACGATCAAATTGAAATTAGAACCGACAACACTATTTTAAAAATCATGACTGATAACCTAGCCCTAGAGGGGAAACACAATTTAAAAAATACGATGGCCGCAGCAACCGTTGCCAAATTGGTTGGAATCCGTAAGGAAACCATTCGCGACAGCGTGACCAATTTTCAAGGTGCAGCCCATCGGTTGGAGAAGGTGCTTAAAATTGCTCACGTGCAGTACATTAACGATTCAAAGGCGACCAATGTCAATGCAACCTACTACGCCCTGGACAGTATGGCAGCGCCAGTTGTTTGGATTGTGGGCGGTATTGACAAGGGTAATGATTATAGAGAATTGATGCCACTGGTACGGGAAAAGGTAAAGGCCATTATCTGCCTGGGTCTTGACAATTCAAAGATCAAGGATACCTTTGGCAATGTGGTCGATCTTATGGTAGAGACCTTTGCCATGGAAGAGGCCGTAAAGGTGGCTTACAAAATTGCGGAACGGGGCGATATTGTGCTATTGTCGCCGGCCTGTGCCAGTTTCGATCTTTTTAAAAATTACGAGGATAGGGGCAATCAATTTAAAGAAGCGATCAAAAATTTATAAAGGTGATACAACTGATCAAAAGCATAAAAGGGGATAAAGCCATTTGGGCCGTCGTGGCCTTGTTGGCGATATTTTCTTTTCTCCCCGTGTACAGCGCCAGCAGTAATCTCGTTTATGTGGTCGGCAACGGTACCACAACGGGCTACCTGTTCAAACATGGGCTGCTTTTGGTACTCGGTTTCGGTATTATCTATGGTGTACATAGGATTCCCACCCATTTTTTTAAGGGCCTATCACTGATTGCCATGCCCATACTCATTGTTTTATTGGCCTTCACCTTGGCACAAGGGACTACCATCGGCGGCGCCAATGCCAGTCGTTGGATTCAATTACCCTTGGTGGGTATTACCTTCCAGACCTCCAATCTCGCTTCGGTGGTCTTGATGATCTATGTCGCCCGGTATTTGACCAAAATCAAAGACAGGGTTCCCACTTTCAAGGAGAGCATCCTGCCGCTATGGGTGCCCGTTTTTTTGGTGATCATCCTTATTTTACCCGCCAATTTTTCTACTGCTGCAATTATTTTCTCCATGGTTTTGCTGCTCTGCTTTTTAGGGGGGTATCCTATAAAATATTTGGTTGGAATCGTGGGAACTGGATTGTTGTGCCTTACACTTTTCATTCTGGTTGCAAAGGCGGCCCCAAATCTGTTCCAAAACCGTGTTGATACTTGGGAAAAGCGTTTCACGAACTTTTTCGACGATTCCGACATAGATACCGATGCCGATTACCAAATAGAAAAGGCAAAGATCGCCATTGCAACGGGAGGTATGTTCGGGAAAGGTGCGGGTAAAGAGCGTTCAAAAGAACTTTTTGCCGCAGAGCTCATCCGATTTCATCTTCGCGATCATCGTGGAAGAATATGGCTTGGTAGGGGGCGTTGTACGCTGTTGCTTTTTTACCTGTTGTTGTTGTTTCGAATCGTGGTGGTGGCCAATGGCAATCCCACCGTTTTCGGAAAATTACTGGTGCTCGGGGTCGGTCTGCCCATTGTATTCCAGGCCTTGATCAATATGGCGGTGGCAGTGGAATTGTTTCCGGTAACCGGACAGACCTTGCCGTTGATCAGCAGTGGGGGCACATCGAGTTGGATGATATGTTTGGCCATCGGTATCATTTTGAGCGCGAGCATCAAGGAAACCGATAAAGAGGGGCAGGCTAAAATAGATGAAAGTAATCCTTTAGAAGTATTGAGTGGACAACTATAGGTTTATACTTTCCGGTGGAGGTACGGGCGGACATATTTATCCCGCAATAGCCATCGCCGATGAATCTGAAAAAAAGATTTCCGACGGCCGAAATTCTTTTTGTCGGTGCCAAGGATCGAATGGAAATGGAAAAAGTACCCCTGGCAGGGTATCGGATCGAAGGACTATGGATAAGTGGGTTACAAAGGAAACTGACCCCAAAAAATTTAATGTTTCCGTTTAAACTGATCAGTAGTTTGATGAAGGCGAACAAGATCGTATCCCGTTTTAAGCCCCATGCCGTGATCGGTACCGGTGGCTTTGCCAGTGGCCCCTTGTTAAGGGTCGCTTCGGGCAGGGACATTCCTTGTTTGCTGCAGGAACAAAATTCCTATGCGGGCATCACCAATAAATGGCTCAAAGATCGGGTAGCCAAAATTTGTGTGGCCTACGACGGCATGGAACGCTTTTTTCCGGCTTCAAAAATCGTAAAAACGGGCAATCCCGTAAGGGGCGATTTGGTGGCCATCAATGAAAATAGCAAAAAGGCATTGGATTTTTTCGGATTGGACAAGTCCAAGAAAACCTTATTGGTCTTGGGGGGAAGCCTTGGCTCTAGGCGCATCAATCAACTGATCGAAAAAGAACTTGCATTTTTTGAATCCCTCGACATACAATTGATATGGCAGTGCGGCAAGCTGTATTTCGAGGAGTATGGGAAATACGAATCCAAGAGGGTGAAAGTGTTCGATTTTTTGAATAGGATGGATTTGACCTATGCCGCCGCCGATTTCGTCATCTCGCGTGCCGGGGCGGGCTCGGTATCGGAACTCTGTATCGTGGGCAAACCTGTATTGTTCATCCCCTCGCCCAACGTTGCGGAAGACCATCAGACCAAAAATGCAAAAGCCTTGGTGGCCCAAAATGCGGCCATGATGCTCGCTGAATCGCAATTGGATGCTGAATTTGAACAGGTTTTCGGTTCGCTTGTGAAAAACCAAGGAGCAACAAACGCTATTGGCGGGCAATATCAAGCGCTTGGCCATGCCCGAGGCTACGGAACGCATATGTTGATGAAATTGTGAAGATGTTGAAGTAAAGCATATTATGGACTTAAAGAAAATACATAACGTCTACTTTATCGGAATAGGGGGCATTGGCATGTCGGCCTTGGCACGTTATTTTAAGTTCATCAACAAAAAGGTGGCAGGTTACGACAAGACTGAAACGCCGCTGACCGATGAATTGTCCGATTTGGGCATGGCGATTCACTACGAGGATAATTTGAGCCTGGTTCCAGAAGATTTTTTGAACAAGTCGAACACCTTGGTGGTATACACCCCTGCGGTACCATTGGATCATACCGAATACCAGTTCTTTTTGAAAAGCGGGTTTTCAATTAAAGAAACGATCCGAAGTTTTGGGACTGATTACCGAAAATACCTTTTGTTTGGCAGTCGCGGGAACCCATGGCAAAACAACGACCTCTTGCATCTTGGCCCACCTGCTCAAAGAAACCGGCACTCCCTTGACCGCTTTTCTAGGGGGAATTTCAGAAGATTTCAATAGCAATTTTCTATTTGAGGGAAATGAGGTTTCGGTGGTGGAGGCCGATGAATTCGACAGGTCGTTCCTCAGGCTATCGCCCGATGTGGCCTGTATTACTTCTATGGACGCCGATCATTTGGATATCTATGGCGATGTGGAAGCACTTAGAAAATCGTTCCGGGAATTTGCCAGCACGCTTGAAACCTGGCGGAAAGCTTTTTGTTCGCAAGGGCTTGCCGATCGAAGGAATTACCTACGGCATCGAAGATGGTTCGGATTACTGTATAAGAAATATAAAAATAGAACATGGTACCTACATATTTGATTTGGGAACCCCTGAAGCTACCCTAACAGGGGTTAAATTCAACAAACCGGGAAGGCATAACCTGCTCAACGGTTTGGTCGCTTTTGCAATGGCGGTACAAACTGGATCCCCTTCCGACCGCCTTGCCGAAGCCCTTGAAACTTTTAAAGGGGTGCAGCGCCGGTTTTCTTATAAGATCAAATCGGAAGCCTTCATTTTTATCGATGACTATGCCCACCATCCTACAGAGATCAATGCGGTTTATGAGGCCATTTCGGAAATGCATCCCCATAAAAAGACCTTGGTTGTCTTTCAACCGCATTTGTTTTCCAGGACTAGGGATTTTGCCGATGAATTTGCCGAAAGCCTATCCAAATTCGACAATGTGATTCTCTTGGAAATCTATCCTGCCCGTGAGAAGCCGATTCAGGGCATTACGGCCGATTGGCTGTTGGGTAAAATCAGCAATCCGAACAAAAAGTTGGTCGATAAAGCACATTTGGTGCAGGCGATCAAGGAACAACGGCCCGGAAATACTCGTCACCTTGGGTGCCGGGGATATCGGTTTGGAAATATCAAAAATTAAAAATGAATTTGACTATGCGGATTAATTGGAACAAACTCAAGTTAGTGGGCTTGATATTAGTGGTTATGGGGCTCTATGCGTTCTCCTCCCATAGGAGCCGGAACAGGACGGTAAGTGGGTTGGAAGTGGTCTTTGTGGGGGACCAGAATTTGTACATCACCCAAGACATGGTTAATAAATTGTTAATACAAAAGTTCGGTGGCCTGGAAAACATGCCCAAAGAAAAATTAGTTTTGAATGCTATGGAGAAAGCCATTGAGGCCAACAAAATGGTAAAAAGCGCCCAAGTTTATCTTACTGTTGATGGTGAACTGAAGTCCAGAATTGTTCAACGCAAACCAATCGGGAGAGTAGAGGGGGATTCAAAATTCTACATGGATGATGAAGGGAAACGCATGCCGTTTTCCAACACCCACTCCGCTAGGGTACCGATCATTACCGGCAATATCACTGGGGAAAGTTTGAAGGATGTCTATGAGATTTTGAAGCACATCAATTCGGATGATTTTCTTAGAAAAAATGTAATCGGAATCCATATTGAGGATGTGGCCCGGTACCAATTGAAGTTCCGAATGGAGAATTTCGTGGTGAATTTGGGCAGTATCGAAAATCTCGAAGAGAAGTTCAACAATTTCAAGGCCTTTTATGCCAAGGCACAAAAGGATGCGACATTGGAGAAATTTGCAGTGGTAAGTCTGGAGTTCAACAATCAAGTAGTGTGCACTAAAATATAAATTATGGAAGTAGGTAATTATTCAGTTGGTTTGGATATCGGGACGACCAAGATCGTTGCCATCATCGGTAAAAAGAACGAATACGGCAAAATCGAGGTGCTGGGCATCGGAAAATCCAAAAGCTTGGGGGTTCACCGAGGGGTGGTCAACAATATTACGCAGACCATAAAATCGATACAGCAGGCCGTGGAGGAGGCAGAGGCCAATTCCGGTCTAAAGATCGGGTCTGTTGTGGTCGGCATCGCCGGGCAGCACATCAGAAGCCTACAGCATAGCGATTATATCACCAGGGCAGATTCGGAAGAAGTGATCAATGAAGATGATCTGGAAAAGCTTTGCAACCAAGTTTACAAATTGGTCATGCTGCCGGGAGAGGAGATCATCCATGTGCTTCCCCAGGAATACAAAGTTGATGGGCAGGCCGAGATCAAGGAACCGATCGGTATGTATGGCGGAAGGCTTGAGGCCAATTTTCATGTGGTTGTAGGACAGGTATCTTCCATCAAGAATGTAGGCCGGTGCATCAAAAGTGCGGGCCTCGATTTGGGCAACATCACCCTAGAACCGCTTGCGTCGTCGGATGCCGTGCTCAGCAAGGAAGAGAAGGAGGCAGGGGTAGCCTTGATCGATATAGGGGGTGGGACCACCGACTTGGCCATTTTTAAAGACGGCATCATTCGGCATACCGCGGTAATTCCATTTGGCGGCGGGGTCATCACCGAGGACATCAAGGAAGGCTGTTCCATTATCGAAAAACAGGCCGAACTCCTTAAAATCAAGTTCGGATCGGCATGGCCCGGGGAGAACAAAGACAACGAAATCGTTTCCATACCTGGTTTAAGAGGTAGGGAACCCAAGGAAATTACCTTGAAAAACCTTTCCAAGATCATTCATGCCAGGGTGGTCGAAATCATCGAACAGGTATATGTCGAGATTAAAAATTATGGGCACGAAGAGCAGAAGAAAAAATTGATTGCGGGAATCGTCTTGACAGGTGGCGGCAGTCAGTTGAAACACCTCAAGCAATTGGTGGAGTACATCACCGGGATGGATACACGGATCGGTTTTCCCAATGAACATCTTGCTGGCGATTCGGATTCCGAAATCGCGAGCCCACTATATGCCACGGCAGTGGGTCTGCTCATGAACGCGGTCAAAAATGAAGCAAGGATCAAGATGGACGCCCAAATGAGAAGCGCCCAAGGCCGTGAACAGGAATTGGTGATGGCCGACAACGAGGAGGTAAAGTCGGGCAGAAGCAAACAAAAGAAAGAACGAAAGTCGGTATTCGACAAATGGTCTGAAAAATTGAAGGATTTTTTGGACAATGCGGAGTAACGATACCATTTAATGTTAAACCAGTAAATCTATCATATGAGCAACAACACGGAATTTGAAGGATTCGCATTTGATTTGCCAAAAAATCAAAGCAATGTTATTAAGGTGATCGGTGTGGGCGGTGGCGGAAGCAATGCCATTAACCATATGTTCAAATCGGGTATCAATGGGGTTGATTTCGTTATCCTGAACACCGATTCACAGGCCTTGCAAAACAGCCCGGTGCCCAATAAGATCCAACTCGGCGTATCCCTGACCGAAGGTCTTGGCGCGGGTGCCAATCCCGAGGTCGGAGAACAGGCTGCCATCGAGAGCCTGGAAGAAATAAAGAATATGCTCGATACCACGACTAAAATGGTATTCGTAACTGCAGGAATGGGTGGGGGAACAGGTACTGGTGCTGCTCCCGTCATCGCCAAATTGGCAAAGGAAATGGACATTCTCACCGTGGGGATCGTTACCATGCCCTTTCAGTTCGAAGGCAAGATGCGCTGCCAACAAGCGCAATTGGGCATCGAAAAGTTACGTAACAATGTCGATTCCCTGATCGTGATCAATAATAACAAACTTCGTGAAGTTTACGGTAATCTTGGCTTTAAGGCAGGATTCTCCAAAGCGGATGAGGTATTGTCAACTGCGGCCAGGGGCATTGCGGAGGTCATCACCCATCATTATACCCAGAACATCGACCTTAGGGATGCTAAAACTGTCCTTTCCGACAGTGGCACCGCTATCATGGGTTCTGCCATCGCAACGGGAACCGTGAGGGCCAATGAAGCTATTATGAAAGCTTTGGATTCGCCTTTGCTGAACGACAATAAAATTTCCGGTGCGAAGAACGTGTTGCTATTGATCGTTTCCGGTTCCAAGGAAATCACCATTGACGAAATCGGGGAAATCAACGATCATATCCAAACGGAGGCCGGCCATGGCGCGAACATCATCATGGGGGTAGGGGAAGATGAGGAATTGGGAGAGGCCATTGCCGTTACTGTGATCGCCACCGGATTCAACAGTGATCAACAAGATGAGATCGTCAATACCGAATCAAAAAAAATCATCCATACCCTGGATGATGAACAACGGGCAGAACAGGATCTGACAGATAAGAACAAAGTGGTCCATCTGGAGGATACTTTTGAGGAAGTATCGATCAAGCCGGTCATCAAACATACCCTGGAAGAGGAGGATCAAGAAATTGGTATGGATTTGGTCCCTACCACGAACTATATCAAAAATTTCAATGTTTTTTACGAAGAGGTCATCGAGAAGGTGAGTCGTATCGAAGTGGTGGAAGACGATTTTATCATTATCGATTCGAATGATGTACTGAACGATATTGAAGTGGTTGACCCTGTACTCGTTTCGAATGAAAAGACGAGACAAGAACAGATAACGATGCGTTTCGATATGCCGTTGGCTCAAACGGAGGAGGACAGCGAGGAGCAGGAAAACGTCATCACCTTTACCTTGGACGAGGAGGTTAAGGAAATCAGTGTCAAAGACCATATAGAGGTAATACCTGTTTTGGAATATAACAAAAATGGGGAAACGCGCTATAGTCTGGACGATTACATGGAACTTGAAAACAAGCTCACTGGCGCCAAGTCTAAGGCCGAGGAATTCGAACCAAAAATTGTCGAAAATGAACTGATTTTTGAGAAAAAGACCATCAAGACGGCCGAAACCAACAGTAAGGATACCGATGAAGTCGATCCCATGAACAGTCCGATCGAGACCATGCTGCGCGAACGCGCCGACGAAAGACGAAGGAAGCTCAAGGATTTCAACTACAAGTTCCAGAACAACATCAACAGCATCGACGAAATCGAAAAGGAACCGGCCTATAAAAGACAGGGCATCAATTTGAGCGACGTACCCAAAGAACAGAGGGTTTCACGAACCACCCTCAGCGAGGACAGCAACGATGAGATCCAGCTCCGTTCAAACAACTCCTTTTTACATGATAATGTGGATTAACCTATAATTAGTTGGTAATTTTGAACCCGAAAATCTATTCAATTTTCGGGTTTATTTTTTATCTTCGCAGTCCAATTAAAAAAAGGGCATGGGCTTACAGGAACAGGTAATGGATCGGATGAAGACGGCGATGAAGGCCAAGGACAAGGTGGCCTTGGAATCTTTGCGCGCCATCAAATCGGCCTTATTGTTGGCCCAAACCGAAAGCGGTGCAGGGTCAGGCCTTACCGAAGAAGAGGAAATCAAACTGGTCCAAAAATTGGTGAAACAGCGCAAAGACAGCGCTGCCATCTTTTTGGAACAGGGGCGGAACGATTTGGCTGAGCCTGAGCTGGCACAGATTTCGGTTATTGAACAATTCCTGCCCGAGCAGTTGTCGGAAGCGGAAATTGAAAAGGTAGTGGTACAGGCCATAAGCACCTTGGGTGCCGAAGGCATGAAAGATATGGGCAAGGTAATGGGGATGGTGTCATCAACATTGGCAGGCAAGGCCGATGGAAAAACGATCTCCAATATTGTCAAACGCAATTTGTTATAGCATAGGGCCCCGTGGCGCAACTGAATAGCGCATCAGATTTCGGCTCTGAGGGTTGGGGGTTTGAATCCCTCCGGGGTCACTACAAGCAGAAAACCACGCCGATATGGCGTGGTTCTTTGTTTTTGAAGAAACCGAAGCGCTCGCTTCAAGGTTTCGAAAAAAACAAAGAGCCTGGGCGACCAGCCCGTGGTTTTATATTTGCAAAGGGGAGCCTTATGGGGATATGCAATCCCTCCACTTTTTTTCCGTTCCGAGGCTAACAAAGAACCTGACCGGCCAGCCCGTGGTTTTATATTTGCAAAGGGGAGCCTTATGGGGATATGCAATCCCACCTGGATTGCCACGAGCAATAAACCAAGCCTATTTTTTAATACATTTAAGAGGCTCTTTCCAAAACGAGCCCTGGGAAGCGGTCCACCGACTCCCCGAACATTCAAAATACCAACCGATATGGCTAAAAGAAAACAGACACGCCGAAACTTTGTAAAACAATCTTTGGTCGCCGGAGCCGGATTCTATATCGTACCCAGTAGGGTCGTGAGCGGACTAGGGCATAAGGCACCCAGCGACAAAATGAATATCGTAGGCGTAGGCGTAGGCGGCAAAGGACGAAACAACCTGGGGGCAATGAACACTGAAAATATAATCGGTCTTTGCGATATCGATTGGAATTATAGCGCACCTTGTTTCAATGATTTTCCCAATGCTAAAAAATACTTCGATTGGCGTAAGATGTTCGACGAATTGGGCAGTTCCATTGATGGTGTGGTCGTGGCTACAGCCGACCATACCCATGCGCAGATCGCCGCAACCGCGATGACCCTGAACAAACATGTGTATTGCCAAAAGCCGCTTACCCATTCGGTATATGAATCCCGCTTGCTTACCAAATTGGCCGCCAAATATCCAGTCGCCACCCAAATGGGGAACCAGGGCAATTCCGGGGACGGGGTGCGCCAGGTCTGTGAATGGATATGGAACGGAGAAATTGGAGAAGTCACCGAAGCCCACGCCTGGACCGACCGACCCATTTGGCCGCAGGGCCTCGAACGCCCCAAAGCGGCAATGGCCCTCCCAAAAGATTTTGATTGGGACCTTTTTATCGGTCCGGCCCCGATGCGCCCCTACAATGCAATCTACACCCCATGGAATTGGCGCGGTTGGTGGGATTTTGGTACCGGTGCGTTCGGAGATATGGCCTGCCATATTCTAGATCCCATCTATCGCGCCCTGCAATTGGGCTATCCGGATGCCATTTCCGGCAGTTCCACCACTTCGAACACCGAAAGTGCGCCCCAGGCCGAAAAAGTACGTTTCGATTTTCCCGCCAGACCAGATCAAGATCAGCAGAAAATGCCTGCAGTAAAAGTACATTGGTACGATGGGGGTTTCTTGCCCGACCGCCCGGAACTTTTACCGGAAGGCATGCCGATGATTCAGGACGGTCTCGGAGGCTGTATGTTCGTCGGCTCAAAGGATACTTTGATTTGCGACTGTGGTGGCTTCAATCCGAGATTGCTTTCGGGTCGCATTCCTGAGGTGGCCCCTTATATGCGACGCATCCCCGGGGCAATAGGTTATATCGATGGGCCACATGAGCAGGACTGGATCCGGGCCTGTAAAGAATCACCGGAGAACAGAACCGAAGGGTCCTCAAATTTTAGCTATGCAGGTCCTTTTAACGAAATGGTATTATTGGGGGTGTTGGCCATAAGGCTTAAGGGCTTGAACAAAAAATTGAAATGGGACGGCACGCAGATGAAGTTCACCAACATTGGCGTCAATGAGTCCATGGATGTGGTAAAAACCTTCGGATTCGATATGGTCGACGGGCTTCCCCAATGGAATGTGGAGCAGGTACATCTCAATGCTTTCGATGCGGCCAATGAATATATTAAACATACCTATCGGAACGGTTGGGAATTGCCACAGATGCCGGTGTAAATAATCAATGTGACCAAAGCCCCCCACAAGGGATTGACCTTTTGCCAAATCAGCACCGGATCAACCCTGGGCGGTTTTTAACTTCAGTCATTACAACGGGTTGGCTTTCAATGGTCAAAAACCAATGTCCCGCTTGCTTCCTGTTCCTTAAACTGTTTGACCATGTTCAAGGCATCAGGAATAACATCGCTGCAGAGCACGATCAACGAGCCGGGGATCGCATTCTTTACTGCAAAAGTGATCGCTTCCTTTTCCGATGGAATAATGCTGGTCTTTTTCATGGGATCCTTCATCTTGATGCCATCATGCAACATCTTGATCAATTGTTCTTCGGTTTTCCCTCTTAGATGTCGGTCTTGCCGAATGATGATTTCATCGAACATTTCGGCTGCAATACTGCCCATTTCATTGTTGTCTTCCAGACGACGGTCCCCGATTCCTGCGATAATGCCCACTTTGACAGTCGCATCCAGGGTATCGGTAAATTTTTGCAAGGCGCGCATTCCCGCTGGGTTGTGGGCATAGTCCAATAAAATCGTAAAATTATTGAACTTGAACAAATTCAGTCTCCCAGGGGTTTGGGCAGGCGATGGGATAAAAGTCTCCAATGCCGCTTTCATGTCTTCGATACTGATGCCTTGTATGTTGGCGGCAAGCACAGCGGGCAGCACATTTTGAATCATAAAAACCGCTTTACCCCCATAGGTCAAGGGAATATCTTCTGCCTTCATGACCCTCATCTTCCATTCTCCCCTGCAGATGGTCACAAAGCCGTTTTCATAGACGGCCGAAATACCCCCCAATCGCTGAAGTGCCTTGATTCTGGGATTGTTCTCATCCATCGAGAAGAGGGCCACATTACTCGCTACGGTTCGCCTCATGTCATAGACCAGGTCATCATCCGCATTTAAGATGGCATAACCGTTGGGCAGCACTGTCTCCGGTATTACGCCTTTTACCTTGGCCAATTGCTCCATGGTATGTATGCCCTTGAGGCCCAAATGATCGGCAGCCACATTGGTTACGATACCGATATCACAGTGTGCAAAGCCCAAGCCTGCTCTCAGGAGTCCGCCCCTGGCACATTCCAAGACCGCAAAATTTACCGTGGGGTCCTTGAGTACGAATTCAGTACTGGCAGGTCCGGTACAATCGCCCGTCATCAGCAATCTGTTTTGGATATAAACGCCATCACTGGTGGTATAGCCCACACGAAACCCCTTCATTTTGGCCATATGGGCAATCAAGCGGGTCGTGGTGGTCTTGCCATTGGTTCCGGTAACCGCGATGATGGGAATTCTCCCGGTACTGCCCTTCGGAAACAGTTTATCGATTACCGGTGCGGCCACGTTTCTTGGCAGGCCCGTTGTCGGGGCCAAGTGCATCCGAAATCCCGGCGCGGCATTCACCTCAAGTACGGCCCCGGCCGTATCGGAAAGCGGTTGGGTGATATCGGTGGTCATGATGTCGATACCGCAAATATCCAGATCGATGATTTTTGAAATCCGTTCTGCCATCGCCACATTGGCGGGATGGACGATATCGGTGACATCTTCCGCTGTACCTCCTGTGCTTAAGTTGGCCGTGTCCTTCAAGATCAACATCTCCCCTTTGTCAAGAACGGAGTTGAGGGTATGCCCTTTTGATTTGATGATATTGGCCGTCAGTTCATTGATCGTAATCTGGGTCAGTACATTTTCATGGCCGTAGCCCCGCCTGGGATCGCTGTTCACCTTATCGATCAGTTGCTGAAGGGTCGATTTTCCATCTCCGACCACATGGGCAGGGGTTCGGCGCGCCGCGGCCACCATCACATGATTGATCACGAGCAAGCGATAATCGAACCCTACGATATATTTTTCCACAATCACTGCCGGCGAAACTTCTTTGGCCAAATGAA
This sequence comes from uncultured Flavobacteriaceae bacterium, assembly GCA_963700435.1. Classification (GTDB taxonomy): domain Bacteria; phylum Bacteroidota; class Bacteroidia; order Flavobacteriales; family Flavobacteriaceae; genus Pelagihabitans. The sequence continues at coordinate 134,868 of CAVOXM010000011.1, forward strand.
AGGCAACGATGGCCTCCTCCAGAGCGTTGATGTTCACGGTAATGCCACGGCCATGGTTTCCACCTACGGGTTTGATCACCAGCGGGAACCCGACATAACGGCAAGCCTCATCCAAACTACTTTCCTTTCTGATGATATCACCTCTGGGCACCTCGACCTGGGCCTGTTCCAAAAGGTATTTGGTATCTTCCTTGTCACAGGCGAGTTCTACTCCGATACTGCTGGTTTCGCTGGTTACAGTGGCTTGTATCCTTTTCTGGTTTGCGCCATAGCCCAACTGACATAACGAATATTTGTTCAATCTGATCCAAGGAATGCCACGACTGGCCGCTTCCTCTACAATCGATCCTGTACTGGGTCCCAGGCGTTCGGCCTCTCGGAGTTCCCTCATTTTTTGAATATCATCCTTTAAATCATAAGATTCCCCTTTGATCAGTGCTTCACAGATAGCAACGGCCGCCTTTGCGGCATAACGGCCTACTTTCTCCTCCATATAGGCAAAGACCACATTGTAGACGCCAGGTTCCCCATATCCCCTGGTGCGCCCAAAGCCCACGTCCATTCCGGCCAAGGTCTGAATTTCCAGGGCGATGTGTTCCGCGATATGGCCCATCCATGTACCTTCTTCCACCCTTTCGAAAAAACCTCCTGGCGTGCCCACTGAACAGCGGTGTTCGTACATCGTGGGAAACATGGTCTTTAGCCGATCGGTGAACCCATCGATCTTGTTGGAAGGTAGGGCCTCCATCTCCTCCAGATCCAAAACCATCACAATAAGCTTATGGCGACGTACCGACCAATAATTTGGTCCTCGCATTGCATTGATCTCTCTAATTTTCATATTGTGGAAGTTTTGTACTGGGGGTGAATTCTTAAATATAGCTTATTTTTCCCGATCGATAACAGTATTTTTGTATCCCAAAAGAACGATACATGAGCATTAAGGGTACTTTGATTCCAATAGGGGGCAATGAAGACAAGGGAACAGGAAACACCGAGCAGTATACCTTGGAATTTATCCAGGAAGGCATTCTTGCCAGGGTCGTGAGGGAAAGTGGTGGCAATACCGCCAACATAGTCGTGCTGCCCACGGCTTCAAGCATTCCCAAAGAAGTGGGCGAGAATTATCTCCAGGCTTTCGGCAAGCTGGGCTGCGATAAGGTCGATGTGCTGCACCTTTTGGATCGGGAGGAATCCGAAAGGAAAAAGAACATCGATTTGATCCGAAATGCCGATTGTGTCATGTTCTCAGGAGGCGACCAATCGAAAATCAAAAAAATCATCGGAGGTACAAGGATGCATCAATTGTTACTTGAACGGTATCGAAAGGAGCCCATTGTGATTGCGGGCACCAGTGCGGGAGCCATGTGCATGTCGGGTGAAATGATTACTGGCGGAAGCAGCAAGGATTCCTTGTTCAAAGGGGCCGTGGGAATGGATAAGGGAATGGATTTTATACCCAACCTGATCATCGATTCCCACTTCATTCAACGAGGGCGTTTCGGTAGATTGGCCGAGGCTGTGGCCAAGTTTCCAAAACTCTTGGGCGTAGGCCTGGCTGAAGATACCGGATTGGTGATCAAAAATTGCAATACTTTTGAAGTCATTGGCTCGGGTATGGTGGTCCTGTTCGATCCTAGCAGATTGAAGCATAACAACGAGAAAGTTTTGGAAATTGGTTCTCCCATGTCGTTGTCGAACCTCAGAACGCATATCTTGGCCAATGGCGACCGATTCAATATCAAAAAAAGGAAACTGCAGGTGTTGCCACTCGATTCGCCTTTCGTCTAATTCCCATAAATCATTATCTCGATTTGGCCCAAAATGTTTCTGGAAGCCCGGTACATGCCTTCGGTATTGAAGGGCAAGGCCAATATTACCCATTGCATCCACTGCGATCAAGCCCCCATCGCCCCCGAGCTTCGGCAACCTGTTATGTACGACTTCCTTGGCAGCCGCTTCAAGGGATAGGCCCTTATATTCTATCAAACAGGAAAGGTCATAGGCCACTACCCCTCTCATAAAATATTCCCCGCTCCCGGTACAGGAGACGGCACAGGTCAAATTGTTGGCGTAAGTGCCCGACCCGATCATGGGGCTGTCGCCGATCCTTCCAAATCTCTTGTTCGTCATACCGCCGGTTGAAGTGGCCGCGGCCAAATTGCCTTGTAGATCGCAGGCTACCGCACCTACTGTCCCGAATTTGCCATCTTTTTTTAGCGTATGGTCCAACTGAAAAGATGCCGTGTCCTTCAGTTCCAGCCATTGTTGGTGCCTTAGGGCATCATGGAAATACGATTCTTCCAATATTTCGTATTTCATGAGTTTCGCAAAGTCCAATGCCCCTGCCCCGGCCAAAAACACATGTTCGGTATGCTGCATGACGTCATAGGCCAAACGGATCGGATTTTTAATTCCGGTCACCAAGGAAACGGCCCCTGCCTTCAGGGTACGCCCATCCATGATCGAAGCATCCATTTCATGGGTGCCTTTTGCTGTAAAAACGCTGCCCTTGCCGGCATTGAACAAAGGGGAGTCTTCTAGGGCCATTACCGACCCTTGTACGGCTTCCAAGGCGGTGCCTTCCCGCTCCAAAATGGTTTGGCCGTTCATCAAGGCGCTCTCCAAAGCAGATTTATAGGCGGTTTCCTTTTCCGGGGTCATCATCCCTTTGATCAAAGTTCCCGCACCTCCGTGAATGGCTATGGAATACTGTCTCATACGTCAATTTTGGCTGATTTTTTTTTGGCGATCGATGCCATGATCATTTTTGCATGAACCCTTGAATTCTCGATGAACCATTTATGGGTTTCCATGCCCCCACAGATGACCCCTGCTAGATATAGGCCCCTCACATTGGTCTCCATGGTTTCGGAATCATATTGGGGAAGCCGTTTTTCATCTTTTGAAAGCGAAATCCCCAGTTTTTCCAAAAATTCAAAATTGGGCTTGTAACCGATGAGCGCGAGCACAAAATCGTTCTCCAGGCCGATGGTGCCTTCCGGCGTATCGATGATGATTTCGTTGTCGCTAATCGCTTTGACCTTGGCATTGAAATAGGCCTTGATACTGCCTTCCTCGATCCGGTTGATAATATCGGGCCTTACCCAGTATTTCACCCGTTGGCCCACCTCAGGTCCCCTGATGACCAAGGTGACCTCAGAACCCTTGCGCCAGCACTCGAGTGCCGCATCAATAGCTGAATTGCTCGCCCCGATCACTGCCAATTTTTGGCCTGCATAGAAATGTGGATCTTTGTAGTAGTGCGATACTTTGGGCAGATTTTCCCCTGGCACATCGAGCGTGTTGGGGATATCGTAAAATCCAGTCGCAATAACGACATGGTCTGTGGTGTACTGTCGTTTGCTGGTTTCAACAATAAATCGATCGCCATTTTTGTGCACTTGTGACACTTTTTCAAACAAATGGATGTTCAGTTTGTTGGTGGATACGATCCTGCGATAATATTCCAAGCGCCTCATTCCGTTTGGGTTTGGCCTCCTTGCTGATAAAGGGAATTTCATCGATTTCAAGTCTTTCCGAAGAGGAAAAGAACTGCATGTTCGCGGGGTAATTGTAAAGGGAATTTACGATGGGTCCTTTTTCAATGATCACATAGGTAAATCCTTTCTTTTTGGCCTCCAAACCGCAGGCAATGCCAATCGGACCGCCCCCCACTATGACCAGATCAAATTTTTCCATTTTTTGGGATGATGAAAATGTGAATGCTAATGTTTTATGGGAACAAAGCTAGGTAAATTATGGCAAAGTACGGACGCTCGTTATCTGATGGGAACAGTGGAATAGTTAATGACCGGAATACCGTAAAATATGACTTTTATCATACTATGCCTGCGCCAATATGGAGACCTTTAAGCCGAACGATTAAAAATGATTATTATGAGTATTAGACAAAGAATTCCGGTCTCCAAGATCATGACCACCCATTTGATCACTTTGAATGTGACCGATGGGCTCGACAAGGCCGAAAGCCTGTTCAAAAAGCATCACATCAGGCATATACCCGTAGTGGAGGGGGAAAAGATCGTAGGGATGTTGAGTTTAACCGATTTGCTGCGCATCAGTTTTGCGGATGGTGCCTTTCAGGATGAGGATGCGGTTGATACCGTGGTTTATAATATGTTCTCCGTAAGACAGGTCATGGCCAAAAACCTGATCAGTGTATCTCCCGAAGCCAATATCAAGGAGGTGGCCGAAATATTGGCCAAAAAGGAATTCCATGCCTTACCGGTCGTGGACCATGATAAATTGGTCGGTATTGTCACCACCACCGATTTGATCAACTACCTTTTGGAGCAATACTAACCATTGGCAATTTTCGAAATCCGGGCAATGGCGGCAAGTGGATCGGGCGCACTGAAAACATAACTGCCCGTAACCAGCACATCGGCGCCACAATCGACCAATTTTTTTGCGTTGGTATCGGTCACGCCACCATCGACCTCAATGAGGGTGTGGGCTCCCCTTGATTGGATCAAAGCTTTGAGCGCGTTTATTTTGCGATAGGTGTTTTCGATAAATGACTGTCCGCCAAAGCCCGGGTTGACGCCCATGACGCAGACCAGGTCGATGTCATCGATCGTATCCTCCAATAGGGAAATGTTGGTATGTGGATTCAATGCGACCCCGGCTTTCATGCCCGCGCCTTTAATGGCCTGCAAGGTACGATGCAGGTGGGTACATGCTTCATAATGCACGCTCAGGACATCAGCGCCCAAGTGGGCGAAGGTTTCGATATAGCGATCGGGATCAACGATCATCAAATGCACGTCCAAAGGTTTCGTGGCATGTTTGGCTATGGCTTTGATCACCGGCATTCCATAAGATATATTCGGAACGAACAGGCCATCCATCACATCGATGTGGTGCCAATCGGCATCGCTTCCATTTACCATTTCCACATCTCTTTGTAGATTGCCAAAATCGGCGGCCAAAAGCGAAGGTGCTATTTTAATTTTATTCATTTTCGGTAATGCTTCCTTATTGAGCACAAAAGTAATGAATTGATACCGTTATCGCACCAGTGCCATAAGTGCGTTAAGATCCAAAGGTTTCGTGAACATGTCCAATGTTCCGTCGGGTTTTATTGGCCATTCTCCTTTAGGCCGATCCCAGTAGAGCTCCAATCCGTTTTCATCGGGATCGTTGAGGTATAGCGCTTGGGATACCCCGTGATCGGCTGCCCCTGTCAAGGGATAATCGGCTTTGAGGATCCGCTCGTAGATAGCTGCCAAATCTTTTCTTGTGGGATACAGAATGGCCGTATGGAAAAGTCCGACAGATTCCTTCCGCGCCGGGGGCGAATTCTTACTGTACCATACATTGAGGCCAATGTGGTGGTGATAGCCGCCCGCAGAGATAAAAACCGCCTCCTTCCCATATCGCGTTGTGATTTCAAACCCCAGTAGACCGCAATAAAAATCCAGGGAACGATTTATATTGGCTACCTTTAAATGCACATGGCCTATGCTGGTCCGGGCAGGTATTCGGTATGGTTCCTCTTTTGGCATGCTTATTTATTTCCATTGAGCCTTGGAAGCCCTCATGGCGCTATCTTTTCGGAATCTTACTTTCCATTCCAAGAGTCGTTATCATTGCCCCATGTCGGATACTTCGATGGGCATTGTACCTGCTTTTTCCAAGACCGTGTTCACCGATGGCAGTTGTTTTTCCAAAGTGGCTTTAAGGGCAGTCAGATGTTTTTCCAGTTCGCTCGATAACTCATCATAAACCAAATAGGCGCCGTCGGTCGGTTTCGCGTCCCCATCCTCAACGCTCCGACGCAGGGATGCCAAACGGTTGTTGAGTTTGATAGGGAAGTTGAGGGGATCTTGGCCCGATTGGTTCTTTACCTGATATAATGATTCTTCTACCTGTGCCATTTGTACAAGCAATGGCTCGATGGTCTTTTCAAAATCGGCGGTCCCCACTTTGTCTTTACTCGAGTCGATCTGTATACGAATCGCACGGATCTTGATCACCGCTTCGTTCGCGAGGCTTGTCTTTTTCATGATGTTATTGGCAAGTTCAAACTGTTCTTGCAGATCGGCCTCGGTTATGCCTTTAAGATTGGGGTCTATCAGCACTTTAAAACTATGGGTTTGCTCCCAATCCGTGGTTTTCATTCGTACCTTATAGGTGCCCAAAGGCGCTTTTGGCCCTCTTTCCGGCTGGGCGCTCCATATGATCATTCCTTCAAATACTGTTGCCCCTGGATATCTCAAATCCCAGGTAAACGTATTGATACCCTTGGCCGTGGTCGGTTTTGATGAACCTCCTTGTTCCCACCAGGGCAGGTTGGGGTCTTTTTCATATTTTGGCTTGCTGCCCGTAAAAGTGTCGATCAGCCGGTCGTTGGCATCCAAAATTTCAAAGGTGATCGTATCCTGCTGCTGTTTCAGGTAATATTGTATGGAGGCATCCTGTAGGCCCCTAAGGGCATCCGAAGGTTCGAATAGCACCGCAGACTGAAGTTTCATTGCATCGGTATACTGTCGCAAAGGCTGTATGTCATCCAAAATCCAAAAACCCCTGCCGTGCGAACCCAAGACCAAGTCATTGTCTTTTACCACTAGATCGCGAATCGGCGTATCGGGAAGTTTTAATTGAAGACTTTGCCATAGTCCACCGTCGTTCATCGAAAAATAAACACCGTGTTCCGTTGCCAAGAACAGCAGTCCCTGTCGAACGGGATCCTCCCGTATGGCCCTGGCAAAATGTCCTGCTGCGATACCATTGATGATCTTGGTCCAGGTTTTTCCGTAATCATGCGTCTTAAATACGTAAGGCTGTCGATCGTCAACCTGATAGCGGTTCGCGGCCACAAAAAGTGTTCCGGGCCTGTGTCTCGATTCTTCAATGATACTCACCCTTGAAAATTTGGGCAGGTCCTTTGGGGTAATGTCCGTCCAGGTCTTTCCGCCATCCCGGGTAATGTTGATTTTTCCATCATCTGATCCGGCCCAAATGGTGTTGATATCATGAAAAGAGGGCGCCAAGGCGAATACTGTGGCATAAATTTCGGGTCCATTCATGTCCATGGTAATGATACCACCGGTCTTATCCAGTGTTGTTGGATCCGCATAGGTCAGATCTGGACTAATTTTTTCCCAAGTTTGGCCGTCATTCGTGGTCTTCCAAATATGCTGCGAACAGGTATACATCACCTTTGGATCTTGAGGGGCGAACATGATTGGGAAAGTCCATTGCCACCTTTCAGGAAGCGCACTTGCTGGCTCTCCCGAAAAAAATCGTGGATAAACCTGAATATCACGGGATTGTCCGTTACTGCGATCATAGCGGGTCAACAGGGCGCCTTGACTGCCCGCATAGAAAATATCTTTGTTGACGGGATGTTGGGTGATCCAACCACTTTCGCCCCCTCCGACGGCATAGTACCATCCATGGTTCGGTCCCCTGGCCTGCATATGATCCCAGCCATCGCTTGGCATGGCGATGGTACTATTATCTTGTTGCGCCCCGGCAACATGATAGGGTACATCACTGGTTGCCATCACGTGGTACAACTGTGTGGTGATATAGTCTTGTTCCGTCCAGCTCTTTCCTTGGTTGATGCTCACATTGGCGCCCCCATCGTTTGAATTGATCATTCGGTCAGGATTATTGGGGTCGATCCAAAGATCGTGGTTGTCGCCATGGGGGACTTCAATGGTTGTACCAAAGGTTTTACCACCATCGGTGGATTTATAAAATCCGGTATTCAGGCAATACACGGTTTCTTTGTCCCATGGATCTGCGTAGATTCGGGAATAATAAAAGGCACGTTGCCGCAATTTACGCTCATCGTTGGTCCGTTCCCAGGTTTTTCCGCCGTCATCCGACCTAAATACACCCCCTTCATTGGCCTCTACGATGGCCCAGACCCGATTCGAATCTGCAGGGGAGACGGTAACGCCGATTTTACCGATCGGTGGGGCGGGCATACCGGCATTGTTCGTCAAATCTGTCCAGGTATCGCCCCCATCGGTCGATTTCCATAACTTGCAGTCAGGGCCGCCACCCCACATTTTCCATGCTTTGCGGTATACCTGCCAGGTGCTCGCGTACAGCACATTCGGGTCGTTCCTATCGATGATCAGGTCTACGGCACCTGCTTTTGGACTTACGTAGAGCACTTTTTGCCAACTATTGCCACCATCTTTACTGCGGAATACGCCGCGCTCCTCGTTATCGCCATATGGATGGCCCAATGCGGCTACATAAACAATATCTGGATTGGTCGGATGGATCCTTATCCGTGAAACGGCCTGGGTTTCCTTTAAACCAAGATGTCTCCAAGTTTTGCCACCGTCCTTGGTCTTGTATACCCCGTCACCTTGGGTGATACTGCCGCGCAGTTGCACCTCGCCCATTCCTATGTATACGATATCGGGGTTGGTTTCGGCCACCGCCACGGCCCCGACCGAGGAACTGGTCACCTGCCCATCGGTCACGGGCGACCATTCAGTGCCCCCGTCGGTCGTCTTCCACAGCCCGCCACCGGTAGCGCCGAAGTAATATTCGTTGGGTCTGCCCGGACTACCGGCACAGCCCAATGATCGTCCACCGCGATAGGGACCTATATTTCGCCATTCAAGCCCTTCATAAAAACTTTGATCGATAGTACTGGCTTGTGATATTTCAGCTTTGGCGCTTTTTTGGGCCAACAGGGAGGTTGCCCCAAGGCTAAAACTTAAGGCTAAAAAGATTTTAACTTGTTTCACAGAATACATTGATTTGATGTTAAGATTGGTTCAATGCGCCGATATTTCATGCTACATCGATTCCAATTAATTGAATAATTTCATGGATTCAAAAAAACCAGGGACTTTATTCGTCCAAATTCCATTTGCACGAAGTCATTAAATCTGCATGCAGTGTTGCTATGGGATGGCCTTGATCCTATTTTAGGTCTTTCTTTTTGGTATATACTTCATTGTTTTGATCCCCTCCGGCCTGTAAATAAACGAACAGGTCTTTCACTTCCTTTTCGTTCAATCGATTGAGCAATCCTGGAGGCATGGGCGAAATCGGGGAAAGACCCCGCTTTACGATCTCACTTTTTGCCAATTGCACCGTATAACTTTCATTGAACGGATTCGGCATCAAGGTGATGTTTTCCCCTTCTTCCGACTTGATTCGCCCGGCGATTTTTTCGCCATCCTTCATTTCGAACAAGGTATTGGCATATTGGTCGGAAATATCGTCATTGGGGCTGTAGATGGCGAACAACAGGTCGTAGCTGCCCATTTTGCTATGTAATTGGGTAAGATCGGGTCCGGCGGCCCCACCTTCACCGCGCATCCTATGGCAAAGGGTGCACATGGCCGCCCGGTAGGCGCGCTCACCATCTGCAAAGCTGCCTTGGTAGTCGTCTAAGGCCCCGCCCCATATGATATTGCCCATATCCTCGCCGGTATAGTTTCGGCCCGGCCCTATGGGCTGGGGCAAGTCGGCCATAACGGAAGAAGGGGTGTACACGCCCGATAGCTCCTGGAAATATGATTTTTCGGCTTCGGGAACGTTGGTCATGGCTTGTTGCCGTACATTTTCCATATAGGCCTTAAAGCTCATACCGCCCTTCGCGCCCAAAACATCGTAGTACCAACGAAAGTATTTTTCGCGCAAGTCTTTGGTCCATCCCTGATCGGCGTGGCTGAGCAACAGTCCATAATAGATGGCTTCACTGGGTGGCATTTTTGCGATGACATCCCTAATAAGCGGACCATATTGTTCACTGCGCATGGTGGTTTCTTCATCCAGCAATTGAACCCCTTCGGTAACTGTTTTTTCTGAAGTGTGCTTTTCCAAAAGGGCCACCAACTCTTTGGTGATTCCCTTTGCTTTCAGATAAAGCAACAGCTGGCCCAGTTCCTTGTTCACCGCATTATTGGCATTGGGGAAATAGGCGTTCAGTTTTTTGACGGTCATGTTCCCGTGAAGCGCATCCGGTGGTCCCATTCGAATGAACAGCAAGGCATAGGTGCGCAATAGGGCGATTTGCTGCCCCGTGGTCAATACCTCCAACTTGATTGGGGTCAATTTTTCGATAATTTTCCCTTCAAGTGCTTTATCCCCTTGATGTGCCAGGGCAATTCCCCCTTCTATGAGCTTGATGGGGTCTTTTTCCGCAAAGAAACGTGCTTCCCATTTTTCAACCGGTTGGTGTTCCAAAGCTACCCTGGCCGCATATCTGATAAATCGATCCTCGTGATTGAGGTTGTCCCAGGCCAACGAAATGGCATCCTCGGAAATTTCAGAATGATATTTTTCCAGACTGTGGCGAAGCGATCTCAATGCTTGGGCTGCTTCATCAGTTGATGGCATCGCTGGTTCCGAATCGGTTCCGGTATATCGCAATCGATAAAGGTGGGAATCCAATCCACGGCCGCCCGTGGCAAAATAGAGGTTGCCGTCAGCACCTGCGATCATGTCGGTGAGGGGTAGGGGAGTGCCCGAAAGAAATTCTTCCTTGGTAGCCTCATAGCTGCTCCCTTTGGGCTTTAGATCGATAAAATAAACGGTGCCAAAACTCCAATCCATCACAAAAAGTCCGTTATGGTACTTCGCCGGAAATTTCAATTTTGCACCGGCAAGGACCGCCGTGGGCGAACCCTGTTCCATATTCACTACGGCAGGAAGGTTATCGGGATAATATGCCGGCCATTTTCCAGACCCGGTGCGCCAGCCATATTCACTGCCACTGGTGACATGGCAGATCCTGGTAGGTCTGTACCAAGGCATGCCAATATCCCATTCCATATCGGCATCATAGGTGAACAGTTCGTCATCTTGGTTGAAGGCGATATCAAAAGGGTTCCGGTACCCCGCCGAAACGAGTTCCCATTGGGTACCCTCAGGATTGAATTTACTGATCCAACCCCCAGGGGCTTTCACGTTATTGGCATGTCCCCGGGCATCCAAATAAGGTTTGAACAAATTGTCCTCCCCCCAATTGGTGGGCAAGCGGCTGTTTTTGAGCAGGAGTTCCGGAATCAAGGTATGGTTTCCTGCAATGAAGTAGATTTCCTGACCATGGGGTGACAATACAAAACTGTGCGGGCCATGTTCCCCCTCACCTTCCAACTTAAGGAGCATGGTCACTTTGTCCAATTTCCCGTCTTTATCGGTATCGGTAAGTCGATACACCCCGCTGCCATTTTCCCGCTCATCCGGAATTTCATCGTCCCAAGCCTTGTTGACCGCCACATAGAGACTGTTATGCGCCCATAACAGGCCATGGGCCTCCCCGATATGCAGATCTAAACTATCTACCTGAGCGGGATTTACCGGATTTCCATCGGAAGGAACTTTCAGTCGGTATATCTTGCCCCGTTGGTCGCAAGCATAGATGATGTTTTCGGGACCTTGGGCAAGTGCGACCCAAGAACCCTGCCCATGTGCACTGGGATGGTAAAGATCTTCAAGTTCGAAACCTTCCGGAAGATTGAAGCTTATCGGTTGGATATTTTCAGCCAAATCTTTATTGGCCTCCTTTTGGCAGGAGAGCAGTAGGCTGAAAAAAAGTAGCAGGGTTATGGTTTTTTGCATGGTATGGTTCCTTAGGATATCCCTAAAGATAATAAAATGTACCATTCCAAAGCACAGGAAAAATATGATCGGATCCTTGAGGAAAGAATTGAGCAAAATCAAACAAACTCTGCGTTCAAATGAAAGCGGCGGTGAATTTTATATTACTACGCGAAGGAGGTTGCCCTACCGGAGGGAAGGCTGTTTTTTATAAAGGCCATGAGGGGCAGCATTTACAATTGCTTCGGCAATCATTGCGAAATCGATTTCAAATACAATTGTTCCACTTTGGCCCGGGCCCAAGGGGTCTTTCTCAGAAATTTCAAGGATGATTTTATGGAGGGATCTTTTTTGAAGCAGTTGATATTTATGATGGCCGCCATTTCTTCCCAACTGTATATCGAAGTCAAATGATCCAATATATCGATAAGTTTTATCCCGTGTAAAGGATTGTTGGCTTGTGGTTTGGTACCGTCCATGGTGTCCTAAAAAAGTTAAATTCCAATATAATTCTGTGTTCCATAGGCCTAGATGTAGCCTGTAATAAAAAAACTCCGGTAATCAGCCGGAGTTTATTCATCAATCAAAAAACGAACAGTCATGATAACTGTTGTTATTGTCCACAAATTACAACTTTAATGCCAAATTTCCAATATTAAGGATTATTTAACGCTGCAATTCATTTCCCGTTTTAGCCGAGATAGGTCTTCAATATTTTGCTTCTGGAAGTATGCTTCAACCTCCTGATGGCCTTTTCCTTGATTTGGCGTACCCTTTCCCTGGTAAGGTCGAAAGTTTCTCCTATTTCTTCCAGGGTCATGGAATGTTGGCCGGCAAGGCCAAAATATAAACGAATGACATCGGCTTCCCTTGGGGTAAGGGTTTCCAGTGCTCGTTCTATTTCGGTACGCAATGATTCGTGCAACAATTCACGATCGGGATTTGGCGATTCCCCGCTGCGAAGTACGTCGTAAAGGTTCGAATCTTCCCCATCGATTAGAGGCGCATCCATGGATACATGGCGACCCGAGTTTTTCAAGGATTGTTTCACATCCTCCACGGTCATGTCCAATTCCTTGGCAATTTCCTCCGCTGAGGGCTGTCGCTCATGCGCTTGTTCCAGAAAAGCGAAAGTCTTATTGATTTTATTGATCGAACCGATCTTGTTCAGCGGCAATCTCACTATTCGGGATTGTTCGGCCAATGCCTGTAAGATCGATTGACGGATCCACCATACGGCATAGGAAATAAATTTAAAACCACGGGTTTCATCGAAACGCTGTGCCGCTTTGATCAGGCCCAGATTCCCTTCATTGATCAAATCGGGAAGGGTAAGCCCTTGATTTTGATATTGTTTGGCAACCGATACCACAAAACGAAGATTGGCTTTTGTCAGTTTTTCAAGGGCGATTTGATCGCCGGCCTTGATCCTTTGTGCCAGTTCCACTTCTTCATCCGCGGTAATCAGATCTACTTTGCCAATTTCTTGTAGGTATTTGTCCAAAGATGCGGTTTCCCTGTTGGTAACCTGTTTGGTAATCTTTAGCTGTCTCATTTAGAAAAATTAAGTTCATGTTGCATAGACTGCATATACTTATACGTGAAAAATCGCTAAATGTTACATAATCGTATAAAAAAGACGATATTTTGGTTAAAGCGCACAAAAAAAGCCCCAATTAAAAAATTGGGGCCAATTTATCTTGGAACTCCTGAAAGATTAGTCCCTTCGAGGTTTGCGATCTCGATCTCGATTGTCCCTTCCTCCGCCTCGGCGGTCATCCCTTCGGTCTCCACCTGTTCTTGGCGGTCTCTCTTTAAAGCCCTCCGGTTTTGGCAATAATGCCTTACGGGAAACTTTATCCTTTCGGGTTCGGGGATCGACCCCCAAATATTTCACATCAAAAACGTCACCCATGTTGACCACATCGGAAACATTTTCGGTACGTTCCCATGCCAATTCGGAGACATGTAGCAGTGTTTCATTGCCAGGGGCATCCTTATATTCCACTACCGCACCGAAGTCTAACATCTTAATGACCTTCACTTCATATACGCTGCCTACCTCTGGCTTGAACATCAAGGAATCTATTTTCGCCAAAACGGCATCGATACCTTGTTGACTGGTTCCCAAAATTTCAACGATACCTTCCTCCGTTATCGGATCTTCATTGATCACGATAGTGGTTTTCGTTGTTTTCTGGAGTTCCTGGATGACTTTACCGCCCGGTCCGATCAAAGCGCCGATAAACTCGTTCGGGATGATCCTCGTCACCATTTTTGGTGCATGTGGTTTCACATCCGGATTGGGTGTGGCAATGGTTTCCACCAATTTTTCAAGAATATGCAGTCTACCGTCCCTGGCCTGCTTAAGGGCCTTGACCAAGATTTCATAGCTGAGACCTTTTACCTTGATGTCCATTTGACAAGCGGTAATACCGTCTGCGGTTCCGGTTACTTTGAAGTCCATATCCCCTAGGTGGTCTTCATCTCCCAAGATATCCGATAAAACGGCATATTTACCTGATTCCATATCGGTGATCAATCCCATCGCGATTCCTGAAACAGGTTTCTTCAATTGTACGCCTGCATCCATTAAGGCCATGGTACCGGAACAAACGGTGGCCATGGAAGACGACCCGTTGCTTTCCAATACTTCCGAAACCACCCTTACGGTGTAGGGGCAATCGGCTGGCACCATTCTTTTCAATGCTCTTTGGGCCAAGTTGCCATGGCCTACTTCCCTTCGGGAGGTGCCCCGTATGGGACGCGCCTCGCCGGTTGAGAACGGCGGAAAGTTATAATGGAGGTAAAAAGTTTCCTCCCCTTCAAAAGAAGGCATATCGATTTGGTTGGCTTCCCTTGAGGTTCCCAAGGTGACCGTGGCCAAGGCTTGGGTTTCCCCTCGCGTAAAAATGGCGCTGCCATGGGTGGAGGGCAAATAATCGATTTCGCACCAGATGGGACGAATTTCATTGGTTTTTCTACCATCCAATCGCAATCCTTCATTCAAAGTAAGGTCGCGAACGGCTGCTTTTTCGGCCTTGTAAAAATATTTACTGACCATATCGCCATATTCGGCCAATTCTTCCTCTGTGAAGGTGGCTTTAACTTCCTCCTTGATAGCATCAAAAGCCGCACTTCTGTCTTGTTTGGCCGAAGCCGCCCTTGCCACGGCGTAGACCTTGTCATAGGTAAGCCCATGCACCTTTTTGGCCAAGGCCTCGTCTTCACTTTCAGTTTCGTACTCCCTAACAGCCTTTTTGCCGACAGCTTCCGCCAATCGCATTTGGGCGGCGACCTGAGCCTTGATGGCCTCATGTGCGAATTTGATGGCCTCAACCATATCCTCTTCTGAAATCTCTCCCATTTCACCTTCCACCATCATAACGGAATCTGCAGAAGCCCCGATGACCATATCGATATCGGACTCCAACAATTGGGTCCTGGTCGGGTTGATAATGAATTTTCCGTCTACACGGCCTACTCGGCATTCCGAAATGGCACATTCAAATGGAAAATCAGACAACTGGATCGCGGCCGAAGCGGCCAAACCGGCCATTGCATCGGGCATCACGTCTTCATCGTGCGACATGAGTTGGATCATTACCTGTGTTTCACAATGGTAATCTTTGGGGAAAAGTGGGCGTAACACCCGATCTACCAATCGCATGGTCAACACCTCACCATCACTGGGTCTTGCCTCCCTCTTGAAGAAACCGCCAGGATAACGGCCTGAAGCCGCAAATTTTTCGCGATAATCTACCGTCAACGGAAGAAAATCGACGTCGCTTTGTTTGTAATTCGATACTACGGTGCAGAGTAGCATACACTTGCCGGATTGGACCACCACAGAGCCATGGGCCTGTTTTGCCAATTTTCCGGTCTCGATAGAAATTTCCCTACCGTCACCGAGGTCGATGACCTCCTTAAATACTTTTGGAATCATAAATTTGATTTAAATCCCACCCAAGGGCAGAATTGTTAAACAATGGTCTTTCCGCCATGTTCTCTGGTCGGAGTTGTTGTGTTGTGTTGACCAATGAAAAACCGTGTGCAGCTTTTTGTGTTGCCTCTGAACGTGAGGACTTTTACTTCAAAATAGGGTGTTGTAGCAAATACAACTATAAAAATAAGGGGAAAGTTAACTTTCCCCTTATCGGTTATTTTCTGATATTCAATTCTTTGATGAGTTCACGATACTTGACAATATCCTTCTTCTTCAAATAATCCAGGAGACTTCTTCGCTTCCCTACCAAACGAACCAAAGACCGCTCTGTGTTGTAGTCTTTATGATTGTTTTTTAGGTGCTCGGTCAAGTGGTTGATGCGATGCGTGAACAGGGCAACCTGCCCTTCGGTAGAACCGGTATTGATTTCTTTTCCGCCGTATTTCTTAAAAATATCGGCCTTTACTTCCTTGGTTAAATACATTCCAATATTATATTAAATGATTTTTATGTATCTGACTGATTTTCAATCAGGCCGCAAATATAAAAATATTTTCTTGATCAATGGCCATAGATTGTTATTTAATCGAAATTAAACCTTTTCCAGTTCGTTCCGTCCTATTGCTGTAAATCTTAAAAATTTGTTATTATGAAAAAATGCCTCAAAACAAACGTTGTGGGAGTATCATTGATCGCGGTCATGATGATGGTTTCCTGTGACAAAGATGAAAACACCTCCGATCTTGGCAATGACGAAGTCATTACCGCAACCGAACTCAAGGCGAGCGACGAAGGAGAACTTATTTCCGAAGAAATCATCGGCATTGCGGAAGATGTCTATGCCGAGGACGAGATTTCTGCAACGGGGAAATATGGATTCCGCTCAGACTACCTTCCCGCATGCGCTATAGTGACCACCGTGGTCACCGATACCACAATAGAACGAACCATCGATTTTGGAATGGAATGTGAACTTCCGAATGGAAATTATCTGGCGGGAATTATTTATTTGGAGTATGCCAAGGATATGGAGATGGCCACCAAAACCATAGGACTATCCCTGGAGAATTTCAGTTTCAATAGGGTCGCCGTTGCGGGGAGTGCCTCGGTGGTGCGCCAGCGTTCGAACGGCAATGGCAATCCACAATCCGTGGCCAGCTGGACATTTGAAGGCGTGTGGCCCAATGATGGCACCTTCAGTTTCAACGGGAACAGGACACGCGAATGGATTGAGGGCTATGCATCGGGATTTTGGAGCGACAACGTTTTCCTGATCACTGGAAAGGGTAGCTTCAAGGGTAGATTGGGCAATGTATTCGAGAAAGAAATCCAGAAACCATTGCGAAGGGAATGGTCTTGTAGGTTCGTTGTGAGCGGCAGTATGCTCATTTCAAGGAACGATGCCAATGTTACCCTCGATTTTGGAGAAGGAAGTTGTGATGGGAAAGGGCTTTTGACCTATGCCGATGGGAGCACCAAGGAAATTTTTCTAAGGCGGTTTTCAGTCGATTAAGCGGATGTTATTCTGAAATCGAGTGATTAGGGGAAGTAGCAGCAAGCATCTTCCCCTGATCTTATTTTACAGGCATCAAAAGAATTCGGTCTCGGGTGTTGCGCATTGCAAAGCCCTTGGGTTTCATGATTAAGGAGGGAAAAAGTCCCCCTTGTCGAATGTTATGGGGCGATTTATTTTCTGACAGGATTGTTTTCGATCAGATCGATATAGAGATTGATTTTCTTTTTTAGCTCGCTGCGGTGAACGATAAAATCGAGAAACCCGTGCTCCAAAACAAATTCGGCGGTCTGGAAACCTTCGGGCAATTCTTTTCCGGTCGCCTCCTTTACCACCCTTGGGCCCGCGAAGCCGATCAAAGCGCCCGGCTCGGAAATATTGATATCGCCCAACATGGCATACGATGCCGTGGTACCCCCTGTTGTGGGGTCGGTACATAATGAGATATAGGGAATTTTTGCGTCCGCCAATTGAGCCAGTTTAGCCGAAGTTTTGGCAAGCTGCATCAAGGAAAGCGCCGCTTCCATCATTCTGGCGCCGCCCGATTTGGAAATCATCAGAAAAGGAATCTTCTTTTTTAACGCGTGATCGATCGCCCTGGCAATTTTCTCACCGACCACGCTGCCCATCGACCCGCCGATAAAAGTGAAATCCATGCAGGCCACTACGAGGTCCTTGCCCAACGACTTGCCGACTCCGGTTCGAACGGCGTCCTTGAGCCCCGTTTTTTTCTGGGCGGCTACCAGGCGTTCCGAGTACTTTTTGGTATCTACGAACTTCAAGGGATCCTTGGAAGTCAGTTTGGCATCCAACTCGGTAAATTTATTGTTGTCGAAAATGATTTCAAAGTATTCCTTGCTGCCGATTCGCACATGGTAATCGTCTTCCGGACTGACATAAAAGTTCTTGGCCAGGACTTCCGATTCCACAATTTTACCTGTGGGGGATTTATACCAAAGTCCCTTTGGGGTGTCTTTCTTTTGGTCGGTGGCCGTCTGTATTCCTTTTTCTTTTCTTTGAAACCAAGCCGTCATATCGTACAGGTTAGGGTTAGGAGGTGTTTTACAGTGTATTCACGTTGTTGAGGTCTTCAAAAGCCTTTTTTAAGCGTGTGACAAAGGTTTTTTCCCCTTCCCTCAACCAAACGCGCGGGTCATAGAATTTCTTATTGGGTTCATCGGCCCCTTTGGGGTTTCCGATTTGTGTCTTCAGGTAGTCCTTTTTGTCTTGTATATAGTTTCGAATTCCTTCCAAAAATGCATATTGCAGATCGGTATCGATGTTCATCTTGATGACGCCATAACCTATGGCTTCCCTAATTTCGGCTACCGTGGAACCTGATCCACCATGGAAGACAAAATCGATATGGTTATGCTCCACACCGTATTTTTTGGTCACATATTCTTGGGAATTCCTTAAAATTTTCGGGGTCAGCTTCACGTTGCCCGGTTTGTACACACCATGTACATTGCCAAAAGCAGCCGCAACAGTAAAGCGCTTGCTTACCTTGGACAATTCCTCATAGGCATAGGCCACTTCTTCGGGTTGGGTATAGAGCTTGCTGTCATCCACATCCGAATTGTCGACCCCGTCTTCTTCCCCACCGGTGATGCCCAATTCTATTTCCAGGGTCATCTTCATTTTATCCATCCTTGCCAGATATTCTTTGCAGATTGCGATATTCTCTTCCAAAGGCTCTTCCGAAAGATCGATCATATGGGAACTGAACAATGATTTACCGGTTTCGGCATAATGCTTTTCGCTTTCATCCAGTAGGCCATCGATCCATGGTAACAATGGTTTGGCGCAATGGTCGGTATGCAAAATTACTGTAGCACCATACGCCTTTGCCAATTGGTGAACGTGTTTTGCCCCAGCGATGGCGCCCGCGATCGCTGCTTTTTGGCCCTCATTGGAAAGCCCTTTACCGGCATTGAACTGCGCTCCTCCGTTTGAAAATTGAATGATGACAGGTGCCTTTAAGCTTGCGGCCGTTTCGAGAACGCCGTTAATGGTGTTTGAACCGATAACGTTTACAGCGGGCAGGGCGAACTCTTTTTGTTTGGCATAGTTGAAAATCTGTTGTACTTCATCACCTGTAGCTACACCTGGTTTAATATTGTGCGACATAATAGTTAAATCTCGTGGTTAGGTATTTTTATTTTTTAGGAATGGGACAAAAGTAATAAAATATTTAGGTCTAAAACGGATAGTTTATCCCTATTTGGAGCACCGAATTGCCAAAATTGTAGTCGCGGAACCATCTTTTGGATTGTTCTTCGGCCGGATTATAGGTCTTAAAACCAAGATCGACACGGAAAAGAAAGTAGGTAAAATCGTAACGCAGTCCAAAGCCGGTACCCAAAGCGATATCCTTAAGCGAGGCGAAGCTCTTAAAAATGGCGTCGGGGTCTTGTTGGTCATCCAATACGTTCCATATGTTTCCCGCATCTGCAAAAAGGGCCCCATTGATATTTCCAACCACCGGGAAACGATACTCCAGATTGAAAGCCAGTTTTAAATTGGCTTCGTTAAAATCTTGAAGTGCATTGGTGCTGCCCGGACCCAAGGAATAGGGGAACCAAGCCCGGTTGTCATTCGCGCCCCCGGCGAAATAACTCCTTACAAAAGGAATGTTCGTGGCATTCCCATAAGGGATGGCAATACCAAAAAAAGATCGAAAGGCAAGGACGTTGGACCTGCTGAGGTCCCAATATTTAACATAGTCGAATTCCGTTTTCAGGTACTGTGAATAAGGTACCCCAAAAACCAACAAGTCGCCCTGATCGTTCTTGTTGAAAGGGATAAAAGTAGATAATCCCGCGAGCACGTTGCCCGAAATCTCCGCTTTGAACCGGAATTGATAAAAATTATTGTCGGCGATGCCCCTCCTATTGTTGAGATTCAGGATATAATTACTGGCAAAAATAAGGTTGTTCTCGGTTAAACGCAACCGCCGTTCCTCAATTTGACTCACCTCGCGTCGGTCGGCGGCCGATGCGATCGGGGTGTTCAGCACGGCATCGATGAACCCCTCCGTTCCATTGGGGATGATCAACACGGCATTGGTGCTGTTCTCAGGGGTTGTGAAAAATGCGGCCAATGCGGGATCGGTTTCATAATTGTCGGCAACGGCGTCGAGTTGGGCATAAGAACTGCGATAAAAATTAAAGAACTGTTCGGGTTTTACATTGCGCACAAACTGGATATTGAGCAATTCCACATTGTGCCTCACCCTTTCGGAAGGGGTCCAATTATACCCTAAAATGGTATTGAAGGTCTGCTTGTCAAGTCCGATGTTCTGTTGAAAGCTGGTTCCCATAGATACCCTGGTTCTTGGCAAGGTATAGCTGGGCACAATTTTACTGGTATGCACAAAAGGAAACCATATTCTTGGAAAATCGAGGTTAAGGTCGGCGCCGAATTCCTGAATATTGAAAAATCGGTTGTCGATGATATTCGGGTCGTTGGAAGAACCAATGCTGAATCGACCGGAAATACTGAGATTTTCTGCGCCACCAAATAGATTTCTTGCCTGTAACTGTGGACTGAAGCCAAGGCCTACTTGTTGGATGTTGGAATGGGTGACGTCCAAAGCCGTTCCCAATGAATATTTTGGCCTGGCCGAAAGGTAAATGTTCGCGGTGAGCTTATTGCCCGTGCTGTCAGGTACCGGATTGATACTTGGGTATTTGAATACGTTCAGGTTGTTGATCTGCCTATAGGTACGTACCCTATCGATGTCTCGATAAACACTATCTTTCTTGAAAAAAATCGCGTTGGTCAGGGTCCTGGGTTTAAATCGCAATTTCCCCCTGTAGAAAATGGTATAATCACCATATCGGATGAAGTTTTGTTCCCGATCGCGTTCGTCGAAAAGGTAATCGGTATAAATATTGATCTTGTCGAATCGGAACACTTGGTACTTTGAAGTGGTCAATGCACTGTCTCCCCTTTTTCTGAGGTCTTCGATGTTGAGTTCAACATCCATTAGCTGGTCGTTGGCCAACTTGGTTGTATCGGTCAATAAATTAAAATTGATGGAACTTTCCTGAAAATTGTAGACCCCTGTATTCCTGAAAATGGCCGTTAGCCGCTCACGCTCACTGGTAAATTTGGCGAGGTCAAATTGGTCTCCTTCCTTGACCAAGGATGCTTCGGAATTGAGGGCATAGATCGAATCGATGGCAGGGGAGCTGATGCTCTTGGAAATCGAATCGATCAGAAAGGGCTTATCCAAGGCGATCAGATAGTTCACTTTTGCACGTCTGCCCTTCGAAAGGGTATCGATCTCGTAGGTGGTATTGTTGTTAAAATATCCTTTGCTGCCATAATAAGCGCTCAAACGCTCAAGGGTGCGGCGGGTTTCAGCAGTATCCACCACAACCGGGGCTTCCCCGATTTCCTTTAACCACTCGCTCAGTCCTTTGACCAAAAAAGACTCTCCCAAACGGTCTACTTGCTTCTGTGAGAGCAGGTTGGCAAGCCGTTCTTGGCGTTTATCCTTTCTATGTAGCCAGGTTTGGAAAGAGGAATCGGGGTTTTTCTTCGCAAGATTATATAGGTTCAACCGCAAGGGATAACCCAACAAAGTACTGTTGGGCTTTTGCAGGATAAGGCTTTGGATCGATTCATCATTTATCCTGGTGCTGTCTGCATAGATCGTATTCTTTTTTAACAACAACTCGTTTTCGCCCACCCTTCTGAGCGTGTTGCAAGAGGCAACCGCGAAAGCTAAAAATAATAGGCTTATTTTAGCATTGTTTTTTCTAGGTCGCAATGGTCTCCTCATGGGAACCAAAAATACACTATTTGTATGGTTGTCAAAAACCAATTAAAGTTTATAAAAAGCCTGCAGCAAAAAAAGTACCGAAATGAATACGGGTTGTTCGTCGCGGAAGGCATTAAGACCGTGAGCACGCTATTGGGAAGCCACTACCAGGTCGAAAATATCTATACCACCCAAGCGGATGCCCTGTCGTTCGATGCCGCTAAAACGGAGCTGATCTCACAAAAAGAACTGACCCAAATGAGCGGAATGCAGCATCCCAATACGGTTTTGGCGGTTTTTCACATCCCCAAACCCAGGCCTATCGATTACGGGAGCTGGATCGTTGCCCTCGACACAATAGCGGATCCGGGCAATCTGGGAACCATCATAAGGCTCTGTGATTGGTTCGGTATAGAAAGTTTGGTCTGCTCCCTCAACACGGTGGATTGTTACAACCCCAAGGTCTTGCAGGCAACCATGGGATCGATCGCCGGGGTGAACATCGGATATACAGATCTTACATCCTTTTGCGCCAATGCCGATGTACCCATTTACGGCGCGTTTATGGACGGCAAACCGGTATATTCCGAAGATCTGACACAACCGGGTATCTTATTGATGGGCAATGAGGCCAATGGCATTTCCGCCGAGCTGGAGGCTTTGGTCACCCAAAGAATAAGTATTCCCAAATTCGGTGGTCATGCCACTGAAAGTTTGAACGTTGCGATGGCCACCGCCATTTTGTTGAATGAAATCAGAAGGGGAGAGCGGCAAGGGCCATAAACCTATTCGAAGGTAAAATTGATGAACAGCCCTCGGGTGCGCAGGGCATCAATATTCCCTGTCCAGGGGCTATCGGGGTCGTTGTCCCTGACGAGTTCGTCATTAAGGGTAAAAACACCCCGTATCGAAGGCGTAAACTTGAAGTATTCCAAATAGAAGTCGATACCGAAACCGAGTTCATAGTTGTAATTCCATTTTTTCATCCGGAAGGTGCCACTGCTGTTATCGTCCAAACTGGCTTCATTGCTTCCCAGATTGAGGGAGGTAGAGGGCCCACCGATCAAAAAGGGTTTCCAATTGCCAAATCGTTTGGCACTTACCTTTAACAAGAGTGGAAAATTGATATAGGTTGATTTTACTTCCCTCAAGAAGTTGCGGGATATGGCTTCCTCACCTACAAATCCGGGAAAAAAAAGGGTCCGGGCATTATAGTGCAGCCCGGGTTCGAATCGAAGATCGAGAAACTCATTGATACGGAGTTCGCCGATAAGGCCAACATTGAAACCCAGGGTTTTTTCCACCAAAATATCCTTCCCGATATCATTTTTATAGTCAAATTTAAAATCGTACTGGTTGAACCCCAGAAAATAGCCGTAATTCAGCAATTTTTTGTCTTTGTTCTCTATGTTTAATATTGGGTTTTCCTTGAACTGTGCGAAGACCAAAGGGCCGGCCAGTAACAGGACCAGCAATAATATTGGGGTATTCCTCATAAACTCACTTTGTTGCCACATAAATTGAAGCAACCCCAAGGGTTTGGGGTTTATTCTCTACCTCTATAAACCCGATTTTGCGCAAAATATTGTTGAAGTCCTCCCCATGCGGAAAAACAGATGCCGATTCACTGAGATAGCGGTAGGCTGATTTGTCGGAGGAGAAAATTTTTCCGATCAACGGCAGTATGCGTCGGCTATAGAAATGATATCCTTGTTTGTAGGGAAATCTGCTGGGCACCGATGTTTCCAGGATGACCAAAGTACCCGATTTGCGGAGTACGCGATAAATTTCCGCGAGGCCTAGTTCAAGGGTTTCAAAATTCCTGACCCCAAAGGCCACGGTAACGGCATCGAAGCTGCCATCGCCATAATTAAGCTTTTCACTGTCGCCCACCACCATTTGAACGCGGTGGCCCAATTTTTTTTCGTTTACTTTTTTTTGGCCTATGGCCAGCATCCCGGGGGAGATATCCAAGCCAACAATCTTTTCGGCTCCCGTTTGTACCAAATTTATGGCGAGATCTCCTGTGCCCGTGGCTATATCGAGAATAGCCGAAGGATTTTTTTGTTTGAGGATCTCCACCACACGCTTCCGCCACTTGACATCGATGCCAAAGGAAATGACACGATTGAGGCCGTCGTAGTCTTTACTGATCGTATCGAACATCTGGGTAACCTGTTCTTTTTTTCCCAAGGAGGAGCCTTGGTATGGAGTGACTTTTTTTGTCATTGAAGCAATTTTCGGCAAAGATACGATTTCGATAAGCGGTTGCCGGGCATTTTTGATGGGAATAAGTATTGTTCGTTGTTTGAATATTATTGGAAGGTGATGACCAGACCCGATAAAATGTGTAATTTTGTGGCGCATGAATTGCAAATATTATCAAACAATATGAACTGCAAAAGACCTTTTAGGTTGAAGCGGCATTTCCATCTTGATGGCGAATCGATACAAAGCCAATGGATTCACAACCTTCTTAATCAATGAAGATTATAATTGCCGGAGCCGGTGAAGTGGGTTTTCATTTGGCCAAATTGCTTTCCTACGAATCCCAGGATATCACATTGATCGATAACGACAAGGTTAGCCTTGCCTATGCCGATAGTCACTTGGATATTCGTGTTTTAAGGGGCGATGCGACCTCCGTCGCGGTCTTGCGCGATGCACGGGTCGAGAATTCGGACCTGGTCATCGGCGTCACGTCTTCGGAAACGACC
Organism: uncultured Flavobacteriaceae bacterium; assembly: GCA_963700435.1. Classification (GTDB taxonomy): domain Bacteria; phylum Bacteroidota; class Bacteroidia; order Flavobacteriales; family Flavobacteriaceae; genus Pelagihabitans. The sequence continues at coordinate 159,365 of CAVOXM010000011.1, forward strand.
AACATCACCTTGTGCATGCTGGCCAAACAATTGGGCTGTAGACGAACCATAGCCAGGATATCCAATACAGAGTTCATCGACAATAAGGACATCATCAAATTTTCGGAATTGGGCATCGATGAACTCATTTCTCCAGAGCAGTTGGCCGCAGCTGAAATTCAGATGCTGTTGAGCAAATCCGCCTTTAACGACACCTACGAATTCGAAGACGGAAAATTGATCTTGGTTGGGGTGTCATTGCCAAAATCGGCCCCCTTTGTCGGAAAAATGGTAAAGGAGGCCGCAAATGTATTTTCGGAACTCCATTTTATGCCGATAGCCCTCCAACGTTCAGGGACACAGTTTACGGTGATTCCCAGAGGGGATACCATATTCAAGGAAGGGGACCAGGTTTATTTCATTACGGTGAAACAGGGTGTTGATGAACTTTATAAACTCACCGGGAAAAAGAAGGAAGACATCAAGAATGTGATGATTTTGGGGGGGAGCAAGGTAGGCTTCAAGGCGGCACGGGATCTGTGTGCCAAGAAGTTCAACGTAAAATTGATAGAACAGAACAAGGAAAAGGCATTCGATCTGGCCGATGAACTTCCCAATGCATTGGTCATCAACGGGGATGGTCGAAATGTGGAACTGTTGGAAGAAGAAAGTCTGGAGTCTATGGACGCCTTTATAGCGGTGACCGGAAACTCCGAGACCAATATTATGTCGTGTCTGGTGGCCAAATCGAAAAACATCAAAAAAACCATCGCACTGGTCGAGAACATGGATTATTTTCAGCTCTCCCATTCGATAGGCATAGATACCCTGATCAATAAAAAATTATTGGCAGCGAACAACATCTTCAGATATGTCCGAAGGGGCGAGGTGGTCGCATTGATGCGGCTAAACAACCTCAATGCCGAAATTTTGGAATTCGTGGTAAAACCGGGTTCAAGGGTCTCCGGCAGTATCGTACGGGAACTCGATTTTCCAAAGTCGGCCACCATTGGAGGTGTTGTAAGAAACGGCGAAGGGATTATCGCTTTGGGCGGTTTTAAGATCCTGGAGGGCGATCGGGTAGTGGTATGCTGTTTGCCCGAAGTGATTCCTGCCATAGAGCGCTTTTTTTTATAAATGGATTTGAACTCAAAAATAATAATCCACCTTATGGGGCTTTTGTTGCTCTGTAATGGCGTGTTTATGTTGCTGGCGGCATTGGTAAGCGGTATTTCCGACGATGGTGCAACGCTCGAGATTACCGTGGCATCGATCACCACCATGTTCATAGGGGTATCGGCCATGTTCTTTACGCGGGGACACAAAAAGGAGGTAAAACGAAAGGAAGGTTATATCATCGTCACCTTTGGCTGGATCATCATGTCGCTTTCCGGAATGCTGCCCTATCTTTTCTCAGGTGCCATCCCCAGCGTCACCAACGCCTTTTTTGAAACCATATCCGGGTATACCACCACCGGGGCCTCCATATTGGATGATATAGAATCGATGCCAAAAGGCATCCTCTTTTGGAGAAGCCTCACCCACTGGATCGGGGGAATGGGGATCATTGTTTTGGCCATTGCCATTCTACCTTTATTGGGAATCGGGGGCATGCAGCTTTTCGCCGCAGAGGCACCCGGCCCGAGTGCCGATAAACTGCACCCCAGGATTACCGATACCGCAAAGCGATTATGGTTGATCTATTTGGGATATACCGTTGCGGAAACGCTGCTCTTGAAGCTGGCGGGCATGTCGTTTTTCGATGCAATCAACCATTCGATGGCGACCCTTTCAACAGGCGGATTTTCTACCAAAAATATGAGCTTGGCCTATTGGAACGACAATCCCATGATCGAATATATCATCATCTTGTTCATGTTTTTGGCGGGCAGCAACTTTGTGCTCAGTTATTTTGCCTTCAAGGGCAAGGTTCAAAAAGTTTTTCGGGACGAGGAATTTAAGTATTACACCGCCTTCGTTATCCTATTTACCATCATCACGGCCCTGGTGATCTATTTCAAGGCCAATGTGCCCGTTACCGATTATGACCCCATGGTTTTGGGACGTTTTGAAAGTGCGTTCAGGAGCGCTATGTTCCAAGTGGTTTCGGTGATTACCACCACAGGATTTGTGACCGCCGATTTTACGGGATGGACGCCCTTTCTGACCATATTGTTCTTTGGACTGATGTTTCTTGGCGGGTCGGCCGGATCAACGGCAGGGGGCATCAAGGTGATGCGCCATATCTTGATCATCAAAAACGGCTTGCTGGAGTTTAAACGTACCCTCCATATCAATGCGGTCATTCCGGTACGGTACAACAACAAGACGGTAAAAGAGCATATCGTTTATAACATCATTGCCTTCTTTGTGCTCTACATGCTGTTGTTCATCATCGGTGCCTTGGTGCTGGGGGCGCTCGGACTCGATTTCATATCGGCCATCGGGGGAGCCGCCTCTTCTTTGGGCAATGTGGGGCCTGCATTTGGCAGTCTAAACCCACTCAACAGTTACAATGGTCTTCCCGATCTTGGAAAATGGTGGTGCAGTTTTCTGATGCTTGCCGGAAGGTTGGAACTATTCACCGTATTGATCCTGTTGACCCCATACTTTTGGAAACGCACCTAAGAAAGACCCACATAAGGAACCTTACTTAGATCTTTCCGGAACCCAAAAAAATTATTGAAGGGCCGTTTTGATCCTGGCGGCAGCCTCCCGTAGCTCTTTTTCGGATGCCGCATAGGAAATACGGATGCACCTATCATTTCCAAACGATTCTCCGCTCACGGTCGCGACCTGTGCATGGGCCAGCAAAAAGAGCGAGAAATCGGAAGCGGTATGAATGGTAGTGCCTTTCAGGGTTTTTCCAAAAAAGCTGGAAATATCGGGGAACACATAGAACGCGCCTTCGGGCACGTTGAGGTTGAATCCTGGTATTTCGCCCAAAAGTCCTAAAATGATATCGCGTCTTTTGTGGAATTCATCGATCATGTACTGGATCTTGCTCACCGGGGCCTCCAAGGCGGTGATGGTGGCCCTTTGGGCTATCGCATTGGCGCCGCTGGTGATCTGACCTTGGAATTTGGTACAGGCCGATGCGACCCATGCTGGACCTCCTATATACCCGATACGCCATCCCGTCATGGCGAATGCCTTCGAAACACCGTTAACGGTTATGGTTCGGTCGTACATGCCTTCGATTCCGGCAATACTCACATGGCCACCCCGAAAATTGATGTGCTCGTATATTTCATCGGAGACAACAAAAATGTTCGGATGGTTCCTCAATACTTTCGCCAAGCCTTCCAGTTCTTTTTGGTTGTACACCGAACCACTGGGGTTGCAGGGGGAGCTGAACCAAAGCATTTTGGTTTTTGGGCTAATCGCCGCCTCCAATTGTGCCGGGGTCATTTTAAAATCGGTATCGATGTTGGTGGGCACCTCAACGGGCACGCCATCGGCCAATTTCACAATATCGCTATAGCTCACCCAATAGGGTGCCGGAAGGATGACCTCGTCCCCTTTGTTCAACATCACCATGGCGATATTGGCCAAGGATTGCTTGGCGCCCGTTGAAACCACGATTTGGTTGGGGGCGTAACCCAGGTTGTTGTCCCTTTTGAATTTGTCTGAAATGGCCTGCTTAAGATCGGCATAGCCATCTACCGGGGAATAGCTGCTATAATTGTCGTCGATGGCCTTTTTGGCCGATTCCTTGATAAAATCGGGGATGTTGAAATCGGGTTCCCCCAGGCTCAACCCGATAATGTCTTTTCCTTCGTTTCGAAGTTCCCTCGCCTTGGCGGCCATAGCCAAGGTAGCCGAAGTAGCCATGTTATTGATTCTTTCGGATAGATGGTTATTCATAAATTAAATTGAATTACTGGTATTGGAGGGCAGGTTTTTTGCCCAACTCCCTCAAATGTTTGAAGTGCGAAATTATGGCTTTTCTGGTAGTTTTATATTCGTTGTACGGCAAATTAAATTCTATGGCCGTTTGTTTCACAATTTTTGAAATATTTGTGTAATGTACATGGCTGATGTTGGGGAATATATGGTGCTCCACTTGATGGTTCAAACCCCCGGTGAACCAATTCACGATTCGGTTCTTGGTGCCGAAATTGACGGTGGTAAAAAGTTGGTGAATGGCCCATGTGTTCTTCATCGAGCCACTTTCGTCGGGCAATGGGGTTTCCGCCTCGTCCACGACATGTGCCAATTGGAAGACCACACTCAATATGACCCCGGCCACATAATGCATGATAAAGAATCCAAGCAGAATTTTCCACCAGGCCATATCCACAAAAATCAAGGGTAGCACGATCCAAATGGTGATGTACAATATTTTGGTCACTACCAAAGTGCTCCAATTCAAGACCGGACTGGGCAGTTTTCCATAGGATAAACGGCGTTTCATATATCGATACATCTGCTGAAAATCAGTTGTAATCGCCCAATTGAAGGTCAATAGGCCATAGAGGAACACCGAATAATAATGTTGGAACCTATGGAAGCGATGCCATTTGGCGTGCTTCGAAAAACGCAATATCCTACCGGCCTCCAGATCTTCGTCATGTTCATGGATGTTGGTGTAGGTATGGTGCAGGACATTGTGTTGTACCTGCCAGTTGTATACGTTGCCGGCCAAAATATAAATGCTGCTCCCCATAAGCTTGTTCACCCATTTTTTATTGGAATAAGAACCGTGGTTACCATCGTGCATCACGTTCATGCCCACACCGGCCATACCCACGCCCATCACAATGGTCAGCAGTAAATTTGCCCAATTCGGAAGGTTTAGGGTGAGGATCACAAAATAGGGGGCAAGAAAAAGGGCAAACATGATGGCCGATTTCAGATGCAATCGCCAATTGCCCGTTTTTTTGAGTTTATTGTCCTTAAAATAATCGTTGACCCTTTTGTTCAATGTTCTAAAAAACTGGGCAGAATCGGCCCGGGAGAATCTTATGGTGTTTGCTTCCATGTACGGCAGTCTTTTGGTAAAGATAAAGTAAATAGGATTTTAAAGCCATAATACTTTCCTAAAAAAGGAAATCTTTATGATAATGAAAACGCTATTTTTGCCAAAAATGTTGCCCAAAATGGACGTTCAATTGATATTCGATCACTTTCCAGGCCTCACGGATATTCAGCGGCAGCAATTCTCCCTTTTATCGGATCTGTACCGAGATTGGAACCAAAAAATCAATGTGGTGTCGCGCAAGGATATAGAGGAGCTCTACCTGCGCCATGTGCTGCATTCTTTGGGAATTGCCAAAATACAGGCTTTCAAGCCGGGATCTGAAGTGTTGGACGTAGGAACCGGGGGTGGATTTCCAGGGATTCCCTTGGCCATCCTTTTTCCAGAGACCCATTTTACCTTGGTCGATTCAATCGGTAAGAAAACAAAAGTAGTGGAAGAGGTGGTGGCCGGATTGCAATTGACCAATGTAACCGTTGTGAACCAACGGGTGGAGGAAATCACCGGACAATTCGATTTTGTAGTGAGCCGTGCCGTCGCCGCGATGCCGACCTTCGTACATTGGGTAAAAGGCAGGATCAAAAAGGAATCCGTTCATGAAAGAAGAAACGGCATCCTTTATCTGAAAGGGGGCGATTTATCCGAAGAACTGAGAGGTTACAAGACCGCGCAGACCTTTGATCTGGCCGAACATTTTAGCGAACCGTTTTTTGAAACTAAAAAAGTGGTTTACCTGCCGCTTAAGTTCAAGGGCTGAATCATAGGTTCAGCAAACCGTGGTATGAATCCCTACATTTTTTGGCATAGGATTTTACATAGGATTCCACTCGGTGCCAAAGCGATTCTTTGCTGTTATTGTGGGTATTCGGGAGGCTTTTATCTTTCCTCATCATCTTGTTATAATTAAACCAACAATACTAATTTACATAAAATTTACAATAAATTAACGTTTAATTTACATTAAAATTGTGGTGGAGGGGTATTATTGTTTAGGGTCGGGACCATCGTTCCGGTGCCGGTGCCACATTGGCCACATCTTGACAATAGGAATTGAAAAGTCCCGCCTTGTATTGCATGGCGGGACATTTAGTAAACTTATGGGTTGTAATTATTTGCTCCAGGGAGGCACCACATCGTTAGATCTGGCATAGGCAATCAATTGGCCCTTATGCTCTCCGCTATGCTCCAGGATGATCAGCATCGTGGAAAGCACGTTCACTTTGGCAAAACCCAAATCCACCTCGTTCCCTAAAGTCGACGTCTCCACGGTTCCCAATTTGTCCTTGACGAATTCGAAAGATCTTGTCAGGGCGGCAATAATATTTTCCTTCCCTTGAATTTTTTCGATGTTCATCATATCCACATCTTCCGGTGGTGCGAAACCCAGTTTCGAAGCGATATAATAGTTGCCACCGGCCACATGGAGCAAAGATTCCCCTACCGAGCGAATGCCCTCGGCAGGTCTCCAGTCATACTTGTCAGCTGGAAAAGCCTCAGCCAGCGAAGTTATCTGTCCTTGATTATTGTTTAGAAGGGCTGTCACGCTTTGTTGTGCCAGTTCCTCCTGTGCGGATATGAAAGTCAAGCAAAGCAGTGCAAACAGCAATGATATTTTTTTCATGTTCTTAGTGTTTTGAATGGATTGATCATCGGTTAATGATATCCACCCAAGATATGAAAAAAAGTGTTACGACCCTTGAAGATCGATGTCATTTGCTATCCCAAAAATGGGTAGCGATAATCTTCGGGGGTCACGAAGGTCTCCTTGATCAATCTGGGAGAAACCCATCTTTGCAGGTTTTGGGCAGATCCTGCTTTGTCATTGGTGCCCGATGCCCTGGCCCCTCCAAAGGGTTGCTGGCCCACAACGGCTCCGGTAGGCTTGTCGTTGATGTAGAAGTTGCCAGCACAATTTTGGAGCGCTGCGGTGGCTTCCGAAATGGCATACCTGTCGGTGGCCAAAACGGCACCGGTAAGCGCATATTCGGAAGTTGAATCGACCAATTTTAGGGTCTTGCCCCAATCCTTGTCCTCGTAGACATAAACGGTGACCACCGGCCCGAACAACTCTGTTTCCATGGTGGTGTATTTTGGGTCGGTCGTCAGGATAACGGTCGGTTCTATGAAATAACCTTTCGATTTGTCGTATTTGCCGCCAGCGATGATCTCAGCAGTCTTATCTTTTTTGGCCTGTTCGATGTATTTGGCCAGTTTATCAAAAGAGGCTTCATGGATCACGGCAGTGATAAAATTCGACATGTCCTCCGGAGATCCGGGTTTATTGAACGATTTAAGGTCTTTTTTTACCAAATCCAAGATTACCTTGGCAGTCGACTTGGGGAGATATACCCTTGAGGCGGCACTGCACTTCTGCCCTTGGAATTCGAAGGCACCCCGCACTATGGCGGTGGCTACCTGGGCAGGTTTTGCGGTGGGGTGGGCCAAAATAAAATCTTTGCCCCCGGTTTCCCCTACAATTCTCGGGTAGGTTTTATAGGTGTGAATGTTATGGCCGATCTGTTTCCAGAGTTCCTTGAAGACATGGGTAGATCCCGTGAAATGGATGCCGGCAAAATCTGGACTTGCCAGGATGGTTTCCGTGATCATCACCGGATCGCCATAAACAACGTTGATGACGCCATCGGGCAGTCCTGCCTCCTTGAATACATCTACAATGACCTTGGCGGAGAAGATTTGGCTGTCACTGGGCTTCCAAACCACCACATTGCCCATCATGGCCGCACTGGAAGGCAAATTTCCTGCGATCGCCGTAAAATTGAAAGGGGTGATCGCATACACAAAACCCTCTAAAGGACGATATTCGACACGGTTCCAGACACCTTCCGAAGAATCGGGCTGTGCCTCATAGATCTGGGACATATATTCCACGTTGAAACGAAGAAAATCGATCAATTCACAAGCCGCATCGATTTCGGCCTGATGGATGGTTTTCGATTGGGCGATCATGGTCGCCGCATTTATTTTCGCACGGTATGGGCCCGCGATAAGATCGGCGGCCTTCAGAAAAATGGCCGCGCGTTGTTCCCATGGGAGTCTTGCCCAATCATTCCTGGCAGATAAACTGTTTTTGATGGCTTGTACAACGTGTTTTTTATCGGCTAGGTGGTAATGGCCAACCACATGTTTGTGGTCGTGGGGGGGAGACATCGATAGCGTTTTGCCCGTTTTGATCTCTTCGCTACCGATAAATAAGGGAATTTCTACCTTTCCCTTAAAATAGGACTTGTACTGTTGCAATACTTCCTCCCTTTCGGCGGAGCCGGGAGCATAACTTTTGATCGGTTCGTTGATTGCGGTTGGTACTTGAAAAAAGCCTTTGCCCATTATCTTGTTTTTAGTTTGCTAAATGAGTACAAAGGTACTAAATCGGAATTCGTTTAAAAAGCAAAATGGAGGGAATTGGAGCGATCAGTTCAAGGCAAAAGGGGCACTGAACCGGAAGGTGGGGATGTATACCCTGAATTTTTCGGTGGAACTGAAATTGACCATATTGTAGTGCCCCTTCATGGCCCCGATAGGTGATGCCAACAGACATCCTGAATTGTAGGTATGCGATTCGCCAGGCTTGATCACCGGTTTTTTGCCGATTACCCCTTCGCCATCAAGATATTCCGTTTCGTTGAGGGAATCAAAAATTTCCCAATGCCGGGAGGTCAATTGCACCGAATCCTTGCTTTGGTTTTCAATGGTTATGGTATAGCCAAAGGCAAAATGCATCTTGTAGTTTTTGAAGAAAGTTCCTTCAAAACTGGTCGTTACCGAAACTTTTATTCCTTTGGTTACCTGTGTTGTCATCCTTTGCGTTATCAGTGAAAAAATCACATATCGATTTGCCTGGGTTTTGGCTAAAAGTAAATAAAAATGTCTGAAGGAAATTTAATTTAACAATTGTTTAAAATTCCTTTTTTCAAAACCTTTTTTTAAGGCTTTCCACAGTGGTCGGCCAATCAAAATCCGTGCAGTAAATAAGATGCCCAAATCCGACTTAAAACGGTTCCGACCTGTCCAATGCTTCCGCTAAGTTAGAGAACCGTCTCCGAAAAAGAAAGTGAATTTGGATATGATCGTTATAATGGTATTTTTTTCAGATACGCTTCCCCAGAACATGCCATTTCTTCAGCTTTATGCCAAGGGCTGGCATGCCGATTTTGAATCTCATTTCCCCTTCGAATGATTGTAAAAAAGTCTTCCGGACCTAAGATTCCTGATTTTGGATAGGGACGTGTGGGGCCCATTCAAAAGCGGTCATTTGATGATGGGTTTCCGCTTTGTATAATATTTGTGCAGCTAGTTGCTTATCGTCCGGGAATTAGCCGATCCCACGCCGATGATACTGTCATACAGATCGCCAAAATTGCGGTAATACACCAAAATGAGATAGGTGTTTTCGGTGAAATGGAAATTTCCCGAAACGGCGTTCAGATCTATGCTGCCATTTTCCCGCTTGATGACGTATTTATAATTGTAAAAACCCTGTTTGAAAAGGATTGGGGCTTCCATCATGCCGTTGTCGGCATTATAGATCATTTTGTTTTCTTCGTTAAGGGCGTAATTATTGAATTTGCCATAGACATAAACATCGTCGAGCGCCAATATTTCTTTGTAGGGCAAACTGAAATGCACCCGGGTATATTCGGCTTCACGCGAGTTGTCATCTCCCTGAAGGGTGCGCACGACAAAATTTCCATTGATATCCGGGAAATAGGTATAGGGTCTGTCAAATCGATAATTGTCGCTGAACAGATAGTGGTTATAGATGTCGGTGAGCTCGATCCTTGAAATCACCGAACTTGGGGCACGCAGATCTTTGGTGTCGAAATTCAGGTATTCATTGCCCCCGAAGAAACCGGTTTCACGATCGTATTTATAGACCAGCTCGTTGCCCAAAGTAAACTGTGGGGGTATATTATAAATCGAGGTGGGCCAAAAATAATTTTGCAGGATGGCGACCTTCACCTCCTGTTTTGGATTTACCAGCTGAAAGTTTCCGGCATTGATCGTGAATTGCACCACCTGTTTCTCGTTCAAATAATTGAAGTCCCTTGATCGCTTCACCACCGCCCCTACCTTCACCAGGTCTGTATACACCACAAATCGCCGGGAAAACTGCAGTTCGTAATAGTTGTTATAGATTTCCAAAATGTAGTTGCCGCTGACCTTCAGTTTCACATTGTCGTTGGGGATGGTCAACCGATAGTTCGAATAGGGCTGCAAGGTGGTATAGCTATTTTCATAATCAATGATCCGCTGGTTGTCCACGCCATTTAAATATTGTGATTTCAATAGGGCGGAAGGCGTCCAGTCATAGTCGCAATGCACTATTTTGTAGTAATAGTCCTGCTCACTGGCGGAGATATCGTCAAACTCCAAATAAATGGGTTCACCGATCTGTACGATTGGAAACTGATCATCTGTGGGCCCGACGAAAACGATCGACTTGATATTGGCAGGGGCATCGACCTCTTGCTGTACCTGTGCGAACAGCGGACAAACAAGGATCAACAGTAAGAAATGTTTAAGCTTTATGGGCATTGACATGCTATTTAAAGGCCAAAGGTAAACAAAAACCTTGCCTAAAAAATTAACATCGATGTACGGTCCAAATTTATGGGCAATTATTATGAAAACATTCGTTTTAATGCTAAATTTGCCCCAGCTTTTGATAACCTAAGGATTAGCATATATGTCTGAAGACATCCGAATTAAAAAAGGCTTGAACATAAACCTTGTTGGCGCCGCGGCACCAACCCTCTCCAAAGCGGTTTTAAGCAATGTTTACGCCATCAATCTTAACGATTTTCACGGGATTACCCCAAAAATGTTGGTGAAGGAAGGTGCCGAGGTCAGCGCTGGGGAAGCCCTATTTTACAATAAGAACAAAGAGGCGATGCATTTTGTTTCACCCGTTAGCGGTGAGCTCGTGGAAATTATCCGAGGCGACAGGCGCCGTATACTCTCCTTAAAGATCTTGGCCGACAAGGAACAGAAGTACGCCGATTATGGAAAAATCGAGGTGGCCACAGCGTCCGCGACTAAAATAAAAACCTTGCTCTTGCAGGCCGGATGTTGGCCTTTCATCAAGCAAAGGCCCTATGACATCATCGCCGATCCCGATAGCGTGCCAAAGGCGATTTTCATTTCTGCCTATGTTACCGCTCCTTTGGCCGCAGACCTCGATTTTGCCCTTCAGGGAAAAGAGAAGGAATTACAGGCCGCTATTTCGGCCCTGGGCAAGCTGACCCCGGGCAAGGTGCATGTTGCTGTCGGAAAATCCTCAAACTCCCCTTTAGCTTCGCTGCAGGGTATCAGTTTGCACAGAATTTCCGGTCCACATCCCGCAGGTTTGGTAGGGACACAGATCAACAAGATAGATCCCATCAACAAAGGGGAAACGGTATGGACGGTCACTCCCCAGGATCTGGTGATCATCGGGGAACTGCTGCTTACCGGAAAGTTCAATGCTGAACGCATTGTGGCCTTGGCAGGGGCTTCGGTGAAGGCGCCACAGTATTACAAGACCAAAATAGGCACCGAAATCGCTACCTTTTTATATGCCAGCGGGGTGAATACCCAAAATTTCCGGGTGATCAATGGGGATGTGCTCACTGGAAAAAAGAGTCGGCAGGATGGGTACCTGGGTTATTACAACAACACGGTGACCGCGATTCCGGAAGGTGATGACTACGAATTTTTTGGATGGAACAAACCCGTTTTCAATAAAATTTCTACCACCAGGGCACTCACTTTTTCCTGGTTGCAGCCCAAAAAGAAATACAATTTGACCACCAATACCAATGGGGAGCATAGGGCGTTTGTGGTTACCGGACTCTATGAAGAAGTATTTCCGATGGATATTTTTCCCATGCAATTGCTGAAAGCCTGTATGGTGAAAGATTTGGATGAAATGGAACAATTGGGAATGTACGAAGTGGCGCCCGAAGATTTTTCATTGACCGAATTTATCTGCATCTCGAAACAGCCTCACCAAGAAATCATCAGGGAAGGATTGGATTTATTGTATAAAGAAATAGGATAATAATGAGCGACAAAAGATTGACCTTTAAGAAAAGACTGCACATTTTAAAACATCACTACCGCGACAAGAAAATGGCGCCCGCTTTCAACGCCATCCATACCTTTTTGTATTCTCCTGACGAAACCACCCATTCGGGGGGCCATATCAGGGGTGCCGACGATTTGAAACGAACAATGAATACGGTGATCATGGCTTTGATCCCGGTTTTGTTGTTTTCAATGTTCAACGCGGGTTATCAGCATTATTCGGCCATCAACGGCTTTCCACAAAATTTCTCCCTTTTCGAAAATTTCCTGACCTGGGATAATTTTTGGATCGGTATTATCAAGGTATTGCCCCTATTGGTAGTATCCTATGGCGTCGGATTATTGGTTGAGTTCATCTTTGCCGTGATCAAGGGTCACGAAGTGGAAGAAGGCTATCTGGTGACCGGCATGCTGGTGCCTTTGATCGTACCAATCGACACCCCCTTGTGGATGTTGGCCGTAGCCGTTGTTTTTGGTGTGGTCATCGGAAAAGAGGTGTTCGGTGGGACGGGAATGAATATTTTGAACCCGGCCTTGACCATCAGGGCCTTCCTGTTTTTTGCCTATCCCACCTGGATGAGCGGCGACAAGGTTTGGGTACATGGCGCCGTGGAGCGAGCAGGCGGACCCGACGCGATTTCTGGAGAGACCATTTTGGGCTATTTGGCGCAGAACAAAGGCGCTGAATTCACCTATTCCGTTTCAGATATGTTTTTCGGATTCATCCCCGGTTCCGTCGGGGAAACCCCTACTTTTTTGATACTCTTGGGCGGCCTGTTTTTGGTGTTCAGCAAAATCGCAAGCTGGCGCATCATGCTGAGTGCCGTGATCGGGGCATTGACCATGGGATTGATTTTTAACGGAGTGGTCGATGCGGGTTGGATTTCCGAGGGAAGTAAGTTTTATGGCTTGATGAGTTTCGACTTCTGGAAACATTTGATCGTAGGAGGGTTGGCCTTTGGTATCGTCTATATGGCCACCGATCCTGTTACCGGCGCACAGACCAATCGGGGCAAGTGGTTTTACGGCTTTTTTATCGGGTTGATATCGGTGATGATCAGGGTGTTCAATCCGGCCTATCCCGAGGGCGTATTTTTGGCCATCCTGTTGATGAACGTATTTGCGCCGACCATTGACCACTATGTGGTAAGGGCCAACATCAACCGACGATTGAAAAGATTGAAAAACGCCGTGATCCTTCCGATAGACAGTGATGGAAAGGCGCAAGAACTAAAAGCAGAAACCGTATAATCATGGCAATCAATACCGATAAGAATAGTTATACCGTTATTTTCGCGGCCGTCATGGTCATCGTTGTGGGTTCGCTTCTGGCCTTTTTCGCCTCGGCCCTCAGTGAAAAGATCAGCGAGAACGAACGGTTGGAGAAGCAACAGAACATCCTTTATGCCATGGGCATCAATGAAAACCAGGATGAGGGCAGTGTCAATTTTATCCCCACCGATAAGGTTGCCGGCGAATTTTCGAAATACATCCAGGAACAACTGGTGATCGAAGGGAACAAGATCACCGAAAATGACCAAGCTTATCTGATCGACCTTAAAAAGCAGGAAACTGCTGCCAAAAATGGGGAAACCAGAAAATTGCCCTTGTTCATCGGGGAGAAGGATGGCAAGAAGTTTTACATCATCCCTATGCGGGGCAAGGGCCTTTGGGACGCCATTTGGGGTTTCGTTGCCCTAGATCAGAACTTGGTCGTGCAAGGGGTCTACTTCGATCATAAAGGAGAAACGCCAGGTTTGGGCGCCAATATAAAACAACGCTATTTTATGGATGATTTCGCAGGCGAAAGCATTCTTGATGGCACTGAATATGCCGGCATAACAGTCGCCAAGGGCAATAATGACCCTACCAACAATATCAAGGACGACAATGAGGTAGATGCCTTGGCCGGAGCCACGATCACAGGAAACGGGGTTTCCGCAATGATCAAGCAAAGCGTAAGAATGTACAAACCTTATTTAGAAACCATAAGAGCTAACAAATAAGTTATGGCAATACTGACCAAAAAAGAAAAAGGGCTGCTGCTCGATCCATTGACCGACAACAACCCCATCACCATTCAGGTGTTGGGAATCTGTTCGGCGTTGGCGATCACGGCCGAATTGAAGGCATCGATCGTTATGGCCCTGTCGGTCATGTTCGTATTGGCCATGGGCAATGTGGTCATTTCCCTTTTGCGCAATATCGTTCCTTCCAAAATCAGGATCATTGTTCAATTGGTCGTGGTTGCGGCCTTGGTGATCATGGTAGATCAAGTATTGAAGGCCTTTGCCTATGAATTGAGCAAAACCTTATCGGTTTTTGTAGGCCTGATCATCACCAACTGTATCATTATGGGACGATTTGAGGCCTTTGCACTGGGCAATGGTCCATGGCGGTCATTCCTTGACGGCATTGGCAATTCTGCCGGATATGGCCTTATCCTGATCATTGTCGGTTTCTTTAGGGAACTGCTGGGCTCGGGTACCTTATTGGGCATGAAGGTGTTGGGAGATCCCATCGCCAAGACGGGATTATACGCCTTCGGATATGAAAACAATGGTTTTATGTTGCTTTCCCCAATGGCGCTGATCGTGGTAGGCATCATTATTTGGGTACAGCGGTCGCGTAACAAGGCCCTGATCGAGGAAAATTAAATAAAGACTTAATACCGAACCACTTATGTTGGAGCATGTAGAATTATTTTTTAAATCCATATTCATCGATAATATGGTGTTTGCGACCTTTCTCGGAATGTGTTCGTACTTGGCCGTTTCAAAAAGGTGACCACTGCGGTCGGACTTGGAGCTGCGGTAATATTCGTACTTGCGGTCACCGTGCCTTTGAACTGGTTGTTGGATCAATACCTATTGCGCGATGGTGCCCTGGCATGGTTGGGACCTGAATATGCCGAGTACAATCTCAGCTTTTTATCCTTTATCCTGTTTATCGCCACCATAGCGACCATGGTACAATTGGTCGAAATCGTTGTAGAGAAATTTTCGCCCGCCCTATACAATTCTTTGGGCATCTTTTTGCCCCTGATCGCCGTTAACTGTGCCATTTTGGGAGGGCTCTCTCTTTATGCAGTCACGGGATATCCAAACCCTTGGGTTGGCCTTTAACTATGGCCTCGCTTCCGGAATCGGTTGGTTTTTGGCGATATTGGCCATTGCGGCCATCCGTGAAAAAATACGATACTCCAACGTGCCGCCACCATTGAGGGGCTTGGGCATCACCTTTATCATTACAGGGTTGATGGCCATCGGTTTTATGAGCTTCGGTGGCATGCTTACCGGAGGTGACGAGGCTCCCCGCGGAGACGCCCACAACAGCCAAGAAAATTGAAAAGAAAAAAGAAATCAAGGAAAAAGAGCTTACTGCCAAGAAGGAAGTCTCTTATAACGACGCCATAAAAGAATAAAGATGATTTTAGCTGCAAGTACCGGTGGAACCATGTTGATAACCGTGGTCGCCTTTTTACTCCTATTATTGTTATTGGTAGCACTTTTGCTGTTCACCAAGGAAAAACTTTCCCCTTCCGGCCCTGTATCCATCACCATCAATGGAGAACGCAAGATCGAGGTCGCTTCAGGGAACTCCCTATTGTCTACCTTGGGGGGACAAAAAATATTTTTGCCTTCTGCCTGTGGTGGTGGAGGGACTTGTATCCAATGTGAATGCCATGTGCTCTCGGGCGGTGGGGAGGCCTTGCCTACCGAAACGCCGCACTTCTCCAAAAAAGAACTGAACCACGGAGCCCGTTTGGCCTGTCAGGTAAAGGTGAAACAGGATATGGAAATCACAATTCCCGAAGAGGTTTTCGGTATCAAAAAATGGCCCGCCAAGGTGGTCAGAAATTATAATGTAGCCTCTTTCATCAAGGAATTTGTGGTAGAGATACCGGAAGATATGGGCTATAAGGCTGGCGGCTATATCCAAATCGAAATACCGCCCTGTGAGGTAAAATATGCCGATATCGATATTACCGCACATCCCGAAGAACATGAGACTCCGGATAAGTTCAAGGCCGAATGGGATAAATTCAATCTTTGGCCATTGGTCATGAAAAATCCGGAAACCGTTGAAAGGGCATATTCCATGGCTTCTTACCCTGCAGAAGGTAGGGAGATCATGTTAAACGTACGTATCGCCACCCCACCGTGGGACCGATCTAAAAATGGATGGATGGACGTGAACCCAGGAATAGCCTCTTCCTATATCTTTGGCCTTAAGGAAGGCGATCCCGTGACCATTTCGGGACCCTATGGTGAATTCTTCATCAATGAATCGGAATCTGAAATGTTGTACGTGGGCGGGGGCGCTGGAATGGCTCCGATGCGTTCGCACCTCTATCATCTGTTCAAGACGCTGAAAACCAATCGCAAGGTTTCCTACTGGTATGGCGGCCGTTCCAAAAGGGAGCTGTTCTATATCGATCATTTCAAGAAACTGGAAAAAGACTTTCCGAACTTTAAGTTTTATATGGCCTTATCGGAGCCCTTACCTGAAGACAATTGGAAGGTAAAGGAAAACATCGATGCCCCTGGTGACGGCTTTGTAGGCTTCATCCATAACTGTGTGATCGATAACTATCTGAGCAAACATGAATCTCCAGAGGATATCGAGCTATATTTCTGTGGCCCGCCATTGATGAACAAAGCGGTGCAAAAAATGGGGGAGGATTTCGGGATTCCGGATGAGCACATCCGATTCGATGATTTCGGGGGTTGATCCCGAGATTACCATTTTTAATAAGATAGATGCTATAACCATGACCATAGGGCATGGTAAAGAAAGAAACCGATATGCCAACGTATCGGTTTTTTAATGTAAACTGGCGATGAGGGAACTGAATCCACAAGAGATATATCAATTGGCCATGAATATTGTCGGTCGGCAATTGGAGGCCGATGGATTCGAATTCATGGGCGTGAACAGCAAACCGAAAAAAAATCCGCAGTTCGTTTGCCTTAAGGAGAAGCAATTACATTTTATCATCGTTCGAACGGTTACCTATCCTCAAGATCCCAAGCTTTACGATCAAGTATTTATGGAAAAAATGAAGGCACACGCCCTAAAATTCGACGCGAAGACCTATTATGCGGGGGTGGGCCTGGCCAATGCCACCGACATTGAACGGCCGTTGTACCTTAACGAAGACTATTTTGTCGATTATGAAGGATTAATAGAGATTTGATATGAAGGGCTTCACAATATTGTTACTGTTGATCGGCATGGTTTCCTGCACCCCCGAGACCAACCGATGGATTAAAAACGAAAATGTAGGGGGGGCCTTGGGTACCTCTTACAGCATCATATACCTGACCGAACAAAAAGTAGATTACCAAAAGGAAATCGATTCGGTCTTCACGGCCGTCAACCGATCCCTGTCGACCTATATCCCCGATTCAGATATCTCCAAAATAAACCGAGGCGATACCACAGTGGTCTTAGACCGGATGTTCAGGGAAGTATTGGAACGGTCCAAAGAGGTGAACCATAAAACCAACGGATATTTCGACCCCACGGTCGGCTCCTTGGTCAACGCATGGGGCTTTGGCCCCGGACCCGAATTGGCGATGGACAGTCTGAAGGTCGATAGTTTACTGGCTTCTGTGGGTCTCGATAAAATAAATATAACCGACAAGGGCACAATCACCAAAGCAAACGCCAATGTATATCTTGATTTTAATGCCATCGCGAAAGGTTATGCCATCGACCGTTTGGCACTTTTGATGGATCAAAAAGGAGTTCAAAACTATCTGTTGGAAGTAGGTGGGGAACTCGTATCAAAGGGTGAAAACAGGATCAAAATGAAACCCTGGTTGGTTGGCATCGACGATCCCCAGATCGAAGAAGGTAGGGGCCTCAAAATAATGATTTACCTCAAGGATAGGGCGTTGGCCTCCTCAGGCAATTACCGTAAATATCGTATTGACCCGCTAACCGGCACAAAATTCGTGCATACCGTCGACCCCAAAACAGGCTTTACAAAGAATGGCAATACCCTTGGCGTGACCGTCCTGGCCGAAAACTGTGCCACCGCCGATGCTTTTGCCACCGCTTTTATGGCGATGGACTTGGACGAAGCCCTGGCCTATTTGGCCGGACAAAGTGAGCTCGACGCTTATATCGTATTTCTAGATCAACAGGGTAAAACACAGGAGTTCATGACCGACGGACTCAAAGCGCTGCTGGTTGAATAAACCTTATTTCCGGACCAAGGGAATGACCTCCCCTTCGGCCAAGCGATATTTTTGAACTTCCGCTGGAGATAGTTTTTCACCATATGCTACCGCTTCTGCCTTAAAACCAACGCTTTTGAGTTTGTCGAAAAAATCCCATCCATAGATCCGAACATGATCGTATTGCCCGAAAATTTTGGCACGTTCTTTTTTATCGGTGATGCTATGGTCTTCAAAAGTGGTTTTGCGCTGTAGGTCTTGCGGAATCTGAAAAATGCCCCACCCTTTGGGACGGAGTACCCTGAACAATTCCTGCATGGCCTTTTTGTCGTCGGGGATATGCTCCAGAACATGGTTGCAAAGAATCACGTCGAAGCTGTTATCGGCAAAGGGCAGATTGCAGATATCGGCTTTTACATCGGCCAGTGGAGAGTTCAGGTCAGTGGTGGTGTAAGTCAGGTTTTTTAGCGTTCGAAAACGATTGTAAAAAGCCTGTTCCGGCGCAAAATGCAGTACTTTCAACGGGGCACTAAAAAAATCGGTCTCATTTTTTAAATAGAGCCATAACAAACGATGGCGTTCCAATGACAAGGTGGAAGGGGAGAGTACATTCTCCCTTGGGTTCTCATATCCATAGGGGAGCAATTTTTTAAAGGATTTGCCGTCGATGGGATCGGTATACTTGTTTCCCCTAAGCATCAACGATAATAGGGGGGTGGTGAGGTAACTCAATCTGATCAAAAGCGGTCTTGGAACGATCTTTAGGATGATTTTGAAGATGCGCTTCATGGGCACTGGGGCTACAATTGCAGTTTTTTCTGCCGAAACTCGTCTTCTTCCTGGCTTACGATACCCAATGCATCGTAGATATACTGAAAAGTGGAAAGCAATTCGGGTTTGCCGTTCACAATGGCCACGTTGTGTTCGAAATGGGCACTGGGCCGGCCATCGGCGGTAAGGATTGTCCAGCCATCCTTGAGTTGTTTGATGTTTCGGGTGCCCATGTTCACCATGGGTTCGATGGCTACTACCAAGCCTTCTTCAAATTTTTTGCCCCTGCCCCTTTTGCCATAATTGGGCATTTCAGGGCCTTCGTGCAATTTTTTGCCCAGACCGTGCCCCACCAATTCCCGAACGATACCATAGCCATGGTTTTGACAATGGTTCTGAATGGCAAAGGCAACATCACCGACACGGTTCCCCGCCCTGAATTCCCTAATCCCAAGATAGAGCGACTCCTTGGTCACCTTCAGCAATTTTTTGGTTTCCGGGGCCACTTCGCCTACCTCAAAGGTGTAGGCATGATCCCCATAATAGCCATTCTTAAGACTTCCACAATCCACCGAAATGATATCCCCCTCTTTTAAGAGGCTCGTTGTTGGGAATGCCATGTACCACTTGGGCATTCGGACTCATATTCAAGGTGTTGGGAAAGTCGTACATGCCGAGGAAGCCTGGTTCTGCGCCTTGTTCGCGTATGAATTCCTCCGCCAATTTGTCCAAATATAAGGAAGTGACACCGGGCTTTATTTCCGAGGCCAGCATCCCCAAAGTTTTGGAAACCACCAATGCGCTTTCACGGATGAGTTCGATTTCTTCGGGTGTTTTCAATTTTATCATGGGCAGCAAAGGTAAAATAAATGTGTGATCTACCTAAACCAAGGCCGGTAAGTCCATCAATTTGGGTTGCGGAATCCCCATCAATTTTAAAATGGTGGGCGCGATATTGCCCAAAACCCCATCTTTAATCTGCTTTATATCCTTGTCTACCAAAATCAAAGGGACGGGATTGGTGGTATGGGCCGTGTTCGGACTACCATCGGGGTTGATCATCGTTTCGCAGTTGCCATGGTCGGCTATGACCAAAGTGGTATAGCCGTTTTCCATGGCGGCGGTGATTACGGAACCGGCACAACTGTCAACGACCTCACACGCTTTGATGGCGGCCGCCATATCTCCGGTATGGCCCACCATGTCGGGATTGGCGAAATTGAGGCAGACAAAATCGACTTCGCCTTTTTTCAGCTCCGGGATGATGGCATCCCGAATTTCAAAGGCGCTCATTTCGGGCTTTAAATCGTAAGTCGCCACTTTGGGAGATGGACACAGTATACGTTTTTCCCACTCAAAGGGCACTTCCCTGCCCCCGTTAAAAAAGAAGGTCACATGGGGGTATTTTTCGGTTTCGGCGATTCGGATCTGTTTTTTTCCGGCTTTTGCCAATACCTCCCCAAGGGTTTCCAAGAGGTTGTCCTTATCATATACGACATGGATACCCTTGAACGAATCGTCGTAATTGGTAAGGGTCACATAGTAAAGGTTCAACTTGTGGGTGTTCTGTTCGTGGAAATCGGATTGGCTCAGCATTTGGGTGAGTTCGCGTCCACGGTCGGTACGGAAATTAAAAAAGACCACTACATCCCCATCGGAGATCGTTGCCAATGGAGCTCCTTTGGCATCTGTCATCACTATGGGCTTGATGAACTCATCGGTAATCCCGAGATCATAGCTTTTCTGTATCGCTTTCGAAATATCGGTGGCGTGCTCCCCGCTGCCGTGCACCAGCAAGTCGTATGCCAGTTTTACCCTTTCCCAACGCTTGTCCCTGTCCATGGCATAGTAGCGGCCGATGACCGATGCCAGCTTCGCGGATTTATCGGAACAGAAATCGGTAAGGTCTTCCAAAAAATGTTTGCCACTTCTAGGGTCTACATCCCTTCCGTCGGTGAAGGCATGAACGAACATATTGGGCAGTCCGTAAGCAGTTCCCGCATCGATGAGTCCCATTAAATGCTTGATATGGCTATGTACGCCACCATCGCTCAAAAGGCCCAAAAAATGAACGGGTTTGTTGTGTTTTTTGGCATGGCTGAATGCAGCTTTTAACACTTTTTCGTCTTTTAAGGTATTATTTTTGACGGCCAAGTTGATTTTTGCCAGATCTTGATAAACGATCCTGCCCGCTCCCAAATTCATATGGCCCACCTCGCTGTTGCCCATTTGACCTTCGGGAAGGCCAACGTTCATACCATCGGTGAGTAGATTCGAGTTCGGATATTTGGCATAAAGCGAATCGATAAAGGGGGTTTTGGCATTGTCGATCGCGGATACTTTGGGATCTGGCGATTTGCCCCAACCGTCCAATATCATTAGGATTACTTTTTTATTCATGGCTTCTGGCTTCTTATGAATTCAAAAGTACTTTTCTTTCATTATTTATCCATCATTATACCCCTTTTTTTAAACCCCGGTTGGTGTTCAGGTCAAATCAATTATCGATTTCTGTTAAAATTAAGTGAATTAACGGTTTTGGCTGAAACAATTGCCAATAGGCGACGTCTATAGTTGTATAAGACAATCTTATTCATCAATCTAAATCATTCATCATGAGAAAAACGATTCTAACATGTGCCGTTGTTTTGTTTACAATGGTAAGCGCTTCTATGGACGCCCGAGAACCTGTAACTACCCCGGCGACCATGGCCGCGGAATCCAAAGCGTAATCCTTGGTTTTGAACTGAACTCCTTTTGTAAGGCCATCGTGCAAGGCGATTATGAAGCGGTCAAAAAAATGATCGAACTGGGAGAGGATATCAACCAAAAATCGTTGGGCAAGACCCCGGCCATCTATGCGGCCCGTTATAATAAGGTCGAAATTTTAAAATTGCTCGATCGCCAATGGTGCCGACCTGAATCGCAAATGCGATAAGGGATGGACCATTCAAGAACATGCCGAACATTCAAATGCAAAAGAGGCTCTGGCCGTAATTCGGGAAAATAGTTGAAAGGCTGGGTTTATTCATCAATCAAAAAACCCCATAAGACTGTTCTCTTATGGGGTTTTTAGTTTTTATTTATTTCCTTCAGTAGTGTTCCCGTAAAAGAGCAAATAAATAAAGATCAAAATTCAAATCCGTTGAGGGCCCTGTCCATGAGCGCATAGACCGCCATGAACAACATTAAGGCACAAAAGACCGAATAGACCTTCAAAAGAATGACCACCAATTCAGGTTTGCAGTCCTCGAAGGCTTGTGTGTAAAGATTTCTAAAGTGTACTAGTGTTCCCATTATAGTTTTATTTAAATCATTAAATGTTCGCTATAAGGGTTAAATCTGAGGCGATTTAAGTATTTGGGATTGGTAAATATAGCAAAATATTGTTAATAACCAGGGTGATTGCCAATATTGTATAGGTAATTTAACGAGAATATCGCAACATACGACCAAGATTCTTATAAAATAGATTGGGTGGCGGAAATCGCGATTTTAAAAATTCTTTGGCCATGTCATTGGTAGGACCAGCGGTATAACTTTATTGTTGTCCCTTATATTTGGCAATGGATTCCTTGATCTTTTCTATTCTGTTCTCCGGATCAGGATGGGTACTTTGAAACTCAGGAACCCTGTTCGGACCCGAAGCAGTCTTTAGAATTTCCATTACCTTGATCATTTCATAGGGATCATAGCCCGACTGGACCATGAACAATACCCCAAGGTCGTCGCTTTCGAGCTCATCTCCACGGCCATTGGTCAATAAGGTGTTTTGTCCAATTCCCCCTACCAGGTCGCCCATGTCTCCACCGACCGAGGCACCGGTGCTCAGCGTTTGCCAGAATTCACTTTCCGCGATACGCTCGGCCGAATGCCTTCCGATCACATGTCCGATTTCATGACCCAGTACACCGGCCAGTTGTGCTTCGTTCAATTGGGAAAAAAGGGCGTAGGTGATAAAAATCTGCCCCCCAGGCAGGGCAAAGGCATTGATGGTCTCCGGCATCGGCCAATAAGTGAAAATCATATTGATAGGGGGTTTCCCGGGCGACACTGTGGTCGACCAATTTTCGGCCGATGGTCTCACATAGGCTCTGCAGTCGTTGGTCTGGATATAGGCCGCCATGTTGGCGCGCCATATCAGGGGCACTCTGGAGGCCGATCGCGATTTCCTGATCTGCGGTCATGTTAATCGTCTGAACCCTGCCCGTATAGGGGTTCTCTTCCTTGCTGCTCAAACGTTTGATGAATGCAAAGGCCACGATCGCCAGTCCTATTGCGATTCGAATTTTCCAACTGCTTCTTCTCATGGTGACTGCTGTTGTCCAATGCCGAAAGGTACAAAACCACTATAAAAGTTTCGTATTGATATCGAGGATATTATCTCGTATGTACGTATTGATGAATCCGGTCGTAAAATGATCGCTTCCCATAGAAATCTTCCTTTCCGAGCAATTGAAGGATATTTTTGCCCCTAAAAGCGGTTAACATGGGAATCGACAAGGGGGCATAACTGTAATGCCAAGGTTCATATTTGAAACCCCGTCGTTTTGGGTCATCGGTATACACCAAATAAAAATCAAAGGCGTTGGCATTGGCATCCATCCATTGCTTAAAAGCTGCATAGGGACCACCTTCCCCGAATTTTTCAGGAACCAGCACATCGCCCTCCACTTTTTTGCTGCCGTCCACGATGTCAAGATCGGTACCCCAATGGTGTCTGCTGGTACCGGGAATTGTGGAATATTCCACAATTTTGTCGATGGCGGCCAAAGGGGCCATATTGTCCTCTTCGGTATATTGAATGTATTTGCGTTCCCAAATGATTTCCTGGCGCTCAAAATTGCGATAGCTCGAAATCACTTTGATATCGATACCGTCGATGGCTGCGGCCTCTTTCATGGCCAGGAAGGCATCATGGGCTTCCTTCCTCAAATTGATGTCCTTACCATATAGTTCGATGTCTTCCTTTCCCATAAGTTCCAAGATGGAGTATTCTTCCTGGGAAGGCATGGCCATTTGTGGCCAAACGGAAATCGTAAAACCTGCGATGCCACTCTTTTTGATAAAGGATCTTCTTTTCATAATGCCAATTTAATTTTTCATGGGATTCCAGCGTTTTGATGCCCACTGACCTTTCCCAAAGGTAAGAAGTATTTTCAGAAATTCAGCTCCAATAGGGCGATCGCCCAACCAATGACATTCTGTGCAATGCGCACATGGCCTTATATACTTGAATGTGGACGTCAATTTTTTTTGCACCAATCATAAGGCAAGCATCGATCAATCGGTAAGATAAAAGTAGCCTTGATATTGCAGGTCGGTATCGTGCATGTCGAGCAGATAGAAATATACACCAGGGGGCAGCATCAAGTTATTTTTATTGGTGATTTGATTGGAATAACCGCGGAAATCGTTTTGATAGTTTTCCTTTTCATAGACCAATAGACCTTCCCGGTTGAATATTTTAAAACTGTTGTTGGTGGGTTGTTCAAGTAAATCTCAATCACGAAGAAATCGTTGATGCCATCGCCGTTGGGCGACATAAAATAGTTATCGGGCTCCTTGGATTTATAATCGAAGAAGGAACCCAAACTGAAAATTTCGTAGTCGTTGGCATTGAAGCTATTTGAGGTGACCCATCCTTCGTCAAGTGTGCCCTCAACGGCCGAATTTCCGAGATTGTCCCATCGACCGTTCGTTTTATGCCATCCGGCAACGGTGACACTTTTCAAATCGTTTATGCCCTGGGGCAAGGATTTGTCGGCGTTCCATCCCAGGGCGATCTGTACCATGCCGGTGGTGGTCATATTCCAAAATTCACCGGCGTTGACCGCGCCCAGATCGGCAGCTTTTTTTTCGGTATCGAACCCTTCGCGAAAAACTTGCCGGAAAATCTGTATTTTCGTCTAAATATTGACATTTGGCAAAGAAGGCGCCATCGAGGAAGGTTAGTTTAAGGGGTCGTAAAAGGTTCCCATAGCCCACGGGAAAAATAAAATACTTTTGGCCTTCCACCGCGGCAAACCCATCGATTTTTGATTGGTTCATTTCCCCGTTGTAGATGGCCTCTGAAGAAAGTCGGGCATAAATATTTTTGTTGTCCCTGGGCGTATCGATATCCCCGTAAATAAAATTCAAGGAATTATCGATATTGATGGAGACTTCCAGATCAAGATCTCCGACCACAGCGGTTTCGAAATCATAGAAGGTAGGGGCAAAGGCCCCGGAAATAGTTAGGCCCCCTTTGGATCGATAAAAACCGATCAGGCCCAAATTCTCATCAAAACTGCCATCGTTGACCAGATCGGTATGAAAACCCACCATGCCATCATCATGCAGTTTCAGGTTGCCATAGTTATGCACCGCCTCTTGGCCAAAAAGACCCAGACTGAAAAATCCAATTGCGATGAACAGTATTGATTTCATGTGTCTATTTAAGTTTATTGATCATAAAGCTCGATTCGTTGACTCCGCTGAAATTTACGACCCCGTTGCTCGCCTCTCTATAAGTGCGGATCGTAATCACGTCGTTGGCGTTCAAGTTCAAGATCTCATTGACATGAACGCTGCTTTGTTCATGGTTACTGGCCCATCGGATATAGCCCGAAGCGCCTATTGCCCCTATTGGGTTTCCATTTACGGAGATCCTGGCATTCACATTGGTGCGTTGTTCCGCACTTACCGCCGGAATTGATCCCTATCAGGGAAAGGTTGGCGCGAATATCGTACCGCCCTGCCTCTCTGACGATCAGGGAGTTTCCACTTACTTGATATAGGTTGTTGCCATCGTCTTTATAGTTTTCATTTCCAAAAATGGGGGCATAGGGTATTGTCGACATTTAAATCGGTGCTCGTGTCCGAATTGGTCCAACGGCCGCCCATATTGATCTTTAAATAGGCCCCTCCGTCTGTGCCAACCTTGATGCTGTTATTGGTATTTGCGGAGACCACCCTTGCCGTTTGGGTGGTATTGCTTTCATTGACGTAACTGATGGTACCTGAGGTGGTATTTTGGCTCAGATTGGTTACGACCTCTTGGCCAACGGATGAAATGGCGTTCCAACTACTGCCATTGCTCTGTAACCATAGGGTGGTTTGAGCACCTATTTGAGTGGCGTTGTTTCCCGTGTGATCGATATAGGCGCTGATCGTTTTGGTTGTATTGGTCGTATTTTTTAGGACATAAATCCTACCATTTGCGCCATTTGCCGCAGGAAGGGTGATCGAAATATTGCTGTTGATGATCACGGTATGATGGCTTTCATCCAATGTCAAATTGCCCGTAGGCGTGCACTATGGCAGTGCGAAAGGGATCCATTGACCTGTAGGGTAGAATTGGCCAAGGCACTGGTGGCGATGCCGACACGGGGTTTGGCGTCCTGTGCATCGGAACTGCCCTGGATGCGCATCATTTCCTTGAGCAATTGGTCTCTATAATCATATCTTTTGAACGTAAACGGTTCGGCCCCGTCATCGCCGATGATAAATTCGAATTCCCCGTTGTTGGAAGTTCCAGCAGATCCTATCTCAAAGAAATCGGTTCCGGCAGCACTGCCTTTCAATCTAAAATTCCCAATGGAATTTGTGTAGAACATCGGTTTGTAGAAACCCGCAGCATCTGCCTGAAATTGCAGGGCAGAAACCCCATTATTTCCCCTGACGTAGGTGATGTATTGATTGGGATCGGTATAATCTGGATAACTTTGAACCAGGCCCAAAGTTTGCCTTCGCCCAAATTGCAGCACGCTGATATTGTTGGAACGTATGTCCATGGCAACATCATTGGCCGTGCCCAAATAAGAGCCGGAAACGGCTGCATTCCCGTTCATCAACCAATTGCTGTTATTGGTCTCCACCCAATTGGTCCCGTTGAACAGATACACTTTTTTATCGTCTACATTGTAAAGCAACGAGCCCTCGATGGAACCGACAATGGTATTCATTTCGGTCGTTGTTGCCTGGGTGAGGCCAAGCAACAAATTTGGATCTACCTGGGCAAACAGTCCCACGAAAACCAACATCAAAATAAGAGTTAATCTTAATTTTATCATGGCTTTTACAGATCTAAAATGGTGAACATGAATTCTGAATCATAACGTGCCCGATTTGTTCCTCCGTTGTCGTTATCCCCAATGATCACCTCAAAGCTGGTGGCGGTTTGATTTTCATAGGCAATGCCCGGGTCATCGTTTCCGGCACCGGCGCGCCCTGGTTGCGACAATTGGATGATATAGTTCGCGTCGGAGACCAAACCTGCGCCGAGGGTAACCCTATAATATCCACTGCCCGAGAGTTTGGTGATCGTAACTCCGGGAGTTGACCTTACAATGTTGCCGTTGGCTGCTATTTTCCCGAAAGCTTTTATCGGACTTTCAAAAAAGGCCCCTCCATTGGCAGCTACCGATATACTGTTGTTACTTTCCGAGCCTACCACATTGGCGGTTTGGGCGGTAGCCGTTTCATTGGTATAGGTGATGACCCCAGTACCTGTGTTTTGGGTCATGTTGGTCGTAATATTGGTGGCGGGATCGCCCTGAGGTCCCTGCGGCCCGGCCGGACCTACAGCTCCGTCATTCCCTGCGGGCCCTTGTGGTCCTGCGGGTCCTTGCGGTCCAACGGCACCATCTGCTCCGTCATTCCCAGCGGGTCCCTGAGGTCCGACCGCTCCATCTGCTCCATCGTTCCCAGCGGGTCCCTGTGGCCCTTGTGGTCCGGTCAATCCTATCGGTCCCTGTGGACCAACTGCTCCGTCGGCGCCATCGGCACCATCTGCTCCATCGTTTCCTGCCGGTCCTTGTGGTCCTGCGGGTCCTTGCGGTCCAACAGCGCCATCAGCTCCATCGTTCCCTGCGGGTCCTTGCGGTCCCTGTGGTCCGACTGCTCCGTCGTTACCTGTATCTCCTTTGTCTCCTTTTGGCCCGACCGCACCATCGGCACCATCGGCTCCGTCGTTCCCTGCGGGTCCTTGCGGTCCAACTGCTCCGTCAGCTCCGTCGTTACCTGTATCTCCTTTGTCTCCTTTTGGCCCGACCGCACCGTTAGCACCATCGTTCCCAGAGGGTCCCTGAGGTCCGACTGCGCCATCGGCACCATCGTTTCCAGCAGGCCCTTGTGGTCCCTGTGGGCCAACTGCTCCGTCAGCACCATCTGCGCCATCGGCTCCGTCGTTCCCTGCGGGTCCTTGCGGTCCTTGCGGCCCCTGTGGTCCGATAGCACCGTCAGCACCGTCGTTTCCTGCGGGACCTTGTGGTCCAACAGCACCATCGGTACCGTCGTTACCTGTATCTCCTTTGTCTCCTTTTGGTCCTGCTGGCCCCTGTGGTCCGACCGCTCCGTCGGCACCATCTGCTCCGTCGTTCCCTGCGGGACCCTGTGGTCCTGTCAATCCTATCGGTCCTTGTGGACCAATTGCTCCGTCGGCACCATCGTTCCCTGCAGGCCCTTGTGGTCCCTGTGGTCCGACTGCACCGTCGTTACCTGTATCTCCCTTGTCTCCTTTTGGCCCGACCGCACCGTCAGCACCATCTGCTCCATCCTTCCCTGCGGGCCCTTGTGGTCCTGTCAATCCTATCGGTCCTTGTGGCCCGACCGCTCCGTCAGCACCATCTGCGCCATCGGCTCCGTCGTTCCCTGCGGGTCCTTGCGGTCCAACTGCTCCGTCAGCTCCGTCGTTACCTGTATCTCCTTTGTCTCCTTTTGGCCCGACTGCGCCATCGGCACCATCGTTTCCAGCAGGCCCTTGTGGTCCCTGTGGGCCAACTGCTCCGTCAGCACCATCTGCGCCATCGGCTCCGTCGTTCCCTGCGGGTCCTTGCGGTCCTTGCGGCCCCTGTGGTCCGATAGCACCGTCAGCACCGTCGTTTCCTGCGGGACCTTGTGGTCCAACAGCACCATCGGTACCGTCGTTACCTGTATCTCCTTTGTCTCCTTTTGGTCCTGCTGGCCCCTGTGGTCCGACCGCTCCGTCGGTACCGTCGTTCCCTGCAGGCCCTTGCGGCCCTTGTGGTCCTGTCAATCCTATCGGTCCTTGTGGACCAACAGCGCCATCTGCGCCGTCGTTCCCTGCGGGTCCTTGCGGTCCTTGCGGCCCCTGTGGTCCGATAGCACCGTCAGCACCGTCGTTTCCTGCGGGACCTTGTGGTCCAACAGCACCATCGGTACCGTCGTTACCTGTATCTCCTTTGTCTCCTTTTGGTCCTGCTGGCCCCTGTGGTCCGACCGCTCCGTCGGCACCATCTGCTCCGTCGT
Source organism: uncultured Flavobacteriaceae bacterium (assembly GCA_963700435.1). Lineage (GTDB taxonomy): Bacteria > Bacteroidota > Bacteroidia > Flavobacteriales > Flavobacteriaceae > Pelagihabitans. The sequence continues at coordinate 188,618 of CAVOXM010000011.1, forward strand.
TCCCTGCGGGACCCTGTGGTCCTGTCAATCCTATCGGTCCTTGTGGACCAATTGCTCCGTCGGCACCATCGTTCCCTGCAGGCCCTTGTGGTCCCTGTGGTCCGACTGCACCGTCGTTACCTGTATCTCCCTTGTCTCCTTTTGGCCCGACCGCACCGTCAGCACCATCTGCTCCATCCTTCCCTGCGGGCCCTTGTGGTCCTGTCAATCCTATCGGTCCTTGTGGCCCGACCGCTCCGTCGGTACCATCATTCCGTTTATTCCGTCGTTGCCTGCGGGTCCCTGAGGTCCTACAGCACCATCGTTACCAGCAGGCCCTTGTGGTCCTGCGGGTCCTTGCGGCCCGGTCAATCCTATCGGTCCTTGTGGCCCGACCGCTCCGTCAGCACCATCGGTACCGTCGTTACCTGTTATCTCCTTTGTCTCCTTTTGGTCCTGCGGTCCCTGAGGTCCGACTGCTCCATCAGCGCCATCGGTACCATCGGCTCCATCGTTTCCTGCAGGTCCTTGCGGCCCTTGTGGTCCTGTCAATCCTATCGGTCCCTGTGGACCAACAGCTCCGTCAGCGCCATCGTTTCCTGCGGGTCCCTGAGGTCCTTGTGGTCCAACAGCGCCATCAGCACCGTCATTGCCTGCGGGACCTGTCAATCCTATAGGTCCTTGTGGTCCAACTGCTCCATCAACACCATCGGAACCGTCGTTTCCGGCTGGTCCTTGGGGTCCTTGTGGCCCAACAGCGCCATCAACACCATCGGCTCCGTCGTTTCCGGTCGGTCCTTGTGGCCCGACTGCGCCATCGGCACCGTCATTCCCTGCCGGTCCTTGCGGTCCTTGTGGTCCAACTGCTCCGTCAGCGCCGTCGTTTCCTGCGGGTCCTTGTGGTCCTGTTAATCCTATCGGTCCCTGTGGACCAACTGCTCCGTCAGCACCATCAGCGCCATCGGCTCCGTCGTTCCCTACAGGTCCTTGTGGTCCTGTCAATCCTATCGGTCCTTGCGGTCCAACAGCACCATCGGCACCATCGTTCCCTGCGGGTCCTTGTGGTCCAACAGCGCCATCAGTTCCGTTTATTCCGTCGTTTCCTGCGGGTCCTTGTGGTCCTGTCAATCCTATGGGTCCCTGTGGACCAACTGCTCCGTCAGTACCATCGGCACCATCAGCACCATCGTTACCTGCAGGTCCTTGTGGTCCCTGAGGCCCAACTGCTCCGTCAGTACCATCGGCACCATCAGCTCCGTCATTGCCTGCGGGTCCCTGTGGTCCAACAGCTCCATCGTTCCCTGCGGGTCCCTGTGGCCCTTGCGGTCCAACTGCACCATCGGCTCCGTCGTTTCCTGCGGGACCTGTCAATCCTATCGGTCCTTGCGGTCCAACAGCGCCATCAGCACCGTCATTGCCTGCGGGACCTGTCAATCCTATAGGTCCTTGTGGTCCAACTGCTCCATCAACACCATCGGCACCGTCGTTTCCGGCTGGTCCTTGCGGGTCCTTGTGGCCCAACTGCGCCATCAACGCCATCAGCACCGTCTGCGCCGTCGTTTCCAGCAGGGCCCTGGGTCCTTGCGGTCCAACAGCACCATCATTTCCTGCGGGCCCCTGTGGTCCAACAGCACCATCGGCACCATCATTTCCAGCGGGTCCAGTCAATCCTATCGGTCCCTGTGGACCAACTGCTCCGTCAGTACCATCGGCACCGTCTGCACCGTCATTACCAGCGGGTCCTTGCGGCCCTTGTGGTCCGACTGCTCCGTCAGCGCCGTCGTTTCCTGCTGGTCCTTGTGGCCCAGCTGCTCCGTCGGCACCATCATTTCCAGCGGGTCCTTGCGGTCCAACAGCACCATCATTTCCTGCGGGTCCTTGCGGTCCTTGTGGCCCAACTGCTCCGTCAGCGCCGTCGTTTCCTGTGGGTCCTTGTGGTCCTGTCAATCCTATGGGTCCCTGAGGCCCAACTGCTCCGTCAGTACCATCGGCACCATCAGCTCCGTCATTGCCAGCGGGTCCTTGTGGTCCAACCGCTCCGTCAGCGCCGTCGTTTCCTGCGGGTCCTTGCGGTCCTGTCAATCCTATCGGTCCCTGTGGTCCGACTGCTCCATCAGCGCCATCGGTACCATCGGCTCCATCGTTCCCTGCAGGTCCTTGAGGCCCAACTGCTCCGTCGTTTCCTGCCGGACCTTGCGGCCCTTGCGGACCTGTCAATCCTATCGGTCCTTGCGGTCCAACAGCGCCATCGTTTCCTGAGGGTCCCTGAGGTCCTTGTGGTCCAACAGCGCCATCAGCACCGTCATTGCCTGCAGGACCTGTCAATCCTATAGGTCCCTGAGGCCCGACTGCTCCGTCGGCACCATCATTTCCTGCGGGTCCTTGCGGCCCTTGCGGACCTGTCAATCCTATCGGTCCTTGTGGTCCAACTGCTCCATCAGCGCCATCGGCACCGTCATTGCCTGCGGGACCTGTTAATCCTATCGGTCCTTGTGGTCCCGTGAGGTCTATTGAAGTAAAGGAGGTGCCACTTGGATTGTTGATGGTGAAAGTACCATCACCGTTATCTGTAAATGAAATATTATTGTTGCCACCGCCTGAGCCTTCACATAGGCTTTTCCAGTCGTTGCCGTCGTATTGGTAATACGCAGTCCTTGTCGGTATTATAGACCAAGCCCCCGGCCAAAGGCTTTATTTTTTGCATCAAGGAAGTATTGACCCTGGAGAGGACCAAGACCTTGTTGCGGCTTTCGAGTTCTATCAGCGAAGCCCCATCGATTTGGTCTGGGCTGTCGCCCACCTTTAATTGGGCGATTGCGGCTTGGGCAAAGAGAAGTAGTAGGATTAAAATAGACTTGTTCAAACGCATCATTTTATGATTTGGGTACTTACAATGTTTTTTGAAGGAATTTCATTTTTGTAGCGCCCATGCCCTTCAATGTCATGGCTCGCTTTGAATTCTCGGGATATTGATTTTGGGAAATCGACGTTGATCCATCGAACCGCAATACCTTAACTTCCAATCATTCAATGGTATAAAGTTATCCGTATGCCATGAGGTACTATAATAAATGATGTGTAGCAGGGGGTATCCGTATGTGAAGTGGGGCAAATCTGTTGGCAAAAAGAAAGAAAGGTTGGAAAAGGCCGATTTATAGCAGGGTGCTTCAACAGCGAAAACGCCCATTTTATCGGGTATTACGGTAACTTTACGAAGTACCAAAAAGGCAGGAAAAATCTTATTAAAATTGAAAAAAAGCAATGGTTATGAAGTGCAATTAACGATCTGCCAAGTATAAAAATCCTTGAAATTCAAGATCAAGGTCGTACAGGGATACGATATAGTAATATACCCCTTGAGGGAGTCCGGCTTCGATTCGTGATCACCGCACCTGAGTTGGCAATTCCCGTAAATTGGTTGGTGTAATTCGCCTGTTCAAATACTTTTAGTCCCAACCGATTGAAGATCCGTACCAAATTATTGGGAGATTGTTCCAGTTCCGGGATTTCCAGATAGTCGTTGATCCCATCGCCATTGGGCGTGATCAGGTAATTGTCGAGGGCGAGCAGTTCCGTCGGCTCGCCGAGGGCACCAAAGGTGATCGCCTCGTAATCGTCGGGCACAAAGGAAAGTGAGATGGTAAAGCCATCTTCCAAGGTGCCCACCGAACCGGAACTCCCGAGGCTTACCCATTGGTTCGCGGCCTTGCTATAGCCCACAGGGATGATGGCATTGATGTCATCGGTGAGGGCGGCCATGTTGCTGGCCAAGTTCCAGCTGATCTGGATGGTGGAGGCCACATCGCCTTCCAACCGCCAGAATTCCCGGGTGTTGATGGGCCCCAATTGGGCCGGTTTGCTGTCGGTGTCGAAATTGGCGTCAATGGACACCGGATTGTTGGGATTTTCGGAAAAATAGGCACATTGGGCGAAGGCGTTCACGCCTTCCGAGTTCAAGATCAGGGGCCGTAATTGGGTGGCATCGCCCACGGGAAAGGTAAAATTTTGCTGTTGGGCAACCGCGGCATAACCATCGACCTTGTTGGTGTTGCCTTCGCCATTGTAGAAGGCAGCGGCCAAAAAATTCAGGTTGACGTTGGGGTCGGCCCTGGGGCTGAAGACATTGCCCGACACAAAATTGGCGTTGTTGGTGAGGTTCACCGGGGTTCCCAGCAAGGTGGCCCCCAGGGTGGCGAATTCCACATCGTTGAAGGTAGGGGCAAAGGCCCCAAGTACATTGAGGTCGGCCTCGCCGTAAAAGCCCACCAGGCCTTGGTTTTCGTCGAAAATACCATCGTTGATCAGGTCGGTATGGAAGCCCATTTGCCCATCGGTATGCACCCGAAGGTTGCCCGTGTTGTACGGGCGGTTTGGGCTTGGGAAATGGCCATTCCAGCAAAAAAAAGTATGAAGTAATGCTTTTTCAATGGGTCTTTTTGATCAACTTTTTAATGGCTTCCAGCTCCTTTCGTAGGGACTCCAATTCTTTTGCTATTTCGTCGTTCTCTTTATTGAGGCGGTCGATCTGCTTCTCCTGATCAATGGTGTGCAAATAGAGTTCCTCGATTTTTTCGAGGTTTTGCAGGTTCGATTCGCTTAAATTCCAAGAACCTTCCAATTTGACCTCGGCAGCGGATTTTATGCCGGGCAGATGGTGGTATTTCTTAATAAATGCTTCGATTTCCTCAAGAGTGGAGAAATTATAGCTCTCATTTAACTTTGAGCTGCCTAAAAAATATTTTTGAAAGACATAGTCAGGAACGACGTTATTTCCATTTAAAAGTATATCCGCCCCGACACTTAAGCCGCCAGT